>NZ_LZHH01000111.1 GCF_001690595.1 Gilliamella sp. Choc5-1
AAGTTAAGCAACGTTGGAACTATTTATGTGTTTTAGTGAACTTATCCGATAGGCAGATTGTCGGTTACCATGTTGGTCAACATAAAACAGCAGAGCTTGTTATGTCGGCATTAAGCCAAATTAAACTGCCATTATCGAAATTAGATTTATTTCATTCAGACCGAGGTAAAGAGTTTGATAATCGGTTATTAGCGGATTGTTTTAAGACATTTAATATCACGCATTCATTAAGCAAGAAAGGATGTCCTTATGACAATGCGGTAGCGGAAGCGACATTTAAAACAATTAAAACGGAATTTGTAAAAGGCCAACGTTTTAACTCAACGGCTGAGTTACAACGCGCTTTTTCGGCTTATGCTTATTGGTATAATCATAAACGATTACATTCTTCGTTAGGCTACTTGCCTCCCGTTGAATTTAAAAAACACTTACCCCTTAATTTTTTTGTTTGAAAATGTGTTGCCATTCCATATTTATTTTTTAGTAAAAACCAAATCAAAATCTAATAAAAAATACTAAATAAAATACAAAATAAAAAGAGGGTTCCCCCCTCTTTTTTTATACTCCAGCTCGATAATTAGGTGGCTCTTTGGTAATAAGAACGTCGTGGACGTGGCTTTCTTTCATACCTGCCCCCGTAATACGATAGAATTTAGGCTTAGTTCTTAATTCATCAATCGTTACGCAACCCGTTAATCCCATACAAGATCTTAAACCACCCATTTGTTGGTGAATAATTTCTTTTAATTGTCCTTTATAGGCGATGCGCCCTTCTATGCCTTCTGGCACAAGTTTATCAGCAGCGTTATCGGTTTGAAAATAACGATCAGAAGATCCTTTAGCCATGGCACCAAGCGATCCCATACCTCGATATGATTTATAGGCTCTACCTTGGAATAGTTCAATTTCGCCTGGCGCTTCTTCAGTACCTGCAAACATGGAACCAACCATCACACAAGACGCGCCTGCAGCAATCGCTTTAGCAATATCGCCAGAAAAACGAATTCCACCATCAGCAATAACTGGGATACTGTGCTTTTGCGCTACTTCGACTGCGTCCATAATAGCACTAATTTGTGGTACACCAACGCCAGTGACAATACGAGTTGTACAAATAGAGCCTGGGCCAATTCCAACTTTAACAGCACTAACGCCGGCATCAATTAAGGCTTTAGCACCTTCGGCTGTAGCAACATTACCTCCAATAATTTGTAGTTCTGGATAGGTCTTTCTTGCTTGGCGAATGCGTTCAAGTACACCCTCGGAATGACCGTGTGACGAGTCAATTAATAATACATCAACACCTGCTTCAACTAATGCTGCAATGCGCTCTTCATTACCAGCGGCTGCGCCAACAGCTGCTCCAACACGCAAACGACCTTTTTCATCTTTACAGGCATTCGGCTTTTGTTCTGCTTTATTGTAATCTTTGACGGTGATCATGCCTTTTAGATGGAATCGTGAATCAACAACAAGAACCTTTTCTACACGGTGTTCGTGCATTTTTTGTAGTACAATTTCGCGTTGCTCACCTTCATTGACCGTAACTAAACGGTCTTTTGGTGTCATAACTGCGGTAACAGGTAAAGATAAGTCTGTGGCAAAACGTACATCACGCGCGGTAATAATACCAACAAGCTCTTGGCTTTCGGTCACAACAGGAAATCCTGCAAAACCGTGCTCTTTAGCAAGTTCAATAACCTGCTCTATGGTAGCAGTTGGTAAAACAGATACAGGATCTTGTACAATACCACTTTCGTGCTTTTTAACTCGTCTTACATGATTGGCTTGACTTTCAATTGACATATTTTTGTGTATAAAACCAATTCCACCTTCTTGGGCTAATGCAATAGCAAGATCTGATTCGGTGACGGTATCCATTGCTGCTGACAGCATTGGAATATTTAGCTTTATGGTTTTAGTTAGTTGAGTAGAGATATCAGCTGTATTAGGTAAGACGGTTGAGTGAGCTGGAACTAATAACACGTCGTCAAACGTGAGGGCTTCTTTAACTATGCGAGACATGACAATATTCACCATTGAGTTGAATTGTTGATAAAATATTGCCAAAGCATTCTATCTGCTTTTAATTTAAAAAACTAGTAAAATTTTATTTTCTATTAAAATAGAAAATAAATAAAAATGAATGAGTTCAAAATGTGTGAAGATATAGGAAAAATACCTCATCAGTAAGATAAACCTGATGAGGTAAAATAGACATGAAGCTTGATTAAATAAACATATTAATCACTAAGCAACCTGCTAACCCACAAACAGAGATTATTGTTTCTAACAATGACCATGATTTCATTGTTTCAGTAATGCTTAAATTGAAATACTCTTTAAATAACCAAAATCCTGGATCATTAACGTGTGAAAACACAACGCTACCTGCACCCGTTGCAATAACCATCAGCTCAGGACTTACCCCTGTTGAAGCAATTAGAGGAAACACAATGCCACCAGCTGTCAACGCGGCAACGGTGGCAGAACCAAGCGCTAATCGAAGCAGTGCAGCAATTAACCAAGCCATAACAATGGGTGAAACACTTGACGAATGCATCAGCTCTTCAATGTAAACTTTAACACCACTATCAACAAGCACTTGCTTGAAAGCACCGCCGCCACCAATAATTAATAACATCATTGCGATGATTTTGATTGAGTTAGCAAGCGTTTCATTAATTTGGGCCATTGAACGCCCACGGAAAATACCAAAAGTAAATACGGCAACTAAAACTGAAATTAATGTTGCAATGACAGGATCACCAAAAAATTCAACATAAGGTAATACTGCATGGCCTTTAGCTAACGTCATTTCACAAACAGCACGAATTGACATTAAGATCACAGGAATCAATGCAGTAAATATGCTAATACCAAAACTTGGCATTTGATCATCAGTGAATTTTTTAGAATTGTATAAACCTTCTTCAATTGGATGATTAATTGCACGAATAAATGGTAATCCTGCTAATACAGGCCCTGCTAAAATTACCGTTGGGATAGCAATAATAGTGCCATAAAGCAAAGTTCGTCCCATATCTGCTTTAAAAATTTCAGCAATCGCAGTTGGCCCAGGATGCGGAGGTAAAAAACCATGCGTAACAGATAATGCAGCAGCCATTGGAATGCCGACATACAAAGGAGATATTCGTAATGTTGCAGCGATGGTTAACACTAATGGTAATAATAAAACAAAACCAACTTCATAAAAAAGAGCAAAACCAACAATAAAACCTGTAAGCGTCACAGCCCATTGGATTTTTTTATCACCAAATGTTTCAATAAGTGTTGTTGCAATACGTTGTGCACCACCACAATCGGCTAGTAGTTTTCCTAACATTGCCCCAAAGCCCATAATTAAGGCTAAACTACCCAGTGTACCACCAACTCCATTTTTAATTGATTTTACAACATCCATAATTGGCATTCCTTCCATAACACCAACACTTAGTGCAACTAGGATGAGAGCAATAAATCCATTAACTCGAAGTGGTAACATTAAAATAAGTAGCAGAGCTACGCCTATAGCAATTATAATCAATGGCATGAATAAATAGTCCTCTAAATAAAAATCCGTGTTATCGGTAACATGCCGAATTATAGAGAATTTTAAAAAAAATAGTGAATAAAATCTCAAAATTGAGAATTAGATCACATTTTTAAACATTTCTTATTTTTTTGCCATTAGTATATAATTTACATCAACATTTGAACTTAATTTAAATTGATTTTTAAATAAGTGATATTCCATACCAATAATATCTTTCACATTCAGCTTGGCTTGTTCAACAAATGTCATTAATTCTGATGGACGAATAAAACGGTTAAAATCGTGTGTACCTTTAGGCACTAAGCGAGCAATATATTCTGCCCCATAAATTAATAATAATTTGGCTTTATGATTGCGATTAATGGTTGATAAAAACAATTTTCCATTAGGTTTAAGTAATGCTGAGCAAGCTTGAATGACTGAAAACGGATCTGGCACATGTTCTAGTAATTCCATACAGGTAATTACATCATAATGCTCTGGGTGTTGCTGTGCATGTTCTTCAACTGTTTGCTTTTGATAATTAATTGTAAGATCATTTTGCTCAGCATGCATTTTAGCAACCGCAAGCGACTCATCAGCAAGATCGATAGCAGTAACATTTGCCCCTAATTTAGCTAGGCTTTCAGACAAAATTCCCCCACCACATCCCACATCTAATACGGTTTGATTAGTTAACGAACCGCATTTTTGTTGTATGTAATCCATCCGCAATGGATTGATTATATGCAGTGGTTTACATTTGCCATTAGGATTCCACCAATCAGCAGCAAGTTGTGAAAATTTGTTAATTTCGTTTTGGTCGATGTTTTGCGACATAGTGACTCTTTAATATCAGTAAAATCTAAAATTAACTATATGCTATGTGCTTGTGATTATCAATAAATCAGCCTAATTAATCTTGTTTATTTAAATGCTAGTACGTTTATTATTTTTTATTACCCATTTTTCCCTTGCCTACCACTATTATTAATGATGCAACATAAGCTCATGACGACACTAATAAAAAATAGGTTCGTTAAAATAACAACCGCTTTTTACATTGCTTCCTTTTTTAGTTGTATTTTTGATGTATTAAAGATGTTTAATATGGCATAACAATTAGCTAATCCCCTTAAAAATAAATATGATACATTTGTATCACTACCCGCTAAATTTTTATACAGATATAACGAATAACATGCATAATGTCTTGTTTATAGATGTGTTTCATGGCATGATTAAAAATTCACTTATAAAAGAAACACTTTTTTCACAACGCAAATTAAACTAATTGAGATTAAAGGAAACAATATTAATGAGTACGGGTACTATGAAAAAAAGTCACTCACAGTGGAGTTCGCGCATGGGATTTATGCTAGCTGCGGCGGGTTCTGCTGTTGGGTTAGGTAATATTTGGAAATTCCCCTATATGGCTGGTGAAATGGGTGGCTCTGCGTTTGTGCTTACCTATTTATTATTTATGTTTGTTATTGGCTTGCCAATTTTAGTTTTAGAATGGTTAATTGGGCGTCGAGGGCAAAAAAATCCAATTCATACTATGGAAGATGTCGCTGTTTCAGAAGGTCGTTCTAAATCATGGCGCTGGATTGGTATTATTGGTGTAGTAGGTTCTTTTTTAATTCTATCATTTTATAGTGTTATCGGGGGATGGGCGACCGATTACATTGTTTTAGCTGCTCAAGGTTCTTTCGAAGGTGCTAATGGCGAAGCTACTGGTCAACTTTTTACCCATTTCCTTGGTAATGTTAACAGTCTACTAACTTGGCACACCGTATTTATGTTTGCTACAGCATTTATTGTTGCTCTTGGTGTTGGTGCTGGTTTGGAACGCGGTTGCAAATTGATGATGCCTGGGCTAGGTGTACTATTACTTGTTTTAGTTGGTTATGCTGCTTATGTTAGCGGTCCATCTTTTTATGATGCTTTTAAATTCTTGTTCACCCCTAATTGGTCTGCAATTAACGGTACAGCAGTATTGGCGGCATTGGGACATGCATTCTTTAGTCTATCTTTAGGTATGGGAATTATGATGGCATATGGTTCTTATCTGGGTTCAGATGTGAACTTACTATCAACTGCACGTACTGTAGTTATTTTAGATGTAATTGTAGCTATGCTATCTGGTATGGCGATTTTCCCACTGGTATTTGCTAACGGTTTACAACCTGGTGAAGGCCCAGGACTTATTTTTGTCACCTTACCGATTGCTTTTGGTAATATGGCTGGCGGCACTGTTTTAGGTGTTTTATTCTTTATTTTCCTTACTTTTGCTGCATTAACTTCTTCTATTTCATTACTTGAACCAACAGTTGAATTGTTAGAAGAAAAAACACCATTGGGTAGAAAATCAGCAACAATTTTAAGTAGTTTAATTATTTGGGCATTAGGTATCGCATGTATTTTATCATTTAATGAATGGGCTGAAGTGAAACTATTTGGTAAAAATATATTTGATTTGCTTGATTACTTAACTAGTAAAATAATGTTACCTGTTACAGGTTTAGGCACAGTGATATTTGGTGCTTGGATGATGAACCAAAAACGCATCCGAGAAGAATTAAATTTAAATAATTTCTGGTTTAGCATTTGGACTGTTTTATCACGATTCGTTATTCCAGCTGCTGTTATTTTAATTCTTGTTTATGGATTTATGTAATTTTTATTAATTTAAAATAACCTTTAATTAAAAAGCCTTAATCCCTTCAAGGCTTTTTTTTTGCTCTCTTTTTGCATTTTTAACAAAAAATAACCAAAAATGAATAAATGTCTTAACCCCTATTGAAATCTGGTTTTTTACTCCCATATAGCAATACATCAATAAATCAAACCATTATGTTAATTTTATTCGGTTAATCTAACTGGCAATGCGCTATTAAACTGAGCAAAATGATAAAAGTTAGTTAATAACAAATCATTTTCGCCATTAGAATTAATTGAAATGACTAAATATAATAGAGGAACTAGTCAATGAGTAAGCAAGGCACTGAAACTCGTGGATTTCAATCCGAAGTTAAACAAATTCTACATTTAATGATTCACTCTTTATACTCAAATAAAGAGATTTTTTTAAGGGAACTTATTTCAAACGCATCTGACGCCGCTGACAAACTTCGCTTTAAAGCGTTAGAAAACCCAGATTTATACGCGGGTGATGGCGAACTTGGTGTGCGCATTTCAACTAATAAAGAAGCAGGTACCCTAACCATTGCTGATAATGGCATTGGTATGACGCGTGATGAAGTAATTGAAAACCTAGGTACCATTGCTAAATCAGGTACCAAAGCATTTTTAGAGTCCATTGGTAGCGATCAAGCCAAAGATAGCCAATTAATTGGCCAGTTTGGTGTAGGTTTTTATTCTGCTTTTATCGTTGCCGATAAAGTCACTGTTAGAACGCGCGCAGCCACCGCAAAAGCTGACGAAGCAGTTATGTGGGAGTCAACAGGGGAAGGTGAATATACTATATCTGATGATAATAAAGAAACTCGTGGTACTGAAATCACTTTACACTTAAAAGAAGATGAAAAAGAATTTTTAGATGATTGGCGTTTACGTTCTGTAATTAGTAAATATTCTGACCATATTTCGCTCCCTGTTGAAGTACAAACCACTGACGAAGAAAGCAAAGAAGTCAAATGGGAAAAAGTCAACAAAGCCCAAGCACTTTGGACACGCAGTAAATCAGAAGTGACTGACGAGGAATATAAAGAGTTTTATAAACATCTGTCACACGACTTTGCCGATCCATTAAGTTGGAGCCATAACCGAGTTGAAGGTAAACAAGAGTACACAAGTTTACTTTATATCCCATCAAAAGCACCTTGGGATTTGTGGAATCGTGATAATAAACATGGTTTAAAACTTTACGTGCAACGTGTGTTTATTATGGATGATGCTGAACAATTTATGCCTAACTATTTACGTTTTGTAAAAGGCTTGATTGATTCAAACGATCTACCATTAAATGTATCGCGCGAAATTTTACAAGATAATAAAGTCACCCAAAGCTTACGAAATGCATGCACTAAACGTGTGTTACAAATGCTAGAAAAACTAGCTAAAGACAACAAAGAACAATATCAACAGTTCTGGAGTGAGTTTGGTTTAGTGTTAAAAGAAGGAACGGGTGAAGATTTTACAAACCGTGAAGCGATTGCTAAATTACTTCGTTTTGCCTCAACCCACACTGATAGCGATGCACAAACAGTATCACTAGAAGATTACATTAGCCGTATGCAAGATGGTCAAGAAAAGATCTACTATATTACTGCTGATAGCTATGGTGCGGCAAAAAATAGTCCTCATCTTGAGCTATTCCGTAAAAAAGGTATTGAAGTATTGTTATTGTCCGATCGTATTGATGAATGGATGATGAGCAATTTAACCGAATTTGATGGTAAGCAATTCCAATCAATCAGCAAATCAGATGAATCTATTGAAAAACTTGCTGATCAAGATACTGAAGAGCAAAAGCAAGTTGAAAAAGAACTTGAACCATTTATTGAACGTGTTAAAACCGCATTAGGCGATAAAGTGAAAGAAGTCAAATTAACGCATCGATTAACTGATACACCAGCAATTGTTACCACTGCTGCCGACGAAATGAGCACACAAATGGCTAAACTATTTGCTGCTGCAGGTCAAAAAGCGCCTGAAATCAAATATACATTTGAAATCAATCCAGATCATAAATTGGTTAAACGTATTGCCGATACACAAGATGAAAGCGCATTTAACGATTGGGTTGAACTATTGCTTGATCAAGCTTTACTTGCCGAAAAAGGCTCATTAAGCGACCCAAGCAAATTTATTCAAACCATGAATAAATTATTAACACAATAATAAAATAATAGACTAAGCAGCCTCGATACATTAACCCTATCGGGGCTTTTTTATAGTAAAAGAAAAGCAATATTTTTTTAAAATATGATATTTATCACATTTCTTTATATTTTTGCTTCCGATTTTTTTATGTCTATTCATAATAAATAGACATATATAATTAATCACACCCAATGAAAGTTTATAAAATATTAAACAACAATGTTATTGTTACACTTGATGCTAAAGGTAATGAATTAATTGTCACCGGCCGTGGAATTGGATTTAAAAAACGTGAAGGTGACTTAATTGATACAAGTCTTATTGAAAAGCAGTTTTCACTCGATAATAAAGAAACATACCCTAAATTTGAAGAATTACTTTCAAAAATTCCTTTTGAGGTATTGACCACATCTGAAATTATTATTAATCATACAAAACAATGCATAGATGGCAAATTACAAGACAGCATTTATATTTCGCTGACCGACCATATCCATTTTGCCATTGAACGCCATAAACAAGGTTTTGATATTCCTAATGGATTTCTATGGGAAATCAAAAAGTTTTACCCTAAAGAATTTCAAATCGGTTTGTATGCATTATCAATAATAAAAGAACGATTATCTGTTGAATTACCTGAAGACGAAGCTGGTTTTATTACTTTTCATATTATCAATGCGCAATTAAATGACACAATGCCCAATATTGTTAATATGACTAAAATCATGCGCGAAATTCTTAATATAGTGAAATATCACTTTAACTTTGAATATGACGAAAATTGCCTATCTTATCAACGTTTTGTTACTCATTTGAAATTCTTTGCTCACCGTATTTTAATAAGCCACAGCAAGCAAACACAACAAGATAATTCTTTGTATGAACTAGTACGACAAAAATACAAACTAGCCTATCTTTGTACTAAACAGATAGATTTACATTTAATACAACAATATCAACATCCACTTTCTGATGATGAAAGTCTCTATTTGACTATTCATATTGAACGATTACGAACTGAACTGAAAAATCAATAATGTGATATAACTCACATTTTAATCATTATATTTAAATAAACTATATCCATTATTCTTAAATCATGCTAATTTTATTAAATCATTTTTGGATTGTTATTGCATAGAAAAGCAGTTAGCTATGCGAGCAAAACCTAAATTCCTTAAATTAAAGGGATTTAGGTTTTTTTTTGCCTTGAAAAGGATAAGGTATGAAAAACAAACAGCTTGCCGAATCAATTATTCAACATGTTGGGGGTAAGGACAATGTTATCAGCTTAGTGCATTGTGCTACTCGTTTAAGATTTGTATTAAAGGATGATAACAAAGCCGATGCAGAAACATTAAAAAAGCTAGCCGGTGTGATTACTGTTGTACAAAGTGGAGGACAATTTCAGGTTGTCATTGGTAATAATGTTGCTGATGTATATAGTGACATTATGCAACTGACAAATCTTAATGAAAATAATCAACCAGCCTCGCAATCAGGCAAAAAATCGGGGATTTTCTCTAAATTGATTGATCTGGTTTCGGGCATTTTTATTCCAGCACTTGCTATACTTGTTGCTGGCGGGATTTTAAAAGGTCTAATCTCGTTGTTACAAGTAATCAATGTTATTATCCCTGAAACACCTACTTATAATTTCCTATTTGCCATTGCTGATGCACCTTTTTATTACCTACCTATTATTTTAGGATTTTCTGCTGTTAAAAAATTTGGCGGTAACCCCTATGTAGGCATGGCAATTGGCGGTGCATTAGTTCACCCTAATATTGTCGGTATGATGAGAGGCGCATTAGAATTACAAACTGAATTCTTTTCAATCCCAATTAGTCTAATCCCTTATGCATCATCGGTATTTCCAATTATTTTAGCGAGTTGGGTATATTCTATATTTGAACGAGCTTTTAATAAAATATTGCATGATTCATTTAAAAAATTTATCTCGCCATTACTCAGCATATTAATTACCGTACCGTTAACTTTTGCGGTTATTGGCCCAGTTGTGTCAATGTTAAGTGACCTTATTGCCTCTGGAATTATCTTCATCTATCAATTAAACCCTGTAATTGCTTCAATGATTTTAGCCGCTAGCTGGCAAATCATGGTGATATTTGGGGTTCATTGGGGATTAGTACCATTTTCAATGAATAACTTGGCTCTTTATCATGAAGACTTTATGTTACCTATTTTATTACCGGCTGTTTTTGCACAAACAGGGGCAGCATTAGCGGTAATGTTACGTTCTAAAGATAAACAATTTAAAGCATTAGCAAGTTCATCTGTATTATCAGGGATTTTTGGTGTGACAGAACCAGCAATCTATGGCGTGAATTTACCATTAAAAAAACCATTTGTTATTGGTTGTTTGTCTGCCGCAATTGGTGGGGCTATTGTTGGTTATCATCACACTGTCACTTATTCGTTTGGTATGGTTAGTATATTTTCATTTTTACAATTAATTCCAATTGAAGGGGTTGATACAAGATTTTATGCGGTTGTTATTGCTACAATTATTTCCTTTACAATTGCAACAATCGTTACTTACTTCTTTGGTATACCTAAAGATAAATCTCAAACGGATGAAATTGATAATTCATATTCTAACAATATGGAAACTGAAAATAAAACCACGATCTACAGTCCAATGTCAGGCAAGGTCAATTTATTAAGTGAGGTAAAAGATCCTACATTTGCCAGTGAATTAATGGGTAAAGGTATTGCAATCATTCCAACTGTTGGTCAAGCTGTCGCCCCTGATGATGGTGAAGTTGTGTCATTATTTCGAACTAAACACGCAATTGGCTTTCAAACAGAATCTGGAGCTGAAATATTAATTCATATCGGTATTGATACCGTTAAATTAGATGGTCAACATTTTGAGGCTCACGTAGAAGCTGGTAGCAAAGTAAAAAAAGGTGATTTGCTAGTCAGTTTTGATATAGAGGCAATTAAGCAAGCTGGTTTTGAAGTTACCACACCAATTATCATTACTAATAGTGATAGTTATCAAGATATACAATGTATCTTTGAACAAGATAATATTCAAAGCGGAGAGGCTTTATTAGCGTTATCCCAAAATAAGGAGTAAAACATGTCAACAAAATTTCCTAATGATTTTCTTTGGGGCGGTGCCATTGCCGCTAATCAAGTTGAAGGGGCTTACCGTGAAGGAGGCAAAGGTTTATCTACATCAGATTGTACGCCAAATGGTTTATTTGGAGACATCATCAATCGCAATGAAACTGATATTGCTAGTATTAAAGACAAAGCTATCGATTTTTATCATCGTTATCCTGAAGATATTGCTCTATTTGCTGAAATGGGTTTCACTTGTCTACGCACATCAATTGCTTGGACACGCATATTTCCTAATGGCGATGAAGAACAACCAAATGAGGCTGGTTTAGCCTTTTATGACAAATTATTCGATGAAATGGCAAAACACAACATAAAACCACTAGTCACTTTATCACATTATGAAATGCCCTATTATCTTGTTACCCAATATGGTGGATGGGAAAATCGTAAAGTCATTGAATTTTTCACTCGTTACGCTAAAACTGTTTTTGAACGCTATAAAAATAAGGTTAAATATTGGCTTACCTTCAATGAAATCAACATGTCATTACATGAACCTTTCACTGGTGTTGGTTTGGACAGAAACAGCACCAAACAGCAAATCTACCAAGCAATTCATCATCAATTAGTTGCCAGTGGTCGAGCGGTTAAACTCTGTCATCAAATCATTCCAGATGCAAAAATTGGTAACATGTTATTAGGTGCTGTGGCTTACCCTCTTACACCAAAACCTGAAGATGTTTGGGAAACTCATCAAGAAAATCATGGTTGGTTATTTTTTGGGGATGTTCAGGTGCGTGGTTATTACCCAACCTATATGAATCGATTCTTTAAAGAAAATCATATTAAGCTTGATATTACTGAACAAGATAAACAAGATCTAAAAGAAACAGTCGATTTTGTTTCATTTAGTTATTACATGAGTTGCTGTGCAACAGATGATGAGTCACAAAAAACCAAAGGTAATATTTTAGATATGGTGCCTAACCCTTACCTTAAAGCATCCGAATGGGGATGGCAGATCGATCCTGTTGGTATTCGCTATCTACTTAACTTACTTTATGAACGTTACCAAAAACCGTTATTTATTGTCGAAAATGGCTTAGGTGCTAAAGATAAATTAGAAGCAGACAATACAATTAATGATGATTATCGAATTAATTATATGAATGATCATTTAGTACAAATCCGAGAAGCCATTAATGATGGTGTTGAAGTCATGGGATACACCAGTTGGGGACCAATAGATCTTATCAGTGCATCCAAAGCCGAAGTAACCAAACGTTATGGCTTTATATATGTTGACCTAAATCAAGATGGTTCTGGCACATTAAATCGCTATAAAAAGAAAAGTTTCTACTGGTATCAATCCGTGATTTCATCAAAAGGTGAAAATTTGAAAGCATAAGATAATCTGGGAGGATTGACGCTGCTCATCTCCCCTATTATTTTTTAATAAACATGTGACAAGGTAAATAGCTAATCGAATGGAGATATAAATTATTTAAATTAATCATATTACTATAAAAAACACATATACATAAAAATAAAACAAAACTTTAAATTATTGGATTGTTACTGCTTTTTGGCAGGCAAAACCTAAATATTAATTAGAGAATTATTCTCTGATTTAGTATTTAGGTTTTTTTAATATAAAAAACAATTAGGAAAAGGAACAATGAAAATAAAATATTTCACAATAATGCTATTAGGGATATCAGGTTATTCTATGCTAGCAAATGCGACAACCCAAAACTCAATCCTCGATGATACATTTTTTAAAGACACCAAATTTGTATTTTCTACTCGAAACTATTGGAAATATTTAAAAGAAAATGCATCCCAACCTAAAGAGGTACACAGCGCTTGGGGGCAAGCATTTAGCTTTGATTATAAATCAGGTTATTTATTTGACATGATCGGTTTTGATGTCACCTATGATAACATAATAAGATTAGGCGCCAGTGATTACTTTGCGACCCGTAATCTACTTTATAACGATGGTAAAGGCTATAACAAACATAACGCTCACGGATTTAATAAATTTACCCAACGTTATGCCAAAATAAAATTAGGTAATGATGCTATTAACTTTAATGGGAAAGCTGGTTGGCATAGCATGAAGGATTTAGGTATCATAAGTTCAACCCAACATCTTACCCGCAATAGTTATCTTGGTTATAGTGGAATTCTAAAATATGATAACGTTTATTTTTCATTGGCTTATATTGATAGCACCCTACCCCGCGAATCCGCTAAAAAATTACGTTTTTTAACGGCAGATCGTAAAAAAGTCATTAATAATATTGCAACAGCTGAAATCGCTTATAAAAATAAAGATCTTACTTTAGATTATTCTTATGGTGTTGCTAAAGATTATTTAAGGCGCCATGTCATTGAATTATCGTATAAACCAATACAAAAATTAATCTTAGGCGGACAATTCTACGGAAGTTATGCTCTTGACAATTATGATGCCATGAAACAAAACAAAAAGGAGTTTGAAGATCACGCATGGCACTATGCAACCGATGTCGAATGGAAAGAAGAAGACTGGAGTATTAAAGTCGGTTTAGCTTATACAGACGCTAACAAACATAACGCTATCGGATATTATAATCGACATTTAGGTAAAAATACTCGTGCTCGCTTTAACGGTCTTGCCGCTGCTGGCTCAGATTATTTACGTGATGGTGAAATGGTACTAACAACTGTAATGAGTTATGATTTTGTTAAAAATAATAGCACTGGTCTATATATGAATTATGGCCAATTTAACTACAAACATAATACATTAAAAAATGGCGAAATTAACGTTTTTGATATATGGAAACCAACTAGTGGCGCTTTTAAAAATTTTTCTATTTTATCGAAGGTTGGGTATGGTTGGTCTTATAAAACTGTCAGTGCTTCAGACCTTACACCTAAACTTAGACATGGAAAATACCAACGTTCACCTTCACTTTCGGCGGAAACGGTAATTGATTACCGATTTAATTTATTATAAAGAGGACAAAACAATGAAAAAATTTATTATATTAATTAGTACATTAATTATTTCAATAACAACCTTATCACAAGCTTTTGCTGATGATGTTTATCTCTATGTCACTCGCCATGGTAAAACTATGTTTAATAACGTACACCGTGCCCAAGGATGGTCTGATACACCGCTAACAAAACCAGGTGTCGAGGTGGCAGAACAACTAGGACGAGGATTGAAAGGTGTCAAATTTATTTCAGTCTATTCAAGTGATTTAGGTAGAGCACGACAAACTGCTCGCATTGTTTTAGAAGCTAAAGGCGATAAAATTCAAATTAATGAAATGGAAGGCTTACGTGAACAGTGTTTTGGCGATTATGAAGGAGATTTTGATCCGAACATGTGGACACCAGCAGCACAGCATTTAGGTTATGCATCAGATAAAGAGCTAATGGCGGATATGGCTCAAGGCAAGGTTACCCTAAAAACAATGATGGATGCAATCGCCGCAGTTGAAAAATCAGGCGAAGCCGAAGACTACAATAAAGTAAAAAATCGTATGCAAGCATCATTAAAAACCATTGCTGAATCAGCCAAAGCACAAGGTGGTGGCAACGTGCTTGTGGTATCTCACGGTTTAGCAATTATGGCTATGGTTCAAGAGTGGCAAGATAAACCAATTACAGCTGGATTAGGTAACGCAAGTGTTACTAAAATTCGTTACACCGACGATGGTAAATTTATTGTTGAAAGCCTTGGAGATATGAGCTACGTCGAAAAAGGCAAAAATCAAGCAAAATAACTTCAAAATATATGGCTCACCAATGAGCCATATTCCAAATCGATAAATTTGTAGTATTTATCGTCATAAACAAGCATAATTTAATAGTGTATTTATTAAATGTGACTAAAAGACCAATATGTTTTATTTATGCAATTATTCATCTCCAGTGGGACTAATAACCCTAGCCAGTCAACAAAATAAGCTCGTTGGGGCTTGGATTGAAGGTGAAAAATATTTTGGCCACACACTCAATACACGAACAGAAGAAAAATCTAATTTATCCATTTTTAACTCAACAAAAAAATGGTTTGATGATTATTTTTCAGGAAAAAGACCGAATCCATACCAATTAGAGCTTGCGCCAAATGGCACACCTTTTCGAAACTTAGTATGGGAAATTTTATGCAAAATTCCATATGGCCAGGTCATTACTTACGGCGATATCGCAAAACAGATCGCCATTAAAACAAACAAAGCAAGCATGTCTAGCCAAGCCGTAGGCGGGGCTGTTGGTCATAATCCAATATCCATTATCATCCCTTGCCACCGAGTTATCGGCGCAAATGGTAATTTAACAGGTTATGCTGGTGGAATAGATAAAAAAATCAAACTACTACAACATGAAGGAATCGATACTACATCATTTTTTATTCCTAAACATGGTTGTTTTTAGATAAAACCCAAACAAAAAAATATCAGGTAGCATATTGATTTTATTTTATTAAATCGCTCCATAATTAAATAACGTAATAAATATCGGCATAATTAGTGTAAATAAAAAACCTTGGGCAATAGCGGCAGGTACAATTGCTATTCCGCCACCTTTTTGTAACATGGGTAGTGTAAAATCCATTGATGTTGCACCACACAGACCTAATGTGGTTAATTGGTAGCGATTAATCAGTGTTGGAATTAAGATAATTGCACATAACTCACGCAAAATATCATTTAAAAACGTAGCACTACCAATAATTGGGCCATGGGCTTCTGTCATTAAAATACCCGATAACGAATACCAACCAAAACCCGACGACATTGCCAGACCAACTCGCGCGGGCAAATCTAAAATAAATGAAGCAACAATGCCCCCAAAAAAGGCACTTATTGTAACTAACAGCGTTGTTGTTATGCCTATTTTATTAAGCAGAATTTGCTTGATTGAAATATTATTACTGCGTAATTGTATTCCGATAAAAAACAATAAAAAAACCAACACAACTTGCGTGGTAATTTCTGCATATTGCCAAATAAACAAAGGGAATAATCCACAAACAAACCCAAGAATTAACGCAATACAAACACGCAATGACTCAAAAATCATTTTAAAACGAGAATCATAAGTTTGATTTGCTTTAACTGTTTTAGCATGGGAAAAGTAATCAAAAATAAGCAAAACTACAAAATTTCCACCAAACGTACAAACAAACAAAACAATAGCGTAGCATAAAATAATTTGCAAATTAGTAGTCAAATTATCTAAATGAGCCAGTTCAGAGCCCATAATGAACAAAATGAGGTAGATCATCCAACTCAAAGTTAGATTAATTTTAGACATCCAGCTGTTGTTTTTAATTTTAATTAAATAACCTAAACCCAACGGTACTAGCGCAATAAGAATACCAAAATACATATTTTATTCCTTAACTATTCCTGATTTTTATTTTTAAATAATTGGATCAAACCTATGTTTTAAAATGTTACGGCTAATCATTAAGTCAATGATGCTAATTTTTGCTCAATATTAAGTTGAAGCAGATCCAATAAAGCATAACGATTTCGATATTCTGAACGTTTTTTACTGGCGATTTCTTCAATGGTTTTTCGATTAATTTGGCTTGGTAATATAAATAAACCATTGGCATCTTGTTTGCTATCAAGAGTTAACCAAAAATCATCATAATCAGACAAAATACGTTCCTGACGGCTGTTATAACGCCAATTATTATAAATATGAGTTTTATTACCCACAGCAACAATTTGCGTTAACTGGTAATAACGCGCAATCGTTAGTGCGGCTTCGACCACAATGCGTTTAGGAAACAGTCCATAGCACGCTTTAGTCGCTTTTTGCACACGAGTACGCGCATCACTATGCCCTGTGCCTTGTAAACCAGCAATAAATAGTGTTGCTTTGCCTTGATATTCAACGATTGAAAACGTTAAAGTGGCTAAATCAATGCCATCGCTATCATAAAAATAAAGGCTGATTTCGCCCTCTCTTGCAAATTTATTACGAGCTTGTACTGCTATTTGGATGTTTTGTTCATTTTTAACCGTTACATCGGCCAATACAAAAGGCAATTGCGGATTATAAAAAGCCTTGCTTACACTGTCAGGTTGTTTAGCTAAAAAATCATAGTGATACGCCAAAGCGTCATAACGGGATTTTTGACTCAAGCAAGAGGCTAAATAAGGGCGCTGTAATTTACACGGCAAATTTGTTTGGCACGAAAAATAATCGCCAAGTAATGGATACTGCCTTAATTTATCAAGCCATTTTAGGGTGATTGGACTTAAAAATAAGGTTCTGAAAAAAAACTTATAACGATAAGTCGGATTAAGCCATAATTCGTTTAACGGTAATTTACCTGTATAAAGCCAGTTAAAAAGTTGCCATTTACTTTTTGGCCTAGACATATTCGTAATATTATTCATAAGTAGAAATTAAAATCGAGTTAGTTATTCTGTCAATTACTGGCGATTAAATCAATACATATTGATATTTATAATCAGCCATAAAAAATCAAACGATAAGAGTACAACACAACCTAAATTGGTGCAACTGTTCCTGCGGTTATGCAAGATTAAATTAAATGAAAATAAAAAACGGTGAACTAGTCACCGTTTTTTAAGCAATAACGTCTTTTGTAAAAACGAATTATTGACCTTTAACTTCTTTTAAACCGTTGAATGGTGCTTTTGAACCTAATGCTTCTTCAATACGGATTAATTGGTTGTATTTAGCAACACGGTCAGAACGGCTCATTGAACCTGTTTTGATTTGACCCGCAGCTAAACCAACAGCTAAATCAGCGATTGTAGAATCTTCGGTTTCACCACTACGGTGAGAAATAACTGCAGTATAACCTGCGTCTTTCGCCATTTTAACCGCAGCGATAGACTCAGTTAATGTACCGATTTGGTTTACTTTAACTAAGATAGAGTTAGCGATACCTTTTTCAATACCTTGTTTGAAGATTTTAGTATTAGTTACAAATAGATCGTCACCCACTAATTGGATTTTGTGACCTAGTGCTTCAGTTTGGTAAGCCCAACCTTCCCAATCGCTTTCATCTAAACCGTCTTCGATTGATACGATTGGATATTCATTAGTTAAACCTTCTAAGTAATGAGTAAATTCTTGTGCAGTGAATTCTTTGTTACCTTCACCTTTCAATACATATTTACCAGTTTCTTTGTTATAGAATTCAGACGCAGCACAGTCCATTGCTAAAGTGATGTCTTTACCTAAAACATAACCTGCTTTTTCTACTGCTTCTTTAATGCATGCTAAAGCTTCAGCATTTGAACCTAAGTTAGGCGCAAAACCACCTTCATCACCAACAGCAGTATTCATGCCTTTAGCATGTAAAACTTTTGCTAAGTTGTGGAATACTTCTGAACCCATACGGATTGCTTCGCGTACTGTTTTAGCACCAACTGGTTGAATCATAAATTCTTGTAAGTCGATGTTATTATCAGCGTGCTCACCACCGTTGATGATGTTCATCATAGGTAATGGCATTGAATATTGACCTGGAGTACCGTTAAGGTCAGCAATGTGTTGATAAAGTGGCACACCTTTAGCAGCTGCGGCTGCTTTAGCCGTTGCTAAAGATACAGCAAGAATTGAGTTAGCACCTAAATTAGATTTAAAATCAGTTCCATCTAAGTCAAGCATAGCTTGGTCGACAGCGGCTTGATCTAACGCATCTTTACCCACTACAGCTTTAGCAATTGGGCCGTTAACGTTTTCAACCGCTTTTAACACGCCTTTACCTAAAAAGCGAGATTTGTCACCATCACGAAGTTCTAACGCTTCACGCGAACCTGTTGACGCACCAGATGGAACGATAGCAAGACCAACAAATCCACCTTCTAAATGAACTTCCGCTTCAACAGTTGGATTACCACGAGAGTCGATGACTTCACGACCATGTACTTTAACGATTTTTGCCATGTTATTTTCCTCTATATGACAGATATATTACAAATGTTAATTTAAAACTATTTTTGCTGCTGCTCTTGATAAGCTTTAGCAGCCTTAATAAAACTACTAAATAGTGGGTGTCCATCACGCGGTGTTGAAGTAAATTCTGGATGGAATTGACACGCAACAAACCAAGGATGATCAGGAACTTCAATGATTTCAACCAATTTTTTATCAGTTGAAAGCCCTGTCACCTTTAACCCTGCTTTAACCACTTCTGGTAATAAATTATTATTCACTTCATAACGATGACGATGACGCTCAGTAATCGATTCATTTTTATACATACCGTATACTAATGAATTTGGCTCTAAATGACAAATCTGAGACCCTAAACGCATTGTACCGCCTAAATCGCTATTTTCATTACGTTGCACAACATTACCCGACTGATCACTCCACTCAGTAATTAAAGCAATAATTGGACTTGCGCAATCTTTCACAAATTCGGTTGAATTTGCATCTTTAATGCCAGCAACATTACGAGCATATTCGATCATAGCAACTTGTAAACCAAGACAAATACCCAAATATGGAATTTTATTTTCACGCGCGTAGCGAGCTGCCATGATTTTGCCTTCAACGCCACGATAACCAAATCCACCAGGGATTAAAATCGCATCTAAGCCCTCAAGTAGCTCACTGCCACGCGATTCAAGATCTTCTGAATCAATATAACGAATATGCACCGTTAAACGATTTTTTAATCCACCATGTTTTAACGCTTCATTAACCGATTTATAGGCATCAGGTAACGCAATATATTTACCCACCATACCAATGGTCACTTCGCCAACTGGGTTTGCTTCTTCATAAATCACTTGCTCCCACTCAGAAAGGTCAGCTTCTTTACAATCAAGATTAAAACGTTTGCAAACAAAGGTATCTAAATTTTGTGATTTTAATAATGCAGGAATCTTATAAATTGAATCAACATCTTTAAGTGAAATCACCGCACGCTCAGGCACATTACAAAATAGGGCGATTTTGGCTCGCTCATTAGCAGGAATAATGCGGTCAGAACGGCAAATTAGCACATCGGGTTGAATACCAATTGATAATAATTCTTTTACTGAATGCTGTGTCGGTTTGGTTTTGACTTCGCCTGCTGATCCTAAATAAGGAACCAAAGTTAAATGCATAAACAACGTATGTTCACGCCCTACATCAACGGCTAATTGGCGAATTGCCTCTAAAAAGGGCAGTGACTCAATATCGCCCACTGTGCCACCGATTTCAACAATCGCAACATCAAAACCTTTAGCACCATCAATCACACGCGACTTAATTGCGTTTGTGATATGAGGAATAACCTGAACTGTTGCGCCTAAATAATCACCACGACGCTCTTTACGCAACACATCAGAATAGATGCGACCCGTAGTAAAGTTGTTTTTTCGCGTCATTTTAGTGCGAATAAAACGCTCATAATGACCTAAATCAAGATCGGTTTCGGCACCGTCTTCCGTCACGAAAACCTCACCATGTTGAGTCGGGCTCATTGTACCTGGATCAACATTAATGTAGGGATCAAGTTTAAGCATGGTGACTTTTAAATTGCGGGCTTCTAAAATTGCAGCGAGTGATGCTGCGGCAATGCCTTTACCTAAAGAAGAAACGACACCGCCTGTAACAAAAATATAATTCGTGACCATTAATACCAGACCATTATTTATTTAATAGAATAATATTACACTAAGGCTAAATGATAAAAAACCAATGCAATATATGATGAATCAGACGGGAAACTAGTATAACAGAATCTGTCTTACCTAACAATTGAATAATTAATTTTAACGGATGTTTTCAACAAGCATATTAGCCAAACTTATAACTAGTTTAGCTAATGAATTTTTATTAAATAATATCAATAATCGCGAAAATCAATCTAAATTATACCATTAGCGTATAACTTTTTAATTCTATTGTTACGAAGTCGATTCTGAATCAGTTTCAACAAGAACATAATACCGTTAAAAATGGTCACTGAAGCTAAAAGCAAAAATAACAGCAGGTTTACACAAATTGGCAATAGATTTTCGCTTATATCTTTTTGGTATAACTCTTGCGTATTTATGGTTAATGTTGAAATGGTATGATTAGTGTCATAATCAACATTTGAAACGAATCCCGACATCGTGACCACGATATGATCTACATGAAAGTTTTTGTCAGATTGTTGATCTACACTTTCACCCGATTGAGAACTTATCTTTTCATTTATACCATGTAAAACAAAATATCTTGTGGAACTGGCTAAATGAAAAGAGGTATCGGTAGTTGCACTGTGAATTAATGATTGAATACATCTATTGGCTTGATTTTTAACAGGTACTTCACATGCCAATGACACATCTAAAAAATTTAATTTCACTACATCACCCGACTTGATGTCGCTGGTTACTAATTTTGAGGGATCATCAAAAAACCAACGTTTAGAATCGTGATTGTATTGATGATAAACAAATGAGAAATTATCACTGACTTTTGCTTGATAATTGACAGCATAAAGGTAGAACATGCCAACTAAAAAAAGCCATAAATTACGCCCCCAAAATTTTGGTGGACCAAATTGTTCAACCTCTTTACTAACTGACATGTCGTAGCCATAACGAACAATTTTTTTACTGTCAATATCAACATCTAAATTAACATCAAAAGTGCTATTTTCAGGGATAAATGATTGCCAATTTTTAGGATACTTTAATTTCAAATCATGACCAATTTTAATCTCATTGAATTTAACAATTTTCTTATTTATTTTTCCTTTTACTTGATTAATAAATCGCACTTTAGCTTTATATTTTGGTTTACGAAAATAAAAGTAAATAGCAGCCAGAAAATTCACTCCAAACCAAAACAGATCGTTCAACTCTTTTGTATCCCAAAAACGATTAAAATAGCTTACTACAAAAAAACAAAAAAATGCCGTGAGTATCCCTCGATTTAATTTATTACGGGAAGCTGATTCTTGCGATGTTTCTTTTCGAACTGATAAAATTTCGTAACCCAATTTTTCACTCAGTTTAGGATGTGGAATTACAGTGTGTTTAATATTTTCATCTAAGTTTTCGCCTTTTGAGAATTTTGAAGCGCCGCTCAGCCAATATACCGAACTTTGTTTTTCATTTTTTTCATCTGCCAAATAGGTAGCATATAATGCTGAACCTATTTTGTGATCATTTAACTTAACCGCAATAGCGAAATTTTGCGTAAGCGCAATTTCAACTTCGTTATAATCACTAAGGTAACGATCCATGTTGAAAGGAAATACAATATCAATATTATGGATTTTATAAAAATAAGTGTTTTCGGAAGGCGAAAATTCAGTTTGTTTGACACACTCACCGGATATTGACATCACTTCTCTAGAAACTAAATGACTTTTTTTCCCCTGATGATTGGTCACATGTTATCGATAAATAGCTTTCTACACTTTTTCTTTCCTCTTCAGTTAACATTCTAATAGATTTGAGGTTGTTAACCGAACTACCTGCCATTAGCTTTTTTTTATACTTAGTACTTCTATACTTTTTTATCGGATAAAAAATAAATGAAATAATAAATTGAATTAAGAAGACCAAACCTAATATCTGCATTATAACTAATTCCTTATAAATCTTATTTTATAATAATAACTATATGAAACAATTGAGTCTTAATTTCTTAACCACTAAAATTAATGATTTACTGCTTTTCACTACATGATAAACCAATAATGCCAGAACGAACAATTTCAACTAGATTAATTACACGTTTAGCGAATATAGGCTAAAAATATCAATTAAATAGAGTAATTATTTGATTCTATTTTCATATGCTTTGATAATGTTGTTTTTTCGTTGATTATTGGCAATAAGTTTGCAGCAAATTATTATACCATTAGACAATGCCATTAAAGCTGTAATAATAAAAATAACAACACCAATAAATACTGGTGAAGTTAATGATAATAGCTGGTGTTGATAGATGCGATATAGTAGGTCATCATCGATAGTTAGATTCGAAACGGTGTTGTCATTTTGGTAATCAACCCCTGTCACTAAACCTGAAACTTTGACCTTTCCGCCCTTTCCTGATAAGGCGTTATAGTATGTTTGTAACAGGACTATATCTTTGTCTTCATCTGGATAGTTGATTTTGATCTCATTTGCATTTGCTAACGCTAAGCTGACACTTTGTGGTGATTGTTGATAATTAGTTAGAGCTGTGTTCGCTTTATCTAGGTAGTAAAATGACATACTTTTTTGTAAGTTGCTGATTTGTGTCTCTAGGTATTCAAGCGTACTTGCTACGATAATTTTGTCGTAGTTATGGTGTTGTTTGCTATATTCAACTAGTTGTGGCCATTGGTCTAGCTCATAGTCGGTTAGTTTGATAGTTTTGATTAGAATTAGTTTTATTTGTTTACATTTGTCTTCTCCTAACAATTGGCAGCTTTGGTCAACAGTTAGAATTAAGTGATCAACATGTAACAGTTTGCTTAACACACTGCCGGGTTGGTATTCCTTGTTGTAGCTGCTGTTTTTTTTATTTTTTTCGCTATTTAGCTCTTTTTCAAGCTGTTTTACGTCGTTGTCTCGTACTGTTTTAATTAAGTCGCCGTCAAATAATGCGTCGACTAAATTACTATTCGCTTTGGCTTCTTCAATATTGCTCGCAATTTGTTGGTTGATAAACACTTTATCACAATCTTCCAAATACATATCGCTTTCTGCATTACATGATGCACCTTTAAGTTTTATATTAATTAAATCGCCTTTTTTGATTGGGCTGTTTTTTAAAGACTTGGCATCTTTAATGTCCCAAACAGAAACATTGCTATCTAAAGGATAAGTAGCTAGTTGCAAATTGCTGGTGATATCAACTAGTTTGAAAGTCATAATAGATAAAATAAACGCAGTAACAAATAGAATAAGGTTGCGCATTATAAATTTGGGTGGGCCAAATTCTTCAATTTCACGGCTGATGGATAATAAATTGCCATAACGAAGTAGTTTTTCTTTTTTTACAATGACATCGATATCAACATCTTCATCAGATTTATAAGGTAAAAAAGGAGTCCAATAGGCGGGATATTTTAAAGTTCGATCATCGCCAACGAGTATTCTGTTTTTTATGTCGTCTTTATAGTGAATTTTTGTTTTTATGCGGTTAACCTCTAAGGTACAAGATTGTGCCTTACGCAGGTAAAATACAATAGATACAAGCAAGCTCAGCCCAATAAATAGCGGTAACCATGAGTCAAAAGTGTACCAATACTTAATAAAGAGTATAACAGTTAAAGCTAAAAAAACAGCGGCCAATATGCCATTGTTTTTTTTGTTTCTATTTGAAGATTCTATCGGTGTTTCTTGACGTTGTTCAACTATTTTATAACTAATTATAGGTTCTATTTCAATATATTCTTCATCAAATTTCATTATGCTGTCATTGGCATCGGCTAGGTTTTGTTCCGGTAAGATTTCTTCTTTTTTGCTTTTCCAAGCGGATTCAAAATAAGTTTTTTTATTTTGTTGCTTTTGCCGTTGTTGCTGCAGTTGTTCTTGTTTTTGTTTTGCTGTTTTTAAGTCATATTGATTGATTTTGACTACTAATGCATAGTGTTCAGTAACGACAACTTGCACGATGTTAATATCTTCAACATATCGTTCCATGTCATAAGGGAAAAAGACAACAATATCACCAATTTGATAAGTATAGATAGGATCGTTGCTATTATTAGAATGGTTAATAGCAATGCATGAACCAACAATAATTGAGACATCAGGACTAGCTAACGTGGAGCTATGTTCATAATGTCCAACCATGTTTGGGTTGTTAAGATAAGGTTCAAGTAGTTGCAACTCTTCTTCATTTATTGGCCGAGTTAACTCGGAAGATGAAGTCGATGAACTATATAGGCTATTTTTTTTATTAGGTGTAGCACCAAAATCCGCTAATGTGTCTAAACTATAGCCATTAAAACTAATAACTATCGCATAATTCGAAGTAAAAACCACTTCCGCAACATTATGACTTAAAGAAAATAGCTGTAAATTATAAGGAAATAGCGCTTCGATACCATCTATCTCATAATAAAAATCCGTTTCTTCTGAATTGGTATAGAAACTGTGGCGAATACAAGACCCCTCAATAATCGATACTTCGGAGTCAATTAATGATGATTTTAATTTATAAGGTTTAACTAATTTTTTATTGGTAAGGTAAGGTGTTATAAGCTCAAGTTCTTCTGCTGTTAATCTTCTTGTTGTTTTGCGGTTATTTATAAAATCTTCTAGATTTTTTTTGTTTTGCTTACGTTCAGATTTAAAATCTGACCACTGGACAAATCCAATTAAAGCACTAAATAACGTAATTAAGAGTAAAATGATTTTTAAAGTGGAAATTGTATCCATTTTTTGTGTTTTCCTTATTCTTGCCAGTTATTATTTTTATTTTTAAAAATGTAGAGATTAAATGCAATTACGTTTAATTTCTACATCACAATAAGTTATATCATAATTAGATTATTCTATTTTTATAAAATTTAATAATTTCGCTTTGTCGTCGACGGTTTGCAATTAATTTATAACACATTATTATGCCATTAAAGAATGAGATTAAGCTAGTAACACTAAAAATAACAAGGCTTATTAAAACTGGCGATGTTAATGAAAATAGATCATTTAAATTCATACTGTAACAATAATTTGCATCAACCTTTAAACCTGATATTGTATCGTCATCTTGATAATAAATGTCTTTAACCAATCCAACAACATTAATTATTCCTGCTTTGGCCAATAGAACATCATAATAATGATTTAACTTTAATTCTAATAATGAATCTTGTGTAAGATTGCCATTATTTACATTTTCTAGAGTGCTTATATCTTTATAGCTATAATTAGATAAATCAACTTTTAAGCTTGATTTTTGATGCTGATAATTTGAAACCGTATCCTTTATTTTTACTAATATATCTTTCTTTAATGTTGAAATTAAGCTATCAAGCCTAGATATAAATTTGCTATCAACCACCTCATCATGATTTGGATACTGTTCAGCATTTTTAACTATTTCTTGCCAATTAGAACTATTATAAAATATAGATAATTCTTTTCTAACGTTATGACAATCCAATTCAAAAACGTTGCAAGCTTTATCTAAAGTAGTAACAATTTTTCCTATATTTTTTAGTTTTGTATAAAGGCTTCTGATATTCATGCTATAGACTGATGCTCGTCTATCATATTGTTTATACATTTCATTCAATCTGTCTTGATATTGCTGAACTCTCATAACATCACGATCGATACGAGTATCAATAAAATTATTATCAAACAAGCTTTTCATTTGATCCACCATTGATGCTACGTGATTATTTTCAATAGGTTGATTGTTGATAAATAATGTATGGCATCCTTTTTCATTGCTCTTTTCATTGCTCTTTTCATTGACATCACACGATACGCCACTCATTTTTATGTTAACCAAATCACCTTTTTTAATTGGGCTATTTTTTAAGGTTGATTCATCTTCTAGATTCCAAGATGTTATACTTTCATTAACAGTCCGATAAGCCAATAACGCATTATCAATAATACTTGCTTGAAAATAGACAACAATAGATAAAACAATGCCTGTAATAAAGAGGATTAAATTGCATTTAACAAATTTGGGTGGCCCAAATCGTTCAATTTCGTTGTTAATTGAAAGCATATTTTGATAACAAATTAAGTTTTTATCATCTACTGTTACCTCCATGTTAGCTGGAATAGACGATTTATCAGGAAGGAACGGCAACCAATAATGTGGAACGTTTAAAATATAATTTTTACCAACAGTCACTTTTTTGGTATTAGTTTGTTTAGAGGTAATTAAGCCTTTAATACATTTTACTTTATGTAAATCGTATTTAGACTTTGGCTGATACCAATAAAAGAGCATAAAAAGAATAAAACTAAAAATGACTAAAACAAGAATGGCAGAATTAGTCAAATGCCAATACATCAGGAAAGATACTGTCATTGATATCAAAAAAAACGCTGATAATATGCCATTCGTTTTTTTGTTTTTATTTTTTGATTCTAATGGTGTTTCTTCTCGCTCTAACAATTCAACATAGTTATTTTTGTTATCAGTTTCTGATTTTATTTTCGTTGCTTTGCCGCTACTTGACTCCTCATCTTCTAAAGTTTCAAGATCAAAAGATTGTTCTTGTAGCCAAGGTTCATCGAGTTCTGAGTATATGCCCCCATTTTGAGACTCTGCAGCAGTTTTTATATCATAACCATTGATTTTAACAACAAATGCGTATCTTTGGGTAAAAACAACTTCAACCTCGTTAAAATCTGAAATATGATGATACATATTATAAGGAAAAAAGAGTTCAATGCCGCCAATCTCATAATAAAAAGATGTTTCTTCAGAATTTGTGTATAAACTATGTCGTACACAATTCCCTACTAACTCTGATACTTCTAAATCAATTAGAGAAGATTGATATTTATAAGGAAACACCAACCATTTATTATCCAAATAAGGTTTTAGAAGCTGAAATTCATCTTCAGTTAATTTTCTTATTGAAATGCGTTCATTAACAATATCATTTAAATTTTGTTTATTTTGATGTCTTTCTGACCTATAGCTAATCCAAGAAAATAAAGCAAGTCCTATCAAAAAAACTTTAAATAACCAATAAAACTCCATCCCTATATTTTCCTTATATTATTGCTAGTAATAAATAAAGTTAACAATATAACTTTTCTTTTATATTTTATATTTTATATTATTGTATCTTTGACAAAATTAAGGTGCATAATGCGCCTTTGATTAAATAAGTTATCTATAAATATGTTAATTATAAATATAGCTATTTAACTGTTTTTTC
Organism: Gilliamella sp. Choc5-1; assembly: GCF_001690595.1. Lineage (GTDB taxonomy): Bacteria > Pseudomonadota > Gammaproteobacteria > Enterobacterales > Orbaceae > Gilliamella > Gilliamella apicola_M. Next base: position 28,332 of record NZ_LZHH01000111.1, read on the forward strand.
ACTACGCGATAAACCAATAATGCCAGAGCGAACAATTTCAACAATGTTGCAAGTTTCGCGTATCGAGGCTAAAAATGAGTCTAGTTTTTCGCTAGTCCCTGATAATTGTACGATGTAATGTGTCGCTGTTACATCTACAATTGATCCTCTAAAAATATCAGCACAACGTTTAACTTCATCACGAGCATCAGATCCTTTTGCAGCGACTTTAACTAGCATAATTTCGCGCTCAACATGAGGTCCTTCGGTTAAATCATGTACGCGGTAAACATTAACTAGCTTATGTAGCTGTTTTTGGATCTGTTCAAGGACGTGTTCGTCACCACTAGTCTGTATTGTCATGCGGTGCATGGTAGGATCTTCAGTCTGCGCAGTGGTGATAGTTTCGATATTAAAACCACGTTGCGAAAACAAGCCGATAATTCGTGACAATGCGCCCGGTTCGTTTTCGGTTAAAATTGATAAGATATAACGCATTAGGTTCTCTCCGTTTTGCTAAGCCACATTTCGTTCATTGCACCACCACGAACTTGCATTGGGTAAACATGTTCAGTAGCATCGGTCATAACATCAACAAAAACTAAGCGGTTTTTAATGGCTAAGGCTTGTTTGAGTTTTGGTTCTAGTTCTTCACGTTTAGTAATTACCATTCCAACATGACCATAGGCTTCGGCAATCTTGGCAAAATCGGGGAGTGATTCCATATAAGAGCTAGAATGCCTGCCTGCATAAATCATATCTTGCCATTGCTTAACCATACCTAAAAAACGATTATTTAAATTTAAAACAAGCACAGGTAAGCCATATTGCAACGCGGTTGATAACTCTTGAATATTCATTTGAATACTGCCATCGCCCGTTACACAAACTACAGTCTTTTTAGGGAACGCCAATTTAACTCCAAGCGCTGCTGGCAATCCAAATCCCATTGTGCCAAGCCCTCCGGAGGTAATAAAGTGACGTGGCTTATCAAATGGGTAATAAAGCGCTGTAAACATTTGGTGCTGGCCAACATCGGTTGCTACAAATGCATCGCCTTTCGTTAATTTATACAATACTTCAATCGCTTCTTGAGGTTTGATGCTTTCACCTTCATGGCTATATGCTAAACAGTGACGAGCTCGCCAATGTTCAATTTGCTTCCACCAATCAATTAATGCATCTAAATCACGCTCTACATTTAGCTCATCAATTTGAGATAACATTGTTTCAACCACCATTTTAGCATCACCCACAACAGGAATACTTGCCATAATGGTTTTTGATATTGAGGTTGGGTCGATATCAATATGAATGATTTTAGCTTTTGGGCAATATTTTTCAACATTATTTGTTGTTCTATCATCAAACCTTGCCCCTATAGCCAAAATAACATCAGCATTATGCATAGCAACATTGGCTTCATAAACACCATGCATGCCAATCATACCAAGATAATGTTTATCGGTTCCTGGAAAAGCACTAATACCCATTAACGTTGAAGCGACAGGTAAGTTTAATTTTTCTGCAAGTGTTTTAATTTCGCCACTAGCATCGGCGGCAATAACCCCACCACCAATAAATAACACCGGTTTTTTAGCCGATAACAACGTGGTTAATGCTTTTTTAATTTGCCCTTTATGCCCTTGTATGGTTGGGTTGTAAGAGCGCATAGTCACTGATTTTGGATAATGGTAATTATATTTGTTGGCAGGATTAACAATGTCTTTAGGTAAATCAATAACGACAGGACCAGGCCGACCAGTTGAGGCAATATAAAACGCTTTTTTGATGGTTTCAGGTATGTCTTTGCTGTCTTTGACTAAAAAACTGTGTTTTACAATTGGACGTGAAATACCAACCATATCACACTCTTGAAATGCATCATTGCCAATTAAATTACTAGCAACCTGCCCAGATAATATTATTAACGGTACTGAATCCATATAAGCGGTTGCAATACCTGTAATAGTGTTAGTTGCACCTGGACCTGATGTAACTAAAACCACGCCCACATCGCCCGTTGCTCTTGCATAACCATCAGCCATATGTACTGCAGCTTGTTCATGGCGAACTAAAATATGTTCAATTCCACCTAGTGTATGAATTGCATCATAAATATCAAGAACACTACCACCGGGATAACCAAATATCTGTTTTACTCCTTGGTCAATCAAAGATTGAATAACCATCTCTGCACCTGACAGCTTCACCATGGTTGTTGCCTCCAATGTTATTGATTTATTATATAGTGAGTCATTTTGCATCAACTTGTAATAAAAATCAATAAAGTCAATTAGCTAAGGTATAAGAGAACGCCGACTTGTTTACACTTTATAGTTAAAATAATTCGCTAAAAACTCATAAGGCGTTTAAGTTTTTGTTTTTTCTCTTTTAAGTCGCTAAATATTTGTTGATTATGCAACTTCGCATTAACGTACGTATCACTATTTTGACTTGTCCATTGGTTTGTGTGTAGATGCGCTTGATGAATTTTACGCGTTTAACCAAATTAGTACGGTTATTTTTGTTTATTTTATCAGTGCCCTATCGATTTTATGTGATGGCGTTTCAATTTTGTTTTTTTATAACAGTAATTTCTCAAATTACAGTAAACAACGCGTAAAACTCCTACACATGAATAATACCCATAAAACTAACAATATTTATTCAAATATTGCAGATTGATTTTATTGTTATTTTTTTATTTTTTATATACACTCAGAAGATAAGTATTTCTAGCCATAACGGTACTAGGATTCTTCATCACCCAAAGGTACAAATATGAGCAATATTTCTTCTAAACCAACCTCTCTTGCTGACTGGCAATTACTTAAAGTTACAGGTGAGGATAACCGGGCTTTCTTGCAAGGTCAAATAACTAACGATATTAACCGACTTACTGAATATTCTACGCTTTATGCTGCTCATTGCGACAATAAAGGCAGAATGTGGAGTACTTTATTGTTATTTCAACGAGGTAACGATATTTACTACATTGAACGCAAAAGTGTTGTAAAAAAACAGGTTGCCGAACTAGCAAAATATGCTGTTTTTTCTAAAGTCTCTATCGAACCTGTCCAAGATTTAAATATGATTGGATTGGTTGGCGATGCCATTCCCACTGAAATCAAAGCAAAACTAAATGATAGAAACTGTTTAACTGAAAATAATATCACCTACATCAAGTTATCTTTACCTGAAATACGCGTCATTATGATAACGCCAAAAACGATTTCAAATGATTTAAATCCATGTAGCGAATGGTTAAAACTTGATTTACTGGCCGGTTATCCAGTTATTGATGATAGCAATATGGCCATTTTATTACCGCAAGCTTGCAATTTACAATCATATGATGCTATCAGCTTTGATAAAGGTTGCTATTGTGGGCAAGAAATGGTCGCTAGAGCACAGTTTCGTGGTGCAAATACGCGTGGCATGTATCTCATTAAAGGTACTAGCGACGTTTTGCCAAAAGTAGGAGACACTATTGAATACAAACTTGCTAGTGGTTGGCGAGAGGGAGGCTTAGTCTTAGCTACAACAAAACTAGATGACAAAGATGGAATTTGTGTTCAAGTAGTACTAAGTAATGGAATTGATTTAAATACCGTATTTAGAATCTACGGTAATGACAATAGCCGATTGATGTTTTAATCTATTATTCAGCTAAAACTGGGGGGAATAAATTAATATTTACCCCACCAGTTTTATATATCTACCGTTTTCAGCTAGTTGCTTAATTACTTAATTAGCTAATTCTTGGATAGCTAGTTCTTGGTTAACAATTTCAACAAAATAACTTACACCTGTTGCTAACACTTCATCATTAAAATTAAAGGCAGGATTATGTAAGTTAGCTCCTTTTCCTGCCCCTAACCAAACATATACTCCTGGTATTTTTTGCAGCATAAAAGCAAAATCTTCAGATCCCATTGAAGGAAGCGGATCAATAACTAAGTTTTCTTGCCCAACAACTTTGTTAGCAGCGGCAATTGCAATATCAGCTTGTTTTGCGTAATTAATCGTTGCTGGGTAACGACGTTGATAATCCACATCTGCTTTTGCATCAAAGGCTGTTGCAATACCAGTTGCAATTTGTTTAATTCGTTGTTCAGCCATATCTTGTACTTGAGCGCTAAATGTCCTAACCGTACCACGGATCACCGCTTTTTGAGGTAGCACATTCCAAGTATCACCACTATGAATTTGCGTTATGCTAACTACCAACGAACTTAAAGGATCAGCATTACGGCTCACAATGCTTTGCAAACTATTCACAATTTGTGTGGCAGTTAAAATTGTATCTTTACCTAGATGAGGCGCAGCAGCATGAGCACCAACACCCGTTATTTTGATCTCAAATACATCATACGATGCCATCATTGGACCATGATTAATATAAAAGTGATTTAACTTCATATTAGGTTGGTTATGAATACCATATACGGCTTCAATTGGGAATTGCTCAAATAAGCCATTTTCAACCATCACTCGTGCGCCACCTTCGTTTTCCTCGGCAGGTTGAAAAATAACAACAACCGTTCCTACAAAATTACGATGTTCGCTTAAATACTTAGCTGTGCCAAGTAACATAGCTGTATGTCCATCATGTCCACATGCGTGCATTTTGCCACGAACCGTTGAGCAATAATCAATGTTGTTTTCTTCGATAATATCTAATGCATCAATATCTGCTCGTAGCGCAATCCACCGCCCTTCTTGCTGACCTTTGATAATGCCAACAACTCCCGTTGGGGCAAAATGGGTATAGAGCTCAGTAATTCCAAAAGACTGGAGTTTTTCAACAATAAATTGTGTCGTGTTAACTTCTTCGAAAGCGGTTTCAGGATGAGCATGAATATGGTGGCGCCACGCTATCATTTCGTTTTTTAATTGATTAATACTATTAGATATCATAAGTAATTCCTTAGTTGATAAATAACCTGTGGCTTAGCTAGTTAAGCTAACACTATAACGCGATTTTAACTTTTATAAAAATAACTATTTTTACTATGGATATCAATTTTAGTTATATATTGCATCTATTGAAAAAGATAATAGCTTTATGCATTTTTAACACTTATTTTGTTTAACAATAAATTGATTAATACATCTATTTTTTCTGAAACTTTTTAACCAAAATAATAAATAGCATAACCAGAAATTAATAAAAAAGGACCAAATGGAACAGCTTTCGGTTTTGGTTTATTGATCATATATTGCAAAAAAAGAAAATACATAATCCCTAATAAGGAAGCAAAAAATAATAGCATTGGTAATAATGTATAAGGCAACCAGGCGCCAAGAGCAGCAAGCAATTTGATATCGCCACCCCCTAACCCCTGCTTTTTGGATATTAAATGAAATAAAGTAGCAGGTATTTTTAATAATAGATATCCCAAAAAAACGCCTACTAAAGCATCGGTTAAGGTGATGTTAGCCATGTCAAAATAAGCTAGCATTATACCCGTCCACATTAACGGCTGGGTAAATAAATCAGGTAATAAAAAGTATTTAAAATCGATTAAAGCTAACAGTAAAAAATAACAACCAAGTAGCATTAAAATAACACTTTGATAACCCAAACCGTAATCAAAATAGATAATAGCAAATAAAGCCGAGATTAATAATTCAACAATAAGATAATGCCATGAAATGTTAGTTTTACAGTAATAACAACGCCCTTTTAATATCAGCCAAGAAACAATGGGGATTAATTGCCAAGCATTAAGTCGATAATGACAGTGCGAGCAAACAGATCGATTAATGCAAATACGGTATAAATATTGGCATGGCGTAATTGTTGGCAAATAGCGACAATAAGCAACATAAACAAAGCTACCGACACAAAGCCCTAAACAGATAATGATAAATGCTAACATTAGTGAATCACTTCGCCCATTTGAAATATCGGTAAATACATAGCTACAATTAAACTACCAATAATCAACGCCAATACTAGCATTAATAATGGCTCAAACGCTTGCGATAAATTATCGGTTAGGGTTTGATTTTGTTCTTGATAATAGTTAGCTAACTTATCAAGCATTAAATCTAACGTACCTGACTCCTCTCCCACATGAATTAACTGTGAACATAAATTAGGAAAATATCGTTGCCCATGCAATACATGGCTAAATGAGTGTCCTTGCTCAATACTAGCTATAATTTTCGAAAGACTATCACGATAAAGGCAATAATAAGTGGTATTCGCCGCTGCAGCTAAACCCGCTAATAATGGTATGCCTGCTTTTTGGGTGATCGCAATGGTTTGAAAAATTTGCGTTAAGCAGCTAGTTTGAATCACTCGACCAACAAAGGGGCTTTTGATTATTATTTTTTCGATTTTATGACGATAGCGCACTTTTAAATAGCGCTGATAACAAAAATAGCTGATAAAAAAAATTACACACCAAATTAACCAGCTTTGTTGCAAATAATTAGAAAAATCAATCACACCTTGTGTAAAAGCAGGCAACTCGGCATCGAAATCTTGATAAATATCGGAAAATTTTGGCAAAACAAACAACAACATCACCAAACTTACAATTATCGCAACCAATAATAAAAACATTGGGTAACGCATTGCCTTTTTCAAACTTTTTTGTAGTTTGATTGATTTTTCAAGCAATAACGCTAATTGCTCAAAACTTTCATCAAGCTGTCCTGTCAGTTCGCCTGTTGCTATAATTTCGCAATACAGGGCAGAAAATACCGAAGAATGTTGCCGTAATACTTGGGATAAAAATTCGCCTTTAGCTATTTGTTGCTTAATATCAAGTAACAAATATTGCCAATGCGGTTTAGCTTGTTCTTGAGCAAGCAATTGTAATGTATCAATAATAGATAATCCCGCCTTTAGCATGGTAGCTAATTGTTTGGTAATCATCAGCAGATCTGTACGATTAAAACTGTGTGGGGTGATAATTTTACCGGCTTTAATCTTAATGGCGATTTTACCTTGTAACAATAAATGCCGTTTAACAGCCTGTGATGATTCAGCGATAATTTTGTGTTGATTAAAATCAACATCATACCAATAATAGAGCCGTTTCATACTGTATCACCCAAGACTCGATTTAATTCAGCTAATGTTGTTATTCCCTGCTTCACTAATTTTTGTCCAGCCATTTTTAGCGAAGTCATATTTGAAGGTAAAATAGTTTGATTGATTAATATTTGCTGTTGAATGTCGGAACTGATGACTAAAAACTCGTATAATCCAATTCGCCCTTTATAGCCGCCAATACAATTTGGGCATCCTGAAGCTAAATAATGGGGTTGGTATTCATTGTCTAACTTAACCAAATCACTTGCCACAATTTTGCAGTGTGGGCACAATTTTCGAACTAACCGCTGAGCAATAATTAATTTTAAACTTGATGACAATAGATAATTTTCTATTCCCATTTGCTTTAATCGTGTTATTGCCTCGACACTTGAATTAGTATGCAATGTAGATAACACTAAATGCCCTGTTTGCGCAGCTTGAATGGCAATTTCGGCGGTTTCACGATCGCGAATTTCGCCGATCATCATTACATCAGGATCTTGTCGTAGTAAGGCTCGCAATACTATAGCAAATGTTAATCCAGCCTTAAGATTAATCGCAGTTTGATTAATGCCCTCTAGGGGAATTTCAATAGGATCTTCAACGCTACAAATATTACGTTCGGTTTTATTTAACCGCTTTAATCCACTATATAGTGTTACCGTTTTACCGCTACCTGTTGGCCCTGTAACTAAGATCAAACCTTGTGGGTAGTTTAAAATTTGCTTGAATGTTAACAGATCTGCATCCGTTAACCCTAAATCATTAATGGTTAATTCAGATTCATGGTTATCCATTACTCTTAAAACAATTTTTTCGCCATTCATTACAGGCAAAGTGGAAATACGCATGGTATAACGATCAATAATGAGTTGACCATCTTGCGGTAATCGATGTTCAGCTATATTTAGTTGAGACATGATTTTTAATCTTGCTGTTATCTGTTTAGCTAATGCAAGGGGCGGTGATAGCATATCGTGCAAAACACCATCAATACGCATACGAATACGATAACTATGTTGATAAGGCTCAAAATGAATATCTGAAGCACGCTTATCTAATGCTTCAAGCAGTAATTTATCAATACTTTCAATTAGCTGTTCTTCTTGCATAATGATGCTTCCTTATCAGTTAATTTTTAAACACAAACATTAAAATTTAAAAATATCTTCACAAGCACTGGTTAAACTGGCATCGGCAGGTGATGTGGTGCAAACGCGGCTCCAATCTAAATTGCCATGAGTGGCGTTAACTGTGGGGGTTAGTGTGGTTGTTAACCCTGCTAAAGCGCTAGTTCCAACCAAGGTGATAATACCGTTATTGACTGTAATTGAAGTTACATAGTTCGACGTTCGACTTGCTGGCACACCATTGTTACCATTGCTACAGTTAGTTAAACCACCTCGTTCAACAGCACAAATTTCAACAGCGGTTTTATATGATGTCATTATTTGTAACATATCAGTCAGTGCGGCTTTTTTTACGTATCCTTGATAGGCTGGTACACCGATAGCGGCTAAGATAGCGATAACAATAATAGCAATCATAAGTTCAAATAACGTAAAGCCCGATTGATTAGACATAAATACCTCTATTTTTTAGTCAATGATTTAATCTAAGAGCCTTTATAGCAAAACAAAAAAATGGAATAATAACGAAACAACAAAATTGGAAAGTAAAATCCTTAATGGAGTTAATAATTACGTTGTATGTTCAATTTTTGCGAAGCAAATCGCAAAACAGACAAATCCATACATCGGTTTATAAAATAAGTTGGAGTCACTATGTCCCTAAAAATTGTTAATGGCTGGTTACAAGGTATAAAGCAAGTTGTTTCGCCTTTTTATAATGAACGACCTATTAATAAACCGATATCACTACTTGTTATTCATAATATAAGCTTACCGCCCAATGAATATGGAGGTCCTTATGTTGAGCAATTATTTACTGGTCGGCTCGATCCCAACCAGCACCCGTACTTTGCTTCGATTCATCAACTTGAAGTATCAAGCCATCTATTTATTCGACGTGATGGTGAAATTATTCAATTTGTTCCATTTGATAAACGTGCCTGGCATGCAGGAAAGTCAGTATTTGAAGGAAAAGAAAACTGTAACGATTTTTCAATTGGTATTGAAATGGAAGGATGTGATAGCGACAATTTTACCGAACAACAATATCAACAATTAGCAAACATCACATTATTATTACAACAGACTTATGCTATCAAAGATATCGCAGGTCATAGCGATATTGCCCCCAATCGCAAAACCGATCCTGGGCCTTGTTTTGATTGGCAGTATTATCAAAATTTGCTTGCACAAAAATCACAAGCAGACATGCTACTTAAGCAACTTGAAAAAATTATTATAGAATTGCAAAAAATCGACCTATGGCAAACCACACCGCCAAATCCTGATGCTTTTTTAAGCCAAGAGCCCTTTGCTATTGATACCATGCAAGCGCACGAATGGTTGCAGTGGGTTTTTATTCCGCGAATACAAGCAATGATTGATGCCAAAGCAAATTTACCTAAATTTGCTCTGCATCCCTATTTTGAGGAAGCACTAAAAGAGCAAAATGCTAATCATCTGCTCAATCTTATTAAACAACTTGATGATTTATCGTAATTAACAAAACAAAATGTACCGCATTAATATGCAGTACATTAATGTATATCATAGGTTAAAACCAAAATAACTCAATAAAAACTCGTTATTAAAATCATTATTTGATTTTTTTGAGGCTAATTTCCACTACTCGATAACTGTCGATATACATTCACCGCTTGTTGATGATTGCTATAAGTAGTTGAAAAAGTATGGCCACCTGTTCCATTGGCAACAAAAAATAGATAATTGGTTTTAGCTGGATGCGCTGCTGCTTCAAGCGAGGCTAAACTTGGCATTGCAATTGGAGTTGGTGGTAATCCTTCAATAACATAAGTATTATAAGGATTTTCAGTATCGGTCAAATCAACGCGCCTAATAGTACCTTTATAGTTATCGCCTAAACCATAAATAATGGTGGGATCAGTTTGTAACTTCATTTTTCTTTTTAGACGATTAACAAATACCGAAGCCACATTTGCCCGTTCAGAACTAATGCCGGTTTCTTTTTCAATAATTGATGCAATAATAAGGAGTTCATAAGGCGATTGGTAAGGAAGATCCTCATCGCGATTGTCCCAAATTTTTTGTAAATTACTTTTCATGATCATATGTGCACGTTTTAAGATATTAATATCTAACGTATCTGCGGTATAAAGATAAGTATCAGGCGATAACCAGCCTTCAATCGATCCTTCAATACCAAGTAGTTTAGCAATTTCTTCATCAGTTTTTCCCGCTAAAGTTTGTTGAATATACGGCGTATTTTGAACAACATTTAACCAATCTTTAGCCCGCTTACCTTCAACAAATTTAATCGAAAAATTACTCTCTTTGCCTGATACCAATAATTGCAAAAACTCTTCAACAGTCATATGCGGATGTAATTGATAAGTTCCTGCTTTAATGGATCTTAATGAGGGTTCTAATTTACATAAATAAGGAAGCAAATATGCCCTTTCGAGCAATTGGCTTTCTTTAACTTGCTCAACTAACTGATGCATGGATGTGCCTTTTTTCAAAACAAACATTTGATTTTCGGCAGTGACTTGCATCTGTTGTTTAGAAAACTGCTGCAAAAAGTAATAACCAATACTGATCGAGCCACCAACAATTAATATAAGGGTAAGTAAAGTGTATAAAAATATTTTTTTAATCATAACTAAATTTATCTACTATAATGAATTTTTGCGCGTGAAGTTAAGCGCGTTATTAATTCGTAAGCACTAATTCCTGTGTGCTTTGCAATTTCTTCAACGGGAAGTCCAGGTCCCCAAAATATGACTTCGTCACCGGGTTTTTCAAGGCAATTTATACCTAAATCAACTACAATCATATCCATTGATACTCGACCAACGATTGGTACTTTTCGACCATTAATCAAAACAGGAGTATTTTCTGGAATATTTCGTGGATAACCATCACCATACCCCATTGCAACCACACCTAGTTTAGTATCTTGCTGGCTACACCAAATTTGACCATAACCAACTGATTCACCTTTTTTGTGTTTTCGTACCGCAATTAATTCAGATTTAAACGTCATTGCGGGTTGTAGCTCAGCAATAGATTCATCAAAAGGTGAAACGCCATATAAAGCAATACCTTGACGCACAACATCTCGCTGAGCTTTTGGCCAGGCTAATATACCGCCCGATGCAGCAATCGAGCGTTTGCCAATAAGTGATTTGTCATCAATGGAATTAATAAACTGATCAAATAGTTCTATTTGCTTTAACGTTTTCTCTGAAGAGAGATCATCAGCCGAACTAAAATGACTCATAATATTAATTGGTTTGCAAACCACTGAACAACTAGCCAAACGATAAAATTCTTCTTTTGCTTCATCAGGACAAAAACCTAAACGATGCATTCCTGTATCAAGCTTAAACCATGTGGTAATTTGATCTTTACGGAGGGATGTTTGCAATATGTCAATTTGCCATTTGCTATGAATAGCTGGTTGAATGTTAAAATCAATAAAATAATCCAAATCATCATGCGGGAAGAAACCTTCCAAAGCCAGAATCGGTGTGTTAATACCATTGTTTCGCAATTGCATAGCTTCGGTAAGGCGCGATACACCAAAATAATTCACTTTATCATGTAATAATTGAGCAATCTCCTCACTACCGTGTGAATAAGCATTGGCTTTTATAATCGCAACTAGTTGACTATTTGGAGCCATTTTTTTGAGATACTCAACATTATGAATAACTGCTTGACGATTAACTTCAACAACTGCAATAGACATTTCTTTGATCCAGACTCTTATCGAGCCATTATTTTAAATTCTGTTTCTAATAATAACAAATTTTTCACAGTATACAAATCGGTGGAAGTTTTGGGCTATTTTGGGAATTAGTATTTTTAATCAATAGAATATACTAAACCGTAATTTTAACTTTATGACGAATTAATATTTGTTTTGTCATGGTAGACGTTAATAATGGTAATAACTTACCTACTCACCAAGTTTTTATAAAGATGCCTCAATGCCATTGTAGGATGATAAATTAACATTCTTGGGCCAGCATAACGCATTACTTGTTTTATTTTATGTTTATAATCTTTACGATAACAATGTTTAGGGCAACGTTCACATGTCGTTTTTTCTTCACCAAAACGGCACATTGTTAAACGTTGCATAGCATATTGCAATAGATCGTTGCATTCCTCACATAACTGATGATGTTGGCTATGATGTTGTTTACGGCAATATAAATAGATCATCGCACTCACTGTTGCTTTTTCTTGCTGAATTTTAGGACCGTTATTATTTGCAACCATAATTAAATATACGTTAATAAAGAAAGTGGTAAAATAAAAAGCATTGTACTATATCACAAGGGGTTGTTGTTATGACAAGAATTATTAATAAAGACACCACTGTTTGCATGTCCCTTTCGGCAAGACCAAGCAATTTTGGTACTCGTTTTCATAATTATTTGTATGAAAAACTCGATCTTAATTACTTATATAAAGCCTTTACTACCAATAATTTGAAAGATGCTATTTATGGCATTAAAGCCTTGGCAATTCGTGGCTGTGCTATTTCAATGCCTTACAAAGAAGCTTGTATTGAGTTTATTGATGAATTAGATGATTCAGTAAAATCCATTCAATCGGTTAATACCATTGTTAACACTAATCACTATTTAAAAGCCTATAATACTGATTATATTGCTGTTGCTAAACTCATTGTAGAAAATAAGATTGATAATACTACACCTTTTGTCTTAAAAGGTAGTGGTGGTATGGCTAATGCAGTAATTGGGGCTTTTTATGATGCTGACTTTAAAAATGGCATTATTGTCGCCCGTAACCAATCCAAAGGCGAAGCGTTAGCCAAACGCTATGGATATCAATGGGTAAAAGATGAACAAAATATCCCACCACAACAAGCAAAGCTTATTATTAATGTAACGCCAATTGGCATGCTTGGCAGTATTGAAGCGCAAGAATTAGCTTTTCCCAAAAAAATGATAAATAACGCTGATATTGTGTTTGATGTCGTTGCTCTCCCCGTTGAAACACCAATGATAAAATATACCCAGCAGTTAAACAAAACTATTATTTCAGGTGCTGATGTTGCAGTACTTCAAGCGCTTGAACAATTTGTATTATATACAGGTATTACACCTAGCGAAGAATTAGTTAAACAAGCAGGTGAATTTGCACGACAAGGTTAAATAACATTATCACTTCCACCGCGGCTATACGGTGGAAGTTGAATATATAACTTATGACATGATATAAGCTATAACATCGCCTGATGTAATTTGTTATACACTGCTAATAACTTTTGATGCATAGCAAATTGTTCTAAATTATTATTGGTGGTTTTTTGGTCTGTGGCAAAATCTGACAAGCAAAAAAATGTTTTTTCGCCACTAGCATATTGCCACATATCATCAACACAGGTTTTACCATACATTTTATTAAATGCGGCTTGATAGTTATTAAACTGTTTTTTGTCTCGTTCTAAAATAAAATTAACTAATGTCTGTAAACAACGATAAGCATGATTGCGCGATGGCGTGAATATAGACTCGTTCATTTCAATCGTCCAATCAATCCACTGTTGTGCTTGTATTAAGTCTTTGCCTGCCAATGCCAGCATTGCTTTTAACTCGCCAACGCGAAGAGTTAACCAAGCATTATCGTTACCTGTTGCTATGCCTAGCAGTTCGCGAATTCGAGCATAATCATCAAGCCTTTCATCATCAAGCTGTTCAATAATTGCTAGGTACTGTTTAGCTGTACGTTTTTGGTAAGGTAATGACAAAATAAGCTCTCGTAATCCAATAGCCATATTGCTATTGGCAATTATAAGATCTTCAGGAGGATAAATTTCAGACATACCAACGGCCAGAATTCGGCAAGCATATACACCAAGGTGTTCGTAGTCCATAATTAACACTTCAGTATTATGGCGGGTAAAAATATCCATCAAATTAGCAAATTCTTGCTCAGTTGAACCGGAAAAGTCCCAATCGACAAATTCGTAATCTGCTTGCTCATTAAATAGATCCCATGAAATCAAACCGCTCGAATCAATAAAATGCGTTTCTAAATTGCTAAGGTCGGCAATATCATCATTATCAAAACTTGGAGGTGAAAACACATCAAGATCTTTTAAACTGCGTCCTTGTAATAATTCTGTTACTGTTCTTTCAAGTGCAACGCCAAAATTTGGATGCGCACCAAACGAAGCGTAACATGTTCCATTTTGAGGATTAAATAACACTACACAAATAACCGGAAACTCGCCACCCAATGAAGCATCAAAACAATAAAGCGGAAATCCTTCATTTTCAAGTGCATCAATAGCCGATAACACTGCTGGATATCGATTAATAACCTCAGTGGGAATGTTCGGTAAACTAATAGCTTCGGCAATAATTTTGTTTTTCGTATAACGCTCAAAAATTTCAGATAACCCTTGTACTCGGGCCTCATTACGAGTATTACCGGCTGACATACCATTAGAGGCATATAAATTAGCAATTAAATTAACTGGCACATAAATAGTTTGTTTATCAGACTGTTGTTCAAATGGTAAAGCGCAGATACCTCGATCACCATTACTTGATTGTAAATCAATTAAATCTGTTGCACTCAATTCATGATCAGGATCATAAAACTTAAGTAGTTCTTTGGATAATAGTCCTTTAGGTAGGGAATTATCTTCAGGAATGGTGAACCATTTTTCACTTGGATAATGCACAAAATCGGCACTCGCTATTTGCTCTCCTAAGAAAAAATCTGAAAAAAAGTAATTGGTTGATAACCGTTCAAAATACTCTCCTAAAGCCGATGCTAATGCTGCCTTTTTGCTTGCGCCTTTACCATTAGCAAAGCACAGTGGACATTTAGCATTTTGAATATGCACTGACCACACATTAGGTACCGGATTTAGCCAAGAAGTTTCTTTTACTTCTAAATCATATTTTGCTAATTGCTGCTGAAAATAGTTGATCGAATCTTCAAGAGCAGCATCTTTACCGGGGATATAAGTTTTCATAAGTTAATCTCAAAATAATTTTATGTTATAATTGTTGTTGCTTACAGATTTTAAAAATTATAACTGTATATGCAAATTAAAAAAATAGAACTAATAAAATTAACTCCCTTTATAAAGGAAATATAATGAACAATAAAATTAAATTTTCAGATCTTACTATTAAAGATTTTTTATTTTTTAACCGAATGATAACACCAACATTTATCACTATCGTATATTGGATTGCATTATTTTGTATTACAATTACCTCATTAGCGATGGTTTTAGGTAGTTTTGCTTTATTCGCTTATAGTTTTTCAGCTGGTTTATTTACTTTTTTTACAGGTATTATCACTTTTGTTGCTGGCTTTATTTCAGCTCGTATTGGTTTAGAATTGATTTGTGTTTTATTCAATATTAACCACAATATCCAAAAATTAGCCAACGAAAAGACCGATTCAGAAACACAAGAATAATCATCTAATATCAATGTTATTAATCAATAGCATTGATTGGGCTTCAATAAAAAAGTGGGACTTATTCCCACTTTTTTATTTTCTATTTTTTATCGCAAAATCTAAAATAATTCCCTAACCTACATTAAGCTCATTAAGAGGCCATCTTGGTCTCACATTGATGGTCAAATCAGAATGTTGCCCTGCTTTTAAGTGGAGCATTCCCGCATAAGCAATCATAGCACCATTGTCAGTACAAAATTCAATTCTTGGATAATAAACCTGCCCTTTTCGTTGCGCCATTAATTGTGCAAGTTTATGACGTAATGTTTTATTGGCACTGACACCGCCTGCAATAACTAAACGCTTAAATCCTGTTTGTTCAAGTGCACGGCGAGACTTGATAACAAGCGTATCAACTAAGGCATCTTCAAAAGCTCTTGCGATATCTGCTTTTGTTTGCATGTCAATAAGTTGGTCATGTGTATTTTGATGGATGATATTAGCCGCCGCAGTTTTAAGACCTGAAAAACTAAAATCGAGCCCGGGTCTGTCTGTCATTGGCCTCGGAAAGTGAAAGCGAGCGTCATAACCTTGCTCTGCTAATTTTGACAACTTTGCCCCCCCAGGGTAATCAAGCCCAAGTAGTTTAGCTGTTTTATCAAAGGCTTCGCCTGCCGCATCATCAATCGATTCACCCATTAATTGATATTGTCCAACACCAACCACTTTAATTAATTGCGTATGCCCACCTGACACCAGTAATGCTACAAATGGGAATTCGGGCGGATTATCTTCTAACATTGGCGCAAGTAAATGCCCTTCCATATGGTGCACAGCAACGGCTGGCACATTCCAAGCATAAGCCAGTGAACGCCCAATTGATGCGCCAACCATTAACGCACCAATTAAACCAGGACCTGCCGTATAAGCAACCCCATCAATATCTTTAGCGGTTATGCCCGCTTCTTTTAAAGCAGCTTGGATTAATGGCACGGTTTTACGAATATGATCGCGCGATGCCAGTTCAGGTACCACACCACCATAATCGGCATGTAATTTTATTTGCGAATAAAGTTGGTTGGCAATTAAACCTTCGGCATCATCATAAATTGCGATACCTGTTTCATCGCATGAAGTTTCAATACCAAGGATCTTCATTAATGCCTACCTGCAAAATCGCTAAGATCTTCTTCACTCCAAAGATCTTGCTCGGTAATATCTTTATCAGCAATACGATGTTCTTCGGTTGCCCAATCACCTAAATCAATAAGTTGACAACGCTTGCTACAAAATGGACGGTACGGGCTGTCTTTACTCCATATAACTTGTTTTTGGCAAGTTGGACAATTGACATAGGTAACGGTTTGTTTATTCATTGTGACTCTTTCTTTTTAAATAATCAGTATTTAGTAGTACTAACAACAGGCTAATTCAAAATAAATACCATCGGTATTTACGCTATCACAAGCATCAAGTGGTAAAAATCGAATGCTATAGCGCGACATATGACCTGATACTTGGGGATACACGTTTTTTTCTAACGAAATTCGAATACGAATCAAATTAACATCGCCATTAGTTTCTTGAAAAAAGCTATTAGTATAAATAAATGGTTTAAATTCCCCCAATTGTCTTATTAATTGCATATAACATGTTAAAGACTCATCAAGAGGAGATAAATGTTGTAGCCAATTTTTTACTTGCATATCACGTTTTTCTTGTGGGATTTTTAACCACAAATAAAATGAAGGTAAATCAAAACTACAACAACCACCAGGTATCATTAAGCGTTGACGAATTGCGGTAATAAAACGGTCATCTTTTAACGGTTGTCCCAAACGGGTAATGACATTAAATTGTGCTAAAAACACATCAAACTTGCGAATCAAGTCACTAAGTAAATCATAATCCACACCATCAAAAGTTAACCATGAAATTAACTTTTGCTTTTGTGTTTCAAGTTCCTTAATGAAATCAGCTTTAATGTCGTTACGTTCAATAATCTCTAATAACTCAGACAATGCATGAAAAAAAACCAATGCATTATTTTGATCAAAATGACAATGCGTATTTAATTGATTTAATAAAAATTCAATACGAAGCCAAGTGCGCATTTTTTCATTTAGTGGATGTTCAAAAATAATGTTATTCATCTATTCAAATCTTACAATTAAAGTTATCTAAATATTGTTGATGTAATTGGTTGACTTGAGCGGTTAACGACGCCAAATTACCATCATTAACAATGATATCATCAGCATAAGATAAACGTTTTTGTAAAGACACTTGCGACAGTATCATTTTTTTAGCCAATGATTCGCTAATATTATCTCTTTTTACTAATCGTGCCAATTGTAACGATACAGGTGTATCGATTATCAATACACGATCAGCCAACGTATGTAAATTATTTTCAACTAACAACGGCACAACCCAAATTACATATGTGGCGCTTTGCATAGCAATTTGCTTTTGGGTTTCTTGTTGAATAATAGGATGCAACAAATGATTAAGCCATAGCCTCTCATGATCATTATTAAAAATAATTTCACGAAGTTGGCTACGATCAAGTTCGCCATTAGCGAGCAAAATCTCTTGGCTAAAGTGCTTAACAATTTGATTAAATGCATCGCTACCAATCTGGACAACTTGCCTTGCAATAATATCTGCATCAATAATAGGTACCCCCAATTTGTCAAACAAATTAGCGATAGTGCTCTTACCACTGGCAATACCACCACTGAGAGCAACAACATAAGGCATAAGGCAAATTCCAAGTTAAAAAATAGTATTTCATTATAGCATATAAGTAATTCGATCATATAACCTTAAATAAAAGCAAACTTATTTGCTAATTAGGGAATTTATTGTCCATTAATCTAACAAAATTACGCTCTAAAACTGAGCATAATAGCAAGAATTTGGAAAATTTATTGCCTGTTGTCAAATAAATAGAATAAAACAGTTGTTTTATATTATTAGCTGTATATAATCACATATATATGTATATAAAAACAGGAATATGTTATGAGACCATTAACAGAACGTCAACAAGAGATTTATGATCTAATTAAAGACAATATCCAAACTACTGGCATGCCGCCAACACGAGCTGAGATTGCTCAAAAATTAGGATTTCGATCAGCCAATGCTGCTGAAGAACACTTAAAAGCTCTAGCCAAAAAAGGGGCAATCGAAATGATCGCAGGCTCATCACGCGGAATTCGTCTTTTACTTGAAAACCCAGTTGAACAAAACGAGCCTGAAGGTTTACCGCTTATTGGCCAAGTAGCTGCAGGATCGCCAATCTTAGCGCAAGAGCATATAGAAAGCCATTACCAAGTTGATCCTTCACTATTTAAACCTCGCGCAGACTTTTTATTAAGAGTGCAAGGTATGTCAATGAAAGATATTGGTATATTTGATGGTGACTTGTTGGCTGTACATAAAACCCAAGATGTTAAAAACGGGCAAGTTGTGGTTGCTCGTATTGATGACGAAGTTACGGTTAAACGTTTATCACGTAAGGGAAAACATGTACACCTTATTGCCGAAAATGTCGAATTTTCACCAATCAAAGTCGATTTAGAACATCAAAATTTTGCCATTGAAGGACTAGCTGTTGGTATTATTCGTAATGGTTCATGGATGTAAGCATATAGCATATAGATGTATAAGCAAAGTTAGTATAGAATAGTAAAAGCTAAAAAAAATAGGAGATTGCTATGTGGCTATTTTGGTTATATGAAGGTTTAGCATTTGTTGCAGTCATATTGCTTGTTTTTGGATATTGCCATTTTAGGAAGATTGGTTTTTGGTCCTTCATCTGGAAATATTTAAAATGGGTATCGTTAGCAGTCCTTATTGCTTGGTTAACCGTTGCAATTCTTTGTCGCATTGACTTATATAATGCTGCTCACTGCTATTTTAGGGGTGAAAGTATGCATGCCAACACTAAATATTCTATCTTCTTAGGTGAATGCCAAGTTGAAACGCCGAGTGGCAGCTATGTACCTATTGAACGAGCTAGAGCATTACCAGGCTCAAGTCACCATGATCAAGGCGATAACAGCGATTCTACAAGTGAATTCTATCCTGTAAATTAATATATCGGAAATTCAAAATCTGACAACTGCTATCGCAATTGTCAGATTTATTTATTATTTTAATAAGAATGGAACTATAAAATTATAAACGAATAAGGAAATATCAGTTCATAGCTTAAATGAAGTTATTAATCATTTTTCACATTAGCTCGTTGAAAAACCAAGTAGTGTTGCTCTAACTTTTTAAAACTAAAAATCAACGTAAAGCTCACACAAAGATAAATCACTGCTGCAATACCAAAAGCATGAAAAGGTTGATAGGTTTCGGCATAAATATCGCGCGCAATCTTCATCACATCTGGCACAGTAACTGTAAAGGCCAATGCTGTTGAATGTAACATAAAGATCACCTCGTTACTATAAGCAGGTAATGCAATACGAAATGCTCTTGGAAAAATGATATAACGATAGAGTTGAAAACGATTAAAACCAAGTGCTGTTGCGGCTTGAATTTCGCCATTTGGCACATTCCGCATGGCACCAGCAAAAACCTCAGTAGTATAGGCGCAGGTATTTAAAGTAAAAGCGAGCACCGTGCAATTTAAGCCACTTTGAAAAAAAACGCCCAACCAAGCATTATGTTTAACCATACTTAAAGTATAAATACCTGTGTAAATAATCAATAACTGAACATATAAAGGCGTACCTCGAAAAATATAAGTAAACAACCAAATGGGTAATTTAATTAGTTTATTTGGTGAATTTCGACCTACTGCTAACGCTAGCGACAAAATTCCCCCCATTAAAACCGATAAAATCAAAATCCACAGCGTCATCGCAAGACCAGTGATATTATAACCATCGGTCCATAATAGTGATTGCCAATATTGTTGAATAATTTCTAACATGAGTTCTTATAATTTAGTTTTGGTAATGCCAATAGAATAATGCCGTTCAAGCCACCATAAAATGATATTAGATATTGATGTAAAAAACAGATAAAACGCCCCAGCAATCAAAGCAAATAACAAAGGCTGGTATAGGGCTTCGCCTGCATTTTTAGTAGCTTTAACTAAATCAGACAGTCCCAATAATGACACCAACGCCGTCGCTTTTAATACCACCAACCAATTATTCGCAATACCTGGCAGGGCAAAACGCATCATTAAAGGAAACATTACATACCGAAACACTTGCACTTTACTTAAACCAAGCGCTGTTGCTGCCGCTAAGGTATTTCTAGAAACTGCAAGATAAGCTCCTCTAAAAGTTTCGGTAAAATATGCCCCATAAATAAAACCTAACGTAATAATACCAGCGATTAACGGATCAACTTCAATAAAAGGAGCATTAAAATAATCAGTTATATTATTAACCAAAAATTGCAAGCCAAAAAAGATTAGCATCATCAACACTAAATCGGGTACACCTCGAATCAACGATGTATAAGCCTGACAAAACACATTACATACTTTAGAATCAGCCAACTTACCTAATGCACAAACAATGCCCAAAATCATAGCTAACAACAAAGAGGTTAGCGCTAAAATAATCGTTAGCCATGCGCCTTGAAGAATTAACGGAATATAACCTTGCATGGTTTATTTTTTATTACCATATACATTAAAATCAAAATACTTATTGTTGATTTTTTGATAAGTACCATCGGCTAAAATATCTTTTAAAGCTTGATTAAACGCTTCACGTAGTTCGTTATCGTTTTTACGAAAACCAATACCTACTCCAACATCAAAATAATTTGCATCAGTCAATGCATCGCCTGAAAAAACAAAACCTTTACCTTGTGGCTGTTTTAAAAAAGCATAACTGCCAGTAACTTCATCTTGCAATGCCGCATCTAAACGACCTGCCACTAGATCAGAAAATACTTGTAACTGATTTTGATAAGGCACTATAACTACACCGCTCAAACGCCACATCTCATTAGCAAAATGTTCTTGCGATGTCCCTTGCTCAACCCCAACACGCTTACCTTTTAATGACTCAGCATTAGGCATTAAATTAGAACCCTCTTTAACAATCAAACGAGAATAAGTCATAAAAATTTCGTCAGAAAAAGCGATCTGTTTTTTACGTTTTTCGGTCATCATTAGTGAAGACGAGATAATATCAATCTTTCTTGATAATAAGGACGGGATCAGCGCATCAAAATCAGTCGATTGAAAAGTACATTTAATATTGATCTTTTCGCACAAGGCTTTCGTGATTTCAATGTTGAATCCAGTAACTTCACCATTAGCATCAATAAAATCAAAAGGTGCATAAGACGTATCCGAACCAACTTTAATCGAATCAGGCAATGTGGCATAACCTGTTACGGAGAAGCTTAAACACAAAAAAATGGTTAACACTTTTAACAAATTCTTCATGATTTATCTTTCCTCGTTTTTAGCTAAAGGCATAATATAGCGCGTTCTGGTACAATTTTATAATAAAAAAAAGTTATTACTGTTAGACAATAAATTAGATTTCCTTAATAAAAGTTATTAACACCTACATAAAAACTTTTAACAATTTACGATTTTGGTACAAGAAATTACGCCTAATATAATGCTACATTATACAGGCTAACATCGCCTTACCTTGGCTTATTTCACACAAAAAATGATCAGGTTGAATAAAATATCTTATTAGAATAATTCCATATATATATTTAAAAAGCACTGATTGTTCTAACTTGCATATTTTTATTTTCTAGTTTAATTTAGGTATTCTGATTAATAAATAATTAAAGAGTAAACATGACGATATCTTTTAGAGATCAGCAGCAACGCATAAATTTTGTAAAACAATTTTTTTCTGAGCAATTGGCAGCAAATTTATCGCTTATTGAAATACAAGCACCTATATTAAGTCTAGTCGGTGATGGTATTCAAGATAATTTGTCAGGAAAAGAAAATGCAGTACAAGTCAAAGTTAAAGCTATTCCTAATTCTCAATTTGAAGTCGTTCACTCTCTTGCTAAATGGAAGCGTAAAATTTTAAGTGATCATCACTTTCAAGTTGGAGAAGGTTTATACACCAACATGAAAGCATTACGGCCTGATGAAGATCAACTGTCACCAATTCATTCGGTTTATGTGGATCAATGGGACTGGGAAAAAGTAATACGCCCTGAAGATCGTACATTAACTTATTTAAAACAAACCGTTGAAAAAATTTATTTAGCTGTCAAAACCACTGAAAAAGCAGTATCTGAAAGGTACCATTTATCACGTTTTTTACCAGAATCCATTACATTTATGGAGAGTGAGCAGCTATTAAAACGTTACCCAAATCTTTCGCCAAAAGAACGAGAAAATGCTATTACTAAAGAGCTAGGGGCTGTTTTTTTAATTGGAATTGGTGGCAAATTGTCTAATAATGAAAGACATGATATTAGAGCACCGGATTATGATGATTGGAGTTCTGACAACGAAATGGGGTCTAAAGGCTTAAACGGCGATATTTTGGTTTGGAATCCTATATTAGGCAGTGCATTTGAAATTTCATCAATGGGGATTCGCGTTAATCCAGAAGCACTAAAACATCAGTTAAACATCACTAATGAACAATCACGACTAGAATATAGTTGGCATAAAGCTTTAATCAATGGTGAGCTACTACAAACAATTGGAGGAGGAATTGGGCAATCACGCTTGGTCATGTTACTTTTACAACAAAAGCACATTGGGCAAGTGCAAGCAAGTGTTTGGAGTGATGATATAAAAGCAAATTACAGCGATTTGCTATAATTGCCTTCCTACAAAAATAGGGCATTTAGCCCTATTTTTTAACCTTACATGACTTAAATTAATTAAAACTCTAACTATTATTGTTCTTCTACAGGCTTAGGCTCTAAATTTTGTTCGGTTGGATTGATAGTTGATGGTTGTGTTACTTTATCAACATTTTGTTGTAAAGTTTCACTTGTTGCGTTAGTTGCTTGAACTTGTGACTCGGCTACCACTTTATCTAAACGTATATAAACAATATATTGCTGCCCATGATCACATGAACCTACAATTTTACCTTCAATTTGTTCTTTGGGCGTGTCAGTTGATTCTAATTTTAGTTGAAAGTGTGATGGATCAACACCATTATTTTTAATTTTTTCACCAATATTACGGCTAATTTCGTCACAATTTGAAGCTGTAGCGATCATAGATACCCCAAGTAAAAATACACCAATTAATTTTTTCATTTTCTTTCCTTTTAGATATGATGTAACTACTGCATGCAGTATAAAACGATTGATCAATCTGCCTATCTTATATTTAACAAGTGGTTAAAAATACACTTAAAATCATTACATACTAATAATTCAATCATTTTGTTGGATACAATTAAAACAACCTAATTAACTTGATTTATTCACTATACAATTTGATAAGTACTTAACAAACCTGTTGATAACTATATAATATATTAATTATTAATGATTTTTTGTTAAGGCTGAATAATAAACGATTTATTTTGAAATTTTAATTTAATCTCAAAAAGTAAGTTTATTAATTCTCTATCACCTTTTATTACTATTAATAAAATAAAAAATCAAGCTGATTGATTAAAACTAAATCAGTTAGCATCAATTAAAGAGCAGTAAAAAAAGCAATTAAACCAAAAAATACACCTGGTGAATTAGCAATTGCAATTGGCCAATCTTTCTTTTCTCTCAATAAGCCATAACAAACCCAAAGTGTACAGTTTATAGATGCGGCTAACGGTTGAGTAGGATTGGATTTAAAACCGTGTAAATTATCGATGATTTGTGGAATATAAGAAACATACATCCCTAACGATGCTATTGTAGCGATAATTCCTAAAATCCGAAAAGCTTTTGGTGAAAGATGCAAAATTGCCTCCTATTATCGTTTATTTAAAATTATCTTATACTAAAATAATACAAATCATTAACTAAATTTGATTTTTCATCACTTTGTAAATGATTGTAATATTGACCAATTAGCCCAAACTCAATTTACTTCAAAAAAAACTCGACATTAATTAAAAAACTATTATCCTATTGTTGCTTTTTGGCAAATTCAAATAGAACAACAATATAAGGATTAAAAATGGATATAAATAAAACAAATACAATTTCTTTTCAAACTAATGAATTATTGATAAAACATATGCGTTTTATTGCTACTATGCAACAAGTTTTTGGCGTTATTTTTATAATTATGGGTGCTTTTGCCTGTCTAGGTATAATCACTGCTATTATTGGTATTCCACAAATTATTGCTGGGGTAAAACTTTTTAAGTCAGGAGGAGCATTTAGCTTAGCAGCAACGCTTAAAAAAGAAAACGATATTATTGATGCTATTGAAAATCTATATAGTTACTGGAAATATTGTCTAATTACATTTATCGCATCAATTCTGTTTTTCATTGTATACATGATAATTGTTATTACTATTATTGCTTCATATAGTAACGGTTATTATTAATAACTATCGTTATAATTTAATATTTTTTACATATAAAATAAAAACCTCGTTAATAAACGAGGCTTTTTATCTATATTTTTATCAAGATTCAGGAATATCGTCGTCAGATTTAGTATCAATTGGGTCAGATATGCCTTGTTTATTCATCTCTTCTAATGATTTGGAGCCTTCTAGTTCTGAGGCCTTGATATCTTTCACAATGCCCATATCATCGAAATAAACAGCATAACTTCTTTGACTAACTTCACCATGTTGAGGTTGTTGACGGAAAATATAATACCAAACATTATCACCAAAAACAGAAGTTAACATTGGCGAGCCCATAATAAACACAACTTGTTCTTTGCTTTGCCCTACTTGCAATAACTCAATAGCATCCGGTGTTACATAATTACCTTGATTGATATCAGGCCTATATACCCAGCGATCAATAACAGAACAACCTGTTAATAAAACACTCGTTACAACTGCAAGTGCGGAAAATTTACGAAACAGCATCTACACTTAATCCATTCTTTAAAATTCAATGACCTGTATTATCGCTGATCTTTTAATTAAGTGCTAGCCAAATTAATAAATTCTTTCGAAGTTATGTAATGAAATAGTAATAACATTTGATAATATAAATTATTACTTGACTTTTACTTATGTATCTACAAACTAATCACCTTATTAATAAACCTTACCAATCAACTATCCAAAGGTAAAAAATGAAGTTAGAAACTATTGAACAAAAAGCAAGCTATGCACTCGGCTTACAAATTGGACAGCAATTAAAAGAATCTGGGTTGAACAATTTAGAACTAAATGCGTTAAAATTAGCAATGGAAGACGTATTATCGGGTAATCAACCTGCTCTGCCACTACAAGAATTACATGAAGCATTACGCCATGTACATGAACAAGCGACCAAAGAAAAGGCCAAACAAGCAGAAAAAATTGCTCAAGCAGGTAAAGATTTTCTAGCAGAAAACATCAAAAAAGATGGCATTAAATCAACTGAATCTGGTTTACAGTATGAAATCATCAAACAAGGCGATGGCGATTTACCGAAAGCAACTGATCGAGTGCAAGTTCATTATACAGGTCAATTGATTGATGGCACTGTATTTGATAGCTCTGTAGAACGTGGCCAACCTGCTGAGTTTCCAGTCAATGGCGTAATTCAAGGCTGGGTTGAAGCGTTACAACTTATGCCAGAAGGTTCAAAATGGCGTTTATATATTCCTCAAGAATTAGCTTATGGTGCTCAAGGTGCTGGCGCATCAATTCCACCATACAGCGCATTAATTTTTGATGTTGAATTATTAAAAGTTTTATAAGCAAGAATGGACGCTACTTGGCGTCCATTTGTTTTGAACTATTATCGTTTAGGAAGATGATAAGCACTAAACGCCGCCAGTAACAATAAAATACTTGCTGTACCAAACGCAACTAAATGAGTGTGTAAATGATCATAAGCCCATCCACCTAACCATGAACCAATCATCGCACCAATTTGATGTCCCAAATAGGTTAATCCTGAAAGTAGTCCCACAATTTTTACACCATAAATATCAGCGGTAATGGCTCCAGACATCGACAAAGCACCAGCCCAAACCAAACCACCCACTGCTGCAATAGTAAAAAGCTGCCATTTAGTTGATACTAAAACAAGAGCAATAAAACCTAAACCTCGTATTAAATAGACCATCATTAAAATGTTTTTTCGTTGCACTATATCAGATAAATAACCCAAAACTAAGGTACTAAAAATAGCGACTAAACCAATCAAACCAATACCATTAGAGCTAGTGATAAGATCAAATCCATGATCGATAAGCATTGGGACTCCATGTGTTCCTAATAAATTCATACTGAAGCCACAGGTAAAAAGCCCAAAACTCAGTTGCCAAAATGGACGTGTTTTTAACACATCTATAAGTTTGATACTAGGCTCTATTTTTTGATTGATAACAGGCTCTATACTAGAGACTTCGATTTCAGGTTGATTATCTTTCATAATAAACAAAGCAATAGGCAAAGCGATAATCATAAAAATCACAGCAAACGAAATTAGCGTTGTTTGCCATCCATAAATAGGAATGAAGAAAGCAAAAACAGGTAACATCACTGCAATACCTGCCATACTTCCTGTTGATAAAATAAATAAAGCAAATCCTCTACGCTTGATAAACCAACGTGCCACAATAGGCGTAAAACTGACAGAACCAACAAAAGAAGTACCAAAAGATAATGCAACACCAAAAGATAGAAAAAAGTTCCAATAATCAGTTGAGTTAGCAGCCCAAACAGTAGAAATAATAATAATGATGGAACCAAATTTTAGGACAAAACGAGTGCCATATTTACCAACTAAATATCCCGCTATTGGCATAGCAATTCCAGAGAAAAGCATACCTATAGCAATAATTCCAGAAAGAACGCTACGACTAAAATTAAGATCATTTGCAATGGGAAGAAAAAAAACTCCCATACTCATCCTCAAACCACTAGAAAGCAAAGTGAGAAAAGAAGCCGCAATAACGATATTCCAACCAAAATACCACGGAGATCGCATAATAACTCCTAATTATATTTTTATATAAAACGGTTCAAAAATTGTAGCATTTAAGTTTAGCTGATGTGTATAAGTTATGTATTTTCCGCTATAATATTTATTTATATTAATAAAAAATTAAGGAAAGTTATATGTCAACAAATATGATTCGTATCGCAATTGCCGGCGCAGGTGGCAAAATGGGACGGCAACTTATCCAAGCTGTTTCACAAATTGAAGGAGTTACCTTAGGAGCAGCATTTGAACGAGCAGGTTCCTCACTAATTGGTAGTGATGCAGGTGAGCTTGCAGGGATCGGTATTTGTGGCATTAAAGTCACCGATAATCTAGAACAAGCTAAAGATCAATTTGACGTATTGATCGATTTTACGCGACCTGAAGGCACACTCGCCCACTTAGCTTTTTGTGTTGAAAATAAAAAAATGATAATCATTGGCACAACTGGTTTTGATGATGCAGGCAAACAAGCTATTACTGATGCAGCGAAAAACATTGCCATTGTCTTTGCCGCAAACTTCAGTGTCGGTGTTAACTTAGTGCTAAAATTATTGGAAAAAGCTACCAAAATTATGGGCGGTTATACTGATATCGAAATTATTGAAGCCCATCACCGTCACAAGGTTGATGCCCCTTCTGGTACAGCATTAGCCATGGGTGAAGCCATTGCAGATGCACTTGATTGCAACTTAAAAGATTGTGCAGTTTACTGCCGTGAAGGTCATACTGGGGAAAGACCACAAGGCGCTATCGGCTTTGCAACTATCCGAGCAGGTGACATAGTAGGAGAACATACTGCTATCTTTGCCGATATTGGCGAGCGCGTTGAAATTAGTCATAAAGCATCTAGCCGCATGACATTTGCTAATGGTGCTGTTCGAGCCTCGCTCTGGCTTGCCAAACAACCCGTTGGTTTATACGACATGCACGATGTCCTAGACCTCAATAATTTGTAATTTGAAAATGTCAGATGAAATCTGGATGCGCCGTGCACTCATGCTTGCTAAACACGCCGAATCGCTTGGAGAAATCCCTGTCGGTGCGGTGATTGTTGATGAAAACAATCAAATTGTTGGCGAAGGCTTTAATCAATCCATTATCAAACATAATCCTACTGCGCATGCTGAAATGATAGCGATTGAGCAAGCTGGTAAAAATTTAAATAACTATCGCATAATTAATACCACGCTTTATGTCACACTGGAGCCTTGTATTATGTGCGCAGGTGCCATTATCCATAGCCGTATTAAACGTATTGTTTATGGTGCTAGTGATTATAAAACTGGTGCAGCTGGCTCATTTATCAATATTCTTGCTCAGCAAGGCATCAACCATTATGCAGAAGTAACTGGCGGAATACTAGCTAACGAGTGTAGCACTATGTTAAGTGAATTTTTTAAAAAGCGGCGTTTACAAAAAAAAATAATTAAAAATAGTTGTCAAAAAGTTTCAGGAAAACTAGGTGTTTGAGTATAAAAAATAAAATTTTTTCTTATCTTAGTTTAATAAAAAATGGGGTCGCTTATTCTTTTTATTAAGGAATATTGCTAGAATTTAAATTAATTTTTTTGAAAAAATAATTTGAGTATTATTAATGAAAAAACATACATTAGAAATGATGATATCAGCTAATGATATCCAAAACCGTGTCATCGAGCTTGGACAACAAATTAGTAAAGATTATCAAAATAGTCAAAACGAACTTATTTTAGTTGGGCTTTTACGTGGCTCTTTTATTTTTATGGCAGATTTGAGCCGTGAAATCACAGTCGGACACGAGGTTGATTTTATGACCGCCTCTAGTTATGGCAATGCAGTCATTAGTAATCGTGATGTTAAAATATTAAAAGACTTAGATGAAGATATTCGCGATAAAGATGTGCTAATTATTGAAGATATTATAGATACAGGTAATACCTTGAGTAAGGTAATGGCGATATTAAAATTACGTCATCCTCGTAGCATTGAAATATGCACACTACTGGATAAACCTTCAAGGCGTGAAGTAGATGTTCCTGTTAAATATATCGGATTTTCAATTCCCGACGAATTTGTGGTAGGCTATGGTATTGACTATGCACAGCACTATCGTCATTTACCTTATATTGGCCATGTAAGTTTGCTCGAATCTTAATATTATACGAGGTATATGTGGCACGATTTTCCTGCTCGGTAGGTTTACTTTTGATAATGACAGCAACATCAAGTTATGCTGATATGAAATTATCCATTAAAGGATTATCAGAAGAGTTAGCCGACAACGTTGATGTACGCATTTCATTAATCACCCCTAATAAAGTTGAGGATACACCCAATTTTAAGCGGTATTTTGAAAGCGAAGTGAAAAAAGCACTGCGCGCTTTAGGTTATTATTCACCGACTTTTGAATATAACGTGCAAGATGCCAAAGTACTTACCGTTAACATATCACCAGGCACACCTGTATTGATTGAGCAACTTAATGTGAATATAACCGGTGATGGACAACAAGACCCTGATTTTAACTATTTATTAAAAAACAACTTACCTAAAATCGGTGATGTGCTAAATCATGGTGTTTATGAGTCATTTAAAAAAAGCCTACAAAGTTTATCACTCAAAAAAGGTTACTTCGATGCCGATATGCCCAAACATCAATTAGCTGTTTCAATGTCTGAAAATAAAGCATTTTGGAATATTGATTACACTACAGGTAAACGTTATCGTCTAGGAAAAGTGACTTTTCATAATGCCAAAATTCGGGATGATTATTTAGCTAATATTGTGCCATTTAAAGAAGGTGAAGAATATACTGCCGAACTGTTATCATTGTTAAATAGACGCCTTACCTCAACAAGTTGGTTTAATTCTGTAGTGGTTGTGCCTGATTTTCCTCATTTAACAGAAGATAAAATACTTCCAATTGATGTTGAAACCTCGCCACGCAAAAAAAATAACATGGACTTAGGTTTAGGATTTTCAACAGATAACGGTGTACATGGTAAAATTGGTTGGAATAAACCATGGATAAATAGCCGAGGACAAAGTTTTCAAAGTAATTTATCGCTATCCTCACCGGAACAAATAATTACCATGAGTTACAAAATACCATTAAAAAAATCCCCTATTGAGCAATATTATACTATTCAAGGTGGTTATAAAAAAATAGATAATAATGATACCTATTCACGTTCTCATACTTTTGGAATACTACGCAACTGGGATAATTTTTATGGCTGGCAAACCGCTTTAGGTTTCAATATATTACGCGATGACTTTACCCAAGGTGATGCAAGCTTTAAAACATTTTTATATTATCCTTCAATTAGCTTATCTAGAGTCCGTTCTGATGGTAGTTTATTAGCAATGTGGGGAGATTCACAACGTTACTCTATTGAAGCTGCTGCAAATTCATTAGGCTCAGATATCAATTTAATTCGCTTTCAAGCACAACAAACTTGGATTCGCTCTATAAAAAAATCGCATCGATTTATAGCTCGTGGTAATTTTGGCATTATACAAGCAAGCAATTTTGATCGAGTTCCACCGTCATTTCGATTTTTTGCTGGTGGTGAGCGTAGTATTCGAGGTTATAGTTATCAATCTATTTCACCTAAAGATAAAAAAGACAAATTAAAAGGGGCTTCAAAACTCATTACAGGCTCAATTGAATATCAATATAATTTATCTGGTTCATGGTGGGGAGCTGCATTTGTTGATACAGGTGAAGCGATAGACAAAGTTGATAGAAGCAAATTTTATACTGGAACAGGGGTTGGTATTCGTTGGGCTTCGCCTGTTGGACCAATAAAAATGGATTTGGCAACGCCACTTGACAAAAACAAAGGTTCTATTCATCTATATATTGGTCTAGGAAGCGAATTATAATATGGCTAAAAATTTAATTAGAATTAAAAAAGTAAAAAAACTAAAGCGAATACGTAAATGGAAAAAACGAAGTGTAGCTATTTTAGCTATTATCATCTTTTTAATTACTTTTGTGATCCTATTTATATATACAAGCCTTGGTGTAAAAATAACTACTTATGCTTTAAATAAATTGTTACCTGAGTTAAAAATAGCTCAAGTTGAAGGCACCTTTCATGATCTGCATATACAAGGGCTTTCACTTGAATTAAAAGGTATTGATGTTCAACTTAATGACGCTTCATTTTCACTCACAGGTCTTTGCCTATTAAAAACTGAAATCTGTATAAATCAATTTAATGCTAATGGCGTAACGGTTAATATTGATACTACAAAAATTGAAAATTCACCTAATAAAATCGAAAGTTCAACTGATAATCAACCGATTTCACAAAGCCCTTTTGTAATCAAAACACCATTACCAATAGACCTTAAAAAAATTCACTTAACTGATATCAAAGTCACAGTAAATGATATGCAATTTGGCATGTCAGATTTTACTGGTAAAGCTACATGGGTAAGTCAGCAAATTTATGTTTACCCTGCTGTTGCAACAGATTTAAGTGCTATTTTTGCAGATAATAAAGCAACCGATGTGCCCGTTAAAAACGCAGATGACAACAATATTGCACTTAACGAAAAGATCACACAACTATTTAATCAACCTCTACTTGAATCACTACCTCAAGTTAACATTCCATTAGATATTAATGTAACAAGTTTAACAGGCAATAACTGGCTATTGCATATTGGTGGACAAGATTATCGATTTAATAATGTTGTAATTCAAACCAATATTATTAATAGTCGTATTATTGTAAAACAACTCGACACCGATGCAACAACACCTTATGCCAATGGGCATGCTTCTGTATCGGGCGAGATTACCTTGCGTGATGACTGGCCGTTATTAGCATTAGTCAAAGCACATACCGAACAAAACCAATTAAATGCACAATTTTCTGGCAAATTGCTTGGAAAGCTGTTAACCAACGCAACCCTTGATGGCTCAAATCAAATGAAAATAAACGGGCACATCAATTTTATAGAAAAATATTTACCTATCATGGCTCAAATTGAAGGTAAGCACATTCAATGGCCAATTGAAGGGCAAGCACAGTATCAATTAAATGATTTTGCCACATCAATAAATGGTAATGTGCAACAATATCAAATGTCAGCAAAAGGCAATATAAAAGGAAACGAACTGGCCAATACTTTTTTTGATATTGCCGGAACAGGTACCAATCAAGATACAATCATTGACCATGCTATCATTAAGTTACCTCAAGGTGAAGTTAACATAGCAGGAAAAGCCAATTGGCAACAAGCACTACAATGGGATACTAGCATAAAACTCAATAATGTTGATATCACCAAAGAACTACCAAATTATCCAATTCGATTAAATGGCCAATTAAAAACAACAGGATCATTAGAAGGCAATAAGTGGGAGTTAAAATTATCTGATTTACAGTTAAAAGGTAATATTAATCATGCAGATCTTTTAGCCTCTGGTAACCTGTTTATTAATTCTGAAAATAAAGCCACAGCTAATGATTTTGCCATCAAATGGGGAAAAAATCAGATCAATTTAAATGGCTCAATTGAAAAAGGCAACCTATTGGCTAAGCTAAATCTTGAATCATTATCGTTATTAGTTGACGGTATGGAAGGATCGGTTGTGGGTAATATTAAACTCAATGGTTCAGCTAACAATACCATTATCGATACCAATTTATCGATTAATTCGCTCTCTTTTAATGCAATCAAAGTAGCTAAAGCCAACCTTACAGGAAAAATTGAATACAAAGAACAAACCAGTGGCAACATCAAACTTACAGGGCAATCAATAGAACTGCCAAGCCAAACCATTAAAAATGCCAATATCGAACTATCTGGTAACGAGAGTCACCATACACTAACGATGAAAATCAATGGCGATCCAGCATCATTAACCACTTCATTAATAGGGAAACTAGATAAAGCTCGCACAAAATGGAGTGGAACAATGCCACATGCCCTACTCAATTTAGGCAAGAATAATAATTGGCAACTCGTTAAATCTTTGGATTTATCTTATGATATCAACAATCAAATACCTACTATTAATGCTCACTGCTGGGTAAATGATAATTCAAGTATATGTCTTGATAAACAATTGGTAATTGCTAAAAATACTGATACCATCATTACGCTCAAAAAAATCAATCTATCAAAATTGCCAATGCTAAACAATGGTGAAACCAAACTTACTGGTAATGTTAATGGTAAAATAAACATTCAATTTAATAATAACAATACAATACCATCAATAAAAGCCAATATAACAAGTAATGATGTTTATATTCAACAAATAGTTACCTCGCAAGAACTATCAATACCGTTCAAACTATTTAAAATTGATGCTGAGTTTAATCAGCAGCAAGCTAAATTAGATTGGAATTTTGACTTAAATAAGCTCGGCAAAATTAACGGTAATATTGCTATTATAGCTCCAACTGAACAAAAAAAATTAACTGGCCAGTTGAAGATAGATCAATTAGCATTATCAATAATTAATTCATTATTAGACAGCAAAGATTATGCTAAAGGGGCGATTAATGGAATGGTCAAATTTTCAGGATCATTAAATGACCCACTGTTAACCGGTAACATAAACCTAAAACATAGCGAAATACAATCAAGCCAATTACCGATTGATATTAAATCCGCTAAGGTTGATATCAATTTCAATGGTAAATCATCCACATTAAAAGGTGTTTTAACCACGCATGCTGGCAACGTTAATATTAACGGTAATGCTAGCTGGAACACTTTTGATAAATGGCAAGCATCGTTAACGGTTAATGGCGCTGCAATTGAAGTGTCCGTTCCACCAATGATTGTTATGACTGTTGTTCCTGATATAAAAATCAATGCAACACAAGATGAATTAACATTACTAGGAAAAGTAAGTATTCCCAAAGGAAAAATAACGGTTGAATCACTACCTGCATCAAGCGTTGATGTATCATCGGACGAAGTTATGCTTGATGTCAATCGAAAAGAAATAAAACCTCAAGAATTTGGCATGAAACTCTATAGTCATATCGAAATTGATATCGGTGATAAAGTAACTGTTGATGCATTTGGCTTAAAAGCTTCGCTTAAAGGTAACTTAATTGCAACACAAACTAATAAAGGACTTGATCTACATGGCGAAGTGTTAATTCCAAAAGGACGATTTTATGCCTATGGGCAAGACTTGATTATTCATAAAGGGATCATTACCTTTTCAGGAACCACAGATCAAGCAATGCTGGATATTGAAGCAATTCGTAATCCTGAATCAATGGAAAACAACAACATCATGGCTGGGATTCGTGTTACAGGATCGTCTCAATCCCCTAAAGTTGAAGTGTTTTCAGATCCAGCCATGTCACAACAAGAAGCCTTATCGTACTTAATTCGAGGCCAAAGTCTTGATAACGCTGAACAAAGTG
Organism: Gilliamella sp. Choc5-1; assembly: GCF_001690595.1. GTDB lineage: Bacteria > Pseudomonadota > Gammaproteobacteria > Enterobacterales > Orbaceae > Gilliamella > Gilliamella apicola_M. The sequence goes on from NZ_LZHH01000111.1 coordinate 63,388, forward strand.
ATAGTGATATGATGACAGCACTACTAGTTGGTATTGGCACAGCAAAAACAGGCAAATATATTGGCGATATCGGTAATGTATTTGGCATCAAAAATCTAACACTTGATACGCAAGGTGCAGGTAACAACTCCAAAGTAGTAGTTAGTGGCTATATATTGCCTCACTTACAACTAAAATATGGCGTAGGTATTTTTGATTCACTAGCGACGTTTACTTTGCGTTATAGACTAATGCCCAACCTTTATTTGGATGCGACATCAAGCTTAGCGCAAACATTAGATATTATTTATCAAATTGATTTTTAATATTACGGCAAAATCCCTCGCATTTTTTACAGTAATTTAGAAAATTACAGTAATAAATATAAAAAACAAAATTAACGCCCATAGGGCGCTTATCTGTTATAGGTAGGTACTGCCTACACGGCAGTGAACATCTACTCAGATGCTGAAATAGCTAAGCGCTGTTTCTAAACTGCCTACACGGCAGTGAACGAACAGCGGCAAAAAAATTCAGCTCAGAATACTTTCTAAACTGCCTACACGGCAGTGAACATTTTGATACACACTCAATTTACGGCTTTGATTTTCTAAACTGCCTACACGGCAGTGAACTTTATAACGATAGCCGACATTAATCGCCAAAATTTCTAAACTGCCTACACGGCAGTGAACAGCCTGATAGTGGTTTTGAAGCGTTTTATTTATTTCTAAACTGCCTACACGGCAGTGAACAGCCAGTAATGATGATTTGCAAATATTACCAGATTTCTAAACTGCCTACACGGCAGTGAACTTGGTACAGTTCAAATACTGGAACGCCAGTACTTTCTAAACTGCCTACACGGCAGTGAACGAGCTACAAGTGCACGATCTTAAATATGGTAATTTCTAAACTGCCTACACGGCAGTGAACTTAAAGCAATACTCAGCTAGTGCGTGTGCTGTTTTCTAAACTGCCTACACGGCAGTGAACTTTAAACCATGCGTCGGGTGCTTGGCGGGTCATTTCTAAACTGCCTACACGGCAGTGAACTTTTAACGCCAATGATTGCGCCGGCATTGATTTTTCTAAACTGCCTACACGGCAGTGAACACGGCAGTGTTGAATTCGGCAATACAGTGGCATTTCTAAACTGCCTACACGGCAGTGAACCTAAACCGCCGGCACCAGCTCAGGCTCAGCAATTTCTAAACTGCCTACACGGCAGTGAACTAGAAGCTAATATACTATCAATATAGTATGTAAAAAGGCAAATAGGTATTTAGGTTTTAAAAACCCTTTTTTTAGAGATAAATTTAATTTATTGATTTTATTAACTTTTAAAATATAGCTAAAAAAAGGGTTTTTGTTTTTAGATTTTGTTGCTTTGTTATTTCTTAATATTTCCCAACTTTAAAGTTCAAAATACCCATTGGCTGAGTTTTTAATAAACGCTCCAGATGGAAAAATAACAACAAATCAGCTATGCTATAGCACCTATAACAGGTAGCTATAAAATGGCTAATATGAAAGTAAAAATCAGTGACTTTCTAATCAGGCAACACCTATTTTTTATTTAGGAATTTTGAAAATATGACTTCCAATAACGCCCAATCAATGACAGGAACGCAACAACGCGATCAACTACAACGCCAAATTTGGAAAATTGCCGACGAAGTCCGTGGTGCTGTCGATGGTTGGGATTTTAAACAGTATGTACTTGGTTCTTTGTTTTATCGCTTTATTAGTGAGAATTTTGCTAATTATATTGAAGGTGGCGATGAGAGTATCGATTACAGCACATTATCCGACGATGTCATTAACGATGAAGTTAAAAAAGACGCAATAAAAACCAAAGGCTATTTTATTTATCCTAGCCAACTATTTTGTAAAATTGTAGCGGAAGCTAATACCAATCCAAGTTTAAATACTGACTTGGCTAATATTTTTAATGCGATTGAAAGCTCAGCCATTGGTTACCCTTCAGAAAGCGATATTAAAGGATTATTTGCCGATTTTGATACCACCAGTAACCGATTAGGTAATACGGTTGCCGATAAAAACAAACGGTTAGCCGCAGTACTTAATGGTGTTGCCGAGCTTGATTTTGGCGATTTCGCAGACAATAAAATCGATCTGTTTGGCGATGCTTATGAGTATTTGATTTCTAATTATGCCTCGAACGCCGGTAAATCAGGTGGTGAATTTTTTACGCCACCGAATGTGTCGAAATTAATCTCACAATTAGCCTTACATAATCAAAAAAAGGTTAATAAAATCTATGACCCGGCGGCTGGTTCGGGTTCTTTATTGTTACAAGCGAAAAAACAGTTTGACGAGCATATTATTGAGGATGGATTCTTCGGTCAAGAAATCAACCATACCACCTATAACCTTGCTCGAATGAATATGTTTTTACACAATATCAACTATGATAAATTTGAAATTGCCTTAGGGGACACGCTGCTTAATCCCAAATTTGGCAACGAAAAGCCATTTGATGCCATTGTTTCAAATCCACCCTATTCAATTAAATGGATTGGCAGTGATGATCCAACCTTAATCAATGATGACCGATACGCACCTGCCGGTGTACTGGCACCCAAATCGAAAGCCGATTTTGCCTTTATTATGCATGCACTAAGTTATTTGTCCGAGCGAGGGCGAGCGGCAATTGTTACCTTTCCGGGGATATTTTATCGAGGTGGTGCGGAACAAAAAATTCGTAAATATTTGGTCGATAATGATTTTGTTGAAACCGTAATCTCGCTCGCACCAAACTTATTTTATGGCACATCGATTGCGGTTAATATTTTAGTGCTTGCCAAAAATAAAACCTTCAAAACAACACAATTTATTGATGCTAGCAAACTGTTTAAAAAAGAGACCAATAATAATGTGCTCACTGATGAACATATTCAAGAAATTATGCAAGTATTTGCTAGCAAGCAAGATATCGAATATTTTGCTAAATCGGTCGATAATCAAACCATTGCGGAAAATGATTATAATCTATCGGTCAGTTCGTATGTTGAAGCCAAAGATACCCGTGAAGTGATTGATATCGCCAAGCTTAATGCCGAAATAAAAGATACCGTAGCTAAAATTGATAGTTTACGTTCCCAAATTGATGCAATTGTGGCGGAGATTGAGGGATGAATAAGAGTAATAACATAACTGAGTTGCTAAAAGGTGTTGAGGTTGATTGGAAAGCTTTGAGCTCTGTTGCCCAATATGTTAGAGGGCTAACTTATAACAAAAAAAATGAAAGCAACAATAGCATAGGATATAAAGTACTACGTGCAAATAATATTACACTATCAAACAATACGCTAAATTTCAATGATGTTAAAATTATCAATTTGGATACCAAAGTTAAAGATACACAAAAACTTTATAAAAACGATATTTTAATAAGTGCTGCAAGTGGAAGCCGTGAACACGTTGGAAAAGTTGCTTTCATAACTAATGATATAGATTACTATTTCGGTGGTTTTATGGGCGTGATTAGAACCTCAAACAAAATCAGCCCTCGTTATTTATTTCACATTTTAACAAGTGAAATTTTTCAAAATTATCTAAATGAAATGTTGAATAGCTCAACTATAAATAATTTAAGTTCAAAAATTATAGAAGGATTCCAAATTCCCATCCCCCCTCTACACATTCAAACCGAAATTGTCCGTATTTTAGACACATTCACAGCCCTCACAGCAGAGCTCACAGCAGAGCTCACAGCAGAGCTTACCGCAAGGAAAAAACAATACAACTATTATCGAGATAAATTGTTGACCTTTCAAGAGGATGAAGTTGAGTGGAAGGCTTTAGAAAGTATAACTTTACCAACAAGCAATATAAGATGGAAAGAAACAGATCGTATTTACAAATATATTGATTTAACTTCTGTTAGTCGTGAAACTAAATCAATTATTGGAACAACTGAAATAACAGCTATAAATGCACCAAGTAGAGCACAAAAAGTTGTTGAAGAAAATGATGTTATTTTTGCAACGACTCGTCCAACACTACAAAGATTCACATTAATAGAAAAAGAGTTTTCTGAGAACATTGCAAGCACAGGTTATTGTGTTTTAAGAGCAAATCGTAATTATATTCTACCTAAATGGATTTACTACAATATTTCATCTACACGATTTAATAATTATGTTAATGAAAACCAAAGTGGTACTGCATATCCTTCAATTTCAGATGCAAAAGTAAAACAGTTTAAAATCCCAATTCCCCCACTCAAGGAACAAGCCCGTATTGTCGAAATTTTAGATAAATTCGATGCGCTTACCAATTCAATCACCGAGGGGTTACCGCGTGAGATAGCATTACGCCAAAAACAATATGAATATTATCGGAATTTATTATTAGACTTTCCGAAAGAGTAAGAATCATAAGATAGAGTTATAAAAAGATGAATACCATATTAAGGAATATTGCTGAAAAGCTGGATAAAAACAATAGAAAAGTCCAATTAATCTATGCCTTTAACGGTACTGGTAAAACACGTTTATCTCAAACATTTAAAAATTTTATTATATCGCAGCATAAAGGCGATAAAGAGAATAATGCAGCCTTAACAAGGCACAAAATCCTTTACTATAACGCTTTTACTGAGGATTTATTTGCTTGGGATAATGATAAACACCAAGAGGGTGAACATCAATTAATCATAAAACCTAACTCATTTACTGATTGGATTTTGAAAGACCAAGGACAAGACCAAAATATTGTTCGTTACTTTCAATCCTATACTCACCAAAGATTACTGCCGCATTTCAATGAGGATTTTTCTGCTATTACTTTTTCGCTGGCAGGAGATAATGAGCAGCGTATGGATAATATTAAAATATCCAAAGGAGAAGAAAGTAATTTAATTTGGAGTATTTTTTTCACCTTGATTAGTTTGGTGATTGCCGAGCGCAATATTACTGATAAAAGCGAACGCTCGACTAATGAATTTGACCATTTACGCTATATTTTTATTGATGATCCCGTCAGTTCGTTGGACGAAAATCATCTTATCCAATTGGCGGTAGATATTGCCCAATTAATTAAATCTAGTGAATCTAAAATTAAATTTATTATTACGACCCATAACCCACTGTTTTATAATGTACTTTATAATGAATTGAAGTTGTCAAACGGTTATATTCTAAGACGATTTGAAGACGGTGAATTTGCATTAGAAGAGAAAAAAGGCGATTCAAATCACTGTTTTTCTTATCATCTTTATTTAAAAGATATTTTACAACAAGCCATTCGCGAACAAAAAATTGAAAAATATCATTTTACCCTTTTACGTAACTTATATGAAAAAACTGCCTGTTTTTTAGGCTATCAGCAATGGTCAGAATTATTGCCTGACAATAAACAGGCCTATTTAACACGAATTATCAATTTTACAAGTCATTCAAAATTATCCAATGAAATGCCCCCTGAACCTTCCGATCCTGAAAAGCAGATTGTTGCCTTTTTACTGAATCATTTACTCGAAAATTATAATTTTAAATAGCTGGAATAGACTATGACGACTTATACAAAACCAATTGCCGAAACTAATAGCTACATTATTTTAGATAACTACAACAAACTTGAAGAGACGGCTGCTGTTTATCAGACTGAAACGGATTTAGAAAATGAATTTATTCATGATTTAGCTCGACAAGGTTATGAATACTTACCGAATTTAAATACGCATGAAAAGTTATTAGCAAATATTCGCGAGCAGTTGCAAACACTAAACAAAATGCAATTTACGGATGATGAATGGCAACGTTTTGTATTAGAGTATTTGGATAAACCCAATGAATCGATGATCGATAAAAGTCGCAAAATCCACCACGATCATATTTACGATTTTGTTTTTGATGATGGTCATATTCAAAATATCAAACTTTTAGATAAAAAAGAGGTCGCTAATAATAAATTACAAGTTATCCATCAATTCCAGCAAACTGGTAATTATACAAATCGTTATGATGTGACGATTTTAGTGAATGGCTTGCCGCTTGTGCAAGTTGAACTAAAAAAGCGTGGTATTGCTATTCGTGAAGCCTTTAATCAAGTACATCGCTATAGTAAAGAGAGTTTTAATCAAGACAATTCACTATTTAAATATTTACAACTGTTTGTTATATCAAATGGTACCGATACGCGCTATTTTGCTAACACGACTAAACGTGACAAAAATAGCTTTGATTTTACAATGAATTGGGCAAATGTTAAAAACGAACCAATAAAGGATATAAAAGACTTTACCGCAACCTTTTTTGCCAGCCGCACGCTATTAAATGTGTTACTGACTTATTCGGTGCTTGATGTAAATGACACATTGTTAATTATGCGCCCTTACCAAATCGCCGCCACCGAGCGTATATTATGGCAAATCATTAGCGCTTATCATGCCAAAAAGTGGAGTAGCTTACAAAGTGGTGGTTTTATTTGGCACACAACAGGTTCTGGCAAAACATTAACCAGTTTTAAAACGGCACGCCTTGCAACCGAATTAGAATTTATTGATAAAGTTTTTTTTGTGGTGGATCGTAAAGATCTGGATTATCAAACCATGAAAGAGTATCAAAAATTTTCAAAAGATAGTGTGAATGGTTCAAATAGTACCGCAGGGCTTAAGCGCAATATTGAGAAAACCGATAATAAAATTATTGTCACCACTATTCAAAAGCTTAATAATTTAATGAAAAGCGATGATAGTTTAGCAATCTATGATAAACATGTGGTATTTATTTTTGACGAAGCGCACCGCTCCCAGTTTGGCGAAGCTCAAAAAAACTTAAAGCGTAAATTTAAAAAATATTACCAATTTGGTTTTACTGGTACGCCGATTATGCATACTAACGCAATCGGAACGCAAACTACAGCGGATGTTTTTGGTCGTGAACTGCACGCTTATGTATTAACCGATGCAATTCGTGACGAAAAGGTACTAAAATTTAAAGTTGACTATAATGATGTGCGTCCTAATTTTAAATCGATAGAGCAAGAACAAAATCTCGAAAAACTCAGCGCTGCTGAAAATAAAAAAGCATTGCTCCACCCAAACCGTATTGAGCAAATCACGCAATATATTCTGAATAATTTTAAACAAAAAACCCACCGATTAATGGGCAAAAGTAAAGGGTTCAATGCCATGTTTGCAGTGAGTAGTGTAGATGCGGCTAAACTCTATTATGAGTCATTCAAAAAACTACAAGAAGGTGCAAATCAGCCGTTAAAAATAGCCACGATATTTTCTTATTCTGCTAATGAAGAACAAGATGCGCAAGGTAATTTTGCCGATGAAAGTTTTGAAATAGACGCCTTAAATCAAAGTGCTAAAGAGTTTTTGGCTTCTGCGATATCAGATTATAATCAGATGTTTAAAGCTAACTTTGATGTCAGTAGCGATCAATTTCAAAACTATTATCGCGATTTGTCTTTAAAAGTAAAAAATCAAGAAATCGATCTATTAATTGTCGTTGGCATGTTCCTAACTGGCTTTGATGCCCCAACACTTAATACCTTATTTGTTGACAAAAACCTGCGGTATCATGGGTTAATTCAAGCCTTTTCACGCACCAATCGTATCTATAATGCCACCAAAACCTTTGGTAATATTGTGGCGTTTCGTGATTTAGAACAAGCGACCATTGATGCAATAAAAACATTTGGTAAAAGTAATACTCATGAAGTAGTGTTAGAAAAAAGCTTTAAGGAATACATGGAAGGGTTTACTGATAAAGATTCAGGTAATTTCCACAATGGCTATCTAGCCATCGTTGCCGAGTTACAAGAAAAGTTCCCACGCCCTGATGAAATTATCAAAGAAAAAGATAAAAAAGAGTTTGTTAAATTATTTGGTGAGTACTTACGTGCTGACAATATATTACAAAATTATGATGAATTTGTTGCATTAAAGGATTTCCAACAATTAGATATGACAGATGCGCAAGCAGTTTTAGCGTTTAAAAATAAGCATTATGTGACTGATGAAGATCTGCAAAAAATGCAAGCAGTTAAACTACCGACTGACCGCACAATTCAAAATTATCGTTCAACTTATAATGATATTCGTGATTGGCTACGCCGAGAAAAAGAAGCCAATCAACAAGATCAGCAAAGATTTGACTGGGATGATGTGGTTTTCGAAATTGATCTATTAAAATCGCAAGAGATCAATTTGGATTATATTCTTGAGTTAATTTATGAACAAAATAAACAAGAAAAAACCAAACAGGACATTGTCGAAGATGCTAAGCGATTAATTCGATCAAGCTTAGAAAATCGAGCTAAAGAAGAGCTAGTTGTAGAGTTTATAAAACAAACTGATCTTGATGCTATTCCAGATAAAGCCTCGATTATTGATGCGTTTTTCTTGTATGCACAGCAAGAATTACAGGTAGAGCTTAATTCCTTAATTGAAGAGGAAAATTTAAATGAAGCGGCAACAAAACGCTATATTGCATCATCATTAAAGCGAAAATATGCAACCGAAAACGGCACAGAGTTGAACGAGATTTTACCAAAAATGAGTCCGCTGAATCCCCAATATTTAATTAAAAAGAACCGAGTCTTTGAAAAGATCGCCGCATTGGTTGAAAAGTTTAAGGGTGTTGGTGGTGAAATTTAATTGTTAACAGTTAAATTCGCTAATAATTAAAGGAAGATGAATGATCGATTTCTTATTCATCTTCCTAATAATTCATCATTCAAACTTACTTTGAGTGATTTTGTACGCAAAATCTTGCATTTTCGTAGTGGTAAATAATGGTTGAAAAGTCAAAAGGTTCGCCAGCTGTGGTATAAAATACCTCTTCCACACAAAGAGCTGGTTCACCTGCTTGTAAGCCAAGATATTGAGCGGTTTCGGCATCAAGTTTGATGACTTGAAAATATTTATCAGAAAAGCCAATATTAATATTATAATTATCTTGAATGTAACTAAAAATTGAGTTTTCAACAATTTCTTTATTCAAGTAATTGATTAATTTTTTGCGATAATAAGATTGCTCTAGGCCATATAATTTACCATCAACATAGCGCAGGCGTTTAATAAAATAAACATCCTCATCGTCATCACACTGTAAATTATCTTTTACCTTTGAGTTTGGTTTAATAAGATCGACATTAAGAACTTTGGATACACCATAAGTATCACCTAAATCAACCGTAAATCCATGACTTTGTAAAAAATTGAGATAGCCTCTTTTTTTACGTTGGCGTACAAAAATACCACTACCTTGCACTTGGTAGATCACCCCTTGCCGTTCAAGGCAATCAAGCGCTTTGATAATTGTGCTACGACTGACCTGATATTGGTTAATTAAGCCTTCAATATTAGCAAGTTGCGCCCCTTTTGGTAATTGCTGCTGATAAATCAGCTGTTTAATCTTCCCTGCAACATATTGATATTTAACCATTCAAAATTATTTTCTATTCTACAAAAGTTTAATGATTATTTTATACAGGTTATATTTAATTTTTAAACTAAATTACATAAAAAAAGAGATCTAGATCACAAACAATATAATTGATCATTAACAATTTAAAATTTCAGACTAAGATAAATACCTTAACTTGCTTTAAGGAGCTAAATCAATGTCATCAAAAATTAGAGACTATAACAAACTCGCTGTTGATATTTTAAATGAACTAGGCGGTGAAAATAACATTGTGACAGTTGCGCGTTGTGCAACTCGTCTTCGCCTTGTTACAAAAACAACCCCAGATCAAGCAAAAGAAAACATAGCAAAGCTACCTGGTGTTATTACTGTGGTTGAAAAAGGAGGACAAATTCAAGTTGTAATTGGTACTAACGTTGATAAAGTCTATAATGCATTTATTCAACTTGTTAATACAAATAACAATATTGAAACTAACAGTGATAATAATATCTTAAATAAAATCATTGCAACAATGTCGGCAGTTTTTGCCCCGTTTGTCTATATTTTAGCTGCATCAGGAATTTTGCAAGGTATCTTGATTTTACTTAAATTAGCCTGTCCTGAACTAGAAAAAACGGGGACTTTTGAGGTATTCAATTTCATCTCTTGGGCGCCTTTTGTTTTTTTACCTATTTTTATTGCCATTACGGCTTCGCAACATTTTCGTTGTAATTTATATATTGCAGTTGCATGTTGTGCTGCACTGTTATCACCAACATGGACTGAGTTTGCAAAACTAATAAGCGAAGGGCACGAAATTGATCTATTTGGTATTGCGCTATCAAAAACCACTTATGCCTCAACCGTTTTACCACCACTATTTTTAGTTTGGTTACTTTCATATTTAGAACGGTTCCTAGAGCCTCTCCTACATAGCATTATAAAGCCAGTTTTACTGCCATTATTTAGTCTTGTTATAATGGTTCCATTAACATTGCTTATTGTTGGTCCATTAACTGCCTATGGTGCACAATACATTGCTAACGGTTATAATTGGTTTGTCAGTCTAGCACCTTCAATAGCTGGTGGGATTATTGGAGCCGTTTGGCAAATCTTTGTTATTTTTGGCGTGCATTGGGGGATCACACCTGTCATTGTTGAAAACTTTAAACAATATGGTCAAGACTCTTTCCAAGCATTTCAAACCATTGCCGTTATTGGTCAAGTCGGTGCAGCATTAGGTTTTTATTTAAAAACCCAAACTCAAGAGATGAAAGGCGTTTCGTTATCTGCTTTTATCACTGGCTTATTTGGTATAACCGAACCTGCTATTTATGGTGTTAACTTACGCTTTAAAAAACCATTTATTTATGGTTGTATTTCTGCATCTTGTGGTGGTATTGTGGCTGGATTTGTTGCACCTCACTATGTTGCTTACGCTGGTTTGCCTGGTCCTTTAACTATCGTCAATGCGATCAGCCCTCATAATCCAGATTCATTTTTGGGTGTTTTAATTGGCTCAGGCATTGCTTTATTTGGACCTGTAATTTTAATCCAAATATTTGGTACAGGTGAAACAAAGCAAGATATAGCTAACATTAAAGATGATACCCCTAAAATTCTTCTTGATGAGGTTGAAATTACAAGCCCAATGACAGGTAAAGCGTTACCGCTAAGCGAAGTGCCAGACCCTGCTTTTGCGCAAAAATTGATGGGAGAAGGGATTGCAATTGAACCTACTGATAATCATGTTTATGCACCTTTTGATGGCGAGGTAACTGCAGTATTTGAAAATTCTAAACATGCCATTGGGTTAACATTAGATAATGGCGTCGAATTGTTAATTCACGTGGGGATTGATACCGTTAATTTAACTAATAATGAGTTTGAATATCACATTGAATTAAATCAAAAAGTGAAAAAAGGAGATTTGCTAATTAGCTTTAATCCTGATGCTATTAAACAAGCTGGTTATCCATTAATTACGCCAATTATTATTGTTAACACCGATCAATACCAATTAATTTCATTAACCGATAAAACTGACGTAACGATTAATGATATCATATTTAAAATTAAGCAATAACAAGGAATAAAAAATGACTAAAAAACCATTTTTATGGGGCGGTGCTTTAGCCGCTCACCAATTTGAAGGCGGTTGGAACGAAGGCGGTAAAGGCCCAAGCGTTGTTGATGTCATGACAGCAGGTGCTCATGGCGTTGCAAGACAAATCACTCAAGATATCGAAGCCGATAAGTTTTACCCAAATCATACTGCAATTGATTTTTATCATCATTATAAAGATGATATCAAACTCTTTGCTGAATTAGGTCTTAAATGTTTGCGCACCTCGATCGCTTGGACTCGAATTTTTCCAAAAGGTGATGAGCTTGAACCAAATGAAGAAGGCCTACGTTTTTACGATGATGTTTTTGATGAATTAATTGCTAATGGAATTGAGCCTGTCATTACCTTATCGCATTTTGAAATACCTTTACATATTGCTCGCCATTATGGTGGTTTTAGAAACCGCAAAACAGTTGAATTTTTTGAGCGCTTTGCCATTACTTGCTTTGAACGTTATAAACATAAAGTAAAATATTGGATGACGTTTAATGAAATCAATAACCAAATGGATACCAGTAACCCAATCTTCTTTTGGACTAATTCTGGCGTCCAAGTTAAACCGGGCGAAAATCCGCAAGAAGTCCTGTATCAAGTTGCTCACTATGAATTGTTAGCCAGTGCCAAAGCGGTGATTGCCGGTAAAAAAATCAACCCTGATTTTCAAATTGGTTGTATGGTTTCACATGTGCCAATTTATCCATTTTCATGCAATCCTGAAGATATGATGGCATCAGAAATTGCAATGCATCAACGATTCTTCTTCCCTGATGTTCATGTTCGTGGCTATTATCCAGCTTATGCCTTAAAAGAGTTTGAACGAGAAGGTTACAAACTTGATATTACTGACGAAGACTTAGCCTGTTTGAAAAAAGGTACTGTTGATTACATTGGTTTTAGCTATTACATGTCTACTGTTGTTAAAGCTGATGCCAAAAATGATAATCGTGACAACATTGTTAACGGCGCATTACCAAATGCCGTTGAAAACCCTTACATCAAAAGCAGTGATTGGGGATGGCCAATTGACCCTGAGGGTTTAAGGTATACATTAAATCGCTTATATGATCGTTACCAACTACCTTTGTTTATTGTTGAAAACGGCTTTGGCGCCATTGATGAACTCGAAAACGGCAATCAAATACACGACAAACCGCGTATTGAATACTTAGGTGCCCATATTAAAGCCATGCAAACCGCTATGGATTATGATGGCGTTGATGTCATAGGCTATACCGCTTGGGGTATTATTGATGTTGTTTCATTCACTACTGGCGAAATGAAAAAACGTTATGGCGTCATTTATGTTGATCGTGATAATGAAGGAAACGGCAGCATGAAACGTTATAAAAAAGACTCATTTGAATGGTATAAAAACGTCATTAGTACTAACGGTGAAAGTTTAAAATAATAATTCTCAATTAGTTATTATTGTATGAGGATGTTTAAGGCGTTGCCAACATCCTCTTTTTTATGAATTAACAATAACTAAAATGGAAAAATCAGCTGCTTTTCAACTTGTGGATCGATTAACGTAACATGGAACCCAATTAGCCGAACCCCACGACCATTACGCCGCTCACCCCAAACTTTATATGCTTGTTTAATTAAATCAGCTTTATCTAATTTAGACCATGCATGTTCTTGTGTTGTAAGTTGAAAATCATCAAACTTAAATTTGACCCCTTGCCGAGCTATAGACAAATCAGCACGAACTTTGCTTAACCGTTTTTCAAGCTCTGCAAATAATGGTTCAAACTGTAATAAACACTCATCCCAGCTATGAATATCCTCAGTTAAAGTACGCTCAACGCCAACAGATTTACGTTGCCTATCATTACACACTTCACGATCATCGATACCTTGGCATCGTTCATACAATACTCGCCCAAATTTACCAAATTGCTTAATTAATTTAGTTACATCATAATTAACCACATCATTGCACGTAAATAGCCCCAATTGGGCTAATTTCTTTTCTGTTACTTTACCCACTCCTGGGATTTTTTTTAAAGAAAGCTTCTCAATAAAGCTATCAACTTCATCGGGCGTTATCACATATTGACCATTAGGCTTGTTCATATCAGAAGCCACTTTAGCAAGGAACTTAAGAGGTGCAACGCCAGCTGATGCGGTTAATTCAAGTTCATTAAAAATAGCTTGGCGAATATCTTGAGCGATAAAAGTGGCAGATCCATAACAACGTTTGCAATCGGTAACATCAAGGTAAGCTTCGTCGAGCGATAGTGCTTCAATAGATTCAGTATACCGTTTAAAGATTTGGTGGATTTGTTTAGATACTTCTTTATAAACTGCATGCCTACCTGGTATTATTTTAAGATTAGGACACAGTTTTACCGCTTGCGCCATAGACATAGCGCTATGTATACCATATTGACGAGCTAAATAATTGGCAGTAGCAACCACACCACGTTTACGAGGATCCCCCCCTACCGCAATAGGCATATTACGATAACGGGGATTATCCCTCATTTCAACGGCGGCATAAAAACAATCCATATCAACATGAATGATTTTTCGCATAAATTGGTTCACAACATCTTAAAATATACACTGTATAAATATACAATACCATAATTTAAACCGTTGTGTAAATAACCTGTGGTGGTTACTTAGGTAATTTATCAAAATCAATTAAACCATTTTTATCATAAGGATCGCCAATCCAACGAATCGACTCATGAAAATTAGGATTAACAACGCTTTTTTCAGGAACATATAAATTATAACTTAATCCAGCTAAATCAGACCAAGTGTGAATCAAATCTTGTGTGCTAAATTTGCGATCCACATAATTTTGATAATTATTTGGATGTGTTTTTATCCATGTTGGCGATTGCCAAAGCATAAATGGTATAGTATACATAGTGCGTGTTGGGGCTTTCTCGTTTCGACCCAAAATATTGTGCGGAGGTGTTTGATAAACATCTTCGCCATGATCTGAAAAGTACAACATAAATCCATTTTGCTGGCTATTTTTAAAGATATTAAAAAGTGTTGTTGTAACGTAATCGTTATAACTTACCGCGTTATCATAAGTATTATAAATACCCACTTTATCGTTATCGATATTAAACGAAATGCCTGCCTTATCTTTAAAACGATCATGTTCGCCTCCTTTCGGATAACGAAATTCATATTTCATATGCGTTCCGAGCAAGTGAATAACGATAAATTTCTTTTCACTTGGATCGGTTAATACTTTTTTAAATGGATCAAAGACAGACTCATCATATCGTCTTGCACTTTGGTTACGATCATTATTCATATAAAATTGTTCATCAGTTTGCTGAGAAAACATTGTTAGCATTGTATTACGTCGCGTCATTGTTTGCTGGTTGGTAATCCAAAATGTCTTATATCCTGCTTGTTTCATTAAATGCATTAAAGAAGGTGTTTTTAAATATAAATCAGGATGTTTTTCATCAGCAAAAGTTAACGCCTGTTGCAAAATTTCAATGGTATAAGGCCTTGACGAAACCACATCATTAAATACCAGAAAATCGGGGTTATCTTTTTTAAACTGCTCAATTTGTGGTGTGGTATCGCGTTCATAGCCATAAATACCCATTCGATTGCGTGTTGTTGACTCACCGATAACTAGCACTAACGTTCTTGGAGTATTGCCGTTGGTATCTTTTAAGTTTTCTAACGGTGGTAACGTTTGTAAATGATTTAAAATACCTTCCATATTAGATAGTTGTGTTCGATAAGCCAAATAACTATTAAGAAGTTGCCATGGCACGGTTGTTTCCATGCGCGTTAACAAATGAGATCCTGCTTTCCTAATAGAAGATTTTTTGATTGTAACGCTAATAAACACCGGCATAACGGCATAAATCACAATTAATAGTGATGCAATCGATTTAGTACGGTTTTTAACATAAACTGGTTTAACTTTAGTCCAAAGATAAATTCCAATTAAACTATAAATAATCAGAACTGCAACTAATTTAAAGCTCAAATATTGTTGAATAAACTCACTAGATTCTGTAAAGTTTGATTCGGCTATAATAAAAAACACACTTTGCGAAAACTCCTGCCGATAAATAGTAAAATAACCAACAGGAATCAAAGACAAACTTCCTACAATTATCCCAAAAACAGTCGCAATTTTCCGCGTATAGTTAGGAAAAATCAAAATGGGAATAAGCCAAATCAAGCTATAAATGATAGAATCACGCAACCCAATGACATTTGAATGACCAGAAAAGAAAATATACAATTGCAATGCACTAGAAAAATAAGTAAAAAATAGAATATCAAAGATAAGCGCTGACCAACTAAATGAACAATTTGTTTTAGTATTTTCCATAGAGATTGAATAAGTATAGTTATTAGTTATTAGTTATTAGTAACAATCTACACAAAATAGATTAATAAAACCTTAAGATATAACTGTATGAATTTAAATCAGTAATTAAAAAATAAATAATCGGAAGTTGATTTAGAAGAATAATAAATAAATAGACAGACAGAAAAATGCCTTTATTTAGCCCCTAACAACTACGCTTTATTGAAATTAAAACCCAACACTTTAGTAATATGATTATTTTCAGGATGTTTTAATTGCTTTGGCAAACCATTAAAGACAATCTGTCCATTATCTACTACCAAACAACGCGAAAAATAACCTAGAAAATCGCTAATATGATGTGATACCATCATTAAAGTCAAATTAAACTCATCACAAATTTGATTAACTAATGCTAACATTTCAAAGCGTAAAGCTTGATCAAGTGCTGAAAACGGCTCATCTAACAATAAAATAGGACGCCGTTGAATTAGGCAGCGCGCTAAAGCAACACGTTGACATTGCCCACCAGATAGTTGATCAGGATAACGATTATTAAACCCCATTAAACTAACTTTCACTAACATATCATCAATGGTCTGCCGTTCGCAATCAGTGAGTTTTAAGCAAGGTCTAATACCTAAACCTATATTTTGTTCAACCGTTAAATGACTAAATAAATTATTATGCTGAAATAAAATTGAAACAGGCCGTTTACCAGGTAAAATATTAGTCATTTTTTGATGATTAAGTAAAATATTACCAGAATCAGGAAAAATAAACCCTGCTATCAAACTTAGCAAGGTACTTTTACCCGCACCACTTGGCCCTACAATCAGCACCTTGTCTTTAGAAGCTATTTTAATATCAAAATGCATTTTAAAATTATCATAATGATAATTAATTTTATTCAGTTCTATCATAATCTATCACTATCAACAAACTAAAAGATAATATTAACAATAAAGCAGCCGTTACGGTACTTTCTTGATAATGATAATGTGATATCTGCTCGTACAAATAATAAGGTAGCGTAGTGACAGATTGACCACCAAACAATGCAATAATACCAAAATCGCCCAATGACAAGATCGCCGCAAAAGCAAAACTCTGGACAATTAATTTTTTTAGCGCTTTATATTCAATTAAATAAAAATGCGAAAATCCGTTAATATTAAGTGATTGGCTTAATTGCCAGTAACGTGATATGACATCATACATGGGCATGGCAAGATTTTTTAATATAAAAGGTAATGACATTAAACCGTTACATAACATCATTAACCCACAAACAAAGACAGCACTATAAGCAAAAGGAAACAACAATAAAAATAAACCTGATGCAAGTACCATACTTGGAATAACTAAAATCAGCGAACCCACTAACATTAACCGATTACTCCAACGTGCTTGCTGATTAATCAACAAACGGCTATTGGTATAAAGCAACAATAACGCAAGCAACATAGCAATAATGGCCGAACCAAAGGCAATTAATAATGAAAACATGATAGCTCGTTGAAAATCTACCGTTAAAAATACCCACTTAAAAGAACAGATACCTTCAATTAATATAATAACAATTGGCAATGAAATAAATAATCCACCAATAACAACAATTACCATACACAACAACGCCAAATTCCACGAAACAGGTAAACGGTAGTATGATCTAAAATAACGCACGTTAATTTTTTGCCTATGATTAATTTTTTGCATCAAACACATAAAAATAGCACAATAAACCAACTGCAAACATGCTAAAAGCACAGCTTCAATCAAATCAAAATCACGAATAGCTTGATAAATAGCAACTTCAAGTGTGGTATATTTGGGCCCTCCTCCAAGTGCCAATGGGATAGAAAAGCTAGAAAAACAAAGCATAAAAATAAGCGTTGCCATTGGAAGTAACTGTCGAGATAACAATGGCCATTCAATCAATTTAAAATAAAAAAAACTTGAAAAATTCAATTGCGCTGCCAATTGTTTTTGTTCAATTGGTACACTATTTAACGTTTGATAAAACAAACAACAAGCATACGGAAGATTAAGAAATACATGAGCAAGTAAAATACCTTTTAAACCATAGATTGAGCTAAAAAATGACACGCCAAAATAATCAAAAATTGACGCGAATAAACCATGTTGTCCATAAATAGATAGTAATCCTGTAACCACAACCAATGTAGGCAAAATAAAGGTAATAGGCATAATGCGCAACAATACTCTTTTACCCAAAAAATTAACCATGGATAACGCCTTTGCCATCAATATTGCTAACAATACAGATAACACTGTCGATAGAGTTGCCTGATATGTTGTTATCCAAATGACATGCAATAAATAACTATCAAAATAAACCGTTAAATTATTGGATTTAATTGCATCCATGCAAAGTGTAAACAACGCTGTAGCTAATACAATTAAGATTAAGCTTGCAGCGCAAATACCGGGAAGTAACGTTTTTAATTTCAACATTATATTGAATAAAACTATTTGCTAACAGTAGATTTCCATTCACGTACCCATGCTTTTTGTTGGCTTTCAACTTGCTTTGCATCAAACTCAAGTGCTTTATTAATAGGTTTAATCTGTCCAAAAGCTTCAGGTAATTCGGTATTAACAATCGAATACATAATATTTTTTTCTGCAAATTGGCGTTGCACATCAGGCGTTAATAAATATTGTAAAAAAGCACGCGCTAATTCAGGATGATGATTATATTTAGTAATACCTGCCACTTCAACTTGGCGATAATGTCCTTCATCAAAAATTGCAGCAGCATAGCGATGTTCATTATTATTCATAATATGCGCAACAGGTGAAGTACTATAGCTAAGCACAAAATCGGCTTCACCTTTTAAAAATAACCCATAAGATTCGCTCCAACCTTTAGTAACTGTAACAGTATTTTTAGCTATTTTTTGCCATGCTGATACTGCATCATCACCATAGATATTTTTTACCCAAAATAAAAAACCTAAGCCTGGAGTACTTGTTCTAGGATCTTGATAAATAATTCGCCAATTTTCTTTATTATCAACTAACTCATGCATACTATGCGGAGGATTGCTGATCTTTTGTTGATCATAAATAAACGCAAAATAACCAAAATCATAAGGTATAAAATCACTATCCCACCAATCAATATTCAAATTATCAGGCTTACTGATTTGATGAGGAACAATAATATTAATCATTTTTGCTTGTTCTAAAAGGTTATTATCTAACCCTAAAATAACATCGGCATTAGTTTTATCACCTTCAAGGCGAATTCGATTCAAAATTGACACCCCATCGCCTAACGTCACAATATCGAGCTGACAGTCACATTTAGCTTCAAACCCTTTTTTAATTTCTTGACCGGGTCCCCATTCTGAAATAAACGAATTGTAACTATAAACTGTCAAAGTAGGTCGTTCGTCGATAGCGTTAACATTGTTGTTCATAAAAAGTATAAACAATCCAAAAGGTAATAGAACATTTTTAAAAAACATTTTGCCTCCAAAATAGCAAATAAAAGACAAAAGGTTTGAGTAGGTATAATAACTCAAATCCCTCCGCTGGCATTATCCAGTTCAGGTTCGACGGGTTACGTTAGCCAACCTAACATTCTCAGCCCTTCTGGGCACCCCGTTGAGAACGTTGAGTAGTTTAGAGGTTAGAGTTAGGCTTGTAAATAACGGAACAGGTAGTAAATAGAAATTTGGGAATTTTCTACTTAAATACTATACACTCCTGAAGCTTTTTGACAAAAACAACTAGCAAAATAAACCAATAAACAGCGCACTTTTTAAGTTGTAAAAAATAGCGAATTATTCTTTGTTATGATTAAAATAATCCGCCATAAATGCACCCGTGTATTTTTAAATTATTTATATAATTTAAATAGTTAAACAGTTAAATATTGATTAATGAAACGCTATTTCAATTAAAGTACCTATCACACTTTTCGGTTTTTAAATGCTTAAACGGTATAGACTCCTGAATATTTTTTACAAAAATAACCGGCAAAATAAATCAATAAATAGCCCCCACTTAATATGGGGCTGCTGTTTTTTATTGCTTGGCTGTCTTTTTATAACTTAAGTCTGATTTTTTTAGGTTTTTTACATAAACAAGGTACGTTCCTGAAAATTTTTAACAAAATGGGGCTTTGTCTGTTTTTTTGATAGCGTAAAAAAACTGAAATATTGGCCTTGCGGTGTTGTTGGCGCTTTTTACTTTTCTATTTAAATCAATTTGTTATGAATTTAAAGCGGTATAGACTCCTGAATATTTTTTACAAAAATAACCGGCAAAATAAACCAATAAATAGCCCCACTCAATGTGGGGCTGCTATTTTTTATTGCTTGGCTGTCTTATATAACTTTAAAGATTAATAACTAAAAACTAAGGGGTGACGCAAACTGCAAGAAGTGCATTGTTTCCGTTGTTAGCGGGGACAAGAATATTGCCAAAGAATGAGTAAACAATGTAATAAGCACCGTCTCGAGTAGTACCAGGACTATGATAGATTTCACTTGTGGTATAGCCGTTGTATTTAAAATCTCCATCTCTATAATTACTCATATCGCCCCACTCAGTGAACAAACCTGCACCTATTTGCCGCTGATAACCATTATGATGTGATGCTGGTTTAGCACCATCTACTCCATCACTGCAGTTGAAGTAATAACTACTTTTTCTATCACATGCCTGGTTAGTCAAGTCCTTTACCTGCGACAAACGATAGCCTAGACTGTTACACCAAGACATTTGATTAGGACTAAAACCTTTTATATTGCCTCGATTAACAAACCACTTCTGCAAAACAAATCCATATTTAATTACATGGTTACCTAAACTATCTCTACCCACTAATTCAAATGTCTGAGGTAATTTTGGCACTCGAATTGGTCTAGGATTGTCATTTTCCCATTGAGTTTTTGCCTCTGGGCCGGTTAACTTAACACGTATTACAATTTTTCCATCCTCTTCAGGAGGTAACCACCACCAGTTAGAGTTAGACCGTGGATAAGCCACTGTTCTTGTCGCTGTAGCCGTTATACCTTCATGCGTGACAGGATCCCATATCAATCCATCTACATCTCCCTCTATCAGTAAATCAAAGGATAACCCATTAGCACCCGTTGTTGGGAAATTTTTACTATATGATACAGGATTGTTCGATTGAATTAAAAATCCCTTATTCGGATTCCATATGTCAGCCGGACCAGCAAACCCATTAGCTTGTCCATAAAGCAACTCTGGTCTTGCATAGTTAATAACTTCTCTTGAATTTAAAATAATTGCATCACTATGCTTAACTTGATTATTGTTACCATTTGCTGCCTGCAATTGCCACGAATATGACAATAACGGCAGTGCCAGTAATGCAATTTTTGCAAATGATTTTAGTGGTGATTTAAACCAAAATGTCGAGGGTATAAGAAAGAAAAGTGTAAAAACGTGCCTAATGGCGTTATTTGATAAGCTTAAGGCATAGGTTTGCCAGTGTTGTGGATTAACATGGTACTGCATCATATTTCCCTTGTCAAGTAAAGTTTTGTTTTTTATACCCGCTCGATCATTAAATGATCTGTTTTGATTTTTTAGTGTAATCGTTTGAAAACTATTTGACTAGCCTTTTTGAAAACTTTTTTAAGATTTTTTTTAGTTTTATTAAGGGGTTTACTAATTAAGTTTTATGAAAAACTTTAAAATGGTAATTGCGTATTAAAACGATAATTAAATAAAAAACTAGTAAAATCAATTGTTTTTAATATATGTTGTTTATAAAGCTAGATTGGTTTTGTTTTCCTCTTATTTTTTACTATTACTGATTTTATTTTTTCGCCATGCAATAAACAAAAATGATTTCTTTTTCCGTTTTTTAGCGTACAATCAAAATCATCCCTATATCAAGGTAATGTTATGTTATACAATAACAAATCTGTGAATCATGATCACCATCATGAAGATAAAGGTTGTCATTGTGACTGTAAAAATATGGCGCATAATCATGCACATTTATCTCATGTTCTAAGTTGTCATCAAGACTCAATCCCTAGCTGTGGTGGAGATTGCCATACAGCAGCAAAAAAAAATCAGTGTGATGATTCCCCCGATGCTCCAGACAGGCAAAGCTCACAAACTAAATTAATATGGAAAATAAAAGGCATGGATTGTGCGCACTGTGCACAAAAAATTGAAAACGGACTAAAAACGTTGCCGAATATTGGCCAAACTAAAATTATCTTTTCTGCCCAAAAATTAGTGGTTTTGGTTCCGCAAAAGAATGAAAAAACCATTAAATTGATTGAAGATAAAATCACCGAGTTAGGTTATACCCCTATTTTTGAATCTACTTCTGAACATACTCATCATGAGCATACTCATGGTTTTGATAAAAAGGCGCTTATTCCTTTAGCGGTGTTAGGTGGCTTGATTGTAGTGAGTTATCTGCTGTTGTTGTTAAATAAAACAGCAGGCGAATATGCTTTTATGGTAACGGCCATTATTGGGTTAATTCCAATTTTAAAAGAGGCGTTAATTTTAGCGCGTAGCGGCACCCCTTTTGCTATCGAGTCGTTAATGAGTTTTTCGGCTATTGGTGCTTTATTTATTGGTGCCGCCGAAGAAGCAACCATGGTTATATTTTTATTTATGATTGGCGAAATGCTAGAAGGTGTGGCAACAAGTAAGGCTAGACAGGGAATCTCGTCACTTGCCAAGCTAATGCCTGAAGAGACAGTAATAATTATTGACGGTAAACGAAAAACCATTGCTAGCCGTAGTTTGAAACCGGGTGATATTATCGAAATTTCAGCAGGAGGACGTTTGCCTGCTGATGTAATTTTAATAAGCGAGCAAGCCAATATTGATGAAAGCGCTTTAACAGGCGAGTCGATCCCCGTAAATTACCTTTCAGGTGATAAAATTTTGGCAGGATCGCTCGTGGTCGATAATACCATTGAACTTAAAGTAGTTTCTGAAGTTGGGCAAAATGCCGTTGATCGTATTTTACAGCTAATTGAGGACGCCGAAGATCGCAAAGCACCGATTGAGCGTTTTATAGATAAGTTTAGCCGCTATTATACACCCGCAATTGCCTTGCTTGCACTATTGGTGATAGTTGTGCCACCAGTGCTGTTTAATGCTGATTGGTATACTTGGTTTTATCGTGGTTTGACATTGTTATTAATTGGTTGCCCTTGCGCACTAGTGATATCAACCCCTGCGGTGATAACCTCAGCATTGTCTAATGCAGCAAAGCAAGGTGTGTTAATTAAGGGTGGCGCAGCGTTAGAGCATATTGGTTTAGTGAAATTAATTGCGTTTGATAAGACAGGTACGTTAACTGAAGGCAAACCACAGATTACCGATATTATTAATCAAAATGCAATCTCAACAGAAGCGTTACTTGCCATTGTGGCAGCAATAGAAAGTGGTTCACATCATCCTTTAGCTAAAGCTATTGTTGATTATGTTAAGCAAAACAAAATTCCGTTTGTCGAAGCCAATAATCGTAAAACAATTGCAGGGGTTGGAATACAAGGTGAAATAAATCAGCAAATTTTTTATATTGTCTCACCCAATAAAATATCAACTATTTCGATGCAATTAACCGATGAACAGGTAAAAATAATTAGTCAACTAGAAAGCGCAGGGAAAACGGTCATTGTAGTAGTAACTGACCAAGCAGTAGTAACTGACCAAAAATTATTGGGGATTATCGCTTTACAAGATGTGCTCCGTGCTGATGCCATAACAGCAATCAATCAATTACATCAATTTGGTTTAAAAACCCTAATGCTTACAGGGGATAATGAACGTGCAGCAAAACAGATAGCAAAACAGCTCAACATCGATTACCGAGCCGAACTGTTACCAGCAGATAAATTAGTAGAGATTGAAAAAATCCGTAATACAACCGCTATTGCAATGGTCGGCGATGGAATTAATGATTCTCCTGCTATGAAAGCTGCAAGCGTAGGTATTGCTATGGGGAGCGGTACTGATGTTGCACTAGAAGCCGCTGATGCCGCACTAACCCAAAATAGCTTGTTAAGTTTGCCTAAGTTAATTGGTTTAACACGCTTTGCTTCTTATAATATTAAACAAAATATTACAATTGCGTTGGGGGTTAAATTAGTATTTTTGATCACCAGTTTATTTGGTTTTACTGGGCTGTGGTTGGCCGTGTTAGCTGATTCAGGTACAACGGCAATTGTTACGGCTAATGCCCTTCGAGTTTTGAAATTTAAAAATAAAAGTTAAAAAGTAGTTTAACTAGCCTATTCCGCTTGTGATAAGCGGAATAGTTTTTAATGATTTTGGGTTATTAGTTATCCATTCTTAGTGATATTTCGCCACCAATATGGGCATTAATTTTGCCATTTTGTTCTAACAATAAGGCTCCTTGGTCATTTATACCTTTTGCTGTTCCGCGAATAATGTTATCGCCAATTAATAGTTTTACAGGACGGTTAACAAAGTTATCTAGTCTATTCCAATCATTAATAAATGGCACTAAACCATGTTTTTCAAATTCTATTAATTGGCTTTTTAAGGTTTTGGCAACCTGCGAAACTAATAAGTTACGATCAACATTGCCTAAATTAGCCCATTTTTGGTTAACTATGGTGGTATCAGGGTTTGTCATGGTTAAATTGACGCCAACACCAATCACAACATGGGCACAGTCGCCAGTTTTACCGGCAAGCTCAACTAATATACCAGCTAACTTTTGGTCATTAAGATAAAGATCATTTGGCCATTTAACTTTAATATCTTGACCTGATAATGCCCGTAAGGTATCGGCAAGCACAATGCCGACCACTAAACTCAGCCCCATTGCCGCCGCTACGCCTTGTTCTAGTCGCCAATACATTGAAAAGTATAGATTAGTGCCAAAAGGTGAAAACCATTTCCGCCCTCTTCGCCCTCTGGCTTTTGATTGAAATTCGGCAACACAACAATCGCCTGATGTTAATTGACCAATTCGTTCCAGTAGATATTGGTTAGTCGAATCGATAATCGGTAATATTTCACAGTGGCTATCGGATTGGTAGTGTAGATCAATTTTGTTTTTACTTAGCAAATCAAGCGGAGCTGACAAGCAATAACCTTTGCCTTGTACAGATGATAACTCTAGCCCCCACTCACGCAGTTGTTTAATGTATTTATTGATGCCTGCGCGTGTTATGCCAAATATTACTGCTAATTCTTCGCCCGAATGATATTTGCCATCTGCAAGTATTTCAATTAATTTAAGTGGATTGTTGTGGTTGCGCATCCGTTCCTCTTTTTTTAATTAACAGCATAATGAAGTATAACGAGATTATAGCAAAGCTGACAAATAAATAAGCATTATTCATTTTATCCATAATAAAGGCGATCACAGCCGGTGCAATTAAACTGCCTAAAGTATTAGTTAATAGCATGGCTTGATTCATGGCAACGATATCTTGTTTTTTAACACACGAACATGCCCAAGCCATAGATATTGGGTAAATGGTATAAATGGTTACGCCTAATAGGATAATTGCTAATACATCACACCAATTAAATATCAGCATAATACATGCAATCAACATGAGTAGTGATTCGATGAGTAATACTGTTTGCCGTCCAAATTTGTCTGCACACCAGTTAGCAGGCATTTGTGCAATCACTCCTGATAAAATCAGTAATATCATCCAATTTGCAACTTGAATATCACTATAACCTAAGTGTGAATAATAAGCTGGTAAAAGCGAATATAATGATCCAATTAACATACCGGCAATTACGCAACCAGTTAAGCCTAGTCGAGAAGGCTTATTCAATATCATTGGCATAATGTTAAAGCTGCTTTTTTTCCTTTTAGGTAATTTATAATGGGTGAGCAAAATAAATAAAATCGCTAGCCCCATCAGTAACGCGATAACTAACCCAAAATACAATACATCTTCTGGAAAATACTGCAACAAAGCTTGCCCTAAAACCGTGCCTAAATAGTAAGTGGTTAGATATATTGCAAGCATTTTTCCACGCGTACGAACTGGACCTGTTAGCAATATACAACTTTCAATAACCACCCACGTTACAGCGCAAGCAATACCAATAAAAAATCGCCACATTATCCAACTATAAAAATTCATTGAAAAACCTAGCCCAATTGTTGCTACTGCAAAAATAATACAACTATAGGTATAAGTGTGACGCGCATTGAATTTATTAATAAACCAATTGGCAAAAATAGTACCAATCAAGTTACCTGTAAAATAACTTGATCCTACAAGCCCAATTTGCCCAAGCGAAAACTCATTACGCACCAACCACAATGGTACTTGTGTGTTTAATGCCGACAACGAGATAGTCACAAAGAGTAAACTGGTTAATAAAATAGGAAATGAGTACGAATGTTTCATAATGTTATCGCATATAATTTATAAGCTATAATTTACAGGCAATTATAATTTGGTGCTAATTATAAATAACTGTCTGCGTTAATTTCGCCCTGATTGCCAATAAATCGGATTTCTGGTGATAAATTCACCAAGAATTTTTGTGCTACGCATTTTTTAATATAACGCGCTAGTTCAACTACATCTTGCGCTGTGGCTTGATTTTTATTAACTAAAACCAATGCTTGTTGTTGATGCACTGCCGCTCCACCTATTTGGTAGCCTTTTAAGCCACACTGTTCAATAAGCCAACCTGCGGCTAATTTGGTTTTCTCATTAGCTTGTGGATATATTGGCATGGTTGGGTAAATTTCAAGTAACTTATCAGCAACAATTTTATCGACCACTGGGTTTTTAAAAAAGCTACCACCATTACCAAGTACTTTGGGATCGGGTAACTTACTACGGCGGATTTCACACACTTTATCAAAAACCATTTTTGCGGTGACTGTTTGTGAGTCAAAGTTTCGTAATTCACCGTAAGTTAAAACAGGCTGCCACTGTTTTGATAATTTTATACCAACATTGATAACAGCATAACCTTGCAAATATGCTTTTTTGAAGATGCTTTCACGATATCCATATTGACCATCAGTTACAGTGATGATTTTGCCTGTAGTTAGTTCAAGCAACTCCACATAATCAGCAACTTTTTGAAACTCAACCCCATAAGCACCAATGTTTTGAATCGGTGCCGAACCTACACATCCAGGAATTAATGCTAAATTTTCAAGTCCAGGTATGTTCTGCTTGATGGTTGTTGATACTAGATCATGCCAAATTTCACCAGCACCAACTCTCAAATGCCATGCTTGTTCTGTTTCGGTAATGGTTATACCTTTGATGCGATTAACAATAACAATACCGTCAAAATCACATGTAAATAGCGTGTTACTGCCTTGGCCAATAATCATAATAGGATAATTTTGAATATTATCTTGCCAAACTTGTTGTAATTGTTCAACTGTCGTGACAATAACAACTTTTTTAGCAAAAACAGTTAAACCAAATGTATTAGGAATTTTTTGTTTCATTAATCACTACCTTTACTTTTTTGAAAGCAGACACCAAAGCGCAAATCGGTTTTATCTATTATTTTTTATGGTTTATAGCCTATTGTATTTAGCTTCTATATTAGCACATGACTAATGTTATTTAATAACTTAATTTGGTCATAAATGCTTTTGAATTTTTTATAAAAAGTGTGAGTAAGATCAAATTCATTACATTAATTAATCAAATATTTGATAAAGCAATGCTTAAATATTTTTTGTTTTTTGTTATCATATATAACCATTAGCTGAGCAATGTTTTATGAATTATTGTTAGCACCAAGATAGTTACCAATATTTGACTGGCTGTAATTGATTATATTTATTGTGCTCAAGTTAAGTGTTGTCTATCAATTAGAGGATATTATGAAAAGAGTTTTTATTATGATCCTAGATTCGTTTGGGATCGGCGGTGCTGAAGATGCCAAAAAATATGGCGATCAAGGGGCTAACACTTTAGGTCATATTGCCGAAGCTTGTGCATTAGGTAAAGCTGAACAAGGGCGCAGTGGGCCATTAAAATTACCAAATTTAGGTCAATTAGGCTTAATTGAAGCCGCTTATGAATCTTCAGGTGATTACCCTAAAGGTATGCAAACTGAAGGTGAAATTATTGGCTCATATGGTTATGCTAGCGAAATATCTTCTGGTAAAGATACACCTTCAGGACACTGGGAAATTGCAGGTGTGCCAGTACTTTTTGACTGGGGATATTTTACTAATACCACAAATAGCTTCCCTCAAGATCTTTTAGATAAAATTGTTTCCCGCGCAAAACTTCCTGGTTATCTTGGTAATTGCCATTCATCTGGAACCATTATCCTTGATGAACTTGGTGAAGAGCATATGGCTTCTAATAAACCTATTTTCTATACGTCTGCTGATTCAGTATTCCAAATTGCCTGCCACGAAGAGACTTTTGGCCTAGATAGGCTTTATGAAATTTGCGAAATTGCTCGTGATGAGCTAAATAAAGGCAATTACAATATTGGACGTGTTATTGCAAGGCCATTTATTGGACAAAAAGCAGGCGAATTTGTACGAACTGGTAACCGTCACGATCTTGCCGTTGAACCACCTGCACCAACCGTGATTAAGAAATTAGTTGATGAAAAAAACGGCACGGTAGTATCAGTTGGTAAAATCGCCGATATTTATGCACACGTTGGCATCACCAAAAAAATTAAAGCAACTGGCCTTGAAGCACTTTTTGATGCCTCACTTGAGGAAATAAAACAAGCTAAAGATAATACTATTGTCTTTACCAATTTTGTTGACTTTGACTCATCTTATGGTCACCGTCGTGATGTTTCTGGTTATGCCGCCGCATTAGAATATTTTGATAGTCGTCTACCGGAAATGTTAGCGTTAATTCAGCCTGGAGATCTGCTTATTATTAGTGCCGATCATGGTTGCGATCCTACTTGGGCAGGTACTGATCATACTCGTGAACATATTCCTGTCATTGTTTATGGTGGCAGTGTACCTGTGGGTTCTTTAGGACATCGAGAAACGTTTGCCGATATTGGGCAAAGCGTTGCTGACTATTTTGATTTATCGCCAATGGATTACGGTAAATCGTTTATAAAAAAGAAGTAATTGAAGTCATGCCAATTTAGTAACAAATATCAGGAGAATTTAATGTCTACCCCGCATATTAATGCCGTTGATAATGCGTTTGCAAAAACCGTTTTAATGCCTGGAGATCCACTTCGAGCAAAATTTATTGCAGAAACGTTTTTAGAAAACGCCCAAGAAGTCACTAATGTAAGATCTATGTTAGGTTTTACTGGTTATTACAAAGGACAAAAAGTTTCAGTTATGGGGCATGGCATGGGCATTCCATCTTGCTCTATTTATGCAACCGAGCTAGTTAAATTTTACGGTGTTGAAAACATCATCCGTGTTGGTTCATGTGGTGCTATAAGTCCAAATGTAAACCTTGGCGACATTATTATTGGCATGGGCGCTTGTACCGATTCAAAAGTCAACCGCTTACGTTTTAAAGATCATGATTTCGCAGCTATTGCCGATTTTGATCTTACTTGTAATGCTGTTAATGCTGCTAAAAAATTAGGTGTAAATGTTAAAGTAGGTAATCTATTTTCTGCCGACCTTTTTTATAGTGTTGAACCTGATATGTTTGATGTGATGGAAAAATACAATATTTTAGGTGTTGAAATGGAAGCCGCCGGCATTTATGGCGTAGCTGCAGAATATGGCGCAAAAGCACTGGCTATTTGTACGGTTTCAGACCATATCCGCAAAAACGAAGCCATGTCAGCACAAGAGCGACAACTAGGCTTTAAAGATATGATCACCGTCGCGTTGGAATCTGTTTTATTAAATCAGAACTAAAAAATGGCAGAATAACTGCCATTTTTTTTAACTTATCAATATTGATAGTGATACAAATTTTTTATTTATATTTATGTGTAATAGGTTATAAAGATCTTGTTTAATAAGGGAACAAAATGAATACCAAGATACAACTTAAAATAGTATTTTTTCTACAATTTTTTATATGGGGAAGTTGGCTTATTACCCTCGGTTCTTATATGATGGGAACCTTAAAATTTAGTGGTACTGCTGTCGGTTCTATATATGGAACAATGGGCATAGCATCGCTATTTATGCCTGGTTTACTCGGCGTCGTAGCGGATAGATGGATACCTGCTAACCGCTTATATATGATTTGTCATTTGATCGGTGCAGCTACACTATTTATAGCAGCTTCAATAACATCACCTTTTATAATGTTTATTATTATGCTAATTCATTGTTTAGCCTTTATGCCAACCATTGCAATTTCCAACTCTATCTCTTACTCTTGCTTGGAATCGCAAGGCTTAGATGTTATTACACAATTTCCAAGCATAAGAATATTTGGCACAATTGGCTTTATCGTTGCTATGTGGCTAGTGAGCTTTTTAAAATTAGAATTAAGTAATATGCAACTATATATTGCTGGATTAAGTTCTATTTTACTTAGCCTATATACCCTTACTTTACCATTCATTTCAACTTCTCAAGGAAAATCAGAAAAAAAATCACTTATAACTTCTTTAGGGTTAGATGCGTTTGTTTTATTTAAACAACCAAGAATGGCTATCTTTTTCTTATTTGCAATATTACTTGGCGGTATTTTACAAATCACTAATACTTTTGGTAATCCTTTTATTCGTTCATTTGAAGATATTCCTGAATATGCAAATAGCTTCGCTGTTCAGTATCCATCAGTATTGTTGTCAATTTCTCAAATTTCAGAAGTAGTATTTATTCTATTCGTTCCATTCTTTATGAAACGCCTTGGCATTAAATATGTGATGTTAATTAGTATGCTAGCTTGGGTTGCTCGTTTTGGTTTGTTTGCTTATGGCAATCCGTCTCCTTTCGGTTTTGTATTGCTTCTTCTTTCAATGATTGTTTATGGTTGTGCTTTCGATTTTTATAATATATCTGGTTCAATGTATGTTGATAAAACTGTTTCCCCTAATATTCGTAATAGTGCCCAAGGTCTATTTATGATGATGACTAATGGGATTGGCGCTTATTTAGGTTCGGTAAGCAGTGGCTATGTAGTCGAATATTATACGATTGAAAACGTTACTGACTGGCAAACAGTTTGGCTTATTTTTGCTGGCTATTCTTTGATTTTAGCCGTCGTATTTGCGTTGATATTTAAAAACGAAAATTCTAACGAAAACATTAATTAATCAATTATTGTGTGATAGGTTAAATTTAACACTACCAATATAAAAGCAACAATATCGGTTGTTGCCTTTTGGGTTATCAACAAACCAACTTTAATTGTTAAAGTTAAAAAGTATGATTTGTCGCACAAAAAATAAATAAGTGATGCAAAATAAATAGTAGAAAAATACCTTATCAGGGTAAACTAACTAAGGTTATAGCTCATAATGTTAGTGTGCTATTTTGAACTTTTTAATAAATTTTTTATGTCATTGTTACTAGAGCACACTTAGCTCATTTAAATAAATTAAATGCCAAATGAACAATCAAATAATACCTAAAGTCATATTACATGAGCACATTGAAGGAAGTATTACCCCTGTGATGGCTCACCAATTAGCTCAAAAAAACAATATTCCATTCCCTAAAAGTTTATGTTACCAGCCCGATCAATATGATACTAATGAGTATAAAAATGGTAGATATTCATATGACGAATCTAAATTTGAAGAATTTATCAAAACATATGATGTTGTTTCTAGCTTTCTAAAAAATCCAGAGGATTATTATTTAATTACTTACGATTTTCTTAATAGAAATGCTAAACAAGGATTGATTTATTGCGAGCTGTTTATATCCCCTTTTCACATCTGTGCAACACAATCCCATGATGGATACGTTGTTTGGAATCAAGATAGATTTCAGCAAACACTAAAGCAGATGGATAAGGCAATTATTGACGTTCGTAAGCAATATGATATTACCGTACGTTATCATGTCATTGGTGTGAGGCATCTTGGTGCGGGCGTAGTTTACGATACATTGCGATTCATTGAAAATAATCCTCACCCATTTATTACTGGTTTTAATATCGCTGGTAATGAAAAAGCAGGTCATTTTGATGATTTTAAAGATGCTCATGAATTGGCTACTGAGCTTAATCTAAAAAAATCGTATCACGCCGGCGAAATAGATTCAGCCCAAAGTATTATTCAAGCCATTAAGCATGGTGCAAACAGAATTGGACACGGCATTAGTGCTATTGAAGACAAAACACTTATTCGTGAACTGATTGATAAAAAAATCACCCTCGAAATTGCCTTAACAAGCAATCGAATTTTAGTTAATGAGCTGCATGGCGATATTTATCGGCATCCCATCAGGCAGCTTTATGACCAAGGTGTGCGCATTACACTAAATACCGATGATGCAGGGATTTTTGGTACTGATATAGAAAAAGAGTATAACATCGCTCAATCTATATTTGCATTTTCACGATTAGAATTGCTTGATATCACACTGTGCGGCATTCAAGCTGCATTTGTTGAAAATTCAGTTAAAAACCAGTTAATTAAAAAGGTTTTTGCTTGTTTTACATCTGCTGATAAGCAGTTGTTAAAAAGGTGTATCAATGACAAAAAATATCATCTAGCAATTGTTGAACGCTTTTTAGAATATCAAATATTATTAGACAACTTAGGTTTTGATGTATAAATCTACAAGCACCCACAAAATAATGTGATTAAGACAGAAGGATTATTAATATGAAAATTGAAAAATTAATTGAATTAGCTAAAACAGCACGAGCTAAGGCTTATGTGCCATATTCTAAATTTAAGGTTGGGGCTGTGCTTATCACCGAAGATGACCAAGCCATTTTAGGTTGCAATATTGAAAATGCCTCTTATGGACTAGCTAACTGCGCGGAGCGTACGGCTATTTTTAAAGCGGTATCTGAGGGGAAAAGGAAATTTAAAAAATTAGTAGTGATTGGCGATACCGAAGGTCCTATCTCACCTTGTGGCGCTTGTCGTCAAGTGATTAGTGAATTTTGTGCTAAAGATATGCCAGTAATTTTAACCAATATGAATGGTAAAATTCAAGAAACCACGGTAGGAGAATTATTACCTTGGTCTTTTTCACCAAGTGATTTAGATTAATTTTGTTTTTGAAACAAAGTTGATAAAAAATATAATGTTATGCTTATTTTTAGTGTTGTTTTTAACTCGATAATTTTCGACAAAAACTAAACACGCTCATTGGTATAAGTAAAGAAAATTAATTTATTGATTTAAAAGAGAAAAATAATGAGATTTGTAGATATTATTGAAAAAAAACGTGATGGACACCCTTTAACTACTGAAGAAATCCAATTTTTTATTACTAACTATACTAATGGTACTATTCCCGATTACCAAGTTAGTGCTTTATTAATGGCAATTTACTATCAAGGTATGACATCAAAAGAGTGTGCGGATTTAACTAGCGCAATGATGTATTCAGGCGATACGGTTGATCTATCTTCAATCCAAGGTATTAAAGTTGATAAACATTCAACTGGAGGCGTTGGTGATACCACAACACTCGTACTTGCACCGCTTGTTGCCACATTAGATGTGCCTGTTGCCAAAATGTCTGGACGTGGCTTAGGTCATACTGGTGGCACTACCGATAAATTTGAGTCAATTCCAGGATTTAAAATTGAATTAAGTAAACAAGATTTTATCGATCAAGTTAATCATAAAGGGCTTGCCGTTATTGGTCAATCTGGCAACTTAACCCCTGCAGATAAAAAGTTGTATTCTTTACGAGACGTTACAGGAACGGTTAACTCTATTGCGCTTATTGCAAGCTCAATTATGAGTAAAAAGTTAGCAGCCGGCGCTGACGCTATTGTACTTGATGTAAAAACCGGTGATGGTGCGCTAATGAAAGATATGGCCGATTCTGAAAAATTAGCTCACGAAATGGTAAATATTGGTAATCAAATTGGCCGTAGAACCATGGCAATTATATCTGATATGTCACAACCGCTTGGTTATGCCATTGGTAATGCGCTTGAAATAAAAGAAGCTATTGATACCTTAAAAGGTCATGGCCCTGCTGATTTAACTGAATTAGTTTTAACATTAGGCAGCCAAATGGTTGTACTTGCTAATAAAGCCAAAACATTAGAAGAAGCCAGAGCAAAACTTCAAGAAGTTATTAAAAATGGCAAAGCTGTTGAGAAGTTCAAAATACTGATTGAAGCACAAGGTGGGGATAGCTCAGTTGTTGATCACCCTGAAAAATTGGCTAGTGCACCTTATCAAATTGCTTTACCTGCACTTAAATCAGGTTATGTTTCAAGAATCATTGCTGATCAAATTGGTATTGCTGCTATGCAATTAGGTGCAGGCCGTGCAACTAAAGAAGATATTATCGATCCTGCTGTTGGAATTGTGTTACATAAAAAAGTGGGCGATAAAGTGACCGAAGGTGAAGCATTGTTAACGATCCATGCCAGTACCGATAAGATTGATGCAATCAAACAAAAACTTTATGACAATATTACAATTAGTGATAGTGCAAAAGAGCCTCAGCTCATCTATAAAATCATTACACAATAACTAATTGAGCAAGCAGATTTAAAAAACATCAGTATTGTTTAAGATTTAATAAAAAATGGTGATCAAATTGAGGATGATAAAATTAATAATTATATGTTTAATTTTGCAAAATAAGTTTGATCACCCATTAACATTTGAATAATCAACAAAAGTAATTTATTGCTAACAAAGAATAAATTGGTAAAAATTTAGAATTAAACTATATTTTTTAGTATCGAGGTTAACATTCACATGACAGAATTTCAAAATAGTTGTTATCAAATCGTGACCGACCCAAATTTGTCACCAAAACAAAAAGCCAATTTGCTCGCACTAGCAGCAGAAAATAATTTGCCTTATGTTGATATTGATAGTGAAACCCAAAAAGCTTTAGATGAACGTGTTATTTGTGACATGTATGAGGGGCACGCTCCATATAAACCACGCTATGTGCTCCCTGATTATGCTAAATTCTTACAACAAGGTTCAAAATGGCTTGAACTTGAACCTGCCAAGACTTTTGATGATGCACTAAATATGCTAACTATTGCTTATCATCATGTTCCTTCGGTAACAGGTATGCCTGTTTATTTAGGATGCTTAGATCAAATTTTACTTCCTTACATTGGTAATCTTACTGAAGATGAAATTTATCAACGATTAAAGCGTTTTTGGATCATGCTTGATCGTAATTTGCCCGATGCGTTTATGCATGCCAATATTGGCCCAACTGATAATATTATCTGTCGGGTAATCTTACGTGTAGATAGAGAGCTTAAACAAGTTGCACCTAATTTAACCTTTATCTATGATGAAGACATTACACCAGAATCACTATTATTAGTCGCAATAGAAAATATTTGTGAAACAAGCAAACCTCATATTGCAAACAATAATATGATCAAAAAAGATTTTGATGACCAAGGATATGGCGTAGTAAGTTGCTATAATTCACTACCCGTTGCCGGCGGAGGAAGTACGCTTTCACGAATCAATTTAAAAGAAGTAGCATTACGCAGTAAAAATAGTGAGGATTTTTTGACAAATACCTTACCTTACTATTGTCAGTTACAATTTAATCTTATTCAAGCAAGATCGGACTTTCTTTATAATCAATCCAATTTTTTTAATGGCAGTTTTTTAGTTCAAGAAGGATTAATCGATCCTAACCGATTTGCCCCTATGTTTGGTATTTTTGGCATGGCTGAAGCGGTCAATATCCTGCAAGAAAAAGCAAATCTAGCAGGGCGTTATGGTTTTGACGAGCAAGCTAATGAACTGGCATTAACCATTACCCAACTCATTGCCAAATTTATTGATAACCACACAATAAAAAATGCTTGGAAAGGAAAGGCTATGTTACACTCACAATCAGGAATCAGTACTGATAGAGGTGCAACCCCAGGTCTACGAATTCCTTATGGTCATGAGCCTGATCCCGTTACTCACATTATGGCATTGTTTAAACATCATCATTACTACACATCGGGCATTAGTGATATTTTGACTATCGATGAAACCATCAAAAATAATCCATCAGCATTACTGCAAATTTGTAAAGCAGCTTTTAAATTAGGTTTTCGTGAATTTACAGCCAATATTAGTGGCAATGATCTGGTTCGAGTAACCGGTTATATGGTTAGATTATCCGACATCAAAAAGTATAAACAAGAAGGATCACGAATTAACACAACGTTTTTAGGCGCAGAAGCTGCTGATGACGTTAAAAACAATAGTTATTTATGCCGAAAGCCAAGAGTTATTAGTCATGAACAAGTCATGGGCAATCGTTAATAAAATATTACCCTTTTCTTGTGTTGATGGACCAGGCAATCGGCTAGTCATATTTTTACAAGGATGCAATTTTCGTTGCTTAAACTGCCATAATCCTTACACAATATCATTATGTAAGGATTGTGGTGATTGTGTTTATGCTTGTCCACATAAAGCATTAAGTTTTAACAATCATCATGTTATATGGCAAACTTCGGTTTGCCAACAATGCGATACTTGTATTAATACTTGCGTTCATAACTCAACACCAATGACTTATAAATATAGTGTTGAAGATATATTAACAATTATCCGAAAATATCTGCCATTTTTAAATGGTATAACCCTTAGTGGGGGCGAAGCCACTATGCAACTTCCTTTTATTGAAAATCTATTTAGAGCAATAAAACAAGCCAACGATTTAAACCATCTTACTTGCTTTATTGATAGTAATGGTTACTTAACACAGACAGGATGGCAAAAAATAACAAGCACGATGGACGGTGCAATGATTGATCTTAAAGCGTGGAATAATAATATACATAAAAAACTAACAGGACGAGACAATCTACGAGTAAAAGAGACAATTAAATATCTTGCCAAAGTTAATAAATTATATGAGGTCAGATTTTTAGTTATTCCTAAACAGACCGACCTACAAGATAACGCAAAAAATATTGCTGAATTCTTAATTGATATAGATCCCAATATCCGAATTCGAATTAATGCCTTTCATAATCATGGCGTACATGGCATCGCTAAAACATGGCTATCTGCCAATAAACAACAAGTAGAGCAGTTTGCAGAACAATTAAAACAATATAATCTACAACAGATTATATTACCTAGTGTTTATTTGTGACTTTTTTAAGTCTATGGTAACTTTATCTACTTGCCAATTTTTGAAGTTATTTATTTACTCATTAGGCAATAGCTATTAATAATATTCAATAGTTCGAGTTGTTATCTTTCGATCATTACATTCTTTGACTGTCCAATCACCTTTTTGATTGTGTTTAGAAAACTGACATTCAAGGCTTGCTTTCTTTTTATTACCAATATATTTTTTTATTTTGATTAATTGACCCTGTTTATCATACTCCATAGTATAAGTTTCATTATCAATCACCCTTGAAATCAACTGATTTTTATTATTGTATTGAAATGTCATATTATTATTAAAATATAGTATTTTGTCTTCATCATCATAGCCAACGGAAACTGAACGAAGCTTATCTAAATCCCCCCCTGTTTGAATAAGTTTTGTGTTATAGTCTGCTTGAAAAATATCAAATACATCTGTTTCTTCATACTTATTGGTTGCGAACGGATTGAGATAATTTTGATCTTGGCTAGGCAAAGACATGGTAAAATAATCATAGAATTTCCAAGTTGTCCGTTCCGCTTTTACATCGTCAGAAGATGCAATAATACGTTTTTGTTTATAACTATAACTTTTAATGATATTAGCAAAATAAGAAACTAATCCATTTTCATCAAAATTCATTTCAAAAGCAAAATCGTTTCTTTCGCTAAGCAATTTTGAGTACTGATCTAATAACTTATCTTTTATATGTCCTTTTGCCGACTTAATACGATTTTGGGTCAGTGCATGATCAAAATAATAATACATTACAACTAAGTTCGTTGAACGAGCTAAATTTGCTGATGGTTTTGGTTTTTCTTTTGAAAATAATACGGAATCTGGCTCTATTCCCCAATCATTATTCATTTGATTATACATAACAAAATCATATCTGATTTCTGCTGCTTTTGCCGTATCATAATATGCATAAGTGAAATGCCCTCGATCCCATTTATCA
Organism: Gilliamella sp. Choc5-1; assembly: GCF_001690595.1. Lineage (GTDB taxonomy): Bacteria > Pseudomonadota > Gammaproteobacteria > Enterobacterales > Orbaceae > Gilliamella > Gilliamella apicola_M. Next base: position 101,344 of record NZ_LZHH01000111.1, read on the forward strand.
TCTTTTTTACTATAAAAATATGAATGCTTTATCGAATCTTCGTTATTAAAGATTAGTTCACCATTCACTAATTTGGCTAACTTAATTGAGGACGATATTTTCTTCGGAAATTGCCCGTTAATTAAACGAGGATAACTATAATAAACATGATAATTTAATTTATTTTTATCTAATTCACGTGCATAAAAATATTGTTTAAAAATATCATTATTAACCCAAGAAGGAATTTGCTCAATCGTATAAGTTACCATTGCAAAAGGGTTTACACCATTTTTATTATCCTTAACAACAAGATAATCTAAACTCAGTTGCCCAAAACAAAAACTACCTTTTTTAAATATCGTATCGCTGTTTAATTTAGCTAATTGATAGGTGGTTGTTTGATTGTTAGCATCTGATGAACGCTCTAGTAAACCTAAATTTGAAAAAATCTCTAACCGTCGATTTAATTCATTATTTACCCAAACTTCTGAGCGTTCATTTGCAGGATAACTAAGATCTTTTTTAAGATAAGGAAATGTTACTTTACCTAGATAAAAACAGATCGGTTTGTCTTGATCTTCCAATTCTGCTTTAACTTCTTCTGTTAATTTTATTTCGTTTTTATCACATCCTAACAGCATAATTGTTAATGTCAGCAAAACAACATTCAAATATTTTTTCATTATTTTTGATATTCCCTTTATATTATTTTATAGCTTAGTTAAAAAATAACTAAAAGTATATTGATAATATTCAATATAAAAATGGCTATAATTCAACGCAGCTGATTACAAAATAGGGACTATTGTCCCATAATTTATAAAAATTTTTATTTAGTTTTCTTTAATGCTGCAGCAAACGCATTTCCTATCGCACTGTTACTCAGCGATGAATTATAATTGTTTTGTTTGTTAGACTGAGTGTGTTTTTTTGAAATACGATTATCATCTTGCTTAGTCGATGATGCAGGATCATCAAGGCGCATAGTTAACGCAATACGTTTGCGTGGAATATCAACTTCCACCACTTTAACTTTAACAATATCGCCTGCTTTTACTACGGTTCTTGGATCATCAACAAACTTGTTTGATAAGGCCGAAATATGCACTAAACCATCTTGATGAACACCAATATCAACAAAGGCACCAAAATTGGTTACATTGGTAACTGCACCTTCCATAATCATACCGAGTTTTAGATCTTCCATTGTTTCGATATCTTCAGCAAACTGAGCAGTTTTAAATTCAGGTCTTGGATCTCGTCCTGGTTTATCAAGTTCTTTAATAATATCCGTTACTGTTGGCACACCAAAATTTTCATCCACATAATCAATTGCTTTAAGTGATTTTAAATAATTGCTATCACCTAAAATCTCTTTTAAAGATTTTCCATTTTTCTCTAAAATTCGCTCAACAACAGGATAAGCTTCTGGGTGAACGGCTGAAGCATCAAGTGGATTTTTACCATCCATAATTCTTAAAAAACCTGCACATTGTTCAAATGCTTTAGGACCAAGGCGCGAAACTTTTAATAGTTGTTTACGATCGGTAAATTGTCCATTTTCATTACGCCAATCAATAATATTTTGCGCAATAACTTTATTTAGACCAGCAATACGCGCAAGTAACATCATTGAGGCGGTGTTTAAATTGACACCAACTGCGTTAACGCCATCTTCAACCACAGCATCAAGTTTTTTAGCTAACTGAGTTTGGCTTACATCATGCTGATATTGACCTACTCCGATCGATTTAGGATCAATTTTAACAAGTTCTGCTAATGGATCTTGTAAACGCCGAGCAATAGAAACTGCACCACGAATAGATACATCAAGATCAGGAAACTCTTGCGCTGCTAGTTCTGATGCAGAATAAACCGAAGCGCCGGCTTCGCTAACAATCACTTTTTGCGCTTTCACTTCTGGGTATTTTTTTTGAACATCCAAATAAAAACGTTCTGTCTCGCGCGAAGCTGTACCATTTCCAATTGCCACTAATTCAACTTGATATTTAACACAAAGCGCAGCAATAACCATCGCTGCTTTATCCGCTTGACCTGTGTGCGGATAAATCGTTTCAGTCGCAACTAATTTACCTGTTGCATCAACAACCGCTATTTTTACGCCTGTTCTTAACCCCGGATCCATACCCATGGTGACTTTCATACCAGCAGGTGCAGCCATTAACATATCATGCAAGTTGGCAGCAAATACATTAATCGCTTCTTCTTCGGCCTGTTCTCGAAGCGTAGTCATCAGCTCGGTTTCCATGTGCATTAAAATTTTAATGCGCCATGTCCAATTAATTACTGCTTTTCGCCATTTATCTGCTGGTTCATCGTTAAAATGGATACCTAAATATTCAGTAATAATTTGTTCACAATAACTCTCTTTTGGCGCTTGCTCTAATTGCGGATCGGCATTTAAGGAAAGTTGTAAAAAGCCCTCGTTTCGCCCTCGAAACATTGCTAAAGCACGGTGTGACGGTACTTTAGAAATCAGTTCACTTTGTGCAAAATAATCTCGGAATTTTGCGCCCTCTTCTTCCTTACCACTCACTACTTGTGAAACTAAATGAGCATTATTCCAAAGATAATGACGTACTTTTGCTAATAAATTGGCATCTTCAGCAAATCGCTCCATTAAAATATAACGAGCACCATCCAAGGCAGATTTAGTATCGGTAATGCCTTTATCTGCATTAAAATATTTTTCTGCTTCGTTTTCTGGATTTAATGAAGGATTTTGCCATAAATCATCAGCTAGTGGTTCAAGACCTGCTTCAATTGCAATTTGACCTCGAGTACGGCGTTTGGGTTTATAAGGTAAATAGAGATCTTCAAGTTCTGTTTTGCTAAGTGTAGAGTTAATACTTTTACTTAATTCAGGTGTTAATTTACCTTGTTCTTCGATTGATTTTAAAATGGTTTGCCGGCGATCTTCAAGTTCCCTTAAATAACTCAATCGGCTATCAAGAGTTCGTAATTGGGTATCATCAAGCCCTCCTGTTACCTCTTTACGATAACGAGCAATAAAAGGAACTGTGCTACCTTCATCTAATAACTGAATTGCAGCTAACACTTGTTCTGGCTTTACAGTAAGTTCACCAGCGATAATATGGCTAATTTGATTATTTATCATGATGTTTTTATCTAATTATAAGCAAAGCGCAATTATATACCTATCTACCTTTTTGTTGCAATTCGGTAAGCTTTTTCTTCTTTTTGCAGAAATATTACTATAACGTGTTAAATAACTGGTACTTGTTAAGTGAAAACTTTGTAAAAAATATTCAGGACTCTATACCGTTTCAAATTAGATTCTATAATTAAATTTTCGGCTTCAATAAGTCGTTTGTAATATTTTGATTTAAAATTGCCTTGATTATCAGCTCATTACTGGATTTCCGATCGTGTTAATCCATATAATTGCCATATAGTTACCTTGATTTTTAAATATTAAGTTGATATATTTAGACTTATCTGTAGAGGTCTTTCTCTATTTTGAATACAACTAAAAAGTCGGAAACTAAAAAGTAGTAAAAGAAATATAATTAAAATTTACTTTTCTTTTCCTTGAGCCCTCGTTTTAGATTGGAGTTACCTTATCAAGTTCTTCAGATGATGATTGCTGTAACAATACCTACTTAAAAATCAATACATTTATCTGAAAATATTAGTTTTTATAATTTTGGAATTTATTTTAAATGGATTTTTTGAAAAATATTGCTACCTTGCTTTGTCTTACTCCGTTCTTTACTTACTCAGCACAGAATTTTAATTCAGCTAAAACACATCTAACTAAGCTATACAAATCAAACCCTGAACAAACCGAATTTTATTGTGGATGCGAATTTAGTTTTAACAATAAAAAAGGTACCATTAATTTTACTAAATGCGGTTATAAACCACGTAAAAACCAAGCTAGAGCTGAACGCATTGAATGGGAACATGTAATGCCTGCTGAAAATTTTGGGCGACATCTACAATGTTGGCAAGATGGGGGACGTAAAAATTGCAAGAAAGATATAACATTCAACAAAATGGAAGGAGATATGCATAATCTGCAACCATCAATCGGCGAAGTAAATGGCGATCGCTCTAATTATCACTACTCGCAATTCACTAAAGAATTTAATCAATATGGAAGTTGTAAAACAGCCGTTGATTTTAAAACGCGTAAATTTCAACCAAGAGAAAAAATTCGTGGAAAGATAGCACGTACATATCTTTATATGTCTGACAAATATAAAATTAATTTATCTGATCAGGAAAAAAAATTAATGGCTGCTTGGGATAAAATGTTCCCACCTGAAAAATGGGAATGTGAGCGTAATAAGCATATAGCAAAAATACAGGGTAATGATAACAAATTCATTACTGAGCAATGCAATTAATTTCGATACATGTAGGAAAATATCGTACTATTTACACACCATAATTAAAATAATCCGCTAAAAATGCATAAGGCGTTTTGCCTGAAATTTATTTATGCGGTTTATGCGGTTTAACCGTATTATAAAAATTAATAAAGTGTTTCAATTTTAGTTTTCTCTCTTTTAAATCACTAAATATTGGCTGATTATGCCACATCTCAATTTAAAACTTGTATCACGCAATTTATCTAAACAAACATTTGTCTAAACAAACAAAGACGCCCCATTTTTGTCAAAAAGTTTCAGGAGCGTACCACGTTTATGTATAAAAACAATAAAAATCAAATGGGTAGTTAAAAGTAAATATTCTCTAGTTTGCTGTTTCGTTTGATTGTTAAGTCAAGGTAAACCTTTGGTATCAGCCCTTATCGTGTGTCTGTGACAGGCGTTAATTCTGTTTTTTATGGGGATTTATAACAGTAATTTTTCAAATTACGGTAAACAACGCAAGGAATTTCTATAGTCTATTCATTATAAAAAAATAACACCAAAGATAAATATTAAAATTATTTATAATTTAGTTAGTTAAGCAATAACCTAATAAATTATATCAATAATACCGATGTTAAATAAACAAAATAATTTATACAAAAATAAGCGCTAAAAAAAGATTATTGAAATAATATTGTTCAAAAATATTGTTTCAATAACAAAAATAACGTATTTTAAATAAGAAAATACATTTATTTTCGATTTCTTAACAGTTCTATAGTGGGGATGTTGTTGGTGATATTGATAAATCATAATGTTAATTATTATTTTGTTTTATTTCATGGAGTAAGCATATTATGTTAGATATGCCACTAGCTAACTGGCGCACCATCACCGCCACCTCATCCATGCCTTTATATGCGGTGCTTTCTAACGTCAGTGATGCGCAAGCCGTTAAAAACTACTATATTACCGATGGCTCGCAAACGCCTTATGGCCTTTATACTGGCACCCCTTACGAGCACTGGTTTTCAGTAATGCCTATGCTAGTTAGGCTTGATGAGCACAGCCCTTTTTTAGATTGGGTAAACAACACCGAGTATAAGGACTGGGGCTGGTTAGCACGCTCTCATTTACCCTTTGAAGACATCTGCGCGCATTTACGCAGCTTAACCCAAGCCATAATGCCCGATGGCGAAACAGTCTTTTTTCGCTACTGGGATGGCGAATACCT
>NZ_LZHH01000112.1 GCF_001690595.1 Gilliamella sp. Choc5-1
TGCTGGTGTAGTCTTTCTTTGGCTTCTGCTGGACTGGTAAACTCATTTAATAGCAACCTCACAATTAAGGGGAGTTCTTGCTCTATTTTGCTAACCAAGTTTAAATCTCGCTCTTTTTCAGGGATAACCTCGCCAAAGTGAAAGATAACCCTACGCCGTGATATACCGCCGTTACGCTCGTTAAATCTCATTGCCTCGTTATTGATAACCAAGACTACCGCAGGGATTTTACAAGAGTAGGGTTGCTTGTGTTTTGGGTCTATTGCGACTTCATCACCGCCAGTAATTGCTTTTAATCCTGCGCCACTGCTCATATAACGCGGTTGGTCGGGTAATATGACTAATGAGTAACCCACGATTAAGGCTCTGTCTCTTGCCTTTTCTAATGCGTCCATAGTACCTATTACGGTATTGTTTTTACCTGATAACATCGTCGCAATTTCAGCAAAAACACTTTTACCGCTACCGCCTGCGCCTGTAACCTCTAAGAATAATTGCCAGTCATGACGATTAGCCAATATCATATATAGCGCGGCTAAGATATTTTTAGCCTTATCTTGATTGCCTGATGCTCTTTTTAGCCATTTAGCGAAATTTGGCGCGTGAGTATCAAAAGATTCATTTTCTTTGGCAGGGTAGTAATCAATATCATTACTGACCAATAGCCAGTCTTGCTTATTGTGCGGTCTAAAGGTTTGGCTTTTTAGCTCATATACACCATTTTTAAAGCAGATTAAATCTTTCTGAGGTGTTCCCATTATCGGCAGTGATAACCTGAGCGATTCAACCGCTGAGCTAATTCTTAATGGGTTAAATGGCTCGCCTGATTGAGTAAATAAATCGGCTAGCGTTCGCATTAACAGTTTATCGCTGATGGGTTGCCATGCGTTATCTTGATAGTGATAGATTTCATCGGTAGTAAGATTAATTGCAAGGTTATTGTCATAATATTGATTGAGCAGTTCGGCGCGTTGGCTTGATGCCATTTGCGATAGGTTCATACTTGATAACTCGGTTTGCATGTTAAGTTTTGTCACGGTGGGTAACTCTGGTTTTATGAGGTTTTTATTAAAATGAGTCAAAGCGTTATCACTCCCAAATTGTTGCCTATAATCATCCCAATCACATTTATAATCTATATCAGGAATGGAGTAATAACCATTTACCGCTTGAGCTGCTTCTATTGCTTTAGCTAAGCCCGTATTTGGGCTTTGGTCAATATCGTTATCACCTGCAATAATGATTTTAGCGGTCGAATTTAGTTCACGAATAGACTTAGCTACATGAATAAGATTGCCTGCGTCAATGGCGGATATAACCATAGATGGATGGCGGAATTCCGTTATTGATATTCCAGTCGTTAATCCCTCGCAGATAATAATTTCATTATGTGCGAGCAAATTTGCGTACACCTCGGTAGGTCTGCTCAAAACTGAGCACACTAATATAAAAGCACTTTTCTTATTTGAGCCTCTCATTAAGTGCTTACTGCCGTCTAGCTCAATAAATTGACCACCTGCGTATTCATTATGAAGATTCAGCATGGGCACAAAAATGCGCCCGTTATCTAACAAGGGTAAATCAAAGGTTAATCCTTTCTTGGTCAGGTATTGAGATTGCCCTAATGTTGCTTTAGATAGCAAATACTCGACCTTTTTACATACGGGATTATCTGGTATGTTATCGTTATGCAATGGTTCGGAATCTATTTTCCTAAATGCGAGATTTGCCCGTATTTGGTTGTTCTGATTAGACAGATTTAAACATTCCGCTACTTTGTTTGATGCTTCTTTAGCGTCGCATTGATAATAGTTTTTGATAAGCTCTAAGCCGTCACCACTACCGCACTGGTTACAGATGTAAGTACCTCTGCCATTTTGGTTATCAAATCTAAATCTATCCTTACCCCCACAGACAGGGCAAGGGCAATGCTTGCCATTACCCACCTCAATACCCAATGATTGAAAGATATAATCCCATTTACCTACGGCTTGGGCTGTAATTTCATTGATTTTCATTACATCCCCCCTTAATGAATTGTCGAGCTAGATTCAGATTTAATATCTTCGGCTAAATCAATAAATAACGATGCAAGCATTTCTTGCCCGAATTGTGTTAGTGCCATAGGTTTATTATCACTTTCGGCGTACATCTTTTTTAATAGTCCATAGGTACGATTTAAGCCATCACTTTCGCCAAAGTCTTCAATTAAGCTATCTTTAAGATTCATTTTTAGCCCTAACACAATTAAATCTTTATCAATATCAATTTTGATACCGTCATGAATAAACACCTTGGCGCCGTTTTTATTAATCTGCTCAATTAAAAATAAACCTGCTATAATCGCCATGGTAGAATCAACGATACTATGATGAATTGCTGTTACTTCTTGCTGATTATCCATGATTTACCCCCTTAATTTGTGTCATGTATCGCCTAACTTCGGGCGGTAGTCGCTTGGTGACATCGGCGAGTAAGTTAAGGATTTCATCCTTGCCAAAAGAAAATAGTGCTACATATTTGCCATTTTTAAGCCTTAATGCGGTAATAGTGCCGTCATTGTTATGGACAAAATCAAACTCTTTCATTCTTTGCCTCCTTGCGCTCGGTTTAGCTTCTAAATAGCTTTTTAGAATCGTTAATCAAGTCTGATACAGCATCAAGGGCATAGGCGCGTAACTCATCATTAATTGGCGTATCCGAATCACAATCCACCATTAAAAGCGTGGTGATAGCGTTAGCTTGCCCTAGTTTTGTATTGATAGTATTCATTGCGTCCAGTGAGATATTAGCCATTATTCTTATCCTCCGTTAACCCGTACCCTTGTAACTCATCAAAAGCTTGCTCTACTAAATCAACGATAACCCACAGTAAATTACTCATATCGGTTTGTTCGATAAAAGGCTCGTCATATCCTGCGCACTTATAATTAGTGTTATCTAAGGCAATTTTAGCCATGCTCCGAACTTGAATAAGTTTAGATTCAACATTACAAATTAACTGATCGTTATTCATGTCCATAACCTCCAAAACTTTTAGTGTCTTCAATAACTGGATATAAGCGAATTCTGGCAATAAAGATAAGGGATGATTTGCCTAGACTTTTTCTAGCTTGTTGTTCTGTAGGTGCTAATGCCTCAAATACTTTGGCCGTAGTGAGGTCGTAGAATTTAAAAAGTTTAGATTCATGATTGAATTTTTCTTTATAATTCGTTTTCAACATACTATTTACCTCCCTTACGGTTTTGTGTAGCATCAAGTAGGTTAATTTGATTTGAAGCGAAACAGGCAACATCCCTTAATTGTGCTAGTAAATAGCCAATATCGCGCATATCACTTTTAAGGTTCTGCTCGGAATAACTTTCATTTTCACTAGCCCAAAACATCAGGTTACCAATCGCACCTATTCCATATAGAATAGATTGCTGTAGTTCTTCAAAATGATTCTCAGCTTGTAGTAAATTGTGTGTTGGAATATCTGCTTGATAGAGATTTAAAACAGAAATTAAATTAGATAGGTCAGGTTGCCCATTTTTAGGGCGTAGGGGTATCATTACTATTAGCCATAGCATTACTCCGTTTAATGTTTGTGGTTAGATCCCTTGATAGTGTTGCGAGCACATCAGGGGATTGTTTTTTTAACCTAATAAATTCATCAGGTGTGTGCTCACTATATTTTATAGTGTGGGCACACGTCAAGCCTTTTTTATTATTTAGTGATCGTGTATAGTGTCTGCACACTAATAAGCATCTTTTAGGTATAAAAATGGCTACAGGTAACAAAAATAATAAATCGGATAGAAAAGCAATCCGCTTCCCCCATGAATTAATAGAGCGAATAGACGAGCAATCCAAGAAAGAGAATACTAACTTTTCCGCTTGGGTTATTGCTACTTGTCGCGAAAAACTAGCTAAATTAGATAAGAAATAATCTTTTAACTTAATGCCACTGATTGGTGGTTTTTGTTTTCCCATTCTCCTTTTTATGGACTCAAGAAACCTACTTTTGAAATTCAACCCCATGCAATGATTAGTACGCATTAAAAAAACGGTTTTCACTGCGTACTTAGTGCGTACTTTTACACTTGTTTTCACTGAAATAGGCTTTTTTAACTGAAAACTAGAATTATTGCCAACCAAGAAGAATGATTTCACCTTTTGGATGGCGTTAATCCCATCAAAATAGCAATATAAGCGATTATTTAGGGCTTGGGTATATTGTCCTATTGCTAGGGCGTTAAATGGGTGTGTAGTCATCATAATTAAGCCACCTGAGCCATATGACAAATTAAATAAGCATGAGATAACTTTATTAGCTGGCTTTTCTATGATGATAATCGTAACCAATATGGATTAATGTTATATTTGCGTTCTCAAGGTATGCGATATGGTTTAATTCAAATTCGTTTAGGTGGTCACGAATATTACCAGTAAGATTATTGGCTTTCTTGTATTTGCTTGATGTAGTACCTAATACGATGCGGTTAATCATATCGAATTCATTAGTAAATAAGGTGTTATTTGCGCTTTTCCCCAGTGCTTTACGTTGCTCTGTTAATGCGTCACACATAGGACGGCTATAATCTGCGACTTTTAAACGTGCTTTTAATCGATTAAGTGCTTTCTTTTGGATTGTTGGCGCGATTTCTTTAAGGTGTTCTTCACAACGTATAAAGTACTTTCTTATTGCTCGTCCTTTCTCGTTGTTTTCAATCATCGCCAATTC
>NZ_LZHH01000113.1 GCF_001690595.1 Gilliamella sp. Choc5-1
GATACTCACCCTTTCAGGGCCAATGCTAAAGCATTGTTCAAATTTGTTCCAGACAAATTTGTCCTCGTCAAAATACTGTCCTTGAAAGCGCAGGTTTTGTGGGACGGTGCGGTATTCTATCGCAAGCTCGCCATAGGATTTAAAATTTCTGTCAAAAACTTTCAGGTAACTATGCGTTTTAGTATAAAATTGTTTTTTAGTTGGGTTGAGTTTTCGGTTTTTTAATGCTAAATAAATAGCAAAAATAGCCTTTGGGTATGCTAAAAGGTATTGTGTTTTTTATAACAATTATTCAAAAAACATTGATTTTATTTGTTTTTTAAAGAGCGATAAAATAACGAAATAAAAAAGGAAAATCCTCGCTGTTTTAATGCAAGGATTTGGTACAAGCGCGATTGCTTATTAGTCGTCAATTATTCTATTTTAAGGTAGCCTGCGTCTAGGTTTTTCTGGCTCTGGTGTGGGTAATTCCCATGATATTAATAATCCCAATTGTCCAAGAAAATAATTGATATTATCAAGTTCATTCTCGGGACCCTGCCACAACCACAATTTATCACTTAATTTTTCAAGCGTACCATGGCTTATATTACTTAATATCCAATCTTTCAACGTGGTATTATCTACACCAATCTCTAAATGATAGCAATTAATAATATTAGCGGTATAAATCATTCTTAATCGCTTATTGCCATCTAATTTTTTTTCGTCAAAATGATATTTTTCGTAAGGATATATTGTGGCAAAGTTGAATCCTCCTGCATACTCTGTTGCATTATTTGTGCTCTTACACTTCGAATATTTTATACCATAAGCAAAATAGTTTTGACGTGCAAAGTTCTTCATCAACTCCAAAATACTACCGTCATGATCTAGTTTATTATCATATAAAATGTAAATATTATTAGTTCTGCCAAATTTATCAGTGTTATAAACAAATTGGAGGCGACATATATTGTCTAATTCATTCAATAAATCAAAAGCTATAACCTCTTCTAGATTTATTTTACGCTTTAATTTTTTTAGGGATATTTTAGCAAATTTAAAATCACTATAGGCCTTCCTTATTACTGGCTTAACATAACTAGCCTCTGTAATAGGAGTATTTAATGCCGAAAATAGTGTTTCAGCAAACTCTAACGCAATATTCGGTGAAATATTTTCTGTATTATACAAAACAATGCCACTGTACATCTCTAACTTCTTTCTATACCTGATCCCCGCTGTTTTAAAGCAAGGATTTATATAATCACGATAGTTTAATACAATTAAATACGTTAAATTATTGATATTTTTATTTATTATAGCTAATATTGAGGGTAATTAGTTTCCCATGATTTTTTAAAATCTTTTTCTTCAACATGGTAATGCTCTTTCAAAAAAAACATACATTTGTAAAAATCATCAAATACAAATTCTTTACAATTTTTAGCATTCATTGCAAAAACTTCCGTATCAGAATCAACTAAAAACTCATTTTCAATATCATCTACATAGACTTTATATAACCAAAATACCTTATCCCTATCTGGCATATATCCCAGTTTTTCCGTTTCAGGGTATATATCATCCCAAGTCATAATGCCTTGTTCAACTAATTGACATTCCCTTTCATAATCATCATCGTTCATATAAGATCTAACTCTTATTACAATAAACCGAGTGTGCTCGTCATCAAGTTTGATTTCACAGTATGTGCCATCTTCTTTATCACCTCTAAATCGCCATGGAAAAGGATTATATTGATTTATATCACTCATTATTACTACCTCTATTAATTTAAACCATAGAATATACGAATAATTTTTCCTTCATAAGTATGAATTTGAATATGATCGCCTATTAATGCATGATCACCTGTTTTTGCATTAATATCTGCTTTATCATAATGGTATGTACCTTGTTTTTGATAAGCTTTCTTTCCGCCAGGTAACCAATCTGAAGAATTAGATGATTTTTTGCCACTTGGTAATACTTGATCTGTAGTATTTCTAAAACGTCCTTTTTTAGTAGCTTCTTTACTGCTTATATAGCCACGTAAAACGTCTTCAGCATCCTTTTTAGAACCAACATATACACTGATTTCTTTCCCATCTTGCTTCATTCTACGCATTATTTCGTTTAAAGCTTGTTGAGGACATAAATTGCTCAACCCCAACGGGTCAATCCAAGCCAGTGGGTTAGGAACGTAGCTATAAGCGTTTTCACCGCCGGCAAGTCCTATGGGGTCTTGGCTGATGTAGCGGGCGGTGTACGGGTCGTAATAGCGGTAGCGATTATAGTGTAGTCCTGATTATTCGTATCATCCTGATACTCACCCTTTCAGGGCCAATGCTAAAGCATTGTTCAAATTTGTTCCAGACAAATTTGTCCTCGTCAAAATACTGTCCTTGAAAGCGCAGGTTTTGTGGGACGGTGCGGTATTCTATCGCAAGCTCGCCATAGGATTTAAAATTTCTGTCAAAAACTTTCAGGTAACTATGCGTTTTAGTATAAAATTGTTTTTTAGTTGGGTTGAGTTTTCGGTTTTTTAATGCTAAATAAATAGCAAAAATAGCCTTTGGGTATGCTAAAAGGTATTGTGTTTTTTATAACAATTATTCAAAAAACATTGATTTTATTTGTTTTTTAAAGAGCGATAAAATAAC
>NZ_LZHH01000114.1 GCF_001690595.1 Gilliamella sp. Choc5-1
ACCGCCAAAATCATTAAACCTAAATTAGGACTTTTAGAATTAGCTAATCAACTCGGTAACGTTCAACAAGCTTGCAAAGTCATGGGATACAGTCGAGATAGCTATTATCGCTTTAAAAAATTGTATTAGCAAGGGGGTGAGCTTGCGCTTCAAGAAATCAGTCGTAAAAAGCCTATCGAAAAAAATCGGGTAGAGCCACATATAGAACAAGCCGTTGTCAATATGGCCTATGAATATCCAGCTTATGGGCAACATCGAGTTGCCAATCAACTTCGTCAAGAAGGCATCATGGTGTCAGGGAGTGGGGTACGCTCTATTTGGCTACGTCACGATTTAGAAAGTTTTAAAAAACGCTTAATAGCCCTAGAAACCAAAGTGGCACAAGAAGGATGTGTGCTCACTGAAAATCAATTACAAGCCCTTGAAAAAGCCAAAGCATCAAAAGAAGCGCATGGTGAAATTGAGACACATCATCCGGGATATTTATGTGCACAAGATACCTATTATGTAGGGCACATTAAAGGCATAGGGAAAATATACCAACAAACATTTATTGATACCTATTCCAGACTCGCTTTTGCTAAAGTCTATACCGAGAAAAACAGCCTGATTGCTGCCGATATGCTCAATGATAAAGAGCTTCCTTTCTTTGACAGCGAACAAGTGCCGCTGTTACGCATTCTTACAGACCAAGGTACGGAATATAATGGCCATAAGGAGAGCCATGCTTATGAGCTTTATCTTAATCTAGAAGATATTGAACACACCAAGACCAAAGCCTACAGCCCACAAACAAACGGTATTTGTGAGCGATTCCATAAGACGATGAAAACAGAATGTTATGATATTTTATTTCGGCGTAAGATTTACACGCAATTGAGTGAAATACAAAACGATATTGAGCAATGGCTTGAATTTTACAATCGAGAAAGAGCGCATTCAGTAAATATTGTTATGGGAAGACACCATGGCAAACATGGAATGATGCAAAGGGGTTGGTTAAGGAAAAGCAATTGGAGAATTTATTTTGCTCATCGGACACGCATTTTGTTAAAATGAAAGCCGATGAG
>NZ_LZHH01000115.1 GCF_001690595.1 Gilliamella sp. Choc5-1
GCAACGCGATTAGCTCTTGTTCTTGTGGACTGCGATTATCTTTTGTTTTAAATGAGCCACTTTGGCTTGATTGCGTTATCCAACGGTCCAATGCTGATGGCGTCAAATCATATTCTGCAACGATTTCACTACGTGATTTACCATGTTGATAAAGACTGACCATTTGCTGTTTAAAATCATCTGTGAATGTTCGTCTTTTGCGTTTAATCTTATTCATATTTGTTCCTTTTTTAGTTGTGATAAGTTTACCTTACCCCTTAAAAAAGTTGTATGAATTAGTGTAGCCGATCCAAATGATATTGAGCAGAAAATAAGTACCGTCATTACTTTTTAAAGGTAACACTTCGACCGAATTATCGAATAAAGGTTGGAGTAGCTCATAGGCACGCGGGGTAATGATATGAACGCCAACATCATTTATATCATTAAAATCCATATCTGTAGAAAATGCCTCGCGTCGTTTACAGTAATTTCTCTAATTCCTGTAAATAACGATAGGAATTCCTTAAAATAATTATTATGTTAATATCAATTAATGCGATTTGAATATAGATAATAGGGTTAATTTAATAGTACAATCCCCAATTATATTGGGGGATTTAATTAAAATTTTCTTTTATTGTTTATATTGAGATAAAAACTTAGCAAACCTTCCAATAGCATCTTCAAGTTCACCTAAATAAGGTAAAGCAACCATTCTAACATGATCTGGTTTATGCCAGTTAAAACCAGTTCCTTGCACAAGTAAGACTTTTTCTCGTAATAAAAAATCTAAAACTAATTTCTGATCATTGTGAATATTAAACTTTTTTTGATCAAGTTTTGGAAATAAATATAATGCACCTTGTGGTTTGGTGCATGAAACTCCAGGAATATCATTAAGCAAACGCCATGCTAGCATACATTGATCGTACAAACGTCCGCCAGGAGTGATAAATTCATTAATACTTTGGTAGCCGCCTAGCGCTCCTTGAATAGCATGTTGTAATGGTACATTGGCACATAAACGCATGGATGCAAGCATATTCAAACCTTCAATATAGCCTTTTACATGGTGTTTTGGACCACAAAGCGCCATCCAACCTTGCCTAAATC
Source organism: Gilliamella sp. Choc5-1 (assembly GCF_001690595.1). Taxonomy (GTDB): domain Bacteria; phylum Pseudomonadota; class Gammaproteobacteria; order Enterobacterales; family Orbaceae; genus Gilliamella; species Gilliamella apicola_M. The sequence goes on from NZ_LZHH01000115.1 coordinate 1,096, forward strand.
CAGCTACACGATATGTTTTTGATAGCCCACTCATGGTAATGACAAATAAATCGGGAGCTAATGCAGCAATGGAATGATGCATAGCATCATCATATAAAATCTTGTCGTAAATCTCATCGGCAAAAATTATTAAGTTATTTTGACGAGCTACTTCGGCGATCTCAAGTAATACTTCTTTACTATAAACTGCCCCCGTTGGATTATTTGGATTAATAATGACAATGCCTTTTGTTTTTGGTGTGATTTTTTGTTTAATATCATCTAAATCTGGCGACCAATTTGCTTCTTCATCGCAAAGATAATGTACAGCATTACCTCCAGACAAGCTAATAGCTGCTGTCCATAATGGATAATCTGGCATAGGCACAAGTATTTCATCACCACTATTGAGTAATGCTTGCATGGACTGAACAATGAGCTCTGATACGCCGTTACCAATATAAATATCTTCAACATCCAAGCTGGTGATCCCTCTAGCTTGATAATGCTGCATGATCGCTTTTCGTGCAGAATAAAGCCCTTTTGAATCACTATATCCTTGTGAGGATGGCAAATTGCGAATAACATCAACCAATAATTCATCTGGTGCGGCAAAACCGAATGGGGCTGGATTTCCAATATTTAGTTTTAGGATTGTTTGGCCTTCTTCTTCTAATCGTTTTGCATGTTCAAGAATTGGTCCTCGGATGTCATAACAAACATTATCCAATTTTTTGGATTTTTGGAAATTTACCATAATATCGCTCTTTTTTATTTTTACTGAAAAAATAATCTACTCCTATTTAGATAATTTTTAAAGATATTATTATGATAAGCTTAAAAAATATCATTTATTTGAGTGAAATTTATACATCATAGAGATGTAAAATAATTTTAAACGCAATAAAACCATCGGTTCGGGAATTAAGCATATGGTTAAACTTGAAAAAATCCATTGGAGATAAATTAAAACAGTAAGCTAAAGGAGATAACAAAACCTACTTGAGAGAAATGCTACAGGTTGATACCAAAGGTTTACCTTTACTTAAAAATAAAACCAAACAGCAAACTAGAGAATTTTTGCTTGTTGGTATAAATATGATTTTTTGGTTTTTTACATAAACATAGGGCGTTCCTGAAACTTCTTGACAAAAATGGCGCTGTCTTTGTTGGTTAGATAAATGTTTATGTAGATAAACTGCGATAACTAGCGTATCAAGCAAAAGTCGACAAAAATCAACTACCTATAAACCAATAGGAAAGCCGTTAAAGGATTATTTTAATCATGAATGTAAACAACTCGGCGTTTTTATACCTGATGCAATGCATTTTAGTTTCATGCAAATTTGTAAATCAGGTGCTATAGGTATTTTAGAGCAAGAGGCTAAAGGAGAAGCAATCATTTGTAAAGATGGTGGGAATCGCATAAGGACAGAGATACGCCGTGAAATAACGGATCAAATAATCGATTTTTTAGCTAAGGCGAATTTAAATTAAGTGCCTATTTTAGAAATATACTGCGACAGAAGCCGCAGTATATTGAATGAATTAATCATTAAAGATTTTGTAATACTTTTTCAACACTGTCTTTAGCATCACCAAATAGCATATAGCTATTTTCTTTAAAGAATAGTGGGTTTTGTACACCTGCATAACCAGTATTCATTGAGCGTTTAGAAATAACAACCGTTTTTGCTTTCCAAACTTCAAGAACAGGCATGCCAGCAATTGGGCTATTTGGATCTTCTTCTGCCGCTGGGTTGACTGTATCGTTAGCTCCAATTACCCAAACCACATCAGTATCAGGGAAGTCATCGTTGATTTCATCCATTTCTAATACAATATCATAAGGGACTTTTGCTTCGGCTAATAATACATTCATATGCCCAGGTAAACGTCCTGCTACTGGGTGAATACCAAAACGAACTTCTATACCCATACCACGTAGTCTTTCAGTAATATTACTTACTGCACCTTGAGCTTGAGCAACTGCCATACCATATCCAGGAACAATAATAACTGAGCGGGCTTCTTTTAATGTTTGCGCAACTTCGGCTGGTTGCATTTCACGGTATTCACCTTGTTCTTCATCTGATGAACTAGCTGTACTACCATCGCTACCGAAACCGCCAGCAATAACACTAATAAATGAGCGGTTCATCGCTTTACACATAATATATGAAAGAATTGCGCCTGATGAACCAACTAACGCACCAGTTACAATTAGTAGATCGTTGCCTAACATAAAGCCTGCTGCTGCTGCTGCCCAACCTGAATAAGAATTTAGCATTGAAATAACAACAGGCATGTCAGCACCACCAATTGAAGCAACAAGATGGAAACCAAACACGAATGCAATAATTGCCATGATCAATAAACTAATTGTTGCACCAGCACCACTTTTTACTTCAACAAAAGTAAACATTAAAATGATAGAAACAACAATTGCTGCTAGATTCCAATAATGTTTATTTGGAATTGATAATGGTTTTGAGCTAATGCGTCCATTTAATTTACCAAATGCGACAACAGAGCCAGAGAAGGTTACTGCGCCAATAAAGACACCAACAAAAATCTCTACTAAATGTACAGTTAACTCTCCACCTTGAAAATTTTGAATGTGTGGATCTAAATAACTGTTTAAACCAACTAGAACAGCAGCCATTCCAACAAAGCTATGAAGTAGTGCAACAAGTTCTGGCATTTGAGTCATTTCAACTTTTTTAGCCAAATATAAACCAATTATAGCACCAATAATCATTGCAATAACTATCCAGTGTAATCCGCCTTTAATACTTGCAACTGCTGCAATAAGTGCGATTACCATACCAATCATACCGTAAATATTACCAGATTTGGCAGATTCTTGGTTGGAAAGACCTCGTAAGCTAAAGATAAAAAGTAATGCAGCAATAACATAGGCTGCTTGAATGATTCCATTACTCATAATGTATGCTCTCCTTTACTTGCCACGTTGGAACATTTTCAGCATTCTTTGAGTAACAAAGAATCCACCAAAAATATTGATACTAGCAATCAAAATAGCAACAAAAGCAATTGCCGTAGTTAAGCCATTATCATCACTGACTTGCAGAATTGCTCCGACCAATATAATTCCAGAAATTGCATTAGTTACCGACATTAGTGGTGTATGCAAAGAATGTGTAACATTCCATACAACGTAGTAACCAACAACGCAAGATAATGCAAATACAGTAAAATGCCCTAAAAAGCTTTCAGGAACGGAGTTTGCAAGCCAGAAGAAAGCAATGAGAACTAAAGCTAAAATACCATATTTTTTGCGAGGATCCATTGGCTTTGGTTCTGGTTTAACAATTGGCTCTGCTGCTTTTTTCTGAGGTTGAGCAGATACTTGAATCGGCGGTGCTGGCCAAGTGATTTCTTTATCTTTAACCACAGTTACACCACGAATTACAACATCTTCAAAATTGATATCAATATTACCGTCTTTTTCTTTAGCAAGTAGTTTTAATAGGTTAACAATGTTTGTACCATAAAGCTGTGATGCTTGTGCTGGCATACGATTAGCTAAATCAGTATAACCAACAATTTTAACATTGTTATCTGTTTCGAAAATTTCACCTGGTTTAGTTAATTCACAGTTACCACCAGTTAACGCAGCCAAATCAACAATAACACTACCAGGTTTCATTGATTCAACCATTTCTTTCGAAATGAGTTTTGGAGCTGGTTTACCTGGAATTAGTGCTGTTGTTATGATGATATCAACATCTTTAGCTTGCTCTGCAAACAGTGCCATTTCAGCTTCAATAAAGGCCGCTGACATCTGTTTAGCATAGCCGTCGCCAGAGCCTGCTTCTTCTTCAAAATCTAACTCTAAAAAGTCAGCTCCCATGCTGTTAATTTGTTCGGCAACTTCAGGGCGGGTGTCAAAAGCACGAACAATTGCCCCTAAACTCACCGCTGCGCCAATGGCGGCAAGGCCAGCAACACCTGCTCCAATAACTAATATTTTAGCAGGAGGCACTTTACCAGCAGCAGTAACTTGACCTGTAAAGAATCGACCAAATTGATTTGCTGCTTCAATAACTGAACGATAACCAGCAATATTAGACATTGAGCTTAATGCATCTAGAGATTGTGCGCGTGAAATACGTGGTACACAATCCATAGCCATTACAGTAATATTTTTGGTGGCTAATTTTTCTAATAGTTCTTTATGTTGAGCTGGATAAATATAACTAATAAGGGTTGAACCCTCTTTCATTAAAGATATTTCATCGTCGTTTGGTGCATGAAACTTCAAAATTAAATCATTTTGCCAAATGTCTTGTGCGTTTTGAATTGTAGCCCCAGCATCAATAAAAGCTTGGTCTTCATAATGAGCAGCATGTCCAGCGCCTTGTTCTACGGAAACTGTAAAGCCCAGTTTTAACAGTTGTCCAACAGTCAAAGGAGTTGCTGCAACTCTAGCTTCATTGGCTAACCGTTCTTTAGGTATACCGATATGCATTTCGTTACGTCCTTATGTTAGTTTATTGTATGTAAGTTGATTTTAGCATAAATAGGGTTATGTGCGAGTAGGGAATCTATTTTTTATTCAAGAAATAAGATTTTTAAATTATCTGAGTAATATTTATTAATTAATATTATTATAAGGCTATATCGAAATAGCTATAATTTAAATAAAACAGTTTTAATGCTTTCATTGAATTCCATTACAAATTTACTCTATATTGTTATATAATTGGCGTTATTTTTGTGTCTACCTTGAAGTGTAAACTTTAAGGCATGATTCGATTTTGTTCTCCTTGAATTAAGGATTTTTTATGATTGATTTTTCCCAATCAGTGCCAGAACTGGTCTCTTGGGCAAAAAAGAATGATTTTTCGATCGCTTTGCCTGTGGAAAGGTTAGCTTTTTTATTAGCTATTGCCGTATTAAATAGCGAACGTTTTGACGGTGAAATGACGGAATCTGAATTAATTGATGCTTTTAGGCATGTTTCACAAATTTTCGAGCAGAGTGAAGACACTATTACATTGCGAGCTAATAATGCTATCAATGATTTGGTACGCCAACGCTTAATCACACGTTTTGCAAGTGAAATGACAGACGGTTTTTCGATTTATCGTTTAACTCCGTTAGGGATAGGTATTTCTGATTATTATATTCGCCAACGTGAATTCTCAACGCTGCGTTTATCCATTCAATTATCTATTGTTGCGCAAGAGTTAAAACGAGCTGCAGATGCAGCCATCGAAGGTGGTGATGATTTACATTGGCATCGAAATGTCTTTGCGCCATTAAAATATTCAGTCGCTGAAATTTTTGATAGTATCGATATCACACAACGAGTGATGGATGAACAACAAGCTGATGTTAAACAAAATATTTCTGCTCTATTAAGTCAAGATTGGCAAGCAGCAATTAGCAGTTGTGAAGGGTTACTGACTGAAACATCACAAACATTGCGGGAATTACAAGATACTTTGGCTGCTGCAGGTGATAAATTACAAGCCAGTTTACTTTTAATACAAGATGCGACGCTTGATAATCCAGAACTAGATAAAATCAACAATGTAGTTATGGATCTGCAAGGTAAACTAGATCGAATTATTGGTTGGGGGCAAAAAGCGATTGATCTTTGGATCGGTTATGATCGCCATGTTCATAAATTTATTCGTACTGCTATTGATTTAGATAAAAATCGTGTGTTTTCGCAACGCTTACGAAAATCGATTCAAGGATACTTTGATTTGCCTTGGTCACTCACTTTTGCTAATGCCGATCGCTTACTAGATATGCGTGATGAAGAATTGGCACTACATGATGCTGAGGTAACTGGAGAATTACCTTCGGAACTTGAATTTGAAATGATTGAAGAGATTCAAGAACATATTATTGCTCATATTGAACAAAATTTAATGGTATTTAAGCAAGAAAATAAACCACTTGATATGGGCGCTACCATTCATAACTATTTGGCTCAGTTCCCGCGCGAACAACATTTTGATATAGCGAGATTATTTATTGATCAGGCTATTCGTCTCGGTATTGCTGAAGATGATTGGCTTGGAATTCCTGCCGAATGGAAACCTATTAACGATTATGGAGCTAAGGTACAAGCACATGTCATCAACAGATACTAACGATTTCGAAACACAACAAACCGCACATCATCTTGATGAAGTTATGGGGCGCATAGTCGCTAGTTCTCAAGCTTCTATCGATAAATATATACCCGTTAAATTGGCCCAAGCAATTGCTAATCCGATCTTTCCAGAACTGGATAGTTTACTACGCTCTGGCCGTCATATTGGTATTGATGAACTTGATCATCATGCTTTTCTAATGGATTTCCAACTTGAGCTTGAACAATTTTATCAACGTTATAATGTTGAGCTAATCCGTGCGCCTGAAGGATTTTTCTATCTTCGTCCTCGCTCAACAACATTGATTCCTCGTTCAGTATTATCGGAGCTTGATATGCTTGTTGGCAAAGTACTTTGTTATTTGTATTTAAGTCCCGAGAGATTAGCGCATGAGGGGATTTTTACCTTACAAGAATTGTTTGATGAACTGGTTTCATTAGCAGATGAAAGTAAGTTACTCAAATTAGTAAACCAACGTTCAACAGGTTCAGATTTAGATCGCCAAAAACTATTTGATAAAGTGAAAACAGCGTTAAATCGCCTACGCCGGCTAGGCATGATTTTTTTTATTGTTGGTAATGACAGTAGCCGTTTTCGCATTAACGAATCAATTTTCCGTTTTGGTGCGGATGTACGAAGTAGTGATGACGCACAAGAAGCGCAATTACGCCTAATTCGAGATGGCGAAGCAATTAAAATCGAATCAGCACTTATTTTAGATGATAATAATGAAGAACAAGATGAAGATGTTAATGAGGAGACTGAATAATCATGATTGGACACGGTAAATTTCACTCATTAACGCTAATTAACTGGAATGGTTTTTTTGCACGAACTTTTGAGCTTGACCAATTAGTTACGACATTATCTGGTGGTAATGGTGCTGGTAAATCAACTACCATGGCGGCATTTGTAACTGCATTAATACCCGACTTAACTTTATTACACTTTAGAAATACAACCGAGGCTGGAGCCACATCAGGTTCACGAGATAAAGGCTTGCATGGTAAATTAAAACCAGGCGTCTGTTATTCTATGCTGGACGTAATTAACTCACGGAACCAAAGGATTATTTGTGGTGTACGTTTGCAACAAGTAGCAGGGCGGGACAAAAAAGTCGATATCAAGCCTTTTTTATTGCAAGGATTATCTATCAGTGTAAGCCCAACAGAGTTGGTTACGGAGCGTTTAAATGATAAACAAGCGCGAATCTTATCGTTACCAGAGTTAAAAGATAAAGCCGAATCAATGGAAGGCATTATCTTTAAACAATTTAACTCAATTACTGATTATCATTCGGTTATGTTTGATTTTGGTATTTTACCAAAACGCTTACGCTCTCCATCCGATAGAAGTAAATATTACCGTTTGATTGAGGCCTCACTTTATGGTGGTATCTCAAGTGCTATTACTCGTTCCCTACGTGATTATTTATTACCAGAAAATAGTGGTGTGCGAAAAGCTTTCCAAGATATGGAAGCCGCATTACGCGAGAATCGGATGACGTTAGAAGCCATTCGAGTAACACAATCGGATCGTGACTTATTTAAACACTTAATTACTGAGTCAACTAATTATGTGGCAGCTGATTATATGCGCCATAATAATGAACGCCGAGTTCATATAGAATCAGTACTTGGCCTGCGCCGTGATATGTTTAAAACACAAGATCTGCTTATAAGCAATCAATACCGCCAAGTTGAAATGGCAAAAGAACTTAAAGAACATCAAGATGCGCAAAGTGATTTGGAAACCGACTTACAGGCGGCTAATGATCACCTCAATTTAGTGCAAACAGCATTACGTCAACAGGAAAAAATTGACCGTTATCAAGCAGATTTAGATGATTTAAACTTAAAGTTAGAAGAACAAAACGAAGTGGTACTTGAAGCGAATGAACAGTACCAAACCTATCGTGAGCAAGTAGAACAAACAGAACAAGAAGTTGACGAAATCAAGACTCAATTAGCTGATTACCAACAGGCTCTTGATGTTCAACAAACACGTGCAATTCAATACCAACAGGCCTTACAGGCGTTAAAAAATGCTCAGTCATTATGCCAGTTACCAAAATTAGGTATTAGTAATATTGAAAATCACTATGAATTGTTTGAAGAAAAGCAAAAAGAGATCACGGAACAAGTTCTTGAACTCGAGCAAAAATTAAGTGTATCTGATGCGGCAATTAATCAGTTTGACCGTGCTTATCAATTAGTGATCAAATTAGTTGGCGATGTTACCCGAAGTGACGCTTTTGCGGCCGCTAAAGAAGCATTAAGACAATGGCCATCACAATGTTACCAAGCAGAACAAGCCGAGCATTTACAGCTACAACTAGATGAGCTAGAACAACGATTTTTTGAACAAAAAGAAGCAGAATCGTTATTAACACAATTTTGTAAACGTATTGAACGCCAAGTTAATTACGATGAACTAGATGATTTCAAACAAGAACTTGAATTGCAATTAGACGAAACAGCCGAACGAGCTAATGAATCTAGCGAAAAACGTATTGAATTTAGGCAAGAGCTTGAACAAATTCAATCAAAAATAGCTGATTATCGTCAAAAAGCTCCATTATGGTTGAAAGCACAAGATGCATTAATCGCTTTACAAGAACAAACTAGTGAACAGTTTAATAATAGTCAAGATGTCACTCAACATATGCAAAAACTGCTAGAAAAAGAGCGAATACTTGTTACTGAGCGAGACCAAATCAGTTTTAGACGCAACCAATTAGATGTTCAAATTGAGCAACTAAATCAACCTAGTGGTGTCGATGATGGACGTTTGTCTTCGTTAGCAGAACGATTTAATGGTGTATTACTTTCTGAAATTTATGAAGATGTAACAATTGATGATGCACCTTACTTTTCTGCATTATATGGTCCATCAAGACAAGCTATTGTTGTACCAGATTTATCATTAGTTAAACAGCAATTAGAAAACCTTACCGCAAGTGATGAAGATTACCCTGAAGATATCTATTTTATCGAAGGTGATCCTTCATCATTTGATGATAGTGTTTTTGATTGTGAGGAAATGAATAAAGCGGTACTTGTCAAAACGGGCGATCGTCAATGGCGATTCTCAAGCTTTCCTAAAGTACCACTATTTGGTCGTGCCGCTCGTGAGATTCACCTTGAAAAATTATCTGCCGAACGTGATGAATTACATGAACGCTATGCAACTATCTCATTTGATTTACAAAAATTACAACGAATTGAACAAAATGTTGGGCAATTTATTGGTCAACATTTAGGAGTTGCTTTTGATATCGATCCTGAAGCTGAAGCGCAAAAATTAACGACAAGACGCACTGAAATTGAACGACAATTATCGTCTCAGGAAAGTATTGATAAACAAAATCAGCAACAAGTTACTAATTGCAAAGAACAATTAGCAACCATAAATCGCTTGGTTGCGCAAATGCATTTATTGGCTGATGATGATCTGGCCGATAGGATTGACGATTTACGTGAACAAGTAGCACAAGCACAAGAATCTGCGCAATATGTTAGCCGTAATGGTAATACCGTTTCAGAGCTTGAACCAATTTTAGCTGTTTTACAAAGTGATCCTGAACAAAATGAGGTTTTACGAGAACAATACAATACAGTTAAAGCACAACAACAGACTATCCGCCAACAAGTTTTTGCCTTAACTGAAGTAATGCAACGTCGTGCCCACTTTAGCTATGAAGACTCGGCAGGTATGTTAAATGAAAATAGTGATTTAAATGAAAAATTACGTTCTCGCTTAGAAATCGTCGAAACTCAAAGAACTGAAGCTCGCAGCCAGATGCAACAGTATCAAGACAAATACAATCAATATAATCAAACGCTAGCTTCGCTTAAAAGTGCATTTGAAACCAAGCGCGATATGTTGCATGAGCTACAAAAAGAAATTGAACAAATTGGGGTAAAAGCCGATGCGATCACTGAAGAACGTGCTCGATTACGTCGTGATGAAATCCATCAAAAATTAAATAACAATCGTCAACATTGTACATCGCTTGAAAAGCAACTCATTATGTGCGAAAGCGAAATGACACAATTGCAAAAACGGCTAACTCAAACACTGCGAGATTATAAGCAACTACGCGAACAAGTAGTGCAAGCCAAAGCGGGTTGGTGTTTAGTTTTAAGGCTTGTTAAAGAAAATAGTGTTGAACGGCGTTTACATCGACGTGAACTTGCCTATTTAAGTGCGGATGAATTGCGCTCAATGTCAGATAAAGCATTAGGTTCCTTACGTTTAGCTGTTAATGACAATGAACATTTGCGGGATGTATTAAGACTATCAGAAGATCCAAAACGCCCAGAACGTAAAATCCAATTCTATATCGCTGTTTACGCACATTTGCGTGAACGGATTCGCCAGGATATTGTTAAAACTGACGATCCAATTGAAGCCATTGAACAGATGGAAATTGAATTGTCACGCTTAACAGAAGAACTCACTTCGCGTGAACAGCAACTGGCAATTAGCTCGAAGAGTGTATCGAATATTATTCGTAAAACCATACAGCGCGAACAAAATCGTATTCGTATGCTTAACCAAGGATTACAAGCAGTGGCATTTGGTCAAGTTAATGGCGTGCGTTTAAATGTCAATGTTCGCGAAGCTCATTCAACTCTTTTAGCTGCACTTGCCGATGAGCAAAATGAACATCAAGATCTATTTAGTAATAATCGTATTACCTTCTCAGAAGCGTTAGCTAAACTCTATCAACGTTTAAATCCACATATTGATATGGGACAACGAACTGCTCAAAATATTGGTGAAGAACTGCTAGATTATCGAAATTATCTTGAAATGGATGTTGAGGTGAATCGAGGTGCAGATGGTTGGTTACGTGCTGAAAGCGGTGCATTATCAACGGGTGAAGCAATTGGTACAGGTATGTCAATTTTACTTATGGTGATTCAAAGTTGGGAAGAAGAATCCAAACGACTTCGGAATAAAGATATTTTGCCATGTCGTCTACTATTCTTAGACGAAGCAGCTCGACTAGATGCCAAATCAATTGCAACACTATTTGAACTTTGTGAACGATTAGAAATGCAATTAATCATTGCCGCCCCTGAAAACATCAGTCCTGAAAAAGGAACAACCTATAAACTAGTACGTAAAGTTATTAATAACCAAGAACATGTGCATGTGGTTGGTTTGAAAGGCTTTGCGTAATATTCTATTATTTTTGCTTTTTCGCCGACAATTGTCGGCTAAATTTTGGTTGAAAATACAAACAAACTATGAGTTTCTTAAATTCAGTTAAATTATATAAAAAGAAGACCTAATCGATAAATTAAGAAATTACTGATTATTCTTGCTGGTTCGTCTCTTGACTCTTGTGCTCTTTCGGGTCTTTAATTTTTTTTACATTTTCAGTTGCTACAGATGCCATTCTACCCATAGTGTCCCTTAAAATTTTGCCATCATCAGTTTTAAATGATGGAAGTTGCTCTATTCCATTTTCATCTACTTCAAAATAGGTGGCTTCAACAAAACCAAGTTTACTTGCATAAAATAAATGAGGAATACTACCACGGGTTGAATTATAAATTTGAACAGCAGCGTTATAAGCCTCTCTTCTTTCTAAAATAGTATTTTCAATTTCATCAAGCTGTGTCATCAATTGTTGATAAGTTGAATTCGCTTTTAAATCAGGAAAACGGTTAGCCATCATCTGGATATTGCCTATAATACGTGATGTTTGAGAGGATGTAATATTTGCATTAGAAACACTATCACTCTCAGTAATAGTGAAATGAGCTAACTTTTCGTGATCACCATAATTAGATGCTATATCAGACAGTCTTTGTGCTATATCATGTCTTTTCTTTATTGTTACATAAATATTTGATTGTTTTTGTTTAACATTTTCAGCTAAATGTCTAAGCTTATTGTATGCAAAAAATAACCAAATTAAAGCTATAATTAATACTAGGAGAAAATTTATTAACATAAAGTAAAAAATTCCTTATAATTAAATTTCTATATTTTTATTGTTTGACATATTACATAAAAAGGGTGGGCCAAAATTTTTTGTTGTTTATTGGTCTCTAATAGGTTATTTATGATTCAATTGTAGTGTATATTTTTATAGCTCTTTATGTATATATCCCTGATTTTATTTAGCTAACATATTTAAAATAATTGCAAGCAAGCTAAATTTTACGTTAACATAAATTTATTCATTTTTCAATTCATTATAAAATGGTAAGTTATTTTTAGACGTTGTAGAAATTACGCTAATCTTGTAAAAAGGTGTTTATCAAATTGTAAATAAAGTTTTTCAATAAGACTTTTACCTATAAATAAGATAAATTATTATACTATCCATTCTTTTAGTTTTTTAGAAAATAACATTTATTTTTCAAAAAGGAGAGGTAGCTAAAATATGCGTTATAACGAGCCACAAATGCTAACGTCAATAGTGACGCATGCCTCTTGTTTGTCTAAAATTCAAGATAGAACTAATGCATTAAAAACATTATCTAAAGTGGTTAATGATTTATTACCCTCACCGCTGAGTGAACAATGTCGTGTAGCTAATTATCGCCAAGGCATCTTAATTTTAGAAGTAAGTACCGCTGGCTGGCTGACTAGATTGAAATATGAACAAAGCAATTTAATCTCAGAGATACGAAAAACTGTTTTGACATCCCTGTCATCTATTCAATATTTGATTAATCCAAATATAGCGGTAAAGTTATCACAGCGGCAATTCCAAACATCTAATTCATCGTTAGCTTCTAGTGCGATGACAATTAAAAGTTCAATGCTTTTATATGCATTAGCAGAAAATGCACCAAACAAGTTAAAAAAACAATTGATAAAACTTGCCAACCATGCAAAATAAGAACTGATAACAATACATTAATTTTATATCTTAAAGATACAAGGAGTGAGTTATGGATAAACATATGTTTATTTATCTTATAATTGGGTTAGTAATTGGCTTTATTTTAGGCTACATTTTTATGAATATTATTAGTCCTAAGGCTCGTAAATATGCGAAAATTAAACAGGAGCTAGATCAAACAAAGGATGAATTAGTTGAACAAAAACAAATGATTGCCAAACATTTTTCTCACAGTGCGGAAATATTGGATAATATGGCAAAAGAGTTTCGCCGTCTTTATCAACATATGGCTGAGAATTCTACTCAATTTATTCATAGTGATAAAGGATCATCTTTGGATTTTGACTCTACCTCTGATTCAGATGAGTCAAAAGAAGCTATGCTTGATAAGCAACCAAGAGATTATTCAGATAATTCATCTGGCTTATTTAAAACAGATGAAAACAAATCTTAACTAAGATTAACTGTGGTAATTTTATTTGCCATTAACTAATGGCAAAATATTTTTATAGAGATTAATTTTTTGTAAAAGTGAGAGTTATAAAATGATTGATTCATTAAAAAAACAAAAAAAATTGTTAAGTATTATAGCATTAAGTTTAGGATTGAGTTTGTCCGCTCTTCCAAATGCTTTTGCTTCTTTTCCTCCTATCTCAACTGATAATAATGTACAGCAACCAAGTTTAGCCCCTATGCTTGAAACAGTATTACCTTCAGTTGTTAGTATTAAGGTTGAAGGTACTGCACAAATGCAAAACAATATGCCAGAGGAATTTAGACGATTTTTTGGTTATCCGGATAGTCAATCAAGGGCTTTTTCAGGCTTGGGATCAGGTGTGATTATTGATGCAGAAAAAGGCTATGTGGTCACCAATAATCATGTTATTGATAATGCTGATAAAATAACAGTTTCATTAAATGATGGTCATGAATATAAAGCAAAACTTATTGGTAAAGATCCACAAAGTGATATAGCTTTACTTAAACTCGAAGATGCAAAAAAATTAACCGCAATTAAACTTGCAGATTCAGATGAGTTACGTGTTGGCGATTACGTTGTTGCAATTGGTAACCCATTTGGTATTGGTCAAACAGTTACTTCTGGAATCATTTCAGCGCTTGCTCGAACAGGGCTTAATATGAATGGTTTTGAGAATTTTATCCAAACTGATGCATCAATTAATCAGGGTAACTCAGGTGGTGCGTTGGTCAACTTGAATGGTGAGTTAGTTGGTGTAAATACCGCAATTATTGCTCCTAGCGGAGGTAATGTTGGTATCGGTTTTGCAATCCCAAGTAATATGGTAAAAAATCTAACTTCTCAACTTATTGAATATGGTGAAGTGAAACGTGGTGTACTTGGTATAAAAGGTAATGAGTTAACTTCTGATATTGCAAAAGCATTTGGTTTAGATATTCAAAAAGGCGCATTTGTTAGTGAAGTTCTTGATGATTCAGCAGCAAAAGTGGCTGGAATTAAGTCAGGAGACGTTATCGTTTCAATGGATGGTAAGCCAGTGGATAGTTTTGCTGAATTGCGTGCTAAAATTGCAACAACGGGTGCAGGCAGAACGGTAAAATTAGGATTAATTCGAGACGGTAAAGAGATAACAGTTGATGTTAAATTGAAAAATAGTGACGAAACCACAACTGAAGCAAAATCATTGCATTCTGCTCTTGATGGTGCAACGCTTATCAATGGCGAAATTAAAGGACAAAAAGGGGTATTAATAGAAAATATTGCTAAAAATTCCTCTGCATCTCGACTCAGCCTACAAGAGGGTGATCTTATTATTGGTGTTAATAAAGAACGAGTAACAAATATTACAGATCTTCGTAAAATTATTGAGAGTAGCCCATCGGTAATTGCATTGAATATAATTCGTGGTGATAGTCGTTTATATTTAATTTTACGCTAATTAACTTATTTTTATATTGTCGATGCTTTAGCATCGACAAAAACTCCAATTTTAACCTTTATACTTATGTGTTAAAATCTTTGCTATTCATCCCATTATAACTCTAAAATTAATGCTCAAAAAAATTCTATGGCCAATCTTAATTGGTGCTGTTTTAGCTATTGTTTTATTGATTATTTTCCCATCTTTACAAAAAGGAACTCAATCAGATTTTCCAAACTCAATTTTTAGTGATAACCCATTAAGTTATTCTAGTGCTGTTAAAATTGCAGCCCCTGCTGTAGTTAATATTTATAGTCGCTCAATTAATTCTTTATCTCAAGGAGCACAAAATAGTGCAATAACTCCGCTTGGTTCTGGGGTAATTATGAGTAAGCAGGGATATATTGTGACTAATTACCATGTTATAGATGGTGCAGAACAAATTATTGTTGCATTACAAGATGGACGAATTTTTGAAGCACTGCCTGTTGGTTCTGATAAGCTAGTGGATATTGCGGTGTTAAAAATTGAAGCAACTAATCTTCCAACTATATCCATAAACCTGAAACGTGAACCAAAGATTGGTGATGTGGTTTTAGCAATAGGTAATCCTTACAATATAGGTCAAACCATTACACAAGGCATTATTAGTGCCACTGGTCGTGATGGGTTAAGTCCTTATCGAAGACAAAATTTTATTCAAACTGATGCATCAATAAATCATGGTAATTCTGGCGGAGCACTAGTTAATACCAAAGGCGAATTAATGGGGATTAATACTCTCTCCTTTGCAAAAAATTTAGGGAACGATGTTCCAGAAGGTATTGGATTTGCGATTCCAACTTCTTTAGCTGTAAAAATTATGAATAAATTAATCCAAGATGGAAAAATTATTCGTGGTTATATTGGGATTGATGGTTTAGAGTTTGCGCCAACTCAAAATCCAAGTGATATACCGGTGGTATTAGGTATTTTAGTCACCAATACTGAAGGTCCTTCGTTACAAGCAGGCGTACAAACAAATGATATCTTGATTATGGTAAATAACAAACCCGTTAAATCAATAGTTGAAACAATGGATGAAATTGCTGAGTTGAAACCTGGCACAACAGTCCCCATTATTGTATTGCGAAATGGTGAAAAAGTTGAGTTACAAGTAACAATAGGACAGTTACCTGTTTAATTATCCTTTTGTAGCTTGATTATTTAACCTTTAAGGCATATAATTTGCAGCCTTATCATGTTTTTTAGCCCTCGTATGGTGTATAGATTTTGCTTTTATAGCCATTTATATAGCGATACGAACAAACTTTAGAGGTTTATTATGAAAGAAGGTATCCATCCAGAATATACTGCAATTAATGCAACTTGCTCTTGCGGTAACGTAATTAAAACTCATTCAACTATTGGTCATGATATTCATCTTGACGTATGTGGTGAATGCCATCCGTTTTATACAGGTAAACAACGTGATGTTGCAACTGGCGGACGTGTAGATAAATTTAAACAACGTTTTGCTATGGTTGGCGGTAAAAAATAATATTGCGATAAGCAAAAATAAAAAGGCGCTTAATGTGCCTTTTTATTTTTAAGAAAAAATTATTGAAAAATAACCTTTTATTCATCAATTAAATCTGGGGCGATACCTAGATTTCGCATTATTTTTTGTGTTTTCATCGGAATACCATCTTCTCGGTCTTTTTGCAAATCTTCATCACCAGGTAAAGGTTGACCTGTGTAAGCATGAAGAAAAGCTTCACATAATAATTCACTATTTGTTGCGTGACGCAAATTATTCACTTGTCTGCGAGTACGCTCATCAGTTAGTATTTTTAATACTTTAAGTGGAATTGACACTGTGATTTTTTTTACCTGTTCACTTTTTTTACCATGCTCTGCATAAGGGCTTATGTATTCGCCGTTCCATTCCATCATTGTTCACCAAAATTACATCACAAATAATGTGAGTAATTTTATCTTTTTTTTCAGATTACTGCAATCTACACATCAAGACAGTTAGACGTCTAGACATGTTGACGTCTTTTTTTTATGTGTTATGCTTAAAGGACTAATCTTATATTAAATAAAATATTGTTTGAGGGCATTATCATGACTATTCAAACTGAAAACTTAAGTCAAGGGACTATTGCTGTTCGCGGTGGATTAAATACTGATGATCAATATGGCAGTGTTGTTCCCGTTATTACTCCATCTACTTGTTATCGCTATGAAGCATTTGCTAAACCAAGAGAGTTTGACTACGCTCGAAAAGCGAATCCTAGCCGTCGCTTGGTAGAGCAAACAATTGCTAAACTTGAAGGTGGTATTGATGCCATTTTAACTAATTGTGGTATGTCGGCGATTCATTTAATCAGTGTTGCATTATTAACGCCTAATGATCTAGTTGTGGCACCACATGATTGCTATGGTGGTAGTTACCGGCTTTTTAATAGTTTAAGTCAACGTGGTTATTTTAAAGCCAAATTTGTTGATCAATCCGATCCTATTGCATTAAAAGAAGCACTTAGTCTGTGCCCTAAATTAGTATTAATTGAAACACCAAGTAATCCTTTATTACGGGTTGTTGATATTCAAGAAATTGCAGAGCAAGCCCATCAAGTCGGAGCATTAGTTTTAGTCGATAATACCTTTATGACACCGATATTACAAAAGCCTTTGGAGCTTGGTGCTGATATTGTCAGTCATTCTTGTACTAAATTTTTAAACGGACATTCAGATTTATTAGCGGGAATTTTAGTCTTTAAAGATCAGCAACTAGCTACAGATGTTTTATGGTGGGCTAATAATATTGGCACGATGACATCATCATTTGACAGTTATCTTCTGTTACGTGGATTAAGAACACTATCAGCGCGGATAAAATTACAGCAGGACAATGCACAAAAAGTTGTTGAATTTTTAGTTAATCACCCCAAAATAGCTAAAGTTTACCAGCCCTCTTTACCCTCAAACCTTGGGCATGATATAGCAAAAAAACAGCAAAAAGGCTTTGGCTCATTACTTAGTTTTGAATTAGTAGGTGATGCTGATACCATGCCAACGTTTTTACAATCGCTTAAAATTTTCACCTTAGCTCAATCACTTGGTGGTGTTGAAAGTCTTGTATGCCATCCAGCAACGATGACTCACTCAGGCATTAGTGCTGAGGCTCGAAAAACAGCGGGTATTTCCGATCAGTTATTGCGTATTTCTGTTGGGTTGGAAGATATTGCCGATTTACTTGCTGATTTACAACAAGCATTAGCAAAAGTTTAATTTTTAAGTTTTATCTACAGTTAGCTATTTGGATTAATGAAATAGGTTTATTTCGTTAATCCAAATGTTTTTATATTCTTTGATATGTAGAAAAACATCGAGTTGTTTACACTTCATGATTAAAATAATCCTTTAAACGCATAAGGCGTTTTCCCCAAAAATCGTTTTGGACGGTTTAACGGTATTATGAAAGTTAATAAATCTATAATGTTTTGTTTTTTTATAAATTTAAACTGCTAAATGTTTGCTAGTTATGCAAATTTTAATTTGAAATACATATTACTCTTTTGATTTTTTTAATCTCCAAACGGTATAGAATCCTGAATATTTTTTACAAAAATATAACCTAAAAAGCGAACAATCGAGTAACTACTCAATAGCGATCACAGCTTACCTAAAAAATTACGTCGTTTATTTTAGTTTTTTATGTTCATCGCAGTAATGTTATTTAATGTCATGTGAACTTTTGGGAGTTATAAATAGCATGTTCTAGATAGACGCTTGGCCTCGATATGTCGTATTTTACTAAGATAGATTTTTTATAGCGTTTAGCAAATCAGTAGCAGTTATTTTTTTTTATGATATCAGCACCATATTGCTTGTCTGTGATACTGGGGATGTTGTTTTTTTATGTACATTTATTACAGTAGTTTCTCTAATTACTGTAAACAACGTAATTAATTTCTAGGTCTAATACATTGGCTTGCTAAAATAGTCGTTTGTTATTTTTTCAATGGCAGAAAAGACCTCATCAATAGTGTGTTTTCTGCTTCGACTACATACTTTAGCCATTTCTTGGCAGACTAAACATTGTCTTGAGTGGTGATCAAATTTAGCGCGAGAAATACTTTGTTGGGTTATTGGGTCTATGACATCAATATCCCACAGGCGACCTAAAGGATGATTATCTTCGATATTAATACAGTACTGCTTTAGTACATCGGCAGCGCATTTTGCGATAATAATGGCTTCATAGCCAGTAATGTGATGAAATTGGATTTCATGTATTAATGGAATGCTGTTTTTTGATAAGCTGTTGTGTATAGTGGCAATGGCCTCTTTAAATAATCGACTGGCGCCACTACTATTTTTTATTGGGCCGGGAATAACTAAGCTTAATGAAATAAGCGGATAATGATAACGTTTTATTGCTTCTTGTTGGCTTTGTACACGTTTTTCTTTAGCCAAAAGCATCTGTTCAAGTGTGATAGGGGTGCCATCATCAAATTTAATTAATAGATCATTCATAATGAAAAATAAGTAGCATGACATCGACTAATGCCATGCTACCTTGTGGTTAATTAGTCCTTAACTTGACGAACCACATCAATGACTGAACCATCACGGAAATGGACAATACCAACGATTTTATCATTAAATTCAATTGGTTTTGGTTCACCCGTTAAGGAAACAGCACGTTGATATAGCTCTTCAATACTCATGACTGGCAAATTAGCCGCTTTTAATCGTTCTGCAATTTCAGGGCGAGCAGGGTTAACCGCTATACCATGGTCAGTAACAAGAACGTCGACACTTTCACCCGGCGTTACAACTGTTGTCACTTTCTTAATTACAGTAGGGATTCGGCTACGAATGAGTGGCGCAACAATAATCGTTAAATTTGCACCAGCAGCGGTATCACAGTGACCACCTGATGCGCCACGCATAACACCGTCAGAACCGGTTAACACGTTAACGTTATAATCAAGGTCAATTTCTAACGCACTAAGGATCACAATATCTAACTCATCGACACTCGCACCTTTAGAGGCTGGGTTTGCATAGACATTCGTTGAAACTTCAATATGATCTTTATTTCGACCTAAAGATTGTCCCGCTGCGCCATCAAAACTTTGTGTATCAAGTAAGCGTTTTACTAGACCTTTTTCATGCAGATCAACAATACTTGCAGTAATACCACCTAAAGCAAATGATGCGGTGATATTTTTAGCACGCATACGATTTTCTAGGAAACGTGTTGCTGCGGTTGAAGATGCACCAGAACCTGTTTGAATAGAAAATCCATCTTTAAAATAGCCTGAATACTCAATAACATCTGCCGCATAACGCGCAATCATCAGCTCACGAGGGTTACTAGTAATACGAGCAGCACCAACGCTGATTTTAGTTGGATCACCTACTTCATCGACTTTAACAATATAGTCCACTTGATCTTGACGGATACTTGCAGGGTGATTAGGGTAGCCAACAATATCTTCAGTAAGTAATACCACTTTCTTAGCAAATTGTGCATCAACCATGGCATAACCTAATGCACCACATTGTGATTTACCTGATACACCATTAGCATTACCTTGTTCATCGGCAGTAGAAACCGCTAAAAATGCGATATCAATATTAATTTCGCCACTTTGAATCAGTTTTACACGTCCACCATGAGAATGGATATGAACAGGGTTATCCATTAAACCGTGTGAAATGGCATCAGCTAATTTACCACGCAAACCCGATGTATAGATCTTGGTAATCACACCTGATTCGATATGAGGGATAAGTGCTGCATTACAACTTAATAAAGAACTTGACGCTAATGTTAGGTTTTTAATTCCTAATTTGCTAATCGTTTCAACCACTTTGTTGATAACTTTATCGCCCTCACGAAATGCATGATGGAAAGAAATTGTCATACCATCACGCAATTCACATTTATGAATTGCTTGTTCAATAGAATCGCACAATTTACGCGTGTATTTAGACTCATCTTTTAAATATGGAGTCGTAGCATTAGCGTCAATAAAAGGCTTAATATTCTTGAGATCAGGGTGCTGTTTAAGCAAATCATCAATTTTTTTGTTTATAGAAGTAGTCATTTTTCAATCCTATCAAATTTCTTTACGTACACCGGAATATTTTGCTAACTCAATCACTTTTCTAGCACGAGCAATAATCGGAGCATCAATCATTTTGCCATTTAGAGAAATAACACCAAGGCCTTTTCTTTCACCTTCTTCAGCCGCTTCAACTACTTTTTGGGCATTTTCAACTTCAGCAGCAGTTGGCGCATAAGCATTATGTAACAGTTCAATTTGTTTTGGATTGATAAGTGATTTACCGTTATATCCGAGTTTTTTAATTAGGCTGACTTCTTTTAAAAAGCCTTCATCATCATTAACATTTGAATACACCACATCAAAGGCATCAATGCCAGCTACACGCGCAGCATGTAAAACGGCACAACGAGCATAAAATAACTCAGTACCATCGCCACGTTCAGTTTGCATATCAACAAGATAGTCAAATGCCGCCAGTGCAATACCAATTAAACGAGGTGAAGATTGAGCGATCGAAACCGCATTAACCACACCTTGAGCAGATTCAATTGCAGCCATTAATTTAGTGCTGCCCACTTCGCGCCCACACTCTTTTTCAATTCGTTCTACATGCGCTTCTAGCTCATGGATATCTTCAGCGCTATTGGTCATTGGTAAACGCACAACATCAACACCAGCTCTTACTACTGCTTCAAGGTCTTTTAAACCAAATGGAGTATCAAGCGCGTTGATTCGTACTACTGTTTCAATTCCATGTTCTTTATAAACAGGAAGAAGTAAAGTTTGTGCAACTAATAAACGAGCTGAATCTTTTTCTTTGATTGAAACCGCATCTTCAAGGTCAAACATAATTGAATCGGGTTTATAAACAAAAGAGGTTGATAACATTGCTGCATTTGCACCAGGAAGAAATAGCATACTTCGACGTAATTTTTTCATAGTAGTTTACTCCAATCTAAGTTTTCTTCTTCTGCGCCACGTAATACAGCACATTGAATTCTTGCTTTAATAGCGCAATCAAGTGCGCCTTTGTCATCAATAATAATTAGGCCATCGGTTACATTTAAGTCTTGTAATGTTTGCTCAACCACAGCGCGAATTTGATCGCCAAATTGCTTATTAACATCACTATTAATAACAATTTCAATCCCGGTATTAGGTATAACTTTGACTAACAAATCACTTGATTCGAGAGTCCCTGCCATGGCTTCTTTTTGTATTTTCATTTTGTTACCTTTTAAAATGTATTAAATTTTAAATTGATCCAAATTAGCTGAAAGGTAATCCCACGTTGTTGGTGGAACTAGTTTTTTTACCTGCTCATATTGCTTAGATGCTAATAATTTCCTCACTAATGAGGCCGATACAATAGTATCGTCTTCGGTTATTCGTGGAACTTCAACCACATTTATCACTGATTGAGCAGTGACTTTTTTATCTTCAAGCCAATAGCGCATTGCTTCATTATAAGCTTTCGTCACTTCATCATAAGGTTCAGTCCCAACAAATCGATAGGTAATGTTAAGCGCTGGCGCAATATAATTTCGGAATATAAGAAGATCAATCCCCATATAAGCTTGATCTATTTTTGTCTTATCTTTTAAAAAATAAGTAGGAAACGTAGCTCTTGAAATGATATAAGGCGAGCTTGCATGCACTGTAACATTTTTTATTTGTCTTGTGCCATCTTTAACTAACTTTAAGCGTGTATCAAATGAAAATAGCGAGGCATTTTCATTAACAACAAAAACATGCAACCAGTCACATTGGCTCGCTGCATATTGCACAAGATACTGATGTCCTTTTGTAAAAGGGTTGGCATTCATCACAATACTGCCAATTTTCCCCCCTTCTTTTTGCTGTATATTGAGTTTTTTACAATACTGTTTAATACCAACAGGGGTGTTTTCCATAAGGACGACCAGATCGGTAATTTCTACAATAGGGTAAAAGCCACATCCTTTAAAAAAGTCAATATTTTCAGGCTTAGTATATAAAAAAAGGTGAAAATAGCCATTATCGTTGGCATATTTTATGGCGTGATCCATTAAAGTTAGATTTAGTTGATTACCGCGATAATCAGAATCAATAGCAACACATTTAATAATATCACGCTCAATACCTGCACAAGCTATAATTTTAGTATTAACTTTAGCAACGATAAAAATAGTCACTTGTGAATCTAAATTAAGATCAGAACGTAATAATAACTGCTTAATTTCTTGATAATCTTGCTCAGATTTAGAAATATCAACAACGGCATAATCAACCAAATCGTACATAAATTTACCCTTTTTCAGCGACTATATAATTGGTTAAACGACCAATCCCAGTTATTTCAACTTCTATTGTATCACCATTTTGCATAAACACAGGAGGATTACGTTTTTTCCCCACACCGCCTGGTGAACCAGTTAAAATTACATCACCAGGTGATAAATGAGTAAATGTACTAATATAAGAAATTAACTCAGGAACAGTATGCACCAGATTTTTGACTGAATCATGTTGCATTTCTTGACCATTTAAATAAGTGGTTAACGATAATACTGTTGGATCTGGGATCTCATCACTTGTTGTAATACATGGACCAAATGCTCCCGTGCTTGGCCAGTTCTTACCTGCGGTAAACCAAGTGTATTGCCAGTCACGAATTGAACCATCCATATAACAGCTATAACCTGCTACATAAGATAGCGCATCTTCTTGGCTAATACGAAAACCTGCTTTCCCAATGATAATAGCTAATTCACCTTCATAATCTAATTCATTAGTGATAGCAGGTTTAATAATATTAGTTTTATGACCTGTTTGAGAATCAGGGAAACGAACAAAAAGTGTTGGAGCTGAACTGGTTTCATTAAATTCAGCGCGTTTTTCAGCGTAATTCATACCAACACATAAAATCTTATTTGGATTTGGAATAACAGGTAAATAAGTAATATCTTGTTCATCAATGTCGCTTGGGGCATCGAGATAGGTTTTGGCAATAGCTAATCCTTGATCATCAGCGAGTAGTGATTTTAAATCAGCGTATTTATCACCTAATTTTTGTTTCAAATCAACAATGCCATTGTGAGTAAGAAGACCAAAACTTGCTCTACCAGAGACAAGATAACTGATAAGCTTCATGAAAACTCCTTAAAAGCTGTTTGTACTAATTGTAACTATAAAATAAACAACCCTAGTATAAACTAAGGTTGTTTTTTGAAATGTAAAATCTATACTAAGAAATTGCCCAAAATGAGTAATGATACAGACACATTGATTGCGCCACCAATACGCGTTGCAATTTGTGCAAATGGCATTAATTCCATACGTTCGGCAGCAGT
Organism: Gilliamella sp. Choc5-1; assembly: GCF_001690595.1. Taxonomy (GTDB): domain Bacteria; phylum Pseudomonadota; class Gammaproteobacteria; order Enterobacterales; family Orbaceae; genus Gilliamella; species Gilliamella apicola_M. Next base: position 25,384 of record NZ_LZHH01000115.1, read on the forward strand.
TAGAATTGCCACGTCACCTGTTCCGCCTTGACCACTTTGACAACAAGATATAACCGCAGCATCAACTGGATACATACCAAGCGCTTTTGACACAAAGAAACCAGTAGTCACTAAGCTCACAACAGTACAAACAATAACAATTAAGTTAGTAATAGTGAAAGCATCAACAATTTTTTCCCAAGGAGTAATTGCCACACCTACTGCAAATAAAATAGGATAAGTTACAGATGTTTGGAAAAATTTATAAACAACTTGTGAACCGCTCAATACTTTTGGTGAAACACCTGATACTAGCTTAACAAAAACGGCAGCAAATAACATCCCAACTGGTGCTGGAAGGCCGATTAATTTGTGACCAATCATACCTACCATATAAAGGATAGCTGCTAGTAAAACACCTGAAGCAAATGTTGTAACGTCTATTGCCATTTCAGTTTTAGTATTTTTTTTGTTCATTGAGTGATCATCTTTAGAAGCAGGTAATAAACGACCGTTACCAGTTAAATGCGGATAAGCTTTACCAATACGGTTAAGAATACCACCACAGATAATACCTGTTAAACCACCAAGCATAACAATTGGTAACACGCGACCAAGCGCATCGCCTTGTTCCATACCTAAAATTGTCGCATAACCGATTGAAAGAGGAATAGCACCTTCACCAACACCACCAGCCATAATTGGTAATACTAAGAAGAAAAATGTTTCAAACGGAGTTAAACCAAGTAAATAACCAACAGAAACACCAACGATCATACCAACAATTTCACCACAAAGCATTGGCGCAAAGATTCTTAAGAAGCCTTGGATAAGTGTTCGCTTATCCATATTCATAATACTACCCACGATAATACAGCAAATATATAAGTAAAGGATATGGGTATCTTTATAGAATTTAGTTGTTGCTTCAACAACGGGTTTAGGCAAAATACCATAATAAACTAGTGCAGATGGAATAAACGTTGCACAAATTGCAGCTGCACCCATTTTCCCAACAATCGGTAAGCGTTTACCTATCTCGCCACATAAAAAACCAAAGAAAGCACAAGTTACCACCATTACAACGATTTCGCTAGGTAATTTACCTGTTACTAACACTTCTAAACAAATAAGAATACCGGCAATAATAAATAATGGAAGTGGAATGACACCAATTTTATAATTGTCCATCAGTCGCCACCAGTTATATGGCCACCCTGTTTGTTTTTCTTCTATATGATTAATTGTTGATTTTTCTTCATTATGCGTTTTTCCAATTGAATTGAAATCCACCATGTATTTTTTCTCCAAAAATGATTTTATTTATTCGAAATCAATGGCGGCTATCTTTACAAAAAATTAATTAATTTTTTGTGATATAAATCATAAATTAACTGTGGTTTTTATGGTTTTAAAGGATCTATGTTTTTTAATGCTGTGTTACACTTATTTCAACTTAATACAAATAGATAATCATGTAAAAATGCAAAAAAAACTCCAATTATCGTTTACAACAAAGCTTTTTTTATCGCTTTTGTTGTTTTCGTTGACTGTTCTTGCGTTATTACAAAGCTACATTTGGAATATAACAGAAACCAATTTATACAGAAGCCTAGGCGAAAAGGCTCAAATTCAGGCAAAAGAGTTATCTGTCTTACCAAATTTAATTCAATATGTCCAAGACAAAGACATTAATAAAATAGCCATTTTAATTAAGGAAATATTTGAACAAAGTGATGCAAGCTATATTGTTATTGGCGATATGAATGCAAATCGCCTATTTCATACATCTGGTAGATCTTTATTTTCGCCCATGATAGGTAATGATAATCGAGAGGTGCTTAATGGCAATAGTAGTATCACCATTAGCGAAGGATCTTTAGGGTTAGCACTAAGGGGTAAAGCGCCAATTATTGAACATGGTAAAGTTATAGGAATTGTTTCAGTTGGTTATCTGATTGATGATATTTATGCATTGCGTATAAAGCAATTTATACCGTTTATTGTTTTTTGTTCGTTATTGTTTTTAGCATTATTTATTTTTTCATACTTTTTTTCAAAAGCGATTAAAAATCAGATGCTGAATCTAGAACCTAAAGCAATTGCACTACTCGTAAAAAGCCAAAAGTCGATCATGGAGTCGATTTTTGAAGGCGTTATCGCAATCGATCTTAATTATAAAATAATCAATATTAACCAATCGGCCAGATGCATGTTAGAAATTAGCTACAACGATGATTCCTTAATCAACCACAAATTAAGTGATTTTATAAAATCTAACGATTTTATTTATGGCAAGGATAATCAACATCAAGATATACATGACCACATCTGTTACTTTAACAATATTAGCGTTATTGCCAATAGAATCCGTATTATTGTAGACGAAAAAATCCAGGGTTGGGTTATCACATTTCGTAATTTTAACGACATCAATCTACTGAGCATGCAACTAACGCAAGTAACACAATATGTCGATAATCTGCGTGCTATTAGGCATGAACATCTTAACTGGTTGGCAACGTTATCAGGATTGATTTATATGAAACGGTATGCAGAAGCGCAATCATTTATCGCCTTACAGTCTGCTGATAACCAAAATAATCTGGATTTTATTACCGAAAATATTCAAATCCCCGCGATTTGCGGATTACTCATTGGCAAATATTCAAAAGCGCACGAAATCGGTCTAAAGCTCATATTTGACCCCGCATGCCAATTAAGTGCATTACCGTCACTTATCACCGAAACAGAATTTATGTCAATTTTAGGTAATTTACTTGATAATGCTTTCAACGCTAGCCTAAAAAACAAAGATGGCGATAAAACAATTTACTTATATCTTAGTGACGCAACAAACGAAATCGTCCTTGAAATTAGCGACCAAGGTTGTGGGATCGATCAAGGTATTCGTAGCTCTATCTTTGAACCTGGAGTTACCTCTCAAGAAGGTAAAGAGCATGGTATTGGTTTACATCTTGTTTCAACCTACATAAAAAAAGCTAATGGTTATATTACATTTGAAGATAATACTCCGTATGGAACAATTTTTTCTGTATTTATTCCCAAATAATAGGAAGGTAATTGTATGAACGAATTTCAAGAAAACGCCATTAAAGTACTTATTGTCGAAGACGAACCAATATTAGCCGAATTGAATGCAGAGTTTATTCAAAAAGATACCAAAGTCAAAGTCATTGGCATCGCATCAAATTTAGACGAAGCCAAAATCATGGTTGAAAAGCTAAAACCAACTTTAATTTTGCTTGATAACTATTTACCAGATGGACAGGGAATAGAATTATTTGAATACATAATCAATAACCAGCTAGACAGTTATGTTATTTTTATTACCGCAGCAAGCGACATGGATACTTGCAGCAAAGCAATTCGTTATGGTGCTTTTGATTATTTGATTAAACCCGTCTCTTATCAACGATTAAAACACTCGCTTGAGCGTTTTGAACTATTTTTATACCGACAAAGCCTACAAAAACACGTCAATCAACGCAAAATTGACGAACTGTTCAACTTACAAACCAAAGACTTTGTTAACATGAATCGCCGCTCAAAAGGTATTGAAGAAATCACACTACAAAAAGTCAAAGACCTATTTATGCAAACCGATAAAGCACTCACCGTTGACGAAATTGTAGAAAAGGCCAACATTAGTAAAACAACCGCACGGCGGTATTTAGAATATTGTGTCCAAATCAAATTACTAATGGTAGAGCTTAATCATGGAAAAATTGGACGACCAGAAAGATTATATAGACGGTTAGGAAAATAAATATTTAAGTTAAGATAATTTTCATATAGTGGCTTATCTTCTATATAATTGATAATTATATAAATATGCTTATTTGTTATTTTAACTGCAAAATATTTGATGCTAAATTTAACCCACCTAGTTGCCAAATAGTTAAAATTTTGCGGTACAAAAAAATAAGGAGTAAGCGTATGTCTTTAGTGGTAGGAAAGATCGTTACTACTGAAAATAATGAGATTGACAAAAATGGAGCATTTGTTCGCCAGACAAATCGCTTTATTACACCATTTGGCGATGAACCTGGACAGCTACCGGTTGAAGCAGGCCGTTATCGCTTAATTTGGGCGGCTATTTGCCCTTGGGCGCATCGCTCAATGATTGCTATTAAATTATTGGGATTAGAAGATGTAATTAGTATCGGTAAAGTAAGTCCGATTAGAACTTCTAATGGCTGGGAATTTTCGCTTGATGCTAGCGGTGTTGATCCTGTACTAGGTATTCGTTATCTACCTGAAATCTACGCTTTAACTGATCGTGAGTATAACGGCAGGGCGACAGTGCCAACGGTTGTCGATGTAAAAACAGGCAAAGTCGTTAATAATGATTATTTTAAACTGACCTATTATTGGGAAACCGCATTTAAACCTTTCCATAAAAAGGGTGCACCTGACCTTTATCCAGAAAAATTACGAACGGATATTGATGAACTAAATCATGTGATATTCCATGAAGTGAATAATGGTGTGTATAAAGCAGGTTTTGCACGTTCGCAAAAAGCTTATGAAGATGCATACAACCTTGTTTTTAATCAATTGGATAAGTTAGAACAGCGTTTGAGTCAGTCACGTTACTTATTTGGTGATAAGATAACTGATTCTGATATTCGCCTCTATGTGACATTAGCTCGATTTGATGTTGCCTACTATTGTGCTTTTAAAACCAATCGTAATCGAATTATCGACTACCCTAACTTGTGGGCTTATGCTCGAGACCTTTATCAAATCCCTGCTTTTGGTGAAACTACTGATTTTGAAGCAATAAAGAAAGGCTATTTTTTGGGTGATAATGCGCATAATCCTTATGATATTTTACCCTTAGGTCCAGATGTGAGTAATTGGCATACACCACATAACCGAGATAAACAGTTTAGTTCAAGTCACTAATTTAATTAATGGGATAATTATAATGCCAAATATATTAGATATTGGATTAATCTTTACTCAAATCCCAATGTTACTTGCTTATTTACCTGTAACACTTTTTATTACTTTTTTCTCAATGTTACTTGGGGTAATGCTCGGTCTGATTATTGCTATCATCAAAATGAATAAAATACCGATATTATCACAAATAGCAACGGTATTTGTCTCTTTTATAAGAGGAACGCCATTATTAGTACAGCTCTATTTAAGCTTTTATGGTATTCCTATCTTATTGTGTTATATCAATTATTTTTATGATACTCACTATAATATTAATGGTATATCCCCAATGTTTTTTGTGTTAATTGCCTTTTCGTTAAACGAGGCAGCTTATAATTCAGAAACAATCCGCGCAGCATTACAGTCTGTGAATAAAGGTCAGATTGAAGCTGCACAATCATTGGGCATGACCTATAGCCAATTGTTACGAAGAATTGTGATCCCTGAAGCCTTTATTGTGGCATTACCTAATTTAGCGAATGCGCTGATTGGTTTACTAAAAGGCACATCATTAGCATTTGTTTGTTCGGTGACTGAAATGACTGGTAGAGGGAAAACTTTAGCAGGGCATAGTTACCGTTATTTTGAAGTTTATATCTCATTGGCTTTAATTTATTGGGCATTAACCATCATTATTGAGCTAATCATAAAAAATTTAGAAAAGCGTTTAACCATTTCTGAAAGTGTTGACACTCCAAGTTATCGCCGAGGAAAATTATTATGATTAATGTTCAAAATTTAACATTATCTTTTCATCATAATATTATATTGAATCAACTTAACTTTCACATTCGCCCCCATGAAATTGTTGCGATTATTGGAGCATCCGGAGCGGGTAAATCGACACTTTTACGTTGTCTAAATTTATTAGAAAAACCACAGCAAGGAAAGATCCGTATTGATAATTTTGAATTTGATGTCAGCTGTAGAAAACGGCATAAAGTAGTAGCCTTTCGCCAGCAAACAGCAATGGTGTTTCAACAATTCAATTTATTTCAACAAAAAAATGCTTTAGAAAATGTCATGGAAGGACTAATGATTGTAAAAAAATACTCAAAGGATAAGGCAAAGCAGATAGCATATGAAAAACTAGTTCAGGTCGGTCTTGCTGAGCGAATTTATCATTATCCAAAACAGTTATCAGGAGGACAACAGCAACGGGTCGCAATTGCCAGAGCATTAGCTATGGAGCCGAAAGTTTTGTTGCTTGATGAACCCACCTCGGCACTCGATCCTGAGCTAGTGGGAGAAGTGTTAGCAACAATAAAAATAGCAGCTAAATCAGGTATCACTATGATTTTAGTTTCTCATGAAATGAGTTTTGTTCATGACATTGCAACTCGGGTGCTATTTTTAGATAAAGGAAAAATCATTGAAGATGGTTCACCGCAGCAAGTGTTTTCAAATCCAACTCAGCAAAGAACCAAAGATTTTTTAGCCAGACATTATTCGGCAGTTGATTATGAAATTTAATAAATGGAGTATGAATGAATATTATTATTCAACAACATTGTGATGGTATTAATTGGCAAGACGTCGCAGATTTACTTGCTTTTTATGGACTTAGTTCATTGGATGCTAAAATGCAAGAACTAGTGTTTCGTAATAGCTATGCCGTTGTATTTTTACTGGACCAAGAGCGCATTGTTGGTGTTGGGCGTGCATTATCTGATGGTGTTTGTCAGGCGGCTATATATAACATTGCATTGGCAAAACATCTACATGGGCTACAGTATGGAAGGCTGATAGTTGATAAACTTGTTGAGCAGATAATACAGTGCAATATTATTCTTTACACCCACCCACAAACCGTCGAGTTTTATAAAAATTTAGGCTTTGAAGTAATGAAAACGGGCATGGTTCGTTATCAATCCGATCATCTAACTGAAATGAGAAAAATGGGTTTTATTTAAAATGTAGATAAAAACAGTTCAATCAATCCATTGGCAAGATTAAGCCAAATTTAAGGAGAAAATAGTGTTATGAATTACAAAAAGTGGTTAAATATTTTAGTAGTAGGAACTTTATTTTTAACTGGCTGTGATAATCAAAATAAAGATACGCAAGCAAAAGGTAAAGAAAAAATTATTATTGCAACATCTGGGGCTCCAAGTCCTTTCACCACGGTAGATAAAAAAGGTGAGCTAATGGGGTATGATATTGAGGTGGTAAAAGCAATATTTGCAAATCTACCTCAATATGAGATTAGCTTTGAAATTACTGAATTTCCATCAGTTTTAGCGGGGCTCGATTCGCAGCGTTATCAGGTAGGTGCTAATAATTTTGCCATGAATGAAAAACGGAAAGAAAAGTATTTCTATTCTGATCCTATTTTTAAAAATCAATATGCTATTGCAGTTGCAACAAAAAATAACAATATTAAACAGTTTACCGATCTTAATGGCAAATCAACCGAAGTGACGCCGGGACTGAATTATGCTACCGCATTAGAGTTATATAATGAACAACATCCAAATAATCCTGTTAAAATTGTTTATAGTGAAGCTGATTTATTGCCTGTACTTCAGCATGTTGAAACTGGACAATATGATTTTCAATTAATCGATAAAGTGATGCTATCGCAATTGATTACTGAATATAATCTTAATCTAAAAATAATAGAATTAAACCAAGATGATACTGATCGTATTGGTTCGCCATACAGTTATTTATTGATCAGTAAAGATGCTAAAGGTGAACAGTTAATTAAAGATATTAACCAAGGGATACAACAAATTATCAATAATGGCAAGTTGTCGAAAATTAGTGAACATTATTTTGGTACAGATTATTCACCTAAATAATCAATTTTTTTATGCTAATGGCAGATAAACATCGGTTATCATGCATTGTGATCGAATATTAGGAATTACATTTACATAATGGAAAATTGGCGGAAAGTAACCATTTACTTCTTATCTTGTGTAGACGTATTGTGAATAAGTAAATAATAGCTTGATTATTTTTTCTTGAGCAGGCGCCCTTAGCATTAGCTCAGTGTAGTGGTAGTATGGTCTTATTGATAACATCATAAGGATTTTCCGCAATTGGTCTATCAATTGATATGACAAAATCAATATGCTGTTTATCTTACAACGAAGTGGTATTAGGATTGGGATAGTAATGCTATAACTTTGGTATTTATAGCAATCTAACATATTGTTATCTTGTTGCTGTTTAACCAGTTTATTGACCGTTTTATATTATAATAAAGGTGAACTATAATGTTAATAATGACTAATTGTGTCATGGAAAATTGTACAATTTTTACCTTCATAAGTTACTCCCAAGAATTCAGCTTTATTGAATATTATTATCTTTTCATTAAGTAGAAAATCATTTGAATCAATGGAATTCAAATCGTAATAGAGATTAGTGCAAAAGTAATATTTACCATCGATTATTGGTTTAATTTCTTAATTAATTATTACAATTAAACTTGACAAATAATTAACAGTCGTTAATAATAGCGCCGTTTTTTTAACCTGAATTTTTTATTATAGCGAGGTGGCAAAATGCCTGTAGTTAACACTTTATCTTAATGCCGACTTGGTATCTTCTATCATATTGTCTTTTGCTTAGTATTATCTAAGCCCCTTCGTTGCAATTCAATCTATAGATTTTTGCCTTGTCGGTTTTCCCTTATTTTTTTTGGAGAAAACATTATGACAATGGAATCTTATATTCAAAATTTAGAATTAATTAAATATCCACGAACACCGCACCTAGAAAGCTCACGCTTACAGTTTGGTGATAGTGAACATGGACAACGTCCTTATAAGCAATTAGCTGGTCAATATATTGTTATTGAAGAAAAACTTGACGGAGCAAACTGTGCTATCAGTTTTTCAGCTAGTGGTGAGCTGTTGCTTCAATCTCGAGGACATTACTTAATAGGTGGTTCACGAGAACGCCAATTTAACCTTTTAAAGCATTGGGCTTGCGTGCATGAATATTGGTTACTTGAGCGTTTAGAAGATCGCTATATCCTTTATGGTGAATGGTTACACAAAAAACATGCTATTTTTTATGATGCTTTACCGCACTATTTTTGCGAGTTTGATATTTGGGATAGACAACAAAACTGTTTTTTATCTACCCTAAAGCGACATCAATTATTAGCTGGTGGTCCTGTTTTATCGGTACCTGTGCTATTTGCAGGGATTGCACCTTCTAAATTGAGCGATTTATTGGCGTTAGTCAGACCATCTTTGGCTAAAACCGCTAATTGGCGTACTTGCTTTGAACAAATCGTGATGCGTGAAAAGCTTGACTTAAGCAAAGCTTGGCAACAATGCGATAACTCTGACTTGATGGAAGGGTTATATCTTAAAATCGAATCGGAAGAACAAACCATTGATCGATTAAAATGGGTTAGGCAGGATTTTGTTCAGGCGATTTTAGATGCAGGGCAACATCATAGTGAACAGCCTTTTATTCCAAACCAATTGGCTCAAGGTGTTGAGTTATATACACCTCAATTAACAGTGAATTGGAATAATGGATGCCTAAACGGGGGTAAATTATGAATTACCAAGTACTAAAACAACAAATAGCAAGTACGTTGGCAACAGATGATTTTAGCCCATGGTTAACCTGTATTCCTGAATTGAATAGTTTGATAATAACGCCACAAGATCCCTCGCATCATGGAGAGGGAAACGTTTGGGTTCATACGCAAATGGTTGTGCGTGCATTATTAACGCAAGAAGAGTTTACCAACGCAACAGAAGATGAGCAGTTTGTATTATTTATGACTGCTTTATTACATGATATCGCTAAGCCAGAAACCACCGTTATAGATGAGTTGACAGGTAAAATTACACAACCACGGCATTCCAAAAAAGGCGAGATCCGTAGTCGTATATTACTATGGCGAATGGGGGTGCCATTTGATTTGCGGGAACAAATCTGCCGAATCATTAGTGTACATCAAGTGCCTTTTTTTGCTTTAAGTGATGAGGGAAGAAATAAATCACCCGAATATTTAATTCACCGCTTATCGTGGCAATTGCCTATTTGGATGTTGTGTTTGCAAGCTAAAGCAGATATGGAAGGTCGTATTTGTGCTGATAAACGCCGAGCGCTTGATGAAGTTGAACTCTTTAGGCAATTGGCACTTGAAGAAGGGTGTTTATATCAACCTCGTCAATTTGTTGATGATTATACTCGTATCGAATATTTTCGAGGTAGTAATGTATTACCCGATTATGCATTATATCCTCAAGAAGGATCTAAGGTGATTATGCTAGCTGGTTTACCTGCATCGGGTAAAAATAGTTGGGTGAGTAAACATTATCCAACATGGGATGTTGCTTCTTATGATGATGCTAGATCTGAGCTAAGACTAAAGCACGGTGAAAACGAAGGGCTAGTTATTCAGTTTGTGTTAGCAAAGGTTAAACAGTGGTTAAGAACAAAACAACCTTTTATTTGGAATGCGACCCACTTATCGCAAGAAATGCGTCAAAAAGCACTCGATTTGCTTTATGCTTATCATGCGAATGTGGAAATTGTCTATCTTGAACAACCAGAAAAAGAGTTGTATCGCCGTAATTCGGCACGAGATACTACGTTGCCAAATAAAGCAATTCAGCGGTTATTAAATAAATGGGAAGTTCCATTACCGACTGAAGCACATAAGGTGAGTTATTTTATTAATCAATAATTATTACTCATCTTTGGTTATATTAATTGGGGCCGATATTAAAGCCCCAAAATTAATTGGAGAATAGTGTTAAATATTAAATTCTGTTATTTTTAATTACTTTTTATATCAATAAATCTTATCTTTTTATTGTCTTGTTTTATCCATTATATTGAGATAAAAACCAAGTAATCGCAATTAAATCCGCTGATCCGCCAGGGCTTAAATTACGTTTTATTAATTCACTGTCAAGATGATATAAATTTTCTCGTACTTTGGGATTGATTACCCCACCTTGTTTGATGAGTTTTTTCGCTTGTTCTTGGACAAAGGTCAAGCCATCAAGTCCACCTCGTGAAACTACATTAGTGTCTTGATTAAAAGCAAGTAAATGTAACATCGCTTGTAATAAGCAAGTTTCTTCATCATAGCCGTTCTTTTGCATTTGTTGAAAGATAGGCAGTGAGATATTTCTAACTGTTGCATAACCTGATTCTGCTTCTCCTCTTGCTCCTGTAAGGTTATGGAGTTTAAATAGCTTTTCACCAACAGAATTTGTTAGATTATTTTGTTTTAGCTCGCTTTGAACAATGCCTTGGCAAATGGATGAAACTTCGTTACAAATGCTTTGTATATTGATTGGTAAGTTTAATTGCTCTAACTTGCCAATAGCGCCGAGCAGCAAACCAAAGGCAAATATCCCGCCTTTATGAGTATTAACTTGATTGGTGGCTTTAAACATCGCTTGTTCGCAATTAATACCAATTGGTCTAATGCCAGCTAAAAAAAGTTGATTTTTATGCAAAGCTGATGTTTTACCATATTGGTAAAAACGTTCAAACCAGACACAAATAGCACTAATACTTTGAATAAAGGTTTGGAAATCCATATCACGATGTGCTCCACTATTATTCATATCAACTAATCCGGGTTTTGGTGATAAGCAAATTTCTTTGATTAATGCTTTAGTTGCTAATTGCGCAGGTAAACATCGGTTAGGGTCATTATTGAGTTGTAATTCTAATAATGCTACTTGCTGAGAATAATCACTCATTACTATTGGTTACCTATAGGGATTCGATTTAATTAATTTGCATGATGCTATGATGTAAACACCAAGCCACTCTTTTAAATGGATTGGTGTGTGATAAAACTAATAATCGTTATGTGTTGATACAGCTAGTACTTCCCGATTTCCATTATGACTTGGGGCGCTAATAATGCCTTCTACTTCCATTTGTTCGACAATTCGGGCTGCTCGGTTGTAGCCAATTCTAAATTTTCGTTGTACGCTAGAGATAGAAGCTCTTCGTGTTTCTATGACAAAAGCAACAACTTGGTCAAATAATGGATCGAGTTCTTCATCTGACGAGTTGGAATTGCCATTTTCACTATCATCGGTCGCAACTGTGACATTGTCAACGTATTTTGGTGTGCCACGTGCTTTCCAATCTTGCACAACGGCGTGCACTTCTTCATCACGCACAAATGCACCGTGAACACGAATTGGAATGGAGCTATTAGGGGCTAAATAAAGCATATCTCCCATACCAAGTAATGATTCTGCTCCCATTTGATCTAAAATAGTGCGAGAATCAATTTTGCTTGATACTGTAAAAGCGATACGAGTTGGTATATTCGCTTTGATTAAGCCCGTAATGACATCCACCGATGGACGTTGTGTGGCTAAAACTAGATGAATACCTGCTGCTCGCGCTTTTTGAGCAAGCCGTGCAATTAGTTCTTCGACTTTTTTACCGACAGCCATAATCAAATCAGCAAACTCATCGACCATAACCACAATATAGGGTAATTTTTCGAGTGTCGGCATATTAAGATCCATACTATCAGTTGGTTTCCAAAGTGGATCGGGAATTGGTCTGCCCATTTGTTCTGCTAGTTTTATTTTTTCGTTATAACCAGCAATATTACGCACACCTAATGCTGACATTAGACGATAGCGTCGTTCCATTTCGTTAACACACCAATTTAATGCATTAGCGGCATCTTTCATATCAGTAACCACTTGTGTTAATAAATGTGGTATTCCTTCATAAATAGATAACTCTAGCATTTTGGGGTCAATCATAATAAACCTGACATCTTCAGGTTGCGATTTATATAAAATGCTTAAAATCATCGCATTAACACCAACTGATTTACCCGAGCCAGTAGTACCAGCAACAAGTAAATGAGGCATTTTAGCAAGATCAGCAACCACTGATTGCCCAGCGATATCTTTTCCTAATACGACAGTTAACGGCGATTGAGCATCTTTAAATTGAGGGCTGTCTAAGACTTCTCTAAAATAGACTGTTTGACGATTTTTATTGGGCAATTCTATACCTACATAAGGTTTTCCCGGAATAACTTCAACTACACGAACCGATGGCATTGATAATGATCGTGCTAAGTCACGATCTAGCGTTGAAATTCGTGCCGCTTTGATACCCGGTGCAAGTTCAATTTCAAATCGAGTAATCACAGGTCCCAGTAAATAATCAACCACTTTAGCCTTAACTCGATAATCCGATAAACTTTTTTCAATCAGTTCCGACATTGCGTTTAAGGCACCATGATCGACTTCGATTCGAGCTGTTGGTGGCGCAGTTAATAAGTTCAGTGACGGTAGTGGCGTAGTCGGTTTAGGTAACGGTTTATCATTACGTCTTAATAACGGATGAATTAAGCTATCTTCGTCATTTTCATTAAAATGATTATGTTGAATATCTTCAACACGATCTTCTTCAGGATAGATATCGTCAATAATTGGATTTGCTTTTTTTAGAGCTTCAGTGTCAACATATTCTAGTTGCTCTACGTCTGCTTTCACTTCTTTTATTTCAGTTTCAGTCTCTGTATCTGTTATGTTTTCTATATCTTCTATAGATGCAGTGTCTTTTGTACTTGTAATAACCTGTGGTTCTTGAATAAATGGTTGTTTGGTTTCAGTTGTTTCTATAGCTGAAAGGTTGATGGATGATTCAAACGGTGTTTGTTCATTAGTAAAATTAATTTTGGGTTCGTTGTGTACTGATGTAAACAGTGGTTTACTTGGTGCATCTGAAATTGTGTATTTTTCTGGTTCATCGAATGGTAGTTTTTCTTCTGATTTTTGTGTTTGTATTACCTGTTTTATTTGTTCTATTGATGAAGACAAGGTTTGCTCTTGCTCTGGAGTAGCTTTGTTTCCATTCATGTTTTGAATAATTGATTCAAGGCAAGATAAAATCTCGTTAGGATCGAGCTCTTTATTTGGTGGATTATCACTTGTTAGGGGCGCTGTTGTTGACTGCGGTACTTGAGTATCTTTGTGGGATGAATTGATTAATTCATCGGTTGTTTTTATTGAGATTGTTTTATCGTCAGCCGATATGATGGTATTTCCAGCCTGATTTTGAGTTGTTTCAACACTAGAGATAGTATTTGATGTTGGAATGATATTGATATCATCATCTGATTTTTTATCTAGTTTTGTATCAAAAGGTATTGTAAATTGAGGATCTTTTATTTCCTCATTAGTCTGTGCTATTGGTTTTTCGTTTAGTGAATCTGGTTGTTTAAGTTTATTGGCTGTGCGAGGCTTAATTAACCATCTAATCGGTAGTAGTAAAATCATGACAAAAGCACCTAATTTTTCAATTAGATTCAACCATGATAATCCAGTTAATAATGTGACACAGGCCAAGCAAGTTCCAAGAAGAATTAAGGATAAAGTAATGCTATCTATAATTGGTAAAAGGCTTTCGATGACAATCGCACCTAAATAACCGCCCGCTTCAAATTGTTCAGAATCAGCAATATTTAAAGTAAAAAATCCTGTAGTACTAAATATAAATGCTAACACACCAATAATCCGAAATGAAAGACTAAAGTAGTTTATAGGATCATTAGCATGTTTATAAAAATAAACGATTGACTGTAAACAAATAAAAATAGCGATAAAAGGTAGGCTATAAGCAATAAAGCCTAAAAATTGAAACAGAACGTCACAGATGTATGCGCCAATATAACCGCCAAAATTACTAATAGGATAGTGCCAAGCTGTACGAGACCAACCTGGATCGGATGGATCGTAACTGAACTGCGATAGAAATAAACAAACAGATAAACCTATTATTGTTAGTAGGATCAATTGAGCAATGATCTGTTTTTTTGTAATTTTGGGCTTTTTCAAACAAGTACCTAAAAATTATTGCTATTAAAATAGCTAGCATTTTATCATAAATTGTGCTTGCTCACAGAGCCAATACCGTTTAAAACGCAATTTATTGTTGGGTTATTATGCAACAGGAAGTAGGCTAGTTTTAAATCTTATACCATTTTGTACATATCGTTGTGCATTAGTGATATTTGCTGTAATTTCAGCTTTAGTTAATTTGCGGATAATTTTTGCGGGTGATCCCATAATTAAACAACCTTCTTCATAAGGTATGGTGTGTGTTACTAGCGAGTTGGCGCCAACAAGGCAATTTTTTGCAATTTTAGCATTGTTTAATATAGTACTACCCATACCAATTAATACACCATCTTCAATGGTGCAACTATGTAGGATAACATTATGCCCAATAGTGACATTCTCGCCAATAATGCAAGGGATATCTGTTTTAATAAACGATGGGATGACATCTGTATAAACAGTATTATTATCTATTCTTGTGACATAAGGTTGTAATTGTTTTAACGGAAATAAAAACACTAGCGACAATACATATTAATTTTCTAGATTTCTCTAGATTATTAAACATGTTCTTTTCGAAAGTTCTACTTTATTTTGTTAATAACAGTACAATTGCATCTCCACCGTTAACGGCTAACTCCTTAAACTGTTTTACAGATGCAATTGTAATATTTATCAATCCGTTAGTATCAAATGCGATAGAAGTAATTATTGATATCGTTAATATTCGATGTAAATTTTCTGATATGACAAATCGCCTTTGTCCAAAGGCGATATCAATAGATTTAAAAGTTATCTATAACTATCCCCTAAAATAGTACAGCAAAAAAGTAGAAAATTCTCCATAATAAAAAGTAAAAGAGGATTTAAACATGAAAAAAATAACTGAACACCAAATTGTATCGATATTAAAAGAAGCAGAAGCAGGTATTCCTGTTGTAGGAAAACGTCGAATTGTTTACACCTCATGGTTAAAATAATCCTCTAAAAACGCATAAGCGTTTTCCTAAAGATCGCTTTATGGATTTTAACCGTATTATAAAAATTAATAAAACGATTGAGCTGTAGTAGCTCAAGCTTAATCTGACAGACACGTATTACTCATCGGCTTTCATTTTAACAAATAGGTGTTCGCTGGTGCCTTGATATTCACGCCCGTTATCGGAATAAATACATGTAATGGTATAAGGACACTGGGCTAACACATCGTTTTGTAAAAATTGTGCCGAGCTAAATTGGGATTTATCAGGATAAATACCGGCATAAAGCTCACGTGAAAAATCATCAATGCCAACAAATAAATATTTTCTCGTTTGCTGTTTCGTTTCATTTTTAAGTAAAGGTAAACCTTTGGTATCAACGTGTAACATTCCATCCGGATAGGTTTTGTTATCGCGTTTAGCTTGCCGTCTTAATTTATCTTCAATCGATTTTTCGACTTTAACCAGACGTTTAATACCCTAGTTGATGGTTTTATAACATTCATTCTGACTGGTTAAAGACACAAACAGCTTCAATCGGGCTTTTTTAGTACGTTATAAATGGTAGGACGACTGACCATAAAGCGTTTTGTCAAATCACTGACCGTTATTTTTTCTTTATGATATAAGCGCCATATTTTTTGTCTGTGATAAGGAGTTAATTTTGTTTTTTATGGATATTCATTACAGTGTTTTTCAAATTACTGTAAACAACGCGAGGGATTTCTACAAATTCGATTTATATAGATAATATTTTTTATTATCTATATAAATATCCCTCCCATTTTAATATAGTTATATTGGCTAAGCATAATTCATATGGAATATTGATACCTTATAATTCCAACTCTATAAATATTCGATTTTTATTATTATAAAAAATATTATCTCAAGCTTATTTTATTTGACTAATAATAAGCGGACGAATAATAAACCATCTGTTATAATTTTATCCTTATTTTAACTTATATATTTACTAAATATATTGCATTGATTATTAAAGGAAATAATACAACAATGTTACTTAATCATAATCAAAAATTAGGCCTGTTTTGTCTGGCACTGTTTTCCGTTAGTTTCATTATTTTAATGCAAGTGCATTTAATGCCGGCAGTGATAGCGGGGTTGTTGACCTATACGTTAACACAAAAATTAGATGATTTTTTATCGCGAAAAATGGCACGGTTTAGCCATCAGTCAAAATTAATTTCGATATTAGTGCTAACGACTGTGATTATGGGTATTTTTATCGGTGGCTTTTGGTATTTGTTTGCTTGGTTTGTTGATATGGCCAAGCATCCAACCGAAACGTTAACCAATATAAGGTTAGTTGTAAACAATGTAATAAACAGTTTACCGTCAAATGTTACCGATTATTTACCTGATAATATTGATGAAATTGAATCAACTATTATGGTTTATCTTAAAGATCATGTTTTTTATTTACAATCGATTATCAAAAAAGTATTTCATGATTTAGTCATATTAATTGTGGGAATGATTATTGGATTAATTTTAGGTTATAAACAAAACCAACGTAATACAGTTCATAATTCTGTGACACAAAGGCCATTAACTAAAGCGTTAAAGGCTAGTTTAAACCGATTAGTTGTGGTATTCCAATATGTTGCTATGTCTCAAGTTGTGATTGCATTATTTAATACGATAATGACTGCCATTTTGCTATTTATTATTTTGCCTATGTTTGGTATTCATTTACCATTTAGTAAAAGTTTAGTGCTAGCCACATTTGTTTTTGGACTTATTCCAATTATTGGAAATTTGATTGTCAATGTATTAATCTTTTTTGTTGCATTTACGGTATCGTTTACCGTTGCAATGGTAATTATTGTGTATTTAATTTTAATTCATAAAATGGAATATGTGCTTAATGCAAAAATAGTTGGGGCAAAAATTCATGCAGGTATCTGTGAATTGTTAATTGCGATGCTTTTTTTAGAGACGCTTTTTGGCGTGATTGGTTTAATTTTTGCACCTATTTTTTATGCGTTTATAAAATTATCACTAAAAGAATTACGAATTATTTAAATTTATTCAAATTAAAATCGGGTTATTATGTTTGGCTAAAAAGATCCAACAAATCCATCAAACTTAGCGAATATATCAAAAAACAGTATTGATACCATAAGGCACGTTATTGATAGGGTTAGTTTTGGTTGATGGGGTAGGTGCTTTTTAAAGGTATAAAATCGCTCCGATAGGATATTGATTTTATTTATGTTTTACTTCTATTTTTTCAATAGTGCTATTTACCACCAAAACCTAAAGCATTCAAAATGTTGTTCTTGATGTAAGTTAAAAATACTTATTTAACTTGACCCAAATCCTCATCATCCACCTGCGCCATAAACCAACGTTGCCAGCCAGTAGTCTGTTTTTGGATGTTGTCGATGGATTGGTTGAATGAAGCAAAAGCACCGTGCGAAATCATTTTCATCTTCCAACCCACACACAACAACCCTTTAATCACATCTAACGAAGCACGAATAAGTTGTAACTGTTTAACGGCTGATTGACATTCTTCGATGTTATCTCGGTCAACGATATTAGACAATACCGCAAAGCGTATTGCTCCTGTAAGCTCGGTTAAAATCGCTTCGCCGGTGGTAAATTTAAACGATTTAGGTAAATGACAATGCGTTTGCCAATAGCATTGGTATAATGTCACTAAATCATTAAATATTTTAGGTCGAACAAAAGTTGATTTAACAATGTTGAGCAATTCATCATGCATAATAACCTCACAAAACAATTATTAAATGTAGCCACACAAACCGCACAAAGTTTACAAAAATCGTTATCACTATTGAACATTGCTGAACTCTGTAACGAGTTAGCAAGCGATGTACTAAACCAAAAGTACCAACCAAGCACCTATACACGTTTTGCCGTTTGCGACCCAAAGCTACGCGAAATCTATGCACCAGCTTATCGTGACCGATTATTGCAATGTTGGTTAGTAAACCAAGCTGAGCCTATAATTAGCCCTCACTTTATTGAAGACTTTTATTCTAATCGCATTGGTAAGGGTACTTTATATGCCGTAAAGCGAGTACAACAATTAATGCGCAGACCCAATAATACTTACTATTTACACCTCGATATTCAAAATTATTTCAACTCAATTCATCGCCCTACATTACTCAATAACTGGTTAACCTTACTAAAAAAACATGCACCCCATAACCAATCATTAATTGCCTATGTATCAAGTAAAATATTACTACAAAATGTCGCTCAATCCGCTTATGTTGTTAGCGGTAGCAAAGCATTATTAGCCACCATTCCTAAGCATAAACGGTTAGCCTCGTCTCCTACGGATACAGGGATTCCGATTGGTTCTGCAAGTAGCCAACTTTTTGCTAATTTATATTTAAATCCGCTTGACCACTTTATAAAACACCAATTAAAAATAAAGGGTTATGTGCGTTATATGGATGACCTTCTTATACTCGGTAATTCGGCTAAACAACTATTGGCATGGAAACAGCAAATTAACCAATTTCTTACCACACAGCTAAAATTACAACTTCACCCTAAAAAACAACACTGGAATGGCAACACATTTTCAAACAAAAAAATTAAGGGGTAAGTGTTTTTTAAATTCAACGGGAGGCAAGTAGCCTAACGAAGAATGTAATCGTTTATGATTATACCAATAAGCATAAGCAGAAAAAGCGCGTTGTAACTCAGCCGTTGAGTTAAAACGTTGGCCTTTTACAAATTCCGTTTTAATTGTTTTAAATGTCGCTTCCGCTACCGCATTGTCATAAGGACATCCTTTCTTGCTTAATGAATGCGTGATATTAAATGTCTTAAAACAATCCGCTAATAACCGATTATCAAACTCTTTACCGCGGTCTGAATGAAATAAATCTAATTTCGATAATGGCAGTTTAATTTGGCTTAATGCCGACATAACAAGCTCTGCTGTTTTATGTTG
>NZ_LZHH01000116.1 GCF_001690595.1 Gilliamella sp. Choc5-1
TGATGTAGGTGATAAAAAACAAATTGTTGTTGCGGATTTAACCTATATTCAAGTTAAGCAACGTTGGAACTATTTATGTGTTTTAGTGAACTTATCCGATAGGCAGATTGTCGGTTACCATGTTGGCCAACATAAAACAGCAGAGCTTGTTATGTCGGCATTAAGCCAAATTAAACTGCCATTATCGAAATTAGATTTATTTCATTCAGACCGCGGTAAAGAGTTTGATAATCGGTTATTAGCGGATTGTTTTAAGACATTTAATATCACGCATTCATTAAGCAAGAAAGGATGTCCTTATGATAATGCGGTAGCGGAAGCGACATTTAAAACAATTAAAACGGAATTTGTAAAAAGGCCAACGTTTTAACTCAACGGCTGAGTTACAACGCGCTTTTTCGGCTTATGCTTATTGGTATAATCATAAACGATTACATTCTTCGTTAGGCTACTTGCCTCCCGTTGAATTTAAAAAACACTTACCCCTTAATTTTTTTGTTTGAAAATGTGTTGCCATTCCAAATTGAGTGATATACAAAACCATATTGAGCAATGGCTTGAGTTTTACAATCGAGAAAGAGCACACTCTGGAGAATATTGTTACGGGAAGACACCATGGCATGGAATGATGCAAAGGGGTTGGTTAAAGGAAAGCAATTGGAGAGTTTATTTTGCTCATCGGACACGCATTTTGTTAAAATAAAGGCTGATGAGTAACATGTGTCTGTCGGATTAAGTTTGAGCTACTATATATGTTGGAGTTCGGAAACAATGTCACATTTACGGCACAAAGCACAATTGACACGTTAAATAAGATTGCAAGAAATTCTTAAAAACTATTTAAAATCATAGTTTTAAGTGGTGGGTTGTGAGGGGATCGAACCCGCGACCAATTGATTAAGAGTCAACTGCTCTACCGACTGAGCTAACAACCCACTGAAAGATTACTGCGTTATTCTATATAAATCTAATCAATAATGCAAATTGTTGTTCTCATTTTATTTGTTAATAATCTTAACATAAACCTAAAAACATTAGATTTAACATCACTATATTTATAAAACCTCTCATTTGAGAGGTTTTTAATTTAATAAACTTAAAGGCTTTTTATTGCGGTATACTGCTCTTGCAGTTTGGCTTTATCGTCAATATAACCTTGTTGTTTTTCCTTTTCTTTAGCGACCACAGCGGCTGGTGCTTTATCAACAAAGCTTACGTTAGATAGTTTGTTTTCAATACGGGAAATTTCGCCATTAATTCGCTCAATTTCTTTTTCTAAACGCGCAAGTTCGTTTTCTTTATTAATTAATCCAGCCATTGGAATAAGCAATTCAGCACCATCCACCAGTTTAGTGACAGATAATGGCCCTGCTTCACCTTCATCAAGTAAAACAATTTCGGATAATCTTGCTAGTGATTCAATAAAGTTGATATTATCACTAATAATTCTATGTACCGTTGGTGAGGCCTTTCTAATTAGTAATTGTAATGGCTTACTTGGTGCAATATTCATTTCTGCACGAATATTTCGCACTGCAATTACCACATCTTTTATCCAATTAATATCTGCTACCGCTTCGTCATTTACATGTTTTTTATCAAAAGCAGGCATTGGCTGTAACATAATAGTGTCAGCAGTTATGTGCATTAATCCTTTTACATTTTGCCAAATTTCTTCCGTAATAAATGGAATAATTGGATGAGCTAAGCGTAATAGAGCCTCTAATACTGTCACTAATGTATGACGAGCTGCACGTTGCTGTGATTGTTCGCCATTGGCTAAAATCGATTTGGTTAGTTCTAAATACCAGTCACAAAATTGGTTCCAAGTAAATTCATATAAAATATTTGCAGCTAAATCAAATCGGTAGGTATCAAATGCTTCACGATAAGATTTAACAGTTTGGTTAAATTCTGCTAAAACCCATTTATCAGCAAGAGAATAATCTAAATCTCCGCCATTAAATCCGCAATCGTGTCCTTCTGTATTCATTAACACATAACGGCTAGCATTCCAAAGTTTGTTACAGAAGTTTCGATAACCTTCTAATCGTTTTAGATCCCAATTGATATCTCGCCCTGTCGAGGCTAATGCAGCCAATGTAAAGCGCAACGCATCAGTACCATGAGCCTCAATGCCATTAGGAAATTGCTTTTGAGTTCGTTTAGCAATTTTTTCAGCTAATTGAGGTTGCATCATATTACCCGTGCGTTTTTCTAATAATGCAGGCAGTGAGATGCCATCAATCATATCTAAAGGATCAATTACATTTCCTTTAGATTTTGACATTTTTTGCCCTTCTTCATCACGAATTAAGCCTGTAACATACACGGTTTTAAAAGGAACTTGTGGTTTACCTTGCTCATCTTTAATAAAGTGCATGGTCATCATGATCATTCTGGCAACCCAGAAGAAAATGATATCAAAACCAGTTACAAGCACATTCGTTGGGTGGAATGTGGCTAAATCATCAGTATTATTTGGCCAACCTAACGTTGAAAACGTCCAAAGCGCTGATGAGAACCAAGTATCAAGCACGTCGTCGTCTTGTTTCAGTTCAATATCATCAGCAAGGTTATTTTCACGACGAACCTCGGCTTCATCTCGGCCAACATAAACATTACCTTGCTTATCATACCAAGCAGGAATACGGTGTCCCCACCATAATTGACGCGAAATACACCAATCTTGGATATCATTCATCCAAGAAAAATACATGTTTTCATACTGTTTTGGTACAAATTGGATATCGCCATTTTTTACAGCATCGATCGCAGGCTCGGCAAGTACTTTTGCACGCACATACCATTGATCAGTTAGCATAGGTTCAATAACAACGCCACCACGATCACCATAAGGAACAGTTAAATCATGAGGTTCAATTTTTTCTAAAATACCTAGTGATTCACATTCTGCCACAACCGCTTTACGGGCAGCAAAACGCTCTAGATTGTGGAATTGAGCAGGAATAGTAGGTTCATATGCATCGCTTGGTTCACCATTAGTATCAAACACTTCAGCTTGCTGACGAATATCACCATCAAAGGTTAAGATATTGATCATGGATAATTGGTGACGTCGCCCTACTTCATAGTCATTAAAATCATGAGCTGGCGTAATTTTTACGCACCCTGTCCCTTTTGTCATATCAGCATGTTCATCACCAACAATAGGAATACGACGATTAACAAACGGTAATATCACATATTGGCCAATCAAATCTTTATAGCGAGGATCTTCAGGATTAACCGCAACTCCTGTATCACCAAATAAGGTTTCTGGGCGAGTGGTTGCAACAACTAAATAATCTTTACCATCGGCTGTTTTCACACCATCTGCTAATGGATAACGCAAATGCCACATTGAGCCTTTAACTTCTCGGTTTTCGACCTCAAGATCTGAAATCGCTGTGCGTAATTTAGGATCCCAATTAACTAAGCGTTTGCCGCGATAGATAAGGTTTTCTTGATATAGTCGAACAAAGACTTCTTTTACGGCGTTTGATAAACCGTCGTCCATAGTGAATCGTTCACGATCCCAATCGACCGAATCGCCTAAACGACGCATCTGTTTTGTAATGCTACCGCCTGATTCAGCTTTCCATTGCCAAATTTTGTCAATAAAAGCATCACGACCATAATCATGGCGAGTTTTGTTTTCTTCAGCAGCAATTTTACGCTCTACTACCATTTGCGTTGCAATACCAGCATGATCGGTTCCTGATTGCCAAAGGGTATTATGCCCTTGCATACGGTGATAACGAATTAAGGCATCCATAATTGTTTGTTGGAAAGCATGCCCCATATGTAAACTACCCGTTACATTTGGCGGTGGAATAGCAATACAATAACTTGGCTGTGATTTGTCACCATTAGGCTTAAAGTATCCGCTCTCTTCCCAATGTTGATAAATGGGTTGTTCAATTTCATGTGGATTATAAGTTGTGTTTTTCATAATTAAAGCATCAATCCTGATCTAGGGCATAATAGAAAATAGCGTTTATTCTACAGTAAAATAGAAAAACAATAAATTAGCAGAACGATAATCTAAGTGGATTTAATTTATCTTTGACGATCTTATGTAAATATTGATAGTGATGAGTTCAAAATTCACCGTTTTAAAGTTAAAACGGTGAATTAAAAAAGCCAAATTATATGGCTAAAACAATAATTATTTTAATAGTCTCAGTAGTAAAAAATAACTTTTATCTACCACTATGTTGATAAATAAAGTTATCAATCAATCGAGTTTTACCTATATACACGGCTAATGCACATAAGCTGTCTTGCTCAAGAGAGTCTACTGCTTTTAAGATAGTTAAATCAACAAACTCAATATAGTCAATTTTAGCTAGCGATTGTTTTGCTATTACGTTATGCATAGCTTGGGTTATTGTAGCCACTGATTTTTCGCCTTGCTTAATTTG
Organism: Gilliamella sp. Choc5-1; assembly: GCF_001690595.1. Taxonomy (GTDB): domain Bacteria; phylum Pseudomonadota; class Gammaproteobacteria; order Enterobacterales; family Orbaceae; genus Gilliamella; species Gilliamella apicola_M. Next base: position 4,428 of record NZ_LZHH01000116.1, read on the forward strand.
GTCTTTAGCACATTCAATAGCCTGATATAAACAAACCGCAGCTGCACGTTCAACGTCTGATAAATAGCTATTACGAGAGCTTTTGGCTAAACCGTCCGCTTCACGCACAATTGGGCAACCTATAATATCAATATTAAAGTTTAAATCATCAACCATACGTTTAATCACCGCAAGTTGTTGAGCATCTTTTTGACCAAAATAAGCACGATCAGGTTGTGTGATATTAAATAATTTAGTTACTACCGTGCACACACCTTTGAAATGACCGGGTCTTCTTTTGCCACAAAGCGCATCGGTTAAATCATTAACATCAACATAGCTATTGAAGTTAGCATCATACATTTCATTCGCTGATGGGCAAAAAATAAGATCGACTCCCATCTGCTCGCAGGCGATTTTATCTCGCTCAAGATCTCGAGGATAGCTAGCAAGATCCTCTGAAGGGCCGAACTGTATCGGATTAACAAAAATAGTAACAATAACTTTTTGATTATCTTTTTTAGCAGCTGCCATTAAACTTTGGTGGCCTTCATGCAAATAACCCATTGTTGGCACAAGTCCAACACTGCAACCAGCTTGACGCCAAGCTTTAACTTGCTGACGCACTTGTTCAATAGTTGTTACAACCTTCATTTTAGTTACCTTTTATGCCCTATTGAAAACTCAGATTTAAGTTTTACCATTATTTCGTTATCAATTGCAAACTCATGCTCTGAAGCAGGAAATTGCTGTTCCTTCACTTCTTCACAATACTCAGAAAATGCTTTTTTCATTTGATCACCAATTGGTGCAAAAGATTTAACAAATTTTGATGAAACACCATCATACATAGACAACATATCTTGATAAACAAGCACCTGCCCATCACAACCAGCCCCTGCACCAATACCAATAGTTGGAATACTAACTAATTCAGAAATATATTTAGCTAAATCAGCAGGAACACATTCAAGTAATATTGCAACCGCCCCCGCTTGCTCAACAGCTAATGCATCAAGAATAATATTTTTAGCATGCTGATATTCTTTACCTTGAACTTTATAACCACCTAAAGCAAGCACTGATTGAGGCATTAATCCAATGTGCGCAATAACAGGAATAGATGCTTGTGTGATCATTTTAATATGCTCACAAAACGCTTGCCCCCCTTCAAGTTTAATGGCTTGCGCTTGTCCTTCTTTAACTAAACGTCCAGCATTAAAAACAGCATCATATACCGAAGTGTGATAAGACATAAAAGGTAAATCTGTGACTACAAAAGCCGTTTTAGCTGCTCTTGCAACGGCTTTAGAATGGTGAATCATATCTTCCATAGTTACCGATACAGTACTATCATAGCCTAGCATCACCATGCCTAAAGAATCACCAACTAACAAACAATCTACACCACTTTCGTCCATCAATTTGGCAGTTGTGTAATCATATGCTGTTAACATAGTAATTTTTTGTTTATTTTTTTTACGTTGTTGTAGTGTAAGGATAGTGTTTTTCAAGGTAACAGCTCCAATTCTAATTGTCGATAGTCCTTATTTGGATGTTTTTTACGACTAAGATTAACTAAAATTGAGGATAATTGCTTATACAACGGTTTAATATCCGTTGGTATGACAGCTAAATGCTCTTTTATTGTTTCAACATCAGCACGCTCAATCGGACCAGTTAAAGCGGCAATTGTCCCCTCTTTGCAAAGGTTTTTTGCATTATCTAAAAATAATCTATGCCAAGCTTGCTGACTAAATTCAGTATCAAGCGCACATTTTGTAAACAAGTCACTTCCTATTTGAGCTAATGCGATAACCTGATTGCTAAGCATTACACAAGCCGCATGATAAAGAGGCTTTTTATCAGCCGATAGTATTGCTATAGGGTTTTTCAATGGTTTTAAAAATCGTTGTAATTGGGAAATAGCTTGTTTATTTGCCTCAAGCGTAAAAAACACTTTTGACATAGCATGATAACAATCAAATCGATCATATATTGCATATAAAGGATGCAAAGAAAATGCTAAAGGATGAACTACTTGGCGAGATATAAATACGTTTGATGTTAATAATCCGCTACAATGACCAATCCATTTATTACTAATAGGTAACTGGCAAAGTGATTGCCAAACAAGGGCTATTTGATGATCTGGCACTGTCAAAAACAGGCAATTACAATCTCTCACTAGCTCGTTTAACGTTGAATATGCCTTACTCTGAGTAAATTTACTTGCAACTTGAGCTTGCTCGTAAGATCGACTATAAAACCCAACGACCTGCATACCACACAAAGAAAAATACTTAGCTAAAGTGCACCCTACTTTACCAGCACCAATAAAACCAATCATCATAATGATTATACATTTTTTATAAATGCCTAATTATAACTAAAAAAACAAAAACCAACCACTAATCAAGTCAAATTAATGGTTGGATTTTTTAATTAATTTTTATTAGGGCGTGTTGATCTTTCATGATTATTTTTTATACTGCATGATGTGAGTTATAATAATTCTGCCAAAAACAACCATAACTCGATTCATCATGCCAAGAACAATGCTAACAGATAAACGGTGGGAAAAGCTACTACAAATAATGAAAAATACCGGCCGAGTTTATAATAAATCCGCGCATCGGATGACGTTTGAAGGGATCCTTTTCCGAATGAGAACCGGTATTCCTTGGCGAGATTTGCCAGAAGAGTTTGGTGAATGGAGCACTGTCTATAGACGATTTAATTTGTGGTCTAAAAAAGGCATATTAGTTGATATTTTCAAACATTTATCACAACTAGCGGATTTTGAATGGGTGTTCCTAGATGGCTCGATTATCAGGGCTCATCAACATAGTACAGGCGCTGCAACGGAGCATTGTGAGCAAATAGGTCAGAGCTGTGGTGGTAATTCAACTAAAATTCATCTTGCGGTTGATAGTGGTGGTTTGCCTATTTGTTTTGAGCTTTCTGAAGGACAACGACATGATATCACTTATGCAGAAAACCTAGTTGAAAAGATCGATGAAGTCAATACAGTGATAGCCGATAAAGATTATGACAGCGAGACTTTTCGGTGCTTTGTTCGTCAAAAAGGCGGACGAACGGTGATTGCTAAACGTAATTATGGTAAGGATATAGATAAAAGCAGTATGGATAGGTGCCTTTATCGCTATCGTCATTTAGTCGAGAATGCCTTTGCTAGAATCAAGCAATACCGTTCAATATCAACTAGATACGATAAGTTAGAAAGGAATTATGCCAGTATGGTATCACTGGCATTTATGTTAATGTGGCTGCCAATGTATTGTTGAGTAATTTATGTACAGCAAAGATCAACAGCCCCTAGTTGATTATAATTTTCAAAATAATCAAAACTTTCTAAGAATGGTTATTATATGTAATTTGTACAAAAATGTTACAAAATTTTTACCATAAATTCATTTATCTCATCTAAAAACAAATTACCATATTTTTCTAACTTAATTTTACCTACGCCCGTAATGTTAATTAACTGCTTTTTACTTTCTGGTTTAGTTTGAACCATTTCTAGTAATGTCGCATCACTAAAAATAACATATGGTGGCACATCTTCAACATCAGCAATATCTTTACGTAATCGCCTAAGATTATTAAATAAAATTCGCTCTTCGTAAGATAAAATCGTTGTTAAATTAATGGATCTTGCATATCGATTTATGCGGCTTTTTTTCACAAGTTCTAAACGAGGTTTAGCCAATGATAATGAAATTTCGCCCCTAAGTATTAAGCGAGCTTTTTGTGTTAGTTGAAGCGTTGTATAGGTTGATATATTTTGACTTAAATAACCTAAATATACTAACTGCCTAATAACACTAAGCCAATAGCTTGATGAGTGTTGCTTACCGATACCATAAACCGACAATTTATTATGCCCCATTTCTTTAATGTGAATACGCCCAGACCCCCTTAAAACATCAACTATATATTGCGCTCCATAACACTGTTTAACACGATAAACACAAGATAAAACCTTCTGCGCATCAATTAGACCATCATAAAGTTCGGGGGGATACAAACAAATATCGCAGTTATTACAAGGTTCAGTTCGTTCTTCACCAAAATAATTAAGCAAAACAATCCGCCGACAAGTAAGGCTTTTCCCAAATGCCTCCATTGCATTAATTTTTTGTAACTCTATATTTTTATGTTTACCATCTTTTTTTTCGATAGTTTTTTTCTGATACCAATCAAGATCTTTACTATTAAACAGTAGTATTGCCTCGGCTGGCATACCATCACGTCCTGCTCGGCCTGTTTCTTGATAATAAGCTTCAATCGTTCGTGGACAATCCGCATGTACAACAAAGCGCACATTAGGTTTGTTAATTCCCATACCAAATGCAACGGTTGCAACAATAATTTGCACATCATCTTTTAAAAAAGCATCTTGTGCTTGTTGGCGTTCTTCGTTAGACAAACCTGCATGATAAGCCATAACAGAAAAACCACGAGCAGCAAGCTTAGTAGTTATATCTTCGACCCGAGAACGACTTGAACAATAAATAATACCTGAGTTGCCTTTTTGTGTTTCAATAAATGAAACAACTTGCTCAATCTGATTAAATTTCTCAGCAACAGTATAACGAATATTAGGTCGATCAAAACTTCTTACCACCACCAACGGATCAACCAAATCAAGTTGAGTTATAATATCAGTTTGCGTTAACTTATCGGCAGTAGCTGTCAATGCAACAATCGGCACATTAGGTAAACGAGTAGAAAGTTGGCCTAATTGCCGATAATCTGGCCTAAAATCATGCCCCCATTGAGAGATACAATGCGCCTCATCAATAGCAATTAATGAAGGTGGTTGCTCATGAATTAATGTAGAAAAAGCATATACCCCCAATCGTTCAGGCGAAACATATAGTAATTTTATTGATTTATTTAAATATTTTTCGATGACTTCTTGTTGTTCTGTCGCTGATTGAGTAGCATTAAGATATGCAGCATCAATACCATTAGCTAATAATTGATCGACCTGATCTTTCATCAAAGAAATTAAAGGTGAAATAACAATGGCAGTGCCAGGCAATAAAACTGCAGGGATTTGATAACATAAAGATTTACCGCCCCCTGTTGGAATAATCACTAAAGTGTCACGCCCATCGATAATAGATTCAATAATTTCCCTTTGCTGGTTTCTAAATGACTTGTAACCAAAAACATTTTGCAAAACATCTTCTATTTGATCTTTTATCGACATACAAACCTAAATATGAGCAACCAACGGAATGTGCGAGTATAGCTAAATTAATTTAAACAAACCACTATGAATTAATCTAAATTTATAATTCATTCCGATAATAAAAAAATTCTTCGAAAAAATTATGTTCATAATACAACCAACTTTGTTCGACAGATTAAAAAAACAGCTTTTTTTTATTTTTTTACTTGATACAAAGCGATTTGCCCGTTAATATTTACGTGTTTCAAATATACGCCCGTAGCTCAGTTGGTTAGAGCATCACCTTGACATGGTGGGGGTCAGTGGTTCGAGTCCACCCGGGCGTACCATTCTAAAGCCTTATCTTACAAGCCTTTAAAGTGATTACCTTAAGTTCAGATGTGGGGTAAAATCGGGGTAAAACTAGGGTAAAATTAACACTTTAATTATCATGATAACAATTAAATACCACATACAAATTTACACACCTGAAGATTACGAAATAGAGCTGTCGAGTATTATTAATTAAAGATAGAGAACGATGTAAAAAACACCAAGTTGTTTACACTTCATGATTAAAATAATCCGCTAAAAATCATAAGGCGTTTTTCCTGAAATCGCTTTATGCGGTTTAACGGTATGATAAAAATTAATAAAGCGTTTCGGCTTTTATTGGTTTATGGCAGGTGATTTTTGCTTGATATACCGGTTATTATACAGTTTATCTAAATAAATCAAGTAAGTAGAATTTTTGTTAAAAAGTTTCAGGAGTGTACTACGTTTATGTATAAAACCATTAAAAATCAAATATATAAAAAATATGAGTATTCTCTAGTTTGCTGTTTTGTTTGATTTTTAAGTAACAGCAAACTTTAGGTATCAGCCTGTCGTATTTCGCTTGGATAAGTTTTATTATCACCTTTAGCTTGCCGTCTTAATTTATTTTCAATGGGTTTTTCGATTTTAAACAAACGTTTAATACCCTAGCTGATGGTTTTATAACGTTCGCTCTTACTGGTTAAAGGCACAAACAGCTTTCATCTAGTTTTTTTAGCATATTATAAATATTCTAGTGAATAACCATAAAGTGTTTGGTCAAATTGGTGACAGTATTTTTATGATATAAGCGCCCTATCGCTTGCTTGTGATAAGGCGTTAGTTTTGATTTTTTATGTATGTTCATTACTGTCGTTTCTTAAATTACTGTAAACAACGCTAGTAAATCCTACACTTTAAAATTATAATTAAATAACATATTTTTATAAATCAAGTAGAGTTACCTTATTATCCATAACTTATTAATTAATATTTATATAATCATACCAACACATTTGTAGTTAACTTAATATATCATGATTTCTATTAACCAGATCTATATATATCCTGTCAAATCGACGCAAGGTATATCATTAACAAAAGCCAACGCCGTTGACGGTGGCTTTGAGAATGATCGCATTTTGATGATTACTGAACCTGATGGTACGTTCATTACTGCAAGGCAATATCCTGAACTTTTAAAAATTGAAACAACTATTATAAAAAATAATATCCATATCAAGCTTCCATCAGGAGAAAGTATTGCAATAAACCTAAGCGATTTTTCGGATAATGCTGAGCCAACCAAAATCTTTGGAAATCACTTTACTTCATATATAGCACCAATTAAGGTTAATCAATTCATAAGCCAGTTTTTACAAAAAGATGTGCAATTACGTTGGCTTGGCTATCAATTATCACGACGCACAAAACGCTATCAAGAAGTGCCCGTCAGTTTTGCTGATGGCTATCCTTATTTATTATTAAACAAAGCTTCATTTGATTATTTACAACATCAATGCCCAGAAAAACTCGATATTAGACAGTTTCGTGCAAATATTATTATTCAAGGCGCACTGCCTTTTGCTGAAGATGGTTGGAAAACAATTAAAATTGGTGAGGTAATCTTTGATATTGTTAAATCTTGTACTCGTTGTATGTTAACCACGATTAATGTTAATACAGGAAAACCATTAAGCAATAATGAACCGCTTAAAACATTAGGATATTTTAGAACTGATGAACAAGGACAAATTGATTTTGGCGTAAATATGATTGCCCGAAACCATGGAAAAATTTCAGTTGATGATAAAATAGAAGTATTGGCACGGCAACCGGCCAAAAACTACATTAAAGCTTTCCCACCTGAAGCAAAAAGTAAAGAACAGTGCTATTCAATTATTTTCGAAGATAAAACCATTAAAGGTAATAATAAACAAACCATTTTAGAACAATTGGAACAAAATAAAATAACATTACCTTATTCTTGCCGTACTGGTATATGTGGTCGTTGCTTAGTTGTGTTGAAAAAAGGCAAAGTCAATCCACTAACGCAATCAGCAATAAAAAGAAATAATCAAATTTTAGCCTGCAGTTGTGTGCCAAAAAGCGATATCGTAATAACGTTAAAAAAGTAATATAACAACTAAAAAGATGTTTGATTTAGTGGTTTTAATTTTATGAAATGGCTTCTAATTCCTGATATTCTAGATGTTGTACTGCATTGCGCTCAATAGGTTTTAATCTGTCATTCATGATTTTAATAGCTTCAGAAAAACTGAACGTCTTGTTCATTGCTACAAAAGTAGGTTGTGCAATAATACAAAGAGATGCATTTTCCCCCACTTCAACGACCATCAAACAAACCTTTTGTCCATCTTCTTGTAAAATTACCTCAACAATATCAGCTATTTTGGGCTTGTATAACATTGGTTGTTGTGAAAAATACCAACTTTTAGGCATTTGAGGCTTTAAAAAATTAGCTGCAACAATAGCGTTAATAGCTAGTTCAATCTTTTGTGAATCTGTCAAATTAAGTAACTGACAACTATTATAAAATTGATAATAAGACGTTGCGTCACTAACAGAAAATGGAAACTCACCAAAAACATCAGGAACTAACATTTTACTTGGATAACAAGAACGAAATAACATTTCAGATGAAACTTCAAGCATTAAACTATCGTATTCGCTATCAAAATACCATCGCCAACAATCAGTTGGTCGAAAAGTCATTTTCATTAGTATGTTACCCTTATCATTTGATTTAAAATTGGTCAAAAAGATAACATAAATTACATAAAAAATAAATAAAAAGTGAAAATAAAAATAATTTAATTATATAATTTTTAAAAATTTAATTATAAATTGAAATGATCAAAAAAATATAAATTGGATCTAAATTTGATCCAGATAGATCCTTTTAGATCTAATTGTTTTATACTGAAACATATACTTACCTGAAAGTTTTTTACAATAAATTCAATTTTTAGATACAAAAAAAGGTACTTTTCAGCACCTTTTTTATAATTATAAATAGCTATTTAGCTTGCAACATTGATGCGTTTCATATCAGTCATATAACTACGTAATTTACGACCGATTGTTTCAATTGGATGATTACGGATTTCTTCATTCACATCGCGTAATTGTGCATTATCAACACTACCTTCAGGGATTGCTTTACCTAGATCGCCAGCTTGTAACATTGGCATGAATTTTTCTTTTAATAGTGGTACAGCGGCATTAGCAAATAGATAGTTGCCATACTCAGCTGTGTCAGAAATAACAACATTCATTTCATACAAACGTTTACGCGCAATAGTATTAGCAATAAGTGGTAACTCATGTAATGATTCATAATAAGCTGATTCAGCTAAAATACCAGATTCAAGCATAGTTTCGAAGGCAAGTTCAACACCGGCTTTAACCATTGCAACCATAACAACACCTTGATCAAAATAAGCTTGTTCATCAATTTTACCTTGATAGTCAGCAGCTTTTTCAAAAGCGGTTTCACCCGTTTCTTTACGCCATTTAAGAAGGTTTACATCATCATTTGCCCAGTCTTTCATCATAGTTGATGAAAACTCGCCTGATATAATGTCGTCCATATGTTTACGGTAAAGATCCGTCATGATCACTTTTAATTCTTTTGCTAAAGCATTTGCTCTCAATTTAGCTGGATTTGATAAGCGATCCATCATCAAAGTAATTCCGCCTTGTTTTAGCGCTTCAGTGATCGTTTCCCAACCAAATTGGAGTAATTTACATGCATAAGCAGGATCAACACCATCTGCCACTAGCTTATCAAAACAAAGTAATGATCCTGTTTGTAACATACCACAAAGGATTGTTTGTTCGCCCATTAAATCTGACTTAACTTCGGCAACAAATGACGATTGTAAAACACCTGCACGATGTCCGCCTGTTGCCGCAGCCCATGCTTTAGCGATTGCTAGCCCTTCACCTTTTGGATCGTTTTCTGGATGAACTGCAATTAGTGTGGGCACACCAAAACCTCGTTTATATTCTTCACGAACTTCAGTACCAGGGCATTTAGGTGCTACCATCACTACTGTAATATCAGAGCGAATCTTTTCTCCTACTTCAACAATATTAAATCCGTGAGAATAACCAAGCGCAGAGCCTTTTTTCATCAAGGGTTGTATAGCTTGAACAACGGCAGAATGTTGTTTGTCGGGAGTCAAGTTGATAACAAGATCTGCTGTTGGAATTAATTCTTCATAACTTCCTACTTTAAAACCATTTTCAGTTGCTTTCTTCCATGATGCACGTTTTTCAGCAATAGCTTCTTTACGTAATGCATAAGATATATCTAAACCTGAATCTCGCATATTAAGACCTTGGTTAAGACCTTGTGCTCCACAACCAACAATTACAATTTTTTTACCTTTCAAAAAATTAGCTTCTGATGCAAATTCATCACGAGCCATAAAACGACATTGACCTAATTGTTCTAATTTTTCACGCAAATTCAATGTATTAAAATAGTTTGACATTTTTCTCTCCAAGAGTTTAAGTATTCACAATCAACAATAAAACACTATATAATACTTTTAATATTGCTAAAATTGATATATTTAAAATATAATATTGCATAAATTGCAATAAACTTGCTAAGTTCAATGCTTTCTTTTAATCTAAATCACCCTCAATTCTGAATAAATCAATATGGATGCTCGATATAAACAAGCAAATAAAGAGGCTAAACTTTCGCTATTGCTAACTTTTATTTATCTTCTTGGATGGATCGTTTGTGCATACTGTATTAACGACAAAATAGGATTTTTAGGTCTTCCATTGTGGTTTGAACTATCTTGCATTATGGTGCCTATCGGTTTTATATTGCTTTGTTGGGTAGTTGTAAAATTTCAATTTAAAAATTTCTCATTAGAACAAACTAAGTGATTTAACATGCATTTAGATATTATTATACCGCTTGTCATCTATCTTATTTTTGTGTTTGCATTATCAATTTATGCTTATGTAAAACGTAAAAAAGTAAATCAATTCACTGATTATTTTATCGGCAATAGAACCATGGGAGGATTTTTACTCGCCATGACACTAGCCGCAACTTATATTAGTGCTAGCTCATTTATTGGTGGTCCCGGTGCTGCTTATAAATTTGGTCTTGGTTGGGTGCTATTATCGATGATCCAAGTCCCAACTGTATTACTCTCGCTTGGTATTCTAGGCAAAAAATTTGCCATTTTGGCTCGTAAATATAATGCTATAACGTTAAGTGATATGCTTTATGCTCACTATAAAAGTAAAGCCATAGTTTGGTTTGCAAGCATCTCATTAGTTGTGGCTTTTATTGGTGCTATGACGGTACAGTTTGTTGGTGGTGCACGATTATTGGAATCATCAGTTGGTATTTCTTACGATATCGGATTATTAATTTTTGGTGTTGGTACCGTTATATATACTGCTTTTGGAGGATTTAGAGCAAGTATACTTAATGATGCTTTTCAAGGTTTAGTAATGATAATTGGCGCTATATTGCTATTAACAGCAATTATTTATGCTGGTGGTGGTATAACAGCGATTATTCACCGTTTGAATGAAATCGATCCTGCATTACTAACACCACAAGGTCCTAACAATTTTATGGACTTTCCGTTTATGGCATCATTTTGGGTTTTAGTCTGTTTTGCTGTGGTTGGTTTACCTCATACAGCGGTTCGCTGTATGGCGTACAAAGACAGTAAAGCTGTACATAAAGGAATTATAATTGGTACGATTGTTGTCACAATCATTATGCTAACTATGCACTTATCTGGCGCTCTTGGACGAGCTATTATTAGTGATTTAACTGTTCCCGATCAAATTGTTCCAACTTTAATAATTAACATTATGCCACCATTAGTGGCCGGTATCTTTTTGGCTGCTCCACTTGCTGCAATTATGTCAACAATCAACGCCCAATTGCTACAAATTTCATCAGTTATTATTAAAGATCTATTTTTAAGTATGAATCATGCAAAAAGCTATAGCGATAAAACATTAACTCGCACATCTGTTATCATAACTTTTAGTTTTGGTGGATTACTCATCCTAGCGGCTTGGAACCCACCAGATATGATTATTTGGTTAAATTTACTTGCATTTGGTGGGCTTGAAGCCGTATTTTTATGGCCATTGGTACTTGGACTTTATTGGAAAAAAGCAAATTCGACTGGTGCTTTATGTTCTATGTTTGCCGGGGCAATAAGCTATATTCTTTTATCTGTTTACAATATAAAGCTTTATGCTTTTAACCCGATTATCCCATCCTTAATTATTGGATTGGTAGTGTTTATGATTGCCAATATGTTTGGTAACACAGGAAAAAATTATGCCTTGGATTCAACTCAAAATTAATACAACCAACGATCTTGCTGAACAAATTAGCGAACAATTAGAGGAGTCTGGTGCTGTATCAGTCACTTTTCAAGATACCTTTGACACACCTGTTTTTGAACCATTACCTGGCGAAACTAAACTTTGGGGTAATACCGATGTGATTGGGCTTTATGATGCTCAAACAGATATCGATGAATTAAGAGCAATGCTAAATCTTGAACAATATTCTTATAAAATTGAACAATTAGAAGATAAAGACTGGGAACGTGAATGGATGGACAACTTTCATCCTATGAAATTTGGTGAGCGACTTTGGATTTGTCCTAGTTGGCGTGACGTGCCCGATGCTAATGCTGTTAACGTTATATTAGATCCTGGATTAGCATTCGGTACAGGTACTCACCCAACCACGGCATTATGCTTAACTTGGCTTGATAGTTTAGATCTTAAAGATAAATTAGTTATCGATTATGGTTGTGGATCTGGAATTTTGGCAATTGCAGCGCTAAAATTAGGCGCAAAGCGTGTAATCGGCATTGATATCGATCCTCAAGCCATTCAAGCTAGCCGTGATAATGCACAACGTAATGATGTCAGCGAAAAGCTAGATCTTTATTTATCAAAAGAGATCCCTGAAAATTTACTAGCAGATATAGTTGTTGCCAATATTTTAGCTGGACCGTTAAAAGAACTTGAACCACATATAAATAAATTAGTAAAACCTGAAGGTAAACTAGGTCTATCTGGTATTTTAACTACCCAATCATCAAGTGTTTGTATGGCTTACCAACCCAATTTTAAATTAGATCCAGTGGTTGAACTTGATGAGTGGTGTCGTATTACTGGTAAAAAAAAATAAAAAAAATTAACGCTACCCCCTTTTAAGTTTGAAAAAAAATGCGTAATATAGCCGCCTTTAATTTACTTAGCATTGGTGAACTAAAATTAAAGAATAATTTAATTGCTGCACCAATGGCAGGAATAAGTGATAAACCATTTCGTAATCTATGTCATCGATTTGGTGCTGGTATGACTGTTTCAGAAATGTTTTTAGCAAATTCTGATGTTTGGCATACCGATAAATCAGCTCTGCGAATGATAGCTAGTGATGATGTTGGTATTCGTGCAGTACAAATTGTCGGTTCTGATCCCGACGAAATGGCAAAAGCTGCTGAATTTAATGTCAAACACGGTGCTCAGTTGATTGACATTAATATGGGATGCCCGGCTAAAAAGGTCAATAAAAAATTGGCTGGTTCTGCTTTAATGCAGTATCCGGAACTTATTAAAAAAATTTTGCAGAAAGTTGTCGGTGCAGTTGATGTTCCGGTAACATTAAAAACGCGGACTGGATGGAATAAAGAAAATAGAAATTGCATAGAAATCGCACAAATTGCACAGGATTGTGGTATAAAGGCAATTACTATTCACGGAAGAACACGTGCTTGCTTATTCAACGGTGTCGCTGAATATGACTCTATTAGAGCAGTTAAAGAAAATGTTACAATTCCTGTAATTGCTAATGGAGATATTTGTACACCTGAACAGGCAAAAGATGTTTTTCAATATACGCAGGCTGATGCTATAATGATCGGGCGAGCGGCACAAGGGCGACCTTGGATATTTGAAGAAATTGCATTCTATTTAACACATGGACAGTTACAGAAAAACAAAAGTATTGATGAAGTAGAACAAGTTGTACTATCACATCTTGATGATCTTTATCAATTCTATGGAGAATACAAAGGATTAAGGATTGCCAGAAAGCATGTAAATTGGTACACCAAGAATTATGCTGACAGCGATCAATTCAGGCGCTTATTTAGTGTACTTAGCAATACAAGTGAGCAAGTAAACACTCTAAAAGCATTTTTTAGTCAAATTAGAAACAACCTTAAGAGTTAAGAATACTATGTCAGAACAACGCGTTACAGCTGCAGCACTTAAATTTACAACTGTAAATTCTCAAGACCAAATAACACAAAAGCCATTGCGTGATTCAGTGAAGCAAGCTTTAAAAAACTATTTATCACAATTAAATGGTGAAGATCCGACAGATCTTTATGAATTAGTGTTAGCTGAAGTTGAACATCCATTCCTTGATATGGTTATGCAATATACACGTGGCAATCAAACTCGAGCAGCAAATATGCTTGGTATCAACCGCGGTACACTTCGCAAAAAATTAAAACAATATGGAATGAGCTAATCGTTTATTACTTAATATTTTATAATATAAAAAGGCACCTTGATATAAGGTGCTTTTTTTCTATTTTAGATCTCAATTACAAAAGTTATTCAATGCTCTACTTTTATAATACTTACTAAGCAGACATACGTTTAATTAAAGTTGGTGTTAAAGTTAATGTATGAAGTGAATCAGTAGGATTATGGAATCGATTTAATAATGTCTCAACAGCCAATTGTCCTAGTTCTTCTTTTGGTTGATGGATAGTAGTTAAAGGTGGTGTCATATATTGTGCAATTTCAATATCATCATAACCAATAATTGCAATATCTTTTCCTGCTTCAAGACCATTTTTATAAAGGGCTTGATAAGCACCAATAGCCATAGCATCATTAGAACAAAATACAGCCTGTGGAGGAATAGATAGTTTTAATAAATTTTGCATAGCAATAATACCTGAAGCAAATTGAAAATCACCTTGGACTTCATATTCCTTTAAAATTTCTAAACTAGCATTTTGCATAGCCTTGCGGTATCCTTGCAGGCGAGTTTGCGCTTGGGTATTATTTAAAGGACCTGTGATGCAAGCTATTTGTTTGTAGTTTTTCTCAGTCAAATATTGTGTAGCAATCATTGCGCCATAAAACGAATTATCTTTAATAATATCACACATACCATCAAATGGTGCCCAATCCATCATTACTATAGGAAGCTTAGGATATCGAGCAAATATCTGTTTTGGAATAGAATAAGTTTCAGTGCACATAACCAACAAACCATCAACACGCTTTTGCAGTAAATGTTCAATATTATCAAGCATGCGCTGATGATCACCTTCGGTACTACATAAAATCAAATTATAACCAAGTTCATAACAACTACGCTCAACACCTTGCACAACTTCTGAGAAAAAAGGATTATTGCTTGCTGTAACCAACATCCCAATGGTATAAGTTTTATTGCTTTTCAAACTGCGAGCAATAGCTGAAGGAGCATAATTTAACTGTTTGATAACGAGCTCAACTTTTTCACATATAGCAGGACTAACATAACGATCTTTATTGATAACATGGGAAACAGTTGAAATTGATACATTCGCAGATTTTGCGACATCTTTTATTGTAACCAATTTTTTATTGCTCTTCTATAAATCTTGTAAATTAATAAAATCTTCGACTTCATTGCGTGTTGGCACTGATGTCTGTGCTCCCGCTCTAGTCACCGATAGTGCCGCAGCGGCATGAGCAGACCTAACAGCTTGATTGAGTGATTTCCCTTCTAACAGAACTGTTACTAACATTCCATTAAATGTATCACCAGCTCCAATAGTATCAACTGCTTTAACATGAAATCCAGAAACAATTTCACCATCACCACAATGACTAACCCAAGCCCCTTTACTACCAAGGGTAATAATAACGGTTTTAATACCTTTATTATGTAGAAATAATGATGCTTTTTGTGCATCTTGTTCTGTGGCAATTTTTATCCCTGTTAGATACTCTGCTTCTGTCTCGTTTGGTGTAATAATATCAATGTGTTTAAGTAAATCATCTGATAATTTTTGTGCAGGTGCTGGATTTAAAATTACTTGGGTATCATTTTGTTTAGCTAATTTTGCAACATGCTCTACAGTCTGTAATGGTATTTCTAGTTGCATTAAAATTGCATTCGCTTTTATTATATCATCTTCAAATTGCACCAAATATTCAGGTGTGACTGCTGAGTTTGCTCCTGAATGGATAGCAATTTGATTTTCTCCTTGTTTATTTACTAAAATCAATGCAACACCTGTATTTTTACTTTCAATTACAGCAACAGAATGAGTATCTATATGATCATTTTCTAATTGTTGCTTAAATTTTTTACCAAAATCATCATCCCCCACCGCTGCAATAAACTGAACATTAGCACCTAAACGTCCAGCGGCAACAGCTTGATTAGCTCCTTTACCTCCATATGAAATTTTATAGTTTGAACCTTTTAATGTTTCTCCTGGTTTAGGAAATTCATTTACATTTAAGATATGATCAATATTTACGCTACCTATCACGATCAATTTACTTGAATTCATATAACTACTCCATATTCACATAGTAATAGGACGCTAGAATGCGTCCTAAAAAAGTTTATTTAGTAATAAGTTTTAATTCCACAGGAATTTTTGCATCAACTTTTTCACCTTTTATAACTTTATCTGCAATTTCAATACCTATTGATCCTATTTTTTCTGGTTGTTGAGCTACAGTTGCAGCCATCTTACCACGTTCAACAGATTTAATGCCATCACCAGTACCATCAAAGCCAACCACTAAAATATCATTTCTTCCGGCTGTTTGAATTGCACGCATAGCTCCTAATGCCATTTCATCATTTTCTGCAAATACTGCTTGCACTAAAGGATAAGCAGTCAATAAATTTTGCATAACATTCATACCTTTAGCTCTATCAAAATCAGCTGGTTGTGCAGTTAAAATAGTAAATTGGTTATCTTTCATTGAATTGGTAAAACCTTCACCACGTTCGCGAGAAGCTGAAGTACCAACAATACCTTGTAATTGAATCACCTTTGCACTAGCGCCTAATTTTTGAAAAATAAAATCACCGGCCATTCTACCGCCGGAAACATTATCCGAGGCGATATGGCTAATAACATCTCCTTTAACTGATGCACGATCAAGTGTTATAACAGGAATGCCAGCTTTATTTGCAGCAAGTACTGCATTACCAACAGCCTCAGAATCAGTAGGATTGATAAGAATTACTTTAGTCCCTTTAACAATTGTATCTTCAACATTTGCAAGTTCTTTTGCGGGATTATTTTGTGAGTCTAATATCACTAATTCATAATCAAGCTCCTTAGCTTTATTTACTGCACCTTCTTTTAAATTAACGAAAAAAGGATTATTAAGGGTTGAAACAACTAAAGCTATATTTTCTTTCGCTGAAGCTTGAAAGGCCAAAGAAAAATTTAATGTAATTGCAACAATGGCTGTAAAAATTTTTCCGAATTTCATAACTTTCTCCTAAGGTAAAACATCGTGTTTAAAGCAACTATTTATTAGTTTTTTTATCGACTAAAACTGCTAATAAGATAACAACGCCTTTTACTATCATTTGGTAATAGGCATCCACTCCCAACATATTTAATCCATTATTTAAAAAGCCTAAGATTAAAGCACCTACTAGTGTTCCGATAATCTTTCCTCTCCCTCCCGACATACTAGTGCCACCAAGTACAACAGCAGCTATTGCATCCATTTCATAACCTGTACCGGCTGTTGGTTGAGCTGAAGATAACCGTGCTACTTCAATAGTACTTGCAAGAGCACAAAGCAAGCCACTAATGGCATAAACTATAATTTTTACCTTATCAACATTAATACCTGAAAGACGAGTTGCCGCTTCATTCCCACCAAGTGCATAGATATAACGACCCAAGCGAGTATATTTTAATAAGTACCATGCAAAAATAAAATATAGTAGCTTAAACTTAATCTGACAGGCACGTATTACTCATCGGCTTTCATTTTAACAAAATGCGTGTCCGATGAGCAAAATAAATTCTCCAATTGCTTTTCCTTAACCAACCCCTTTGCATCATTCCATGTTTGCCATGGTGTCTTCCCATAACAATATTTTCCTGAATGCGCTCTTTCTCGATTGTAAAATTCAAGCCATTGCTCAATATCGTTTTGTATTTCACTCAATTGCGTGTAAATCTTACGTCGAAATAAAATATCATAACATTCTGTTTTCATCGTCTTATGAAATCGCTCACAAATACCGTTTGTTTGTGGGCTGTAGGCTTTGGTCTTGGTGTGTTCAATATCTTCTAGATTAAGATAAAGTTCATAAGCATGGCTCTCCTTATGGCCATTATATTCCGTCCCTCGGTCGGTAAGAATGCGTAAAAGTGGCACTTGTTCGTTGTCAAAGAAAGGAAGCACTTTATCATTGAGCATATCGGCAGCAATCAGACTGTTTTTCTCGGTATAGACTTTAGCAAAAGCGAGTCTGGAATAGGTATCAATAAATGTTTGTTGGTATATTTTCCCTATGCCTTTAATGTGTCCTACATAATAGGTATCTTGTGCACATAAATAACCCGGATGATGTGTCTCAATTTTACCATGCGCTTCTTTTGATGCTTTGGCTTTTTCAAGGGCCTGTAATTGATTTTCCGTGAGCACACATCCTTCTTGTGCCACTTTGGTTTCTAGGGCTATTAAGCGTTTTTTAAAACTTTCTAAATCATGACGTAGCCAAATAGAGCGTACACCACTCCCTGACACCATGATGCCTTCTTGGCGGAGTTGATTGGCAACTCGATGTTGCCCATAAGCTGGATATTCATAAGCCATATTGACAACGGCTTGTTCTATATGTGGCTCTACCCGATTTTTTTCGATAGGCTTTTTACGACTGATTTCTTGAAGCGCAAGCTCACCACCTTGCCCATACAGTTTTTTAAAGTGATAATAGCTATCTCAACTGTATCCCATGACTTTGCAAGCTTGTTGAACGTTACCGAGTTGTTTAGCTAATTCTAAAAGTCCTAATTTAGGTTTAATAATTTTGGCAGTTTGATTCATTTCTGACTCTCCTTTTGTGTTATAAAATAACTTAAACGTCAGATTAAGTAAAGACTATTACAAATAAAAACAATAATCATGATTAATATTGGCACAGGAATTCCTAACACTCGACCAAATGCAACCCATTCAAATAATTCAGAATTATCATTACTACCAGTAGAAATAGGACTACCTTTAGTATAGACCTGTGTTATTCCTCGTAGGATAAGCATCATAACTAAGGTAGCAATAAAAGCTTGAAGTTTTCCTTTGGCTATAATAATCCCTGAAAAGGCGCCCAATAACCAACCTAAAGCTAGAGAAACAAAAATAGCAATAAAAGGTGAAATATCTACCCCAATTATAGAAGCAGCAATTGCACCAGTTAAAGCAAATATTGATCCCACACTTAAATCAATTCCAGAAGTTAAAATAACTAGAGTCATTCCAACAGCAATAACCGCATTAATTGAAGTTTGCTGTAATATATTGAAAAAATTATTTAACGTAAAAAAGTTATCATTTAAACAAGAAACAATAGCAATTAAAACCAGTAAAGTAATCAAGGACTTTTGTTCAATTAATATGTTCTTAAATGTTTTATTTTGCAACATCAGTGTTCTCCTGTATTTTTCCAACGGCTGCTGCCATAAGTTTTTCTTGTGTTGCCTCACAACTTAAAAAGTGCCCTGTTACTCTTCCTTCATGGATAACTAAAATACGATCACTCATACCAAGTATTTCTGGCATATCTGATGAAACTAAAATGACACTCAAACCTTGTTGTTTAAATTGATTAACGAGTTGATAAATCTCCTTTTTAGCCCCGACGTCTACCCCTCGAGTCGGTTCATCTAAAATTAATATATTTGGACGAGTCATTAAACCTTTGGCAATAGCAACTTTTTGTTGATTACCACCAGATAAGAAACCGATTGTTTGATTGATTGATGGTGTTTTAATATTAAATAATTCTATAAAGTCATTAACTACATCTTGTTCTTCAGTTAACCGCAGTTTATTAAATTTGCTAATAAAATAATTTAGGGCATTAAGTGACATATTCTCTTTCACTGACATACCTAAAATTAATCCATCTTTTTTACGATCTTCAGAAATATAAACAATACCATTTGTTAAACCTTCACGAGGTGAACCGATTTTAATTGATTTATCATTTAGAATAATTTCACCTAACTTTGCAGGGTTAGCACCATAAATCATTTTCATTAATTCAGTTCTTCCAGACCCCATTAAACCAGAAATACCAAGTATTTCGCCTTCATGAAGACTAAAACTAATATCATTTACCCCCACTCCATTTAGATTTTTAACTTCTAATGCAATGTTACCTCTCGGTACATTAATTCTTGGATATTGTTCTTGAAGCTTCCGACCAACCATCATTTCAATTAAAGTATCTTCATTTAATTGATCAATTTTTTTTCACCAACAAATTGCCCGTCACGCAACACTGTCACTTCGTCACAAATTTCAAAAATCTCTTTTAATCGATGTGATATATAAACCACACCACCCTTTTGTTTTTTAAGTTTATTTATTACTTTAAAAAGAGAAACTGTTTCAGTATCCGTAAGCGCATCGGTAGGTTCATCCATAATAATTACTTTGGAATTAAAGCTAAGAACTTTAGCTATTTCAACCATTTGCGGCTCACCAATAGATAAGTCACTAATTAAACGACGACTATCATAATCTAGGTGAAGTTCGGCGAGTAATTTATCAGCTTGTGCATACGTTTTTTTCCAATCTATACAACCAAATTTATTGGTGAATTCACGCCCTAAAAATATATTTTCGGCAATACTAAGTTGTGGAATTAAATTTAATTCTTGATGGACAATACCTATCCCTGCTTCTTGTGAAGATTTAGGTCCATAAAAGTTAACTTTATTTCCTAAATAAATAATTTCACCTTCATCTTTTTGATAAATTCCTGTTAAAACTTTCATTAAAGTTGATTTACCTGCACCATTTTCACCAATTAAAGCCATTACTTGGCCGGCACGTACAGTTAAATTAACTCCTGAAAGAGCTTTTACACCAGGAAAAGATTTGTGAATATTTATAAGCTGTAAAAGATTATCGTACATAAATCACTCATTATTTATCTTTATAACAGAGGTTTAAAAAATAACACCAGACTGTAAAATTATGTTAGAAAATGGAGAACATTCACCGGTTCGAATAACAGCTTTACAGTAATGAGTTTGAAGTTTTAATTTTTCATGACTGACATAAATAATTTCAATACTTTTATTTTGAGTTTTTTCAAGGTTCCTAATTTGTTCTAGTATTATCTTATGCATTTCACAATTTTTTTTAATAATCTCTTCAGCTAATATCACTTTTTCAATCTGCATTTCTTGCGATACTGCTTGAAAAACTTGAATAAATGATGGTATACCGTAAGTCACCGCTAAATCGATACGTTGAATATCGCTAGCAATTGGTAAACCTACATCACCTATCGCAATTTGATCTGTATGCCCCATTTTGGATAAGACTTGAATAATTTCAGAATTAAACAATTGACCTTTATACATAATATAATCCTTGGATAGTTGAATAAAAACTAACATCGAAACGTTTCGACAGTTATCTTCTACTGGATAAATCTTGGTTGCAATATATAAAAATAAAACTTGTGATCTAGATCAATATGAAATGATTCAGCTAAAAATACCGTTTTTGAAAATTTATATTATGTAGGGCAACCATGATAGCTTGTTTGATTACTATACAATTCCCATATATAAATAAAAATTAAATCATTCCTGATTGATAAAGAATAATTTTATAGAACCTAAAAAACTTATCAGTATATTGGTAATGAATTTTGAGTAAATGTTTGCTAGAATATAGTGATTTTTAAATTATTATCTGGAGAATTTTATGGCAGGTCATAGTAAATGGGCCAATACGAAACACCGCAAAGCTGCACAAGACGCTAAACGGGGTAAAATATTTACCAAAATTATTCGTGAATTAGTAACCGCAGCAAAACTAGGTGGGGGCGATCCAGCGTCAAATCCACGATTAAGAGCCGCAATGGATAAAGCATTATCGAATAATATGACTCGAGACACAATGAATCGAGCTGTTGCCCGTGGTGTTGGTGGTGAAGATGACAGCAACATGGAAACAATCATTTATGAAGGTTACGGGCCAGCTGGTACAGCTGTGATGGTAGAATGCCTAAGCGACAATCGCAATCGTACCGTATCAGAAGTGCGCCACGCGTTTACAAAAACAGGTGGTAACTTAGGTACTGATGGTTCTGTTTCATATCTATTCACCAAAAAAGGCGTTATTTCATATCCAACAGGAACTAATGAAGACCAAGTTATGGATGCAGCGCTTGAAGCAGGAGCTGACGACGTTGTGACTTATGATGATGGTGCAATTGATGTATTTACTACACCTGAATCATTTGGTGAAGTCAAAGATGCACTTGATGCTGCAGGATTAATTGCTGAATCAGCAGAAGTTTCTATGATTCCAGCAACCAAAGTTGATCTTGATATTGAATCAGCGCCAAAATTATTACGTTTAATTGATATGCTTGAAGATTGTGACGATGTTCAAGAAGTTTATCATAATGGTGAAGTCTCTGATGAGGTTGCCGCAACACTCTAATGGCCATTATTCTTGGCATTGATCCAGGCTCTCGTTTGACGGGTTATGGTGTAATCCATCAAGCGGGGCGTCAACTTACCTATCTTGGCAGTGGTTGTATTCGAACAGCTGTTGATGATTTGCCTACTCGGTTAAAGCGGGTATACGCCGGTGTCAGTGAAATTATTTTACAATTCCAACCAGATATGTTTGCCATTGAACAAGTTTTTATGGCTCGCAATGCTGACTCAGCATTAAAACTAGGCCAAGCAAGGGGAGCTGCAATTGTCGCAGCAGTAAATAGTAATTTACCTGTTTTTGAATATGCGGCACGTTTAGTAAAACAATGTGTAGTGGGAACAGGCGCTGCTGATAAAAAACAAGTGCAACATATGGTAAAGTTATTATTAAAATTACCTGCTAGTCCTCAAGCTGATGCAGCAGACGCATTAGCTATAGCAATCACTCATGCTCACAGCTGCCAACAGCGAATACACTCTCGTAAGTAAAATAACCATATCATTTTAATAATAAATATCTATAAACAAAAATGCACCACTAAGTTGGTGCATTTTTATCTATTAATATCTTAATCTTCAATGCATTAGCTATATAATCTAACTCATGCATATAAAACCAATTATTCAGACTTTATTTTGAACGGTTTGCTAGCAATACCACTTTATTTTTATGTTTAGTAAATAGTTTTGTAATAAACAAAAAGAATAGCGGCACATAAAATATGGTTAAAAACGTTGCCGTTAACATACCACCAATTACACCAGTACCTACCGCATTTTGGCTAGCAGAACCAGCACCGCTATTTAATGCTAGTGGTAATACCCCTAAAATAAAGGCAAACGAAGTCATTAAAATCGGGCGTAGGCGCAGACGACAAGCTTCAAGTGTAGCATCAATCAATGATTTACCCTCTTTTTCCAAAGCATCTTTGGCAAATTCTACAATCAATATAGCATTTTTAGCAGATAATCCCATTGTCGTTAATAGTCCTACAATAAAGTAAATATCGTTATCAAGCCCTCTAAACATAGTTGCAAATACTGTACCTAAAATCCCAAGAGGAATAACAAATAAGATCGAAATTGGCACTGTCCAACTTTCATACAATGCTGCTAATGATAAAAATACAACAATAATCGAAATAATGTAAAGAGTTGTTGTTTGTGAACCTGTTTGACGTTCTTGATAAGATATACCTGTCCAGTCAAAAGTAAATCCTTTTGGCAAATTTTGGGACAACTCTTCCATCACGGCCATTGCTTGTCCAGAGCTTAGACCTGGAGCGGCTGAACCGCTTATCTCCATTGCTGCCACACCATCATAACGAACCAGTGAAGGAGAGCCATAAGTTTTTGTCGTAGTAGCAAATGCATCATATGGAACCATCTCACCATTTTTATTTTTAACATGCCAATAGCTAAAATCATCTGGTAGCATACGATATGGTGCATCAGATTGTAAGTATACTTTTTTAACTCGGCTATTATAAACAAAATCGTCAATATAAGCAGAACCTAAAGCTGTGGACAATACAGTATTTACTGAATTTACCGAAACGCCAAGTGCTTGTGCTGCTTCAAAATCAACATTAATTTTGTACTGTGGAACATCTAGCATACTTCCTGGTCTAACTTGTTGCAGTTTTGGGTGATGAGAAGCTTGCCCCAACATTTGGAAAAATGCACCTACCAAAGCATCATGACCATAACTAGCCGTATCTTTCAGCACATAAGAAAAACCATCGGTCATACCTAATGCAGGTACTGCAGGCAAATTGGCAATAATGACTCGTCCTTCAGTTATAGTAGAAGCAAATTCCTTACCACTTTTAACTAACGAATTAATTTTTTGATCAGCTCGTTTACGCTTATCCCAATCGTTTAATCGAATAAAACCCATCCCCATATTTTGCCCACGACCAATAGGGCTAAAGCCGGAAACGGTAAAAATTTCTTTAACAGAATCAGCTTTTTCCTTTGTATAATAATCAGCTGTTTTATTTAATACTGACTTTGTTTGTTCTAATGTCGAACCTGATGGCAATTCAACAATAACAAAAAGAACCCCCTGATCTTCATTTGGTAAAAAGCCTGTAGGTAAACGATTAAATCCGAATAATACTGCAACCAATATTAAAGCATAACAAACAAAAGCAATGATTGGGTTACGAATAACTTTAATAACACCCTTTTCATAAGAACGTAAACTTTTATCATAAAAACTATTAAACCATTTAAAGAAAGCTTTAGTTCCTTTTGAACTCCAACTAAATGGCGGTACTGATTCTAATTTTTCGCCCAATGAAATTTTTCTAATTTTACTTTTAGATGGAGCTTTCAAAATCTGCACACAAAGAGCAGGTGTTAATACAATAGCCATCAATACTGATAACCCCATTGCTGTTACAATGGTAATTGAAAACTGGCGGTAAATTCCACCTGCAGCACCACCATAAAATGCCATCGGCACAAATACAGCAGATAATACAACCGCAATACCTATTAATGCCGAAGTAATTTGCTCCATCGACTTAACGGTTGCATCATAAGGTGATAAACCTTCATCATGCATAATACGTTCAACGTTCTCTATAACAACTATTGCATCATCCACCAACAAGCCAATGGCAAGTACCATTGCAAACATAGATAAGGTATTAATGGTGAATCCACAAATATAAAGAATTGCAAATGTCCCTAATAGTACGACAGGTACAGTAATAGTCGGTATAAGTGTAGAACGAAGATTTTGTAAAAACACATACATTACAATAACAACCAAAATAATTGCTTCAATTAACGTATGAATTACATTACTAATCGACAATTTAACAAATGGAGTTGTATCGTATGGAAAATCATATTTAATATCTTCTGGGAAGATTTTAGATAATTCTTCTAGTTTTTTATCTACCTTATCTGACGTATCTAATTGGTTAGCTCCTGTAGCTAAATATATTCCAAGACCAGCTGACGCTTTACCATCATAATAAGAAATAAAGTTATAATCAGACGCACCAATTTCAACCGTTGCTATATCTTTTAATAAAAGATTAGAACCATCGGTATTTACACGCACTAAAATATTTTGGAATTGCTCGGGTGTTTTTAAACGTGATTGAGCAGTAATTGTCGCATTGAGTTCTTGTCCATCAGTTGTTGGTAAGGCACCTAATTGCCCTGCTGTTACTTGCGCATTTTGCGCTTGAATAGCTGCAATGATTTCTTCAATTGATAAATTAAAATAGGTCAATTTATTTGGATCAAGCCAAATACGCATTGCATACTCAGAACCAAATAATTGAGTATCGCCAACACCTTGTACACGTCGAATCTGATCTTGCACAGTTGAATAAACAAAGTCAGCAATATCTGCTTGTGTTTTTTGAGGATTTGTTGAATAAAAGCCTACAACCTTTAAAAAGTTAGTATTATTTTTAGCTACTGAAACACCATTTTTTTGTACACTTTCAGGTAAACGAGATTTTATACTCTCTACTTTATTTAATACTTGTACTTGCGCAAAATCTGGACTCGTACCTGGTGAGAAGGTTAACGTTGTTTGAACCACACCTTGTGCACTACTGGTTGATTTCATGTATATTAAATTATCAAGTCCAGTTAAATTCTGTTCAATCAATTGAGTAACAGTATTTTCAATAGTTTGCGCATCGGCTCCTGGGTAAGCAGCACTAACAGTTACAGCAGGCGGGGCTATATCAGGATACTGCTCAACAGCCAGTAGCTTTATACATAAAGCCCCCCCCAGCATCATCATGATAGCAATTACCCAAGCGAAAACAGGTCTATCAATAAAAAACTTAGCCATAATTCAATCTACCCCTGTTTTATTTCATGCTTTTTTGGATGATACTATCTAACTGCCCTTGAGTAAGCATTGTTGGATCGCCAACTTTTTGACCCTTCATAGGTTTTCCCGTTTCAACAGCCGTCAAATTAAGTAAGCCAGTGACGATGACTTGTTCACCAACATCAATACCTTTTGTCACAACCCAATAACCACCTATGCCCGTGTAAACCTCAATATTTTGCCGATACTCGATAGTATTATCAGGTTTCAAAATTTTTGCTGTGTACTGGCCTTGTCTATTACTGGTAATACCTTGCTGTGGCACAAGTATGGCATTTTTAATATAACCTAATGTCACTTGAGGTTTAACAAACATACCTGGTAAAATTTTGCCTTCATTGTTAGCGAATTGAGAACGTAATGTCACTGTACCTGTCGTTTCATTTACAGTCATATCTGAAAATTTAATATTCCCAGGTAGCGCATATTTTGAACCATCGTTAAAAAATAATTCTACATTATTTCCTTTTGCTGGTTCATAAATAACATTTTCATCTTGAAGATATTTATTATAACGAGTAGCCGCTTCGGTCATATCAACATAAATAGGGTCTAATTGTTGGACTAGCGCAAGCGGTGTTGGCTGACCTGCAGAGACTAATGCACCTTCAGTCACACTTGATTTACCAATATATCCATCAATTGGTGAATACACTTTCGTATAGTCTAAATTAACTTTAGCTGTATGCTCAGCGGCTTGTGCAACTAATACAGCAGCTTCTGCCTGTTTAACATCGGCAGCTGCTTTATCATAATCTTGTTGGCTAATTGATTTGGTATTTAATAATCCAGCGTAACGTTTTAAGGTAAGCTGTGCAATATTTGCATTTGCTTTGGCACTAGCAACACTAGCAACAGCACTATCATAATTAGCTTGATAAATAGCAGGATCTATTTGGTATAGCGATTGCCCTGCTTTAACATTAGAACTTTCATCAAACTCACGTTTTAAAACAATACCACTAACCTGAGGTCTAATTTCAGCAATTTGAGATGCAACAACTCTGCCTGGCAAACTAATTTTTAATGTATAGTTTAATGGTTGAACTTCAAATACAGTTACTTTTGGTAATTGATTACCATCTTGTGATTTACCATTATCGCAACTTGTTAATAAAAGCAGACCGGCACATGCTACAGGCAAGGCTAATAATAGCTTGTTAAATCTCATATAAAAATGACCTCAATAAACTTAATAATTATTTATTTTTAATAATAGTTTTTATTTAAAAGTAATCGGCGATTTTACAAAAAATATGCATAGATTGTAAGTATCTTTACAAGTCAATAGCACAGAGTTCTAAAAAATGGCTAGTTAAAATATAATGTTAAAAAATAATGTTGTTAATTATGATTATTACTAGAAATAAAGTAATATAGACTAATTGATTTTTTGTGCTATAAAGTATCATAAATAAAATGCTATACTATAAACATTAAGTATGGTTGCTTTAAATAAAGATTAATTCATATTGTTAAAATAAAGAGTAAAAATTTACATTGCACTACTCCGTAATCGTTTTTTAAAATATGATTGGATAATTTGAGTGTATATTTAATTTAATACAGAGATGGTTATTATGGATAATTTACGTATTGTTCTAATTGTTGTTGCATCCTTAGTCATTGTTGCATTGCTTATCCATGGATTTTGGATCAATAAAAAAGAACGTTCTTCGCTTTTTAGTTCGAATAAAAAAGAGAAATTTGGGCAAAATACTCAACAACACCAAAATTTTTCTATGAATGATATAGAAGAAGACGATGTAATTTTACTTAAACCTAAAACTTCAAAAAATAATGAACAAATTGAAAATAGCATAATTATTAATGAGGCTCAAAAAGAGCAAGAAAAAACACCTCAACAAGATGATTTATTTATTAATAACGATAGCCAACAAGATATTAATACTGAAACGACAAAAGAACCTGTTATTGACATTAACCGTGATCTTTTCGATGATGAAAAAACAGACAAAAAACAACTTGATTTACCCCAACCCATAACAGATAAACAAGTTAATAGTAATAGTGAAACCCTCCCTAACGACAAACCTAAAGAACTAAATATTGATGACAAACAAAATACAACTGAAATTATTGTTTTAAATGTCACTGGCCTCAATGGAAAATTATTACAAGGTGATGTGCTACTTGCAAGCATTATGCAATCAGGTTTTCAGTTTGGTGATATGCAAATTTTTCACCGGCATGAGGATCCCGCTGGTAATGGCCCAACATTATTTAGTTTAGCTAATATGGTTACACCGGGATATTTAGATCCTGAAACTATGCATGAGTTTACAACACCTGGCGTATCTATTTTTATGGTTGCACCAACACAAGGCAATAATCAACAAAACTTCAAATTAATGTTACAAACGGCACAACGCATTGCTGATGATGTTAATGGTGTGGTATTAGACGATGAACATCATATGCTAACACCACAAAAAATAGACAGTTATAAAAACCGCATAAAAAAAGCCTGTAACGAAATTTAATTACCATATTTTCAGCGATTCTTTCACAACACCACCAACTAAGTTGGTGGTTATAACTGCATATTATTATAACCTATTTATTTAAATAATTTTATTTAGTTATGCATTAACTAGTATTAGAATGAATGCAATTTTAATCATATTCCCAAACCGACGTTTTAGTTTAAGAGCCTATTATCATGTCACTATCGAATAAAACCGAAAATTCAACAGATTTACCTGAATCAATTGAAGATGTAACAGAACAATTGACTTCATTACAGAACAAAATTAGGCATCATGAGTACTGTTATTATGTACTTGATACGCCAGAAATTCCCGATGCTGAATATGACAAATTAATAAAACAACTGCAAACATTAGAGCAACAATATCCTGCTCTTATTACACCCGACTCACCAACTCAGCGTGTTGGCGGTTTTCCATTAGCACAATTTGCATCAATCAAGCATGAAATACCTATGTTATCACTTGATAATGTTTTTGATAATGCAAGCTTTATTGCATTTAATAAACGCGTAAAAGATCGTCTTCACCTAAATGACACTGAGCAGGTGGAATATTGCTGTGAGCTAAAACTTGATGGCCTTGCCGTCAGTTTACTTTACGAAAATGGTCGCTTTGTACAAGCAGCAACTCGAGGTGATGGCACAACAGGGGAAGATATAACAGCCAATGTAAAAACCATCAAAACAATTCCACTAGTTCTAAGAGGCGATAACATCCCTTCTAGATTAGAAGTTCGAGGGGAAGTATTTATGACACATAAAGGCTTCGAAAAACTAAACGCTGATGCCCAAAAGCATAACGAAAAGATCTTTGCCAACCCTCGTAATGCAGCAGCTGGTTCATTAAGACAATTAGATCCTAAAATTACAGCAAAACGACCATTAACATTCTTTTGTTACGGTGTGGGTATAGTTGAAGGTGCTACATTACCTAATACTCATTACGATCGTTTAATGCAATTCAAAACTTGGGGATTACCTGTTAGCGATAAGGTGGAAAAACATCAAGGTGCACAGGCTGCTTTAGACTACTTTAAAAAAATTGGCGAACAACGCATGTCGTTAGGCTTTGATATCGATGGAGTAGTTATAAAAGTTAATAGCATTGAACAACAAAACAAACTTGGCTTTGTAGCTAGAGCACCAAGATGGGCTACCGCATTTAAGTTTCCTGCTCAAGAGCAAATTACACAATTAAACAAAGTAGACTTTCAAGTTGGGCGAACAGGTGCTATTACACCAGTTGCAAGATTAGAACCTGTTTCAGTTGCGGGGGTTATTGTTAGCAATGCCACATTACATAACAGTGATGAAATAGCCCGACTAGGCGTGCGTGAAGGCGATTACGTTACAATACGTCGAGCTGGTGATGTTATTCCCAAAATTGTAGCCGTAATATTGGATAAAAGACCTAAAGATACAAAAGAGATCGTATTTCCAACACACTGCCCTATTTGTGGATCGCTAATCGTTCGAGATGAAGGTCAAGCTATATCACGCTGTGCAGGTGGACTAATTTGCCCTGCACAACGAAAAGAAGCTTTAAAACATTTTGTTTCACGCAAAGCAATGAATGTAGAAGGTATGGGTGATAAAATCATTGAACAACTGGTTGATAAAGACTATGTCAAAACACCAGTAGATTTATATAAACTAAATCTACCAATGCTATGTAGCTTAGATAAAATTGGGGAAAAATCTGCCAATAATTTATTAAATGCACTAGAGACATCTAAAAATACAACATTAAGCCGATTTATATTTGCTCTTGGCATTCCAAATGTCGGCGAAGTTACTGCCGAAAATCTAGTTAACCAATTAGGCAACTTATCAGCAATTGAAAACACCTCACTTGAGCAATTACAAACAGTAAAAGATATCGGTGCTGTCATTGCAGAAAGTATTATCGATTTTTTTCAAGAGCCTCATAATCGCCATATCATTGAACAACTAACCAGCAATGAAATTGGTATTCACTGGCAAGATGTTAATCCGCAAATACAATCAGTTGATACTAACTCACCTTTTTTTGGTAAAAAAGTAGTATTAACTGGCACTCTATCAGTTTTAACACGAGATGAAGCCAAAAATAAATTAAAACAATTAGGTGCTAAAGTAACAGGAAGTGTATCAAAAAATACCGACCTAGTCATTGCAGGTGAAGCCGCCGGCTCTAAACTTGATAAAGCCCAAGAATTGGGGATTAAAGTTATTGACGAACAAGAAATGCTAAATTTACTTGCTCAATAAAAAGATAAAATCTATTGGTACTTGTTAGTTGATTGATTACAATAACAAGTATCAAAAAAATAAGGAGGACATTATGCCTTTACTCGATAGTTTTAAAGTTGATCATACTAAAATGAAAGCACCCTTTGTGCGAATTGCAAAAACTATGGCAACACCAAAAGGAGACGACATTACTGTGTTTGATCTACGCTTTACTATTCCAAACAAAGCTAATCTACCCGAAAAAGGAATTCATACATTAGAGCATTTATTTGCTGGCTTTATGCGCGATCATCTAAACAGCGACAAAGTTGAAATAATTGATATTTCACCTATGGGATGCCGTACAGGTTTTTATATGAGCTTAATTGGTAAACCAAACGAAACATTAATAGTGGATGCATGGTTAAAATCAATGCATGATGTATTAAATGTCAAATCACAAAATCAAATTCCAGAATTAAACGAATATCAATGTGGCACCTACAAAATGCATTCATTAGAAGAAGCCAAAGCCATTGCTGAGCAGATTATAAAATCAGGTATTAGCGTATGCTATAACAATGAAATCGCATTGACTGATGAACAACTAGCCCAAATTAATCACTAGGAGGTATCTATGCCAAACGTCACCATAGACTTTTTAGAAGGTCGCACTGTAGAGCAAAAAAGAGAAATGGCAAAACGTGTAACAGATGCAATTGTCGAAACGCTTAACTGCAAAGCCGAAGCGGTACAAATCATCATGCACGAAATATCAAAAGATCAGATAGCCAATGGTGGCGTGCTACGTAGTGATAAACAATAGTGATAAAGATTGATTTTTACATAAAAATAATTACTTAAACAAGTTAAAATCTTTTTCACTATATATCAAGCCTGATAAAAAATCTCAAAATAGATTTATTTTGAGATTTTCCAACATGGGTCACTATTTTTGATAACTTAAATCATAAATCAATTGCTCATAATTTAGCTAAATCACTTAATGCTTACAATTGCAGTGATGTAAATGAAGCAAATGACCCATTTTATTCGCTTTTGTTTCTAAATAATGTTCATTATTTGGATTTTCACCCACTTCCAGTGGCTCTCGTTGCGTAATTTTGATACCTGAGTTTTCAAGTACTCTTATTTTTTCTGGATTATTGGTTAATAAACGGATTTGAGACACCCCTAATAAATTAAGCATATCAGCACATAAAGTAAAATCGCGTTCATCGGCTGAAAAACCTAATTGTTCATTAGCTTCAACTGTATCTAATCCTTGATCTTGTAATGCATAAGCTTTAATTTTATTCAATAAACCAATATTACGACCTTCTTGACGATGATAGATTAAAATCCCTCTACCTTCTTTTGCAATTTGTTTTAAAGCAGCTTCTAACTGAAAGCCACAATCACAGCGTAAACTAAAAAGCGCATCACCAGTTAAACATTCCGAATGAATTCTTGTCAGCACTGGTGTATCACTAGGTATATCACCAAATACTAATGCGACATGATCTTTTTTTGTTGCAATTTCTTCAAATCCAACAATAGTAAAACATCCCCATGGCGTTGGCAGTTTTGCTTGTGCAACACGTTTTAATTGCATTATTTTCTCCGTTTTAAATAAAACATAGATAATATTTTATAAAAATAAAATTATATTCTATGTTAAAATATTAAGTAATATGTACTTAATTGAGCTTATAAATGGGGTTAGTAATAAAAAAAACAATAGCTATACTAGCTATTTTCTTAGTTGTGCCTTTAGTTATTATAGCCATAAATTGGCATTGGCAGCCAACATCATTAAATAATACATCTAAATATTTATTCTTAGTAACCGAAACGGCAAGTTTTCCTTGTGCAATAATAACATCGGCAATTTTATTTTTACTGTTTTATTTGTTATTACCCAACAAAACAAAAATTATCTTATTATGGCTGCTACTTGTTAGTGCAATATTAAGTGGGCAAATAATTAAAAGCCTTTTAAAATCACAAACAACAGAATCAAGACCTTATGTACTTTGGATGGCAGACGAATTTAATATTACTGACCAACAGTTTTATTCTCTAACAGATTCAGAAAAAAAAGAACTTATCTATCAATTATTAAATAATTCAACAACTATTCCAAGTTGGTTATCTAAACATTGGCAACATGAAACTGGATATTCCTTTCCTTCTGGTCATACTTTATTTGCCGTAACTTGGGCATTTTTAGCTTTAATGTTACTAAAATTCAAACAACATTATATAATAATAACAAGCACCATTATTTGGTCAATATTAATTGAAATTAGTCGATTATTGCTAGGAATGCATCGACCTATTGATCTAATAACAAGCATATTAATTGCTTGGGTAATTTCATTAATATGCTATTTTTATGCTAAAAAATGGCATATAGTAGACAAATAGCTATTAAATGAAAATGAAAGAAGTTTCATTTATAACAGATGGATATAATAAAAATATTTAACTAAAACAAAAAGGTCAACATTATGAAATTTGTTATATCAATTTTATTGATAATTATCGTTTTTGCTATCTCAATAGCGATAGGTTCAGCAAATGATCAACTTGTAATATTTAATTATTTAGTTGCAAAAACTGAAATCCGCCTATCGGTATTATTAGCCATTTTATTTGGTTCAGGCTTTATTATTGGTTGGGTATTAACGGGCATTTTCTTTTTAAAAGCTAAATTCCAACACTCATCAACAAAACGTAAATTGAACAAATTACAAAAAAAATACGATGAAGGTGTAGCAAATCATCAACAAACAACCTTAACTAAAACCAATTAAGATAAGTTATTATGTTTGAGCTGTTATTTCTGTTACTTCCTATTGCCGCAGGATATGGTTGGTATATGGGTAACAGAAATGCAAAACAAAAATATTTAAATGAATCTAATCGGCTATCTCGTGAATATGTAGATGGTTTAAACTTTCTTTTATCTAACCAAAAAGATAAAGCCGTTGATCTTTTTTTAGACTTATTAAAAGAAGATGATGGCACACTTGAAGCTCACTTGACATTAGGTAACTTATTTCGCTCTCGAGGCGAAGTTGACAGAGCAATACGTATTCACCAAGCATTGTTAGAAAGCGCATCATTGACCTTTGAACAACAACTATTAGCCATTCAGCAGTTAGGCCGAGACTATATGGTTGCAGGTCTTTATGACCGTGCCGAAGAGATGTTTTTACAATTAATCGATGAAGAAGACTTTCAACAGCATGCTTTGCAACAACTTATCATTATATATCAATCAACCAGTGAATGGACAAATGCTATTAACGCAGCAACAAAACTAGTCAAACTTGGTAATGAAAAATACAAAATCGATATTGCACAATTTTATTGTGAATTAGCCTCACAAGCTATTACTAATAATGAACTGGATAAAGCAAATAATTTATTACAAAAATCAGCAACAGCAGATTCAACGTGTGCTCGCACTTCACTCATGTTGGGTCGAGTTCTTATGGCTCAAAACAAAATAGAGCAAGCAATCGAATCATTTCAACAAATATTACAACAAGATAAAGCTTTTATTGGCGAAGCACTGCCTTTATTAAAAGAGTGCTATTTAAAACTAAATAATCAACAACAATTCCAACAATTTTTACAATTATGTGTCGAACAAGATAGCGGTAGCGTAGCTGAATTAATGCTTGCCGATCTTATTGAAAAACAGAAAGGTTTAGACGCAGCACAACATTACATGTACCGTGAGTTACTGAAACATCCTAACTTAAAAGGATTTTATCGATTAATGAACTATCATGTTGCTGATGCAGAACAAGGCAAAGCCAAAGAAAGCCTTTTACTTTTAAGAAACATGGTGGGTGAGCAAATAAAAACCGTACCCAATTATCGATGCCAAAAATGTGGATTTACGGTCAACTCAATCTACTGGCTATGCCCTGCTTGCCGTTCATGGTCAACCATAAAACCTGTTCGTGATTTTGAACAACACTCAAATAAATAAATAGAGATTTCTATGTTTTTAATTGACTCTCACTGTCATTTAGATAGTTTAGACTTTAGCACTAAATCCATTAAAGATGTTTTACAAGAAGCAACAAACAACGATGTTAAACATTGCTTAAGTGTAGCAACAACATTATCGGGCTATGAATCGATGAAACATCAACTTACCCCTTATACAGATCAATGCTCTTTTTCGTGTGGGATTCATCCTCTTAATTTAGACGAGGAAAAATACGATGCCGATCGTTTTCAAAATTTAGCGCAAGAAGATAACGTTATAGCACTAGGTGAAACAGGTCTTGATTACTACTATCAACAAGATAATTTAGAACAGCAACAAGAAAATTTTAAAGAGCATATTCGATTAGGTCGCAAATTAAATAAACCAATTATTGTCCATACCCGTAATGCCAAACAAGACACTTTAACAATTTTAAAAGATGAACATGTTCATTCAGGCGTTTTGCACTGCTTTACTGAAGATATCGAAACAGCCAAACAACTCTTAGACATCGGCTTTTATATCTCATTTTCAGGAATCATTACCTTTAAAAATGCTGAGACCCTGCGCGATGTTGCCAAATATGTACCGCTTGATCGTATCTTGGTCGAAACTGATTCGCCTTATCTTGCTCCCGTACCATATCGAGGGAAAGAAAATCAACCTGCGTATGTTCGTGAAGTGGCACAATATTTATCAGCTTTAAAAGGCATCTCATTAGAAGAAATAGCCCAAAAAACCACATCTAACTTTTGTCAATTATTCAATCTGCAAGGAAAATTAAATGAATTATAAATTAACCATTGATTGGAATGATTTTTTAACAAATTATTGGCAAAAAAAACCAGTGATCTTACGCAAAGCATTTACTAACTTTATTGATCCCATTACACCAGATGAACTGGCAGGGCTAGCAATGGAAGAAGAAATTGATAGCCGAATTGTCTCCAATAAAAATGGCGTTTGGGATGCAAAATATGGGCCATTTGCTGAATATGATAACTTAGGTGAAGATCATTGGAGTTTACTTGTTCAAGCAGTTGATCACTGGCACGAACAAGTAGCCACATTAGTTGAACCATTCAAATGCATACCACAATGGCAATTTGATGATTTAATGATTTCTTATGCAACGCACGGGGCTGGAGTTGGACCTCATATTGATAATTATGATGTATTTATTATTCAAGGCATGGGGAGCAGGCGTTGGCAAGTAGGTGATCGCAACCCAAATTATAAACAATTTAATGCACACAAAGCATTATTACATGTTGAAGAATATCAACCTATCATTGATGAAGAGCTAACAGCAGGCGACATTTTATACATTCCAATAGGTTGCCCTCATAATGGCATATCTATAGGCGAATCACTCAGCTATTCTGTTGGTTTTATGACACAAACATCGCAAGAACTACTTAGCAGCTTTGCCGATTATGTTATCGATAACTTACCTAACGGTATTTATTATCAAGACCCGAATTTAAAACTACCTAACGATCCACACCGTGTTCAACCTTATGAACTAACAAAACTACAGGATCAAATTATCGAATTAATCAAAACACCGCAATTATTTAACGATTGGTTTGGCAAACACATTACACAACCAATGCACGAATTAGATATTGTGCCTGTTGAACCGCCATACGAATATAATGAATTTGAATCACTACTAAAAAATGGTTCAAAGCTACGCCGAGTACTTAGCATTCGCATTCTTAAAATAGGTGATTTTGGCTACATTCATGGCGAAAAAATTAACTTACCAATGCAGGTCATAGATCTACTTTGTGAAACTGAAACATTGTATTACAAGCAGTTACAAGATAAAAACACGCTTCAAATAATGCTTGAGCTTGTCAACAAAGGCTACTGGTATTTCGCAGAAGAATGACATGACATCTCGCCGATAATAAAATCGGCGGTAAAACAGCCTTTTAAGCTTTAAATTTGGCTTTTTATGAGTTTTAAGTATATACTTTCCCCCGCTTTTATTTACCCGCCGTTTAATCACAAATTAAACATTATAAAATGCAAATTTTAAGTAACTATCTAATTTTAAAAACTAGAGGTATACATGAAAACTGAAGCAAACACAGCCCAGCAAACTAAAAGCGAAAGTGAACAAACAACGCCATACCAAAAGAAAACACTTTTTGCTTCCACCGTTGGTTATGCACTTGATGGCATGGATATGATGATTTTAGGTGTTTGTTTTAGCCTGATTTCGACAAGCTTTAACCTAACTAAAGCAGATTTAGGAACCTTAACATCAGTGACCCTACTTGGCGCAGTATTAGGTGGCATTTTATTTGGTGTACTTGCTGATAAATATGGTCGAGTTAGAGTCTTTTCATGGACGATTTTAATATTTTCCTTTTTCACTGGACTATGCGCTATTTCACCCAACTATGAGTGCTTTTTAATATTTCGCTTTTTGAGTGGACTTGGTCTTGGTGGTGAATTTGGTATCGGCATGACACTGGTTTCTGAAAGTTGGCCTAAAAACAAACGATCAAGAGCAACATCAATTGTTGCACTAGGCTTTCAAGTCGGGATCATTTTAGCCGCACTAACAGTCAATTTTGTTGGTGAAACTTATGGTTGGCGTTGGGTTTTTGCCGTTGGCGTATTGCCAGCACTATTTGTTGCATGGACTCGTAAAGGTCTAAAAGAACCTGAAATTTGGCAAAACCTTAAAAACCAAAACAAAAATAAAATTGCCATTGGCAAATTATTTAAAGACCCCCGAACAATAGCAACAACAATAGGATTAACCATTGCTTGTGCGGTACAAAACTTTGGCTTTTATGGACTTACGGTTTGGATGCCAAGCATGATTGCAACCGAACTCAAATTACCATTTAAAAACACCATGTTTTGGACCATTTCAACCACTATTGGCATGTCATTAGGGATCTTAATTTTTGGTTGGTTATGCGACAAATTTGGTCGTCGCCCTTCTTACATTCTATTTTTATTTGTCTCGGCCGTTTCAATTTGGTTCTACTTTCAACAAACAGATATGGTTATACTCATCATATTTGGCTCGGTGATTGGCTTTTTTGTCAATGGCATGATGGGCGGATATGGTGCGTTACTTGCTGAGCATTATCCAACAGATGCACGCTCAAGTGCTGAAAATATCATTTTTAATGTTGGTCGAGGACTCACTGGCGTATCACAAGTGCTTATTGCCTATTTGGCCACATTCTACTCAATTAGCTATGCATTAGCTTTACTATCTGCTGCTTATTTATTATCAGCTGCTGCATTTGTCTTTTTAATACCTGAAACCAAAGGCAAAACGCTCGAATAAAATAACTCAAACATCAAAACAGGACCATTGTCCTGTTTTTTTATATCAATACAAATTCATTATATTAAACAACTCAAATACATCTAAATTATTTAATAGGTTTTAATGACAAATTAAATATGCCATATTATAGTAAAGAAAAAAATAATATTGTAACTGCGATATTGTTGATATCTAAATCATTCCTAGCATATTCGTAAAGGTACAATAATTAACTAATAAAACTAATTATAAACAAAATTAAGGTGTGTATTTATGTTGTGGAAACTATCTAACCGAGCTATCGCATTGAAAAGCTCTGCTATTCGTGAAATTTTAAAAATTACCGAACAGCCTGATGTCATTTCATTTGCTGGTGGCTTACCTTCGCCAAATACCTTTCCAGTCCAAGAAATAAAAGATGCCTTTAACCATATTATTACTGCTGACGAAATGAATGGCTCTTTACAATATGGACCAACCGAAGGTTATGCTCC
Organism: Gilliamella sp. Choc5-1; assembly: GCF_001690595.1. GTDB lineage: Bacteria > Pseudomonadota > Gammaproteobacteria > Enterobacterales > Orbaceae > Gilliamella > Gilliamella apicola_M. The sequence continues at coordinate 43,125 of NZ_LZHH01000116.1, forward strand.
ACTACGCATATGGTTAGCTGAATATTTATCTAAGCGTGATAACACCAACATAAAACCTAACCAAATTTTGATAGTCACTGGTTCCCAACAAGCTTTAGATCTTATTGGTAAAGCATTGATAGACAAAGGAAGCAAAATCCTAGTTGAAACCCCAACCTATTTAGGTGGATTACAGTCATTCACTCAATATGAACCTGAATATATTTCGCTAGAAAGTGATGAACAGGGTATTATTCCTGAAAAACTTGACAACAAAACGGCAGCCGATGCCAATTTTATGTATGTAATTCCTAACTTCCAAAACCCTACAGGACGCCGTTTACCATTAGCTCGACGCCAACAATTAGCAGAAAAAGCAATCCGCAATAACCTTGCATTAGTCGAAGACGATCCTTATGGAGAATTAGATTATCAAGGACATCGTTTACCAAGCTTATATACATTAGCGCCAGAAAACACTATTTATTTAGGCTCTTTCTCAAAAATTTTAGCCCCAGGACTACGCCTTGGATATATCGTTACCAATGAAAAACTAATCAACAAATTAGTACAACTAAAACAAGCAGCCGATCTACACACTCCAAGCCTAACTCAACGTATTGCTTACCATGTAATAAAAGATGGCTTTCTTGATAAACATATACCAACTATTCGTGAATTATATGCTCAACGTTGCCAAGCAATGTTAAATGCATTACAAAAATACATGCCAAGCACAGTCACTTGGAATAACCCCGAAGGAGGTATGTTTATTTGGATTGAATTGCCCCAAAATATCAATGCCACAGAACTACTTAGCGAAGCAATCCAACATAAAGTGGCTTTTGTTCCGGGCGAAACCTTTTTTGCTAATGCTATTCGAACTAATTGCATGCGACTTGCTTTTGTCACAGTACCAGAAGAAAAAATTGAACAAGGCATCAAAACATTAGCTAAACTAATCGCTAACTGGTCAGATATACTAGAAGAAAGCCCAACAATAATGTAGATTCATACCAATAAAAAGGACTCAAATAGAGCCCTTTTTCATTAATGATTATTAACTATTTATTTTATTCAAGTTAATCAAAATATATTTAATCATTATCATCACAATCAGTTGGTTTTACATCCACTGAAAGAACTTTATCATTATTGATATAATAATTATGATTAGCACCTTTAGGGAATACTAATCTTAGCGTCTTCATACTAGCATCATCACCACAATAAAACGCAACCAATTTGTTTTGTAAATTTTTTTGATTGGTTTCAGCTAGTAATGCGTCTTTAGTAATATTATTCACGACATATTTATAATCAATTGCATTACTATCTGTTGATACATCAACTAAAGTTATGCTCGGATCAATAGATACAGGTAATTTTGTTTTAATCGCCTTGATCATTAAACTTTGGGCAACACTATAATTACCTTCTTTAACCTTATTAAGCATATCATCTTTTTCTGATTTGGTTTGTTCATACAAATCTTTTACTTTATCACTAACTGCTGAGCTTACTTGCTTAACTTGATCGCCAATTTGGGATCCTAATTGACTTGCTTTATCGCCAATTTGATCGCTTAATTGATTCGCTTGTTCGCTAATTTGAGCCCCTACTTGATTGGCTTTATCACTCATTTCTGAACTTGTTTGCTCAGCTTGTTGCTTGATATCATCGGCTTTTTGTTTTGAATTATCACAATTAACTAAAAAAAAACCTAATACTACTAAAGAGATTACTTTAAAAAGTTTCATATTATTCCCCTTCTATTTTTTAATTTATATTGGCTATAGTGATATGAATTCGCAATAGTCCATTGATTTTAAAAATTGATTACCTATAAATCAGCTGTAAAAGTGCATAAAAAGCACTTTTACAGTGACAAATACCCATTAGTTAATATGCATACCACCTGTAACGCCATACGTTTCACCTGTTGTATAGCTTGACTCTTCTGATGCTAAATGCACATAAACACCTGCAAGCTCAACGGGTTGACCTGCTCGTTGCAAAGGAGTTTGTTTACCAAATTCAGGAATCACATCGCTTGGTTGACCGCCACAAATTTGTAATGGTGTCCAAACAGGGCCTGGTGCCACGCAATTTACCCGAATCCCTTTAGGAGCTAACTGTTTAGATAAGCCACGAGTAAAGGCAATAATAGCTGTTTTAGTTGAAGCGTAATCTAATAAATTACCACTAGGTTGATAAGCTTGAACAGATGACGTTGTAATAATAGTCGAACCGGGTTTTAAATATCCTAAAGCCGCTTTAGTCACCCAAAAGAGTGAAAACACATTCACTTCAAACGTTTTTTTAATTTGCTCTGTAGTAAGATCCATAATGTTTTCGACCGCAGTTTGCTTACCGGCAACTAACGTTAAATTATCTAACCCTCCTAATTTATTATGAGCTTCATCAACTAATTTTTTGCAAAAAGCCTCATCACTTAAATCACCGGGAATTAACACAACTTTACGCCCAGCAGCTTCAATAACTTTAGCCACTTCTTCTGCGTCTTTTTGTTCAACAGGAAGATAATTGATAGCCACATCAGCACCCTCTTTTGCATAAGCAATTGCCGCTGCACGCCCAATGCCTGAATCACCACCAGTTACAAGTATTTTACGCCCTTCTAAACGGTTATGTCCTTGATAGCTCTTTTCGCCACAATCAGGAATCGGGGTCATTTCGCACTGTAAAGCTGGCGCAACCTGTTTTTGTTTTGGAAATTTTTCATGATGATATTTTGTAAGTGGATTATAGATTTGTTTACGCATAATTTGCTCCTAAGTTAGTCTATATTTTTACGAAACTTCCAATATAATTTAAGTAAAAATCGATTAAGACTCACAAGCTCCTATGTGTACTTATATCAATGTTTAAAATACTTAATCAATTCAATAAATTATATAGTTTGATATCGGGACTTTTTTAAAGACTTTTGCTTTTAAAACTGAATTTTGCTACGTAGCAACACCTTCTAAATTTTCAAAAAAATTAAAAATAAGAACTAAAATTCATTAAAGCTGGCTTTGAGTGGGCTTGGTGAGAACAGTGGAAATAGTCATGTCAAAGCCATGAACGTTGTATAATTTTTTACTGGATTTAGTGTAGCAAATTAAAATTAACTAAGCTAGCTATAACAAATGAAATAAAATAGTTAATAAATTTAACAAAATATTGATTTTAATTGAATTATTATATTTTTTTCATTATTAATATCGTAGTGATAGTTAATACCATCAAAAACAGCGTCATTTTTGTCAAAAAGTTTCAGGAGAGTACTACGTTTATGTATAAAGTAATTAAAAATCAATGCTATATAGAAAAGCAAATATTCTCTAATTTGCGGTTTAGTTTGATTTTTAAGTAAAAGTAAATCTTTGGTATCAACCTGTCGTATTTTGCTCAGATAGGTTTTGTTATCACCTTTAGCTTGCCTTTTTAATTTATCTTCAATGGATTTTTAGATTTTAATTTGATGGTTAACACCCTAACTGATGGTTTTATAACATTCATTTTCACAACTTAAGGGATAAAAACTTTTATCAGGCTTTTTTAGTATGTTATAAATGCTTTAGCCACTGACTATAAAGTGTTTAGCTAAATTGGTGATAATAATTTTTCTTTATGATATCAGCGCCCTATCACCTGTCTGTGGTAAGGCGTTAATTTTGTTTTTTTCAAGGATATTTATTACAGTGTTTCTTAAATTACTGTAAACAACGTGAGGAATTCCTACAGATAATATATTTTATTTACTAAAAATATTTTTTTACGTTTTCTTTTATTATTGTACCATTTTGTTCTTCGTTAACTTGTTTTATAGCAACCTGTCCAATAGGGAGTGATTTTTCTAGTATTAATGAATCTCCTTGCTTAGCAAGCCATGCTTGTAATTTAGCAAAATCGCTACACCATAGTGTTTCTATATCTTTATCTCGTTGTCGATCTTCTTGTTGAGTAAATCTGACCGCTCTAACTTGCATCCGTTGGTTTTCAGCTTGTCCTGTAAATTCAATACCATATCCTGGTGTGGCAGGATTGCGAATGACTAATCGCCCGTCTTTAATCCATTGAGTTTGCATGTCACTCCTTACTTCGTAACCTAGTTTAGATAAGCATTGAAGTAAAGTTTGCTGCCTGTAAGTTGCGGTTATGGTGTTGGTTACTTTTATAAGTTGCTGCTCGCAATTTTCAACTAATGTTGTTAATTCATCTATAGTTAACTGATCCAATTGTTGAATATCTAACTTTAAAGGTTCTACTGATTTTTGTTTCAACTCCGCTACGATGAGTTCTAATTTAGCCAATAATTGGGTACGCTTTTTAGCTTCTTGTACGGTTTTTGATAAATCTAATAAAATACTATCTAGTAATAAATTTTGTTGTTGTTTTATTGTTTCTGTTTCTGCTATGTTTAATCGTTGCATAAAAGATTGATAGACATTTTTATTTTCTAATGCGAGTTCACTTAAGTAATGATCTATTCGGTTAAAGCGCGGATCCCTTTGTGAGGTTTGATGTTTAGTTAGCCAATCTGTATAAGTTTGTGTTGATTTATCTACATTCATGCTATTTAAGATTGCTTGTTGTTTTGCCGTCAACACATTCGTTTGTTGTTCAGGTACTAAATAACCAAAGACTTGGTTAAGTACAGCTGTTGCTGAGCCTTGGTAGTTTCCTTGTATTATTTGTGTCAGTTCATTGTGTAATGCTTTTGGTAGGTGCAGCCCTTTTTGTGCTATTGCATTTATCAACAGTTGAGCATTTTCTTTGGTTTGTCTTGCTTCTTCACGTTGCTTCGCTAATGTTATTATTATGACTTGCTTACGTTCAATAATATCCGCTTGCAACTGTTTAATTTCTATAGGTACTAGTCGTTGAATATCTGAAAATTTATCTTCAGCCAATAATTTATTAAATTTTTCTCGTGTGTTGATGATGCCTTGCAAAAACTTATCATCGGTAATTGCTAAGTTTTGCATCGCATGCTGCCATTGGTTAATGGCTTGATCAAGTTGGGCTAATATTCCTTGGCAAGTAGCTATTATTTCTTCTCGTGTCACTATGTGTACAACTTTAGGACCGCTCATGGGTTTCTCCTGTGGCAAGCGTTTCATTTATTAATTGCCTAAGCTTGGCTTTAATTTGTTCATTTTGTTCATACCATTCATGCGATGTGATACGAATGATATGAGGAATAGATCTTTTTAGCACCGCCGTACGCCAAATATCTCTAGCCCTAGCATTAGCCAATAAAGGATGTGTTGGAGCATCGCACTCAATGCCCACTATATAAAGTTGTGTTTTAGGATCTTCTATTGCGAAATCTAAAGCAAAAACGCCTGTTCCTGAATTTTTGGTATAAGACACCCCTAGTGATCGTATAAACATTTCTACATCATTTAAAAGCGCATCTTGTCGAGATTCGATTAATTTTGTTGCTTGAGTTTCAGTAGTGGCAATAATACCTTTTAAAAGGCTTTGTGCTGTAACGAAGTCTCCAGCCGACAAGGCTCTAGCATATGCCAGATAACATTGTAAGTAATCTCTTGGGCTTATTGGTTGATGTTGTGATGCTAACATATCTGATATATCTTCAATTGGCATAGAGCAAAGTAATATTACTTTTTTTCTTGCCCGTGTGATGGCAACATTGAGTCGACGTTCTCCTCCCAATTGTCCAAGCACGCCAAAGTTACGACGGAACACGCCCTCTTTGTTTCGACCAAATGTCGTAGAAAATATGATGATATCCCTCTCATCACCTTGTACATTTTCTACATTTTTAATAAAAAAAGACATGTTTTCACCCGCCTCTACACGCTGAGTCTCTTCGAGATAAAGGGTTCGAAATATCTCATTTTCTCGGACTTTTTTATTAAATAAGTCTTCAATCAAATCAGCCTGCTTTTTATTAAATGTAACAACACCGAGTGAAGGACGTTGTTCTTTCGGTAATTGCCAAATCTCTGCAACCTTTTCCACCACTTGTTCTGCCTCGGTGAGGTTTGTTTGATTGTGATAAACTCCATTAACCTGTAAAAATTCTATAGGTTGAACTTGTTTTATTGTCGATTTTGGATGACGTACTGGTACATTAAGCTGATTATTGTAAAAAGCTGCATTAGAATAAGCAATTAATTCACGATAAGCAGAACGATAATGAATTTGTAAGCTTGTACTTGGTAATACTGAACGTGCTAATTGCAACAAATCAGGGCAATCCATAATTTCTCTACAATTCCATTGACCGGTTTGTAATTCTTCTTGTTCTTCATCGCTTAATTCATCATAAGACAGATTTAAATCAGCTTCTTCTATTTCTATTTGATTAGCAAAAAAATTACTAGGAGGCATTTGCTTTTCATCACCACTTACTACCAATACTTTACCACGGTAAAGGGTTGGGATAGCGTATTGTATCGGCATTTGAGAAGCTTCATCATAAATAACCGTATCAAATAAGCCTGCTTTTAAAGGTAATAAACGACTTGCCACATCAGGATTCATCAACCAGATAGATCTAAGTTTCATTAAGCCTAATTTTTCACCTTGTTCTATAAATTCTCTTAAACGCCTAGCTCTAACACCTGTTAGCCTTGTAATATCTTCCCACTGTCTTAATGATCCTAATTCTTTAATAGGAATATTTTGTTCAAGTAATACGCTGTTCAAAGCTCGCATTTCAAGGTCAGCTGCAGCTAATAATTTAATTCGTTTTTGTGTTTCTTCATCATTAATTAATAAGATTGGATAGGCTAACTCTATTCTTTCTTTCCATGCTTGATAAGCTTCTCCATTGACCAATTGCCTAAATACTTTTTCTAAATCAGTTACCGCTATTTGTTTCAATGGTTCTTGGTAACTACGCAATTTAGCTAGCAACTGTAAGGAAGTGGCTGAAAGTTGTTCGGCTCTTTTTCTAAAATATTGGTAGTCAGCCAAGCTAGGTAAAGCTTGCTTGATGTCTAATAGTTTAGGTTCCGTTGACACATTGTTTTCTATCGCTGTTTTACAGCTTTGATAAAGCGAAGGGCTTAAATAGTGTTCAATCCTAGCTAATTTTTCTAGTGCTTCTTTTCGAGCAAAGTAACGATTAAAAGCTGTAGTATAATCAGCTAAAAGTTGTTCAAAGGCCGGTTTGCTATTTAATAACGCTGCTTCTACCTCTTCGGTTCTCGGGGCGATCATTATTTTGTTAAATAGTTGCATTACTTCTTCTAAAGTAACTATCGTTTCATTAATGAGTCCAGCCATTTTAATGCCAATTGTATTATCAGGTATCGGTAATTGTAATTGTTTAAAAATACACTGTAATTTATTACGAATAGGGCGATATTGTTGCTCTAAAATCAATGCGTGAAAAAGCATTGGGAAGCGTGTTCCATCAGATATTTCACCTTGTTGCATTAAGAAATGCGTTAAATTTTTCTTTGCAGAATATCGCGTAATACTTAAAAAGCTATACCAAGAAGTTGGTGTCATCATGCGGCTAGCTTGCTTTGTTAATTTATCGAGCTGTTGCTGTTCTAACAAACATAACTTAGGCGATAAATCGCACCACGAAGCATCACTAATAACGGCCAATTGTTCTTCAAGCAGCTTTAGCTCTGTTATCAGTGTATAACCTTCTGATGAACTTTGTTGTTTAGCAGCGTCGACTTTAAAAAGCGAAGACCATTTATTTAGTTGTATTCTTACACTGTCAGAAATTGCTAAAAACATCTGTCCATCAGTTTCTATCCAGTGTTGATAGGGGGTAGGATCATTTAAATCAAATCGTGCTTGGTTAATGTTTAACACAACTGTACGATTATGTTCCGCTTCCATAAAATCAGTAAAGAAATGATTAAAATCACTGAGGGTTGCTGGCTCATGCGAAAAAGCACGCAACTCACTTAATGCCGTATGCTCGTAATTCGCTGGTAGCCAATAACGTATCAGTAATGCACATTCATCTTCTAGCTCGGCTAATTGTACTTTATTTAATGCACTTAATACGGTTCTAAGTTGTGGTGCTACAAATGTACTCGGCTGCTTATTTAAACTGATCAATTCAGCTATTAATTCTCTATAAGTTAATCCTGTCTGTTCATCTACATGATGCAAAGCTTGGTGATAACTATCGAGTTGATGTTCTAACTGAGTAATTTGGTTTGCAATTTGTTCTCTTTTAGCTTCCCAGTGAGTATCTACTGGTGACTTAAATAGTCTATCAAGTTGCTCTCGGATACTAATAATCACTATATTGCGGTCAGCATTCACATCATTGATCATTATTGCGCGATTATTAAGCCCCTCAGCTACAAGTCTTTTATAAACAACTTCAAGCGCAGCTTTTTTCTGGCAGACAAGCAAAATTGTTTTATTACGACCAATCGCATCGGCTATCATATTGACAATGGTTTGGCTCTTTCCTGTGCCTGGAGGTCCTTCAATCAATAGTCCAGGATATTGTCTTGATTGAAGTACTGCATTTTCTTGAGAGGGATCGCTTGCAACGGTAAAATAGCGCTCTAGCTCGGGTGTTTTTTCAGGAATATCCGCTAAAGTTTGGTAAGATTTTAATCGTAATGCGGTTTCTAATGCAGTGCCAATAGGAGATATTTTTTTCAGTTTATTTAATTCTTCACCTATCGATTGCCCCATAAAATTAACATTAAAAAACACAGCTGAGCAACTTAAGTATAGCTTTCCTCGCTTTATCTCTTGCTTAAATGGTAAGGCTTGTACTTTTCTTGATAAAGGGTTCCCCAATATACTAAGAGCATCGATAATTTCCTGTGTAGATAAAGCGGAACGGGTTAATAATTCATCTAATGTATTTTTCCATGTTTGATATAAGCTCTTACCTAATATTCCTTCCAAAGCAGGATTAATTCTAATTTCTTCCCGATCATGATCGAAGGAAAAGGCAATATGATTTCTTGCACCAAGCTCGTAATGAAGTTTTATCGGCCATAACAGCAATGGTGCAATACGAGGTAATCGATATGCTGTGGGTTCTTGATAAATTAAGAAAGGAAACCCCATATACAAATCATCAATGCCGGTATCTCTTTTGTACAAAGAAGATTGTCTATATAAATTACTTAATCTACGCTCTAAATATTGATCTTGCTGAAATGCCATCAGATCGATACTTATTTGACGGCTATTACGTGCAACAAGATGATCTAATAATGCTTCTGCGGGCTTACGCTCTGTACCTAGTAAATAAATATCGATTCGTGGCATGTACAGCCCTAAATGCATTCGAACTAAAGGTCCTTGCAATACTGAGGCAGAAACTTTTTTATGGAAGAAATCAATAATCTGTGAAATATATTGCTGTTTATGCGGTTTTATCCATTGCTCTGCCGGCACACTTAATAACAGTAACAACTGGTGAAAAGGCATTCTTTTTTCTAATCGGTATTGCTCAGTCCAAGCATCTAGCTGCTCATGTCCTATACAAGCAAAACCTTCAATACGCTCATTAAGCATTTGATAAAGTGCTAATCTAGGTTGGCGCATTAATTCTTTTAATTCTTGCTCATCCACCGTTACGACTGAATGCTGATCACTTAATTTTAAAACTTCTTGCGTTACATTATCTATCGATTTGAATTGCCCGATCTGAGCGCTTAGCAATACAATCAAATCTTCTTCACTGATTGCTCGTCGCTCAATTAATGATAAAATTCCAACATTATTGGCATCAGGAAAAATAGCTAATCGCTCCTCCCATAATGCAGTTAATTGAGCGCGCGATGTAGAAAGCAGATGAATCTTTAGCGTTTCTTCATCCAAGCGAATTTGCAAATTATCGGCTCGTCTTCTAACTGTATTTGCTCTTTCTTGCAAACGCCACAGCCAAATCTCCAAATCTTGTAAAACATGGGGGATAAATCCCTCAATAAATAGACATCCTTGTAATGGATGCTGTAATAGCCAACTTGGTGTAATAATATCGCCTTTGAGTACCAATGGCATATCAGGATTTAATATCTTAAGTACTAACATCAACTTTAAGTCGTCGCTTAAATCAAGTTGACGTAAAACTTCTCTTACTTTAGCCAGTATTTGCTCATCAAACTCAGCCTTTTCTAACCATGTTGTGACTAAACCTCTTACAAGATGATCACATGCTTCTTGCCAATAAAGCGGATCAGCTGCAGCTAAGGCAAATAATTTAATATCAGAATAATGTCGCTCTCCTAGCTGAATTGTTGAACCTAATTCGTGTTGAGGGCTTGATAAGGCTTCTGGCACGGCAACCATTTGATCTTGTAGCCATGCCTGCACTTGTGGCCATTGCCAACGTTCATGGTGGTTTTTAGCCAATAACCCCTTTAATAATTGTTGTAATTGTGTTGGTAAGTTATCAGGAATTGTTACTCCATTGGTTAATATTTGTATTAAAAAAGCTTGATCATTCACACCAGCAAAGCATTGCCCTTGGGTTAATTGCTCTAATAGAATAATCCCCAGACTCCACCAATCCGATGCAACGCTAACGCCACCTGCAATAACTTCAGGTGCCATATAGCGAGTTGTTTTTAAAGGCGATATAACCTCTAAATCAAATTCTGATAAACGAGCAGATCCAAAGCCTGTAATCACCAAATCTAAAGGATCTTTAGTTCTTACTAACAATGTTTCAGGTCTTAAATCACAGTGTCTTAATCCTACCTCGGTAAACGCCTGTAAAGCTTGACCTAACTCTGCCATAACATGCTTAATGCTAACAAGATCGGTCATAACAATACCAAGATCTGATAAGCTTCCTCCTGTTAGTTCTTCCGCCACCACATAAGCTTGAGCATTCCAACGACCTGCGGTAATAATTTCAGGAACGTGCTCTTTAGGTAGTTGTTTTAATACATCATAAATCGCCACGTCAGGCTCGGCACCGGCATGATAAAGTGTTAAGACGGCTCTTTTTTTATCTTCAATTCTCTCGGCTAAATAGCGCTCTCTAGTCCCATCTGTGGTACTTAATGTATTTAATATTCGCCAGTTATCAATTGTTGTTTCCACTGCTTGTGATGCAGATTCTAAGGTTTGAGTTGCCGCAGATATTACCTCTTGTTCTATAACATCTAACTCGGCTAAATCCCCACCGCACACCATGCACATCAAATCCCCCTCATCCATCGGGTGACCATTAACACAATGTGGCAATGAGCTTATTTGCTCGGTTAACTCCTCGGCTGTAACAATAGACAACGGTCGCCAACCTGATTCACGAATCGGTTCGTTCGACAAATCCCAACCGCAAACTCCTGTCTCAATAGTTCCTTCGCAAAAAATCTCATAAAGTGATCTTTCTGTTTCACAATGAGGACAAAAACGCATCATTGCCATAATTGTTTTCCTTAATCTCGGGGTTTATCGATTGTTAATACTATACGGTGGCCTTGTTGTGCTAACATATCTTGTAATAGCTGCATGTCATTTCTTTTAGGAATGCCTGCCAACCAAACCGTTCCATCTTCATCAAACATTACATCCAGTGCTTTTTCTTGTTCGTTCACGGTGGTTTGATAAGATCTAAACCGTTTTTCTCCTAAAGGTGTGAAAAAGTGTAGCCGTTGATTATCACTACCTCTAAGTTGTAACGTTTGCGCTGTTTGGTATTGAAAGGGATCGGTTATCAATGCATCTATATAAGGTTTAATCGTAATTAAATGTTCGGTTATTTGCTCTAATGAATAACCGGTATACACTAAAATATCAATGGCCGTTTTTTGTTTAAGCTGTTGTAGTAAGGTAGATAAGGAATTCACTTGATCAAAAGGCTCGCCACCTGAAATAGTAATGCCATCAGCTTGTGCTAACCAAGGTGTTAGTTTATCGACTAATTCATCAACATCAACAAACTCTTTGGCAGTGCCCCATGTGTCAGCTGAAATACAACCTTTACACCTTAAACGACATCCTTGAAACCATATACCTATTCTATTACCTGGTCCTAGTGTCGTCACCGGAAAATGGATACGAGATAAACCTAATTTTACCATTCTACAACTCCAATGTTATTGCATTAGCTTGCACTGAGGTAATAGTTACATGCTGCCCAGCTTGAGGATTTAAAGCAAACAACTCACGTTCCAGTGGATTTAAAAGATGTGCTTCTAATTGATTACGAATACCTCGCCCACCATTAGAAAGATCAGTTAAAGCTAACATTTTTAGGCTATGCATGGCATTAGGGCTAAAGGTTAATGTCAGTCCTGTTTGCTTAAAATCATTTAAAATATTAGCCACCATTTGTTGAAAAATCTGTTCAGCAATTTCTGGGCGGATAAAATCAAATACCACAATATTTTCCCCGATCCTGTTCAAAATTTCAGGACGATTTAGTACTAACTTGAAATAATGATCTATCTCATTTTTTACTCTTAGTTGTACCACATCAAAAGAATCATCGGCACTAACATTCACCTCTCGTTTTCCGGTTTCTGTCATTTTATAAATGCCTAAGTTAGATGTAAAAATAATCAGCGCTTCAGAAAAATAAACTCTATCTCCTCTTCCTGAAGTCAACTCACCATCATCTAAAATCTGCAAAAATTTATCCAAAATACGGGGATGCGCTTTCTCAATTTCATCAAATAACACAACACTAAAAGGTTTTTCTCGAATTGCATTAGTCAGCTCGCCGCCTACGTCATACCCCACATAACCAGGAGGTGCACCAATTAAACGTTGATCTGAATGCTCTGAGCTAAACTCAGACATGTCGAATCGGATATATGCACTCTCATCATTAAATAATAGACTGGTGATAGTTTTTGCTAACTCTGTTTTACCAACCCCTGTAGGCCCAGCTAAAAACACTACTCCTCGAGGTCGATTCCCCTTACGGTTAACACCGATTCCCGTAATTGCACGCTTAACAATATCTAACATATGCGTCACAGCATGCATTTGCCCTTTTACGCGCTGCGAAATAAAGTTTTCTGCCTGCTGTATTTTTTCTCTATCTATTTTTTGCCAAGGATCCTCTGTCACCCCCACCTTATAACGTCGTACAGCATCAGCAATTACGTTAACACCTATATTTTCTACTCGTGCCAATGTAGCAATTGCGTTCATATCCAATAACAGCATACCTTCTGTACTATTTACGAATGTTTTTTCGGCTTGAGTTAAAATCTCATCTGGTAATTGTTGGGCATGAGCAATTCCCTTAATTAATGCACCTGCCAAAGCTCGGCGAGCAATATGATCTGGTTTAGCGACAGAAATAGATCTTACTTTAGGATTATTCACCAAGAACCAATCAGGTAAATCCCCCTCCTTTTCCACGACCCATAGCACTGTATTAAAAAAAGGTTGGCGATTTTCCCCTGCAGGACGTACTTTTGCCTGATGAGACAAAATCAATGCTCGTGTAAATAATTGATGTTCAGCTGGCGTTAAATTATCGGTGCGCACACTTAATTGAGAAGCAAAATCCACCAATAAAGCAATGGGATCTCCAACAAAATTAACAAACCGTTCTAATACAGAACTCAATAAATCAACACCACCTGCGGCTTTGCCATTTTCTGGTGTTAAACCTAACTTTTGTAATAATTGCTCGGTATTATTGGCAGGAAAGTCGGCTGTTTGTAAACATCGAAAGCCCGACAAGGGATCCCATATCACAACATGCTCATAACCGACTTGTTTTAAGCAACGGTAAACGGTTAATTCAAAAGATTGTGGTATAATAACAGAAGGGACTATCTCGCAAGCTTGTAAATCTCGGATATTACCGGATAAGACAAATTGACTTTTAAGTGGTAAAAAACGTAACAAATCTCGTACCCATCGAGGATTTTCAAACATGCTTGACTCCCTTAAAAATAAAACTTATTAACTCATAATTATAAGGCACATTGGTATAAAATGATTTATTGGCGTATTTTTCTTTTAGCTGATTGTTCCTGACCAAAATACTAGACAGTGCCTATATCTATCATTTTACTGTTTTGGTAATATTGTTGTTCACATTGTTGTAGCAATACCCAACCATTAGCCCAATAACAACCGATACGATTATAATAGATTTTAATATGTTGAATATAAAAAACACATAAAAAGTATATAATTTAGAATAATGTGCTCGTAATGAGTTCAATTCTTTAATTAAATGCAAGCGTATCCATTTTATATTAAGCCCAAATAACCTCTGTAATAAACCAATAATCAGTTATAATAAAATTATTATATAGATGATTACATTATACAACTTACATTTATCATAATTTATGATTAAACTAAAAATAAGAACCAGTGCAAATTTATGCATTTTAATGGTTCTTTGTTAGACTAATGAATTTACTTATTACGTTGAGAGATAAAAAAAAGAAAAACCACCATGACTAATAAAGACAATTTAGCCAACCACACCCCAATGATGCAACAGTATTTAAAACTTAAAGCTGAAAACCCTGATATTTTATTATTTTATCGTATGGGTGATTTTTATGAGATGTTTTATGATGATGCCAAGCGTGCCTCGCAACTTTTAGATATTTCGCTCACAAAGCGTGGTTCGTCAAATGGAGAGCCCATTCCAATGGCTGGCGTACCCTATCATGCGGTTGAAAGTTATTTAGCAAAGTTAATCTCACTAGGTGAATCAGTTGCTATTTGTGAACAGATTGGCGATCCAGCTACTAGTAAAGGACCAGTAGAACGAAAAATTGTCCGTATTGTAACTCCTGGTACAGTAAGTGATGAGCTATTATTAGAAGATCGCAAAGACAATTTACTGGCATCAATTTGGCAATATAAAAATTATTACGGCTATGCCACACTCGATATCAGTTCAGGACGATTTTATATTTTTGAATGTGACAATTTCGAGAAAATGCAAGCCGAATTACAACGAACAAGTCCTGTCGAATTACTATATCCAGAAGAATTTCAATCCATGCCATTAATTGAAAATAACTCTGGATTGCGCCGTCGCCCGCAATGGGACTTTGATCTTGAAACAGCAAAACAACAGCTTAATCTACAATTTGACACTAATGATTTAATTGGATTTGGTGTGGAAGACTGTCATTATGCACTTTGTGCAGCTGGCTGTTTGTTACAATATGTTAAAGATACCCAGCGAACAGCTCTACCTCATATACGTTCAATTGTCAAACAGTCGGCTTATGATTTTGTCGTGTTAGATGCCGCAACACGTCGTAATCTAGAAATCACCGAAAACCTATCTGGTGGAACTCAAAATACTGTAGCTGAAATACTTGATAAAACTCAAACACCAATGGGTAGCCGTATGCTTAAACGTTGGTTGCATTCACCAATTCGTAATTTGACTATATTACAAAATCGACAACAAGCTATTGGCGAATTACAAAATTATATTGATGAAGTTAATCCATTATTAAAACAAATTGGTGATTTGGAACGTATTTTAGCAAGACTTGCATTACATACGGCTCGACCTCGTGATTTTGCTCGTTTACGTGATGCTTATAATTTATTACCACAATTACAAACACTATTAAGTGGTCTTACTTCACCTGCGTTAATTAATTTGCGTAAAAAAATAAATCAATTTGACCGTATAGCCGAAATATTAAATCAGGCTATTGTTGAAACACCGCCAGTAATTATTCGTGATGGTGGGGTTATTGCTAATGGATATAATGCAGAACTAGACGAACTACGAAGTTTAGCCGATGGTGCAACCAATTATTTAGAACAGTTAGAAATCCGAGAACGTGAAACACTTGGCATTGACACATTAAAAGTTGGATTTAATGCTGTGCATGGCTACTATATCCAAATCAGCCGTGGGCAAAGCCATTTGGCACCAATTCATTATACTCGTCGTCAAACACTGAAAAATGTTGAGCGATATATCATCCCCGAACTTAAAGAGTACGAAGATAAAGTGCTAACATCCAAAGGACGAGCATTAGCACTCGAAAAGCAACTTTACGAACAGCTATTTGATCTATTAATTCCAGATCTAGCCACTATGCAAATCAGTGCTGAGGCCATTGCCGAACTTGATGTGCTTACCAACCTAGCGGAACGATCATTAACACTTAACTATCAAAAACCAACACTATCAACCGACTCAGGAATAGAAATTAAAGATGGTCGACATGTGGTGATTGAACAAGTGCTACAAACCCCGTTTATTGCAAACTCGCTCTCATTATTACCAAGCAGACGTATGTTAATTATTACAGGTCCAAACATGGGCGGTAAAAGTACTTATATGCGTCAAACTGCTTTAATTGTTTTACTATCTTATATTGGTAGCTTTGTCCCTGCATCAAAAGCAGTCATTGGACCTGTTGATCGCATTTTTACACGTATTGGTGCTTCTGATGATTTGGCATCTGGACGCTCCACTTTTATGGTCGAAATGACCGAAACGGCTAACATTATGCACAATGCAACTCAACAAAGTTTAGTATTAATGGATGAAATTGGTCGAGGAACTTCAACATATGATGGGCTTTCATTAGCTTGGGCTTGTGCTGAAAATTTAGCAAATGAAATCAAATCAATGACGCTTTTTGCCACTCATTACTTTGAATTAACCCAATTACCCGAACATATGCAAGGTGTTTATAATATCCACTTTGATGCCATTGAACACGATAATACCGTTGCTTTTATCCACGAAGTATCTGAAGGCGCAGCGAGTAAAAGTTTTGGTATTGCTGTTGCTGGACTTGCCGGTGTGCCTAAGACAGTATTAAAGCGAGCTAAACAAAAATTGAAAGAGCTCGAGATTATTTCAAAACAAACGGCTAACAGTGGCGTTGCTCAATCTCAACTTTCTTTTATCAACGAACCTGAACCTTCGGAAGTTGAAGAAGCGTTAAAACAGATTGATCCTGATGCTTTAACACCAAAACAAGCATTAGAAATTTTATATCAATTAAAAAAGTTGGTGTGATCAAATAGCTACTAATTGTTCTATTATGATGTTATGCTGAAAAAACCGCTAGATGTGATTTCGAGCGGTTGGTTTTAAGTATCTAGAATTTAAAAAAATTAAGCCCAATTTTTCTTCTTAGATGTTTTACCGATGCCCGGATTAAGGCTGTTTGTAGGATCAAGCTCTTGATAGAATTTTTTCAAATCCTCATTGGCATGATACAAATGCCCCACATTGTGCTCGGCTGGATATTGCGCACCACGCTGATCAAGCAATGCTAAAATCTCTTCTTTAACTTTATCGCAATCCACCCCTTTTTTAGCTATATAATCTTGATGAAATACATAACAGAAAAAATGCCCATAATACATTTTATAAATAAATTTCTGATCAATATTATCTGGTAGCGTCTCAAACCAATCGGTATCATTGCGTCGTAATGCAATATCTAATGCAACAATGTTTTCCACTGTTTTACTATGTACATTGCGATATGCCGTTGCAGCCCCCGCAGCCGCAAAACGGTGTAACATTGCGGCTTCGGCTTCTTTTTCGTTACATAAAAAATAATTACCATTTTTATTTTGAAAATAGTCTTTTAAAAAAGACTCAGCTTCTGCAATCCCATCATCTGCCATTTTTAAAATAAGGTGATGTTCATAACGATCACGATAATCACGCATTGATTTTGGTAAATGATTTGGCAAAAATTTGCAAGCAAAGATAGAAAACCGATCCGAAAAATTCTTTGGAAAAAATGGAATTTTAGCGGTAACACGATCAACAAAGTTCTTAAACACAAACATGCGTGGCATCATATCTGTACCTAACTTTTTAATGGCTAAAAAGGTCGGTTTCCCATAAACTGCAGCAATATCAAAAGCCACGCGATGTATATATTCGCCCGACACAGGCAAGGTTTTAAATTGGCTTAAAATGTGGCGACGAATACCATTTAATTCATTAATATCATTTGTACCAATATAAAATACGGCTGATTTTTTCTCTAACGGAAATGTATCAAGGCGCACAGCAAATACCATTAATCTACCAGCACTACCTGATGCTTCATAATGACGAGCAGGATCAGCATTAAATCTAGCAGGAGTATCGGCATCTACTTCACGAACATGCTCACAATAATGGTGATCATGGCCTAAACCAGCATCATGTTTAATATCCTTATCAGTATAAGTATGATTTTGAAGATTCTGTAAAATTGTTTCTGGTTCATCACCCAATTCTATACCTAAATGATTAACTAAACGCAATTGCCCTTGCGCATCTAATTGAGCAAACACCGCCATTTGAGTATACGCAGGTCCACGCTGAATCAGTGCTCCACCCGAATTATTACATACACCCCCCATCACAGAAGCGCCAATGCAAGATGAACCTATAACCGAATGCGGACCTCGATGATATTTTTTTAATTCCTTTTCTAGACGAAAAAGTGTGCTACCTGGCAAGCAGACAACTTGTTCACCATTTTCTATCACTTTAATACTATCTAAGCGACGAGTACTAACAATAACAACAGGACGATCATAGCCATTACCATCAGGCGTTGAACCACCAGTTAATCCAGTATTTGCGGATTGTGTGATAACAATCACATCCGCTTCAACACACGCCTTTAACACCTGCCACTGTTCAACTAACGTTCCCGGCAAAACAACGGCCAATGCATCACCTTCGCCAAAGCGAATACCTTGACGATAAGGTAATGTGCGTGCTGGATTGGTTAGAGTATATTTATGTCCAACAATACCTTGTAGCTGCTCAATGAGCTTAGCTGTTTGATTACTTTTCATATTGGTATTTCCTATGCTTATTGAAAATTGAGATGGGTTAATAGCGGCGATTAAATAATCACCATCTTAACCAAAAGCGAAACAATAAGCTATCGGAATTTTTATTGCAGATGAACAAAACACACTTAAACGACCTTTTACAACAAAAAGGTCTATAAAGGTAATTTATTTATAATGTTTAACGTTTTGTTTTTCTATGACTTTTTGATAAAAGTTGTTGGCGTTCAGTTTGATTAAAAAAAGTCCACGCTACAAACCTACTCACTTTTTGCCCTTGCGCCATGGGAATAATACGGCTTTCAACAACAGCAACTTGTTTTAATTTTTTGTTAATAATAGATAAAGTCTCTTTTTTTGAAACTAATGAAGTAAACCACAGGCATTGAGTTTTATATTGAGTACTTTCATTAATCATATTACTAATAAAAGCACTTTCACCACCTTCACACCAAAGCTCGGCATGTTGTCCACCAAAATTAAGCACAGTTTTTTGAGTGGAATTTGTTAGCTTACCTAACTTATTCAATTTGGTTTGCGTACTTACCAACGCATCTTCTGCTGAAGCATGAAAAGGAGGATTGCACACCGTTAAAGTATAAAATTCATTAGGTTTAATGATGTGTTTAAAAATCGATCCACTGTCTTTTTGTAATCGACACTGCAACGTGTTTTTTAATAACGTATTGGCTTGTGTAATAAGCAAAGCAACTTTGATCGCAACTGGATTAATATCACTCCCTACAAATGACCAACCATATTCGGCACAACCAATAATAGGGTAAATCACATTAGCCCCAACGCCGATATCCAATACATGAATTTGTCTACCTGTTGGGACATGGTTTTGATTGTCTTGTGCTAATAAGTCAGCTAAATAGTGAATATAATCCGCTCGACCAGGAATAGGCGGGCATAAATAACCGTCTGGAATATCCCAATAACTCATCTGATAATAGCTAAACAACAAAGCTTTGTTTAACATTTTAACCACCATCGGATCAGCAAAATCGATCGATAAATTGCCATAGGGATTTCGATTTACATAGTGAGATAGCTCGGGTAGTATATTGATAAGCTTTGCAAAATCATAACCGTCTTGATGTTTGTTTCGGCAATGTAATTGGGACTTTTTTTTATGGATGACGGTGTCGGCATGAAAAACTCTCTATAATCAAATAGCACGCTATTATAACGCTTTTATCTGTAATATGCGAAAAAACCATTGCCTATGCTATAGCAATATTGTGTTGAATTGGCCGGTATTTTTAGTCATCATCACACTCACCATTGATTTTGTAAAATATTTCAGATAAACAATTAATTTTACTCTTCTTTATTAATTGATTTTAAAGTAATTTTTTAAACTCTTTGCTATAATTGTTCCTTATATAAAAATATTATCACCATAAAGTCTTTAATCTGATATGAAAACATTTTTTACTTTTATTACCTTATCTCTCTTTTCATCTGGGACTTTTGCTACTGGTTTAAATGGCCATGATTTATCGCTTTATTTTTCAATTCCATTCATCGGAATTTTATTATCCATTGCATTAATGCCGCTTTTTTTATCGCGACTTTGGCATTATCACTACGGAAAAATCATTGCTATTTGGACCTTACTGTTTTTATTTTTTACGTTTTACTTCTTTGGTCTACAACCGACTATCGACTTAACCGTACATGCCATTATTGTTGAATATATTCCTTTTATTTTATTATTGCTGGCGCTTTTTACCGTTTCGGGTGGAATTTTGATTAAAAGTGAAGTTATTAGTACACCTAAATTAAACGTTGGTTTATTAGCTATAGGCACCTTACTGGCCTCAATTATGGGTACAACGGGTGCAGCAATGTTGATGATTCGTCCTTTAATTAGGGCCAATCGCCAACGCCAACACGCCACGCACACTATTATCTTTTTCATTTTTTTAGTGGCTAACATAGGTGGCGGATTAACACCATTAGGCGATCCACCGCTCTTTATTGGCTTTTTAAAAGGAGTTAATTTTACTTGGACAGTAAGGCATATGCTATTACCCGTATTACTAAACGCTATATTGTTATTAGCCATTTATTATGTGATTGATAACTATTATTTCCGCCAACAATATGGAAAAATACAGGCCAACATTCTAATGTCAAAACCACACCCAGTTAAGGTTTATGGCAAGTTTAATATTATTTTATTGATCGCCATTGTCATAGGTGTGTTGCTGTCGGGTATTTGGCAATCATCGGTGAGTTTTAGCTTTTTAGGGGTAAATATTGCGTTACAAAATTTAGTTCGCGATGGAATGTTTATGCTAATCAGCCTGATATCAATAGTAATCACCCCAAAACAAGTGCGAGCAGGTAACGAATTTAATTGGGATGCCATAATCGAAGTTGCTAAGCTATTTATTGGTATTTTCATTACGATAGTCCCAGTTATCGCGATATTACGAGCAGGTAGCAATGGTGCCTTAGCACCTTTGGTATCTTTTGTGACTTCTGAACAAGGTAATCCCATTAATGGCCGATATTTTTGGTTATCGGGATTATTATCAGGATTTTTAGATAATGCACCGACTTATTTGGTATTTTTTAATTTAGCTTCAGGTGATGCCAATATATTAATGACAACAATGACAAAAACATTACTCGCCATATCAATGGGATCAGTGTTTATGGGAGCATTAAGTTATATTGGTAACGCTCCTAACTTTATGGTTAAAAGTATTGCAACGCAACACAAAATCAACATGCCAGGCTTTTTTGGTTATATGAAATGGTCTGTCACTATCTTAATACCACTGTTTATTATTAATCATTTATTATTTTTTAATGAATTGGCATAAGCGGAAAAATACATAATTAACCTAGTCATTAAAATAATAAGCTTAAAGCAAGGCAAGGTGATAACAAAACCTATCTAAGCAAAATACGACAGGTTGATACCAAA
This sequence comes from Gilliamella sp. Choc5-1, assembly GCF_001690595.1. Lineage (GTDB taxonomy): Bacteria > Pseudomonadota > Gammaproteobacteria > Enterobacterales > Orbaceae > Gilliamella > Gilliamella apicola_M. Next base: position 64,771 of record NZ_LZHH01000116.1, read on the forward strand.
GGTTTACTTTTACTTAAAAATCAAACTAAACTGCAAATTAGAGAATATTTAGCTTTTTGTATTATGTTGATTTTTAACGCGTTTATACATAAACGTAGTACACTCCTGAAACTTTTTGACAAAAATAGCGCTGCCTTTATTTGTTTAGGAAAAATGTTTATTTAGATAAACTGCATAATAACTAGCGTATCAAACAAAAATCATTAGCGCTTTATGCCGATAAAATCGTGACGCTATTTAATCATAGCTATCAGTCTTATAGTACAAGGCGAATTGGTTTTGTTTTACAGAAAAGAGAATATTTGGCTGTCACGCCGTTACATTACCATTCCATTAAAGTCGTATAAGCTACCGCAACCTAGGAATTAAGATTCAACACTAAAATTAAGGTACAATACAAAGAGCATATTTTTGACTATAAACTCTACTGCTATATGTTTTACCGGTGTTTGAAGAAATCATAAACTGTTTACTACCTGTTGCATCAGTAGCTAAATAGTAGTTGCTAACGAATCCGGCATTGGTGTAATAATTCATTCTACCCCACTCCGTAAAAAAAACTGAACCTATTTGACGCTGGTAATAATTAACAGACGACAATGGCGTAGCACCTTGACAAAGACTATCTACTGAAGTGCAATTTGAGTTAGTTAAATCACTTACCAATGGCACATGATACCCCAAACTACTACACCATGTTGATTGATTAAGATCTGTATCTTTTTTATTTCCACGGTGAACAAGCCACTGCTTCAACTCGAAACCATACCTGACTACCACACTACCTAGACTATCTTTACCCTCTAATTCGAATACCTTGCGTAAAGATGGCACGCTTAGCAAACTAGGATTGCTTGTTTGTATTTAAACGCTACTTGCTTTAGGGCCTGTTAACGTTACTCGTGTTACGATTTTTTTCTTATCAACATAAGGAATCCATGGATCGGCTAGTGTTTCACCAGTTTTAGGTAACACGATTGGGGTTATCGCTGAATTATTGGTTTGTGGCGTGATTTTGGTACCGTCTGATAACGTAATACCCAACAGGTCATTTGTTGTTGTCACTTTATTTAGACCATTATCGAACGTAAAATACGGCGCAGTCCCCTCAATAACCTTTGATGTTTGTGCCGATAATGCCTGTGCAGTGAAGGAATACGACAATAATAACAATTGCACAACAGCTAATGCCGATTTTGCTAAGTTCAATGATAAAAATGAGGATTATCTCTGTTTGTGGCTATGATGAAAATGATGAAAATTCAGAATATAGAGCTGCCAGTATTGGCTCTTATCTTGGTATAGCATAACATCCGCCTGTCAATCAATTTTTTAGTTATATTTATAATTGCCAGCTCAATTAATGAGCAACTCCTTACTAAGTAAGCGCTAAAATTATAGCATTTAAAATAATCAATTTATAGTTTTTTGTTTGTCATTTTTTGTTGGAAAACATATAAAAACAACAACAAAAACAATAAAATATTGACTACATTGTATAAAAAGAATTTTAAAATCATATCATCACAAAAGCGTAAATTTAATTAGCTTTTAATATGGTGTAATATTAAAAATGATTAGATGTTTGTATTTAAATGCTTGTAACAGTTGACACTGTCACAAGCATTAAATTAATTATTTAACGGGTATTTCAGCCACGGACTTTCTTCAGAAGTGGTACATTGTGTGTAAATATCAAATAACCCATAATTGGCATCATCAGGCTGACTCACTGCACGACCTACCATATAACTTTGACCGAACTCTTTCCAGTTGGCAAAATATTGTTTTACTGTTGGTAAAACTGAGTTAATCGATTGCCATGCTTGATCTTTATCGATATAGCCCGCCACATAACTTGCTCTGGCTATATAAACAAGACGACCTAAATCCCATGCGATAGAGCCGCGAAGTAAGATTTGATGCAATTCGTCTTGGTTTTCGGCTACTTTGTTTTCAATTAATATTGAAGATGCTTGATCTAAGCTTGCGCAATAGCTCATAATAATCTCACGGTAATCTTCTGGAACTTGCTCATTAATACAACTTTGCCACTGCTCTTTAGGAACCTTAAGGTAAATGTCAATTGCCACATCAATAAGTTTGTGAAGTTCTCCAAAAGAGGATAAACATTCAGTAGCACTTTGTGAAGAAAAAACACCCCAAGCGGTGCGCAAGCGATACTTCTGTTCTCTTTTACCGGAGTTTCTAGCATCGCTTTCTAAGCTATCCCAACAAAACATATGTTGTTCAGCAATAATGAGTCCGGCTGATAATGCATTTTGCTGTTCAATTGTCAGTTGTTCGTCTTTTTTCAAATTTTGAGAAAAAGGTTTGTGTCTTAAAATTTTAATGAGAAGCAAAACTTCTCTATTATATCGCATAAGTAATGACACACAAAGTAGCAAAATAATAAGTAAAAATTCCATATAAGCACCTTATTTTTTTGATATAAATCAATTAAAGCAAATAAAAAAATATCATAAATAACACTTTACAACAAGATAAAATTTTGGGATTTTTATTTTGTAAAAATTAAGTTGTTTAGTGTTTATTTAAATATCAATGATTTTTTAAACGAAGTGGCTTAAAAAAAGTAAGGTTCGCCATGATACAAATATTATAACTTTAAAGAAATTGTAATTGTCACCAACGGCTAGGGTAAGCATGGCTTAAGCGATTGTCGTTATTGAGTAAAATTAGCAGAATTTTAAAAGCATATGTAATTAAACGCACCAATGATAGATTTGTGTTGATTTTACACTTTGTATATAAAACTTGGTATAATGCAACGTTTATACCATAATTTTGAGAGTGATATATGTTAAATCAATTAAAAGCAATTATTCAGTATCTTCTACCTAAACAGGCATTAACCGTTATTTTTGGTTGGCTGGCAAAAAAACAGTTAGGTAAAGTTACAACATGGATGATTATGCTTTTTTGTAAAGTGTATAAAGTGGATTTAAGCGAAGCAAAAATTAGCGATGTTAACAAATTTAAAACATTTAATGATTTTTTTGCTCGCGAATTAAATGAGGATGCGCGCCCTGTTGATGTTGCCGATAATGTTGTTGTAATGCCTGCCGATGGAATCATCAGTCAGTTTGGTACTATTCAATATACGCAGCTGTTACAAGCTAAAGGACATTTTTATTCTTTAGAATCATTGCTTGCTTGTCATCCTGAGATGATTAAGTTTTTTAAAAATGGCTCTTATGTAACCACTTATTTGTCACCTAAAAACTATCACCGTTTTCATATGCCTTGTGATGGTGTTTTGCGCGAGATGATTTATGTTCCCGGCTCGTTATTTTCAGTCAATAAAGCCACAACCGAAAGCATACCGAATATCTTTGCTCGTAATGAGCGTGTAATTTGTTTATTTGAAACTGAATTTGGCCCAATGGCTCAAATTTTAGTGGGCGCAACCATTGTGGGAAGTATTGAAGTGCCATGGGAAGGTATCATCACCCCACCACGAGAAGGTATTATGAAACGCTGGACTTATGGCAACGAAATAAAATTAACTAAAGGGCAAGATATGGGCTGCTTTAAATTGGGTTCAACCGTAATTACTTTATTTGCATCAAATGCAATTGTGTTTGATCGCCACCTTAAAGTGGGTAATATTGCTCGCGTAGGTCAAAAATTAGCAGATAGGATATAACGTTATGTGGATGCGTGGTGTTTTTTGTTTTGTCGCTGTGTTGTTTTCTTCATTAGCTTTTGCCGAAGAGTCTGCACCAATCATTAATAATGAAGATGATCTTTCGCAAGTTGTTCATCAGTTAAGTGATAAAAATGATGAGCTTCGCCAAAATATGGAGCTGCAAAAGAATCATTTAACTAATATTGTTAATGAACAAAACAATATCACCACTCAGATTTCTCATGTACAAAATACATTGGCAACGCTTTCTGAGCAAGGCGAGTGGTTGAGCTTTTCGACCTCATTGGGCGAAACCCTACGTCAGCAATTATTGCGCTTACCCGAAAAACCAAAATCACAAGCACTTGATGCCGAAATTGCCGAAGCAAAAGCTCAGCAACTTAATTATAGTAATATTTTAACTTCTTTAGATGATTACCCAACATTAACAAGCCCACTTAATAGTGTTAAAGATGCAACGCAATATCGTCGCTTGTTGCGTGAACAAACTGAATTGCTTAAAACGCTTATTTCAGGAACAGATACCACTATTTTAGAATTGACCAAACTAAAAATTGCCAATAAACAATTAACCAATGCAATTGACGAAGTAAACGATGCGGCTCATAGATACTTTTTTTGGGTAGCAAATGTAAATCCTATATCATTGAGTTATCCGATCGATTTAACTAAAGATGTTGTTTATGTGATTTTTTCGATCGATACTCTTTCACAGCTTTATAATGCTAGCATTGAAGTATTAAGCGCACCCAAACCGCTGTTTTTAATCATTTTATCGTTAATGTTTGTTTTTGCACATTTTAAGATGCGCACTAAATATAATACCTTTTTAATTAAATCAGCTAGCCGTGTGGGTAAAGTAACGCAAGATAGTTATTCTTTAACTTTAAAAGTAATTATATTTTCATTAATTATGGCATTACCTATACCAATTTTGTGGGCTGTGTTTGGTTATGCTTTACAGATTAATTCCGATTATCCTGTCGCATTTGCTTTAGGTTATGGTGTGAATGCAGCCGCGCCAATTTTATGGGTATTTATTATTTCAGCTCATTTTGCATCATCTAATGGGCTTTTTATTACCCATTTTGGTTGGTCAGAAGGTAGTGTGCGATCAGCAATGAAATATTATCGTCTTTCAATTTGGCTTGTAATTCCTTTGGCAATGATTGTGATGAGTTTTGACGAATATAATAATCGTCAATTTGCAGCGACCATTGGTCGTACTGCGTTTATTTTTCTTTGCTTTGCACTTGTATTTATGACTAATTCGATCCATCGTGCTGGCGTTCCGCTTTATATCGATAAAAAAGGATCGGGTGATAATTTATTAAGTCACATCTTGTGGTTTATTTTATTAAGTGCGCCATGGCTAGCCATTATTGCTGCTTGTTTAGGTTATTTATCAACAGCCCAAGTATTATTAGGACGCCTTGAGGCATCAGTTATCATTTGGTTTGCCCTGTTAGTCGTTTATTTTATGATTCGCCGTTGGATGTGGATCCAAAAACGTCGTATTGAATTTGAACGCACAAAACAACGCCGTCTAGAGCGTATGCAACGTGCTAAATCGCATGAAGACGATTCTAATTCACTCAATGAAAATGTCGATGAACCTGTTATTGATTTAGATGCTATCAGCGCTCAATCTTTACATTTAGTCAGATCAATAATTATGATGATTGCACTCATCAGTATGATTTTACTCTGGTCCGAGTTGCATTCAGCTTTTGCATTTATGAATAATATTAAACTGTGGGGAACCAGTGTCATTGTCAATGGTACTGAAATTGAGCAATATATTACTCTTGGTGCGGTATGTATTGCTATTTTAGTGATGACAATTACCGTCCAGTTGGTTAAAAATCTACCTGCTTTATTAGAACTAGGCATTTTACAACATTTAGATTTAGCCCCTGGAACAGGTTATGCAATTTCAACGGTTTCAAAATACATTATTTTGATGATTGGTTGTATGATTGCATTTTCATTTATTGGTATCGATTGGTCAAAAATTCAATGGCTAATTGCTGCACTAGGTGTGGGATTAGGATTTGGCTTACAAGAAATTTTTGCAAATTTTATTTCTGGTTTAATAATTTTATTTGAAAGACCAGTGCGCATTGGTGATACCGTGACAATTCGTGATTTAACTGGCAACATCACCAAAATTAATACTCGAGCTATTACCATTGTTGATTGGGATCGTAAAGAAATTGTAATGCCCAATAAAGCTTTTATTACTGAACAATTGGTGAATTGGTCGTTATCTGATTCTATCACGCGAATTGTATTAACCATTCCTGCAACTATTGATGCTGATAGTGATCTAGTTATCAAGCTTTTACAACAAGCATCAGATGAATGCGAATATGTGCTTAATGATCCTGAACCGCAAGTATTTTTAGTGGATATTCAAGAAGGAATTCAATTATTTGAGTTACGTGTTTTTGCTGCTGAAATGGGACACCGAATGTTGCTACGAAGCGCTATACATAAGCTGATACTTGAAGCTTATCGCAAGAATCATTTAACACTACCATTCCCACCATTGCAAACCAATTTAGAAGCTTTAGGTCGTAAGAGTGGGCGTCGTGGCTATACAGTTGGAACCATTTAACCCAAAAGTGTTTCTAACCATGGCACGCCAAAAGCACCAGGAGCAAGCAATACAAATGCCCAAACAGGTGCCGAAGCAATATTGACCACATTAAATTTGGTAGCAGGCATATGCATTGTGCCTGCAATTAATGGCACTATTGCTCGTAATGGCCCAAAAAATCGCCCAATAAATACGCCAAACGTTCCATAACGCTGAAAAAACTGCTCAGCACGGTAAACTAATTTAGGGTGTTTATTAAGTGGCCATGATGCAATAACTTGTTGGTGATAGTGTTTACCCAACCAGTAAGAGACTAAATCCCCCAAAATAGCCCCCACTGAAGCAGTAATTAGCACTGGTACAAATGATATCGCTCCGCTACCTATCAAAGCTCCCACACCGAATAAAATCGCCGTTGCCGGAACTAAAAGTGAAATAACAGCCAAAGATTCGCCAAATGCCAATAGAAATATAATTGGTAATGCCCAAACTTGATGATGCTCAATAAATTGCATAATTGCTATTGTGATTTCGTGTAGCGACATAAGTTTATGTGTGTAAATTATTAATTGATTATAGCGTGCTATTTTACCATAATACTAATCGTTTAGGACTCAGCACGGTACTTATTGATAGAACATTACAAGGCGTTAACATTTTTTTAGTTTTATTAACGTTTAAGATTATGTTTATCGTAGTCCTAATAAAAATACTCCAATTAATAAGAGACAAATCATGACAGTTGGCATTGAATCAATCCTAGTACGGAAATTTAAAAACGGCGAATTTAAAGTTCCTCAGTTTGATAAACTAGCTATTGAAAAGCCTGTTGCTTTAATTTATAACGGGATTTCGCATGTTGTGATGATGGCAACACCAAAAGATTTGCATTATTTTGCAGTTGGGTTTTCGTTAACTGAAAATATTATTCAGTCAGTTACTGATATTTATGGTATTGATATTATTGAAAATCCAAAAGGAATAGAAGTACAAATTGAACTTTCATCACGGCGTTTTAGTGAGCTAAAAGAAAAGCGTCGTAATTTAACTGGACGCACAGGCTGCGGTATTTGTGGTAGTGAGCAGATAGACCAAGTCTGCCAAACCATTCCTGCTTTGCCACTAATGAACCAAATTAATTTAGCTGATTTTAGCAATAGCCTAAATGATTTATCGCAAGTTCAACATGTTGGTAATAAAACTGGATGCACTCACGCAGCGGTATGGCTCGATTTACAAGGAAAATTTATCGCTGGATTTGAAGATATCGGTCGACATGTAGCTTTAGATAAATTACTTGGGTTTAGAGCCATACAATTATCTAATCATCCCAATTATCAACATGGTGTAGTGTTAGTATCAAGCCGCGCTAGCTACGAGATGGTGCAAAAAACAGCTAATTGTGGCGTGGAATTTTTATTAGCTGTTTCGGCCGCAACTTCAATGGCGGTTGATTTGGCTAAACAGTGTAATTTAACTTTGGTTGGATTCTTTAGAGGAGGTAACGGCGTTATTTATTCTGGTGATGATCGTTTAGTTTAATCACTATTCTAGTTTTGAATAATTTTGCTAAACAAATTAATTTTAAAGATAACCAATTGAATAATAAATAAAAAACAAATTTTTATTTAGTTCACTCTAAGATATCGCAATTCACACCTTTCATTATTGGACAAATATCATCATAATATATGCGAAAAACAGCAATTGCTTTGTTTTTTAATTATTTTATAAACCATTGCTCAATAAAATTAAGTAACTGGTTATTATTTTTTATTATCTAGTTTCATCTTAGCATCTAATTTTTAAAAGGGTACTATCATGCATCAAATATCAGACATTCAACAAGCCGTTAACTGTATTCAACAACAAACAGACAAAAAACCAACAATTGGGATTATTTTGGGTTCAGGTTTAGGTCCTTTTGCCGACACTCTTGAAGATGCTGTGCATATCAGTTACGACAATATCCCTCATTTTGCCAAATCAGCGGCTGTTGGTCATGCTAATGAATTAGTAATAGGAAAAAGTAGCAATAAAACCATTGTTGCGATGAAAGGACGTTTTCACTACTACGAAGGATTTACTTTAGATCAAGTTACCTTTCCTGTGCGTGTCATGAAAATGCTTGGCGTTGAAAAACTGATTATTACCAATGCTTGTGGTGCAGTAAATACTGGATTCAAACCAGGTGATTTAATGCTTATCACCGATCACATCAATTTAACCGCCAACAATCCATTAATGGGACCAAATAATCCAGAATTGGGAGTCCGTTTTTTAGACGTAAGTGAAGTTTACAATAAACAATTACGCTCAATTGTTGTAGATGTAGCAAAAGAACTAAATGTAACTTTACAACAAGGTGTCTATGCGTGGTGGACTGGCCCTACATATGAAACTCCTGCTGAAATTAGAATGATCCGCGTTTTAGGTGCTGATGCTGTTGGTATGTCAACCGTGCCTGAAGCAATTATCGCACATCACTCTGGTATTAAAACTATCGGAATTTCATGTCTAACTAATATGGCTTGTGGAATTTTAGATCAACCTCTAGGACACGAAGAAGTGATTGAAACAGCCGAACGAGTTAAATCAACTTTTTTACAACTTATTACTAAAACGATTGAGCGTTTTTAACCAATACTTTTTATTTGTGGTTCTATAAAAAGTTCATTTTATTTTAGGAACAAATAATGGGCATAAAAAATAGATTAGAATTAATGATGTTTCTCCAATATTTTATTTGGGGAAGTTGGCTAACCACATTTGGAGCTTATCTATTTAATACATTACACTTTTCTGGTGTTGAAGTATCTATGATTTTCAGTACTAAAGGTTTAGCCTCTTTAATTACACCATTTATTATTGGTATCATTGCTGATAAATTTTTGCAAGCTAAATATCTTTATATGTTTTGTCACTCAGTTTGTGCCATTGCACTTTTTTATGCTGCATCAATTAATAATTCAGCTATTTTATTCTGGGTTATGTTAGTCAATGCGTTAGCATTTATGCCAACTATTGCATTATCAAACTCAATTAGTTATCACTGTTTAGACAAAGATAATTTAGATACCGTCACTCTATTTCCTCAAATACGCGTATTTGGCACTGTCGGTTTTATCATTGCAATGTGGACTGTTAGTTTATGTAAATTCGAATTGAGCAATACTCAACTCTATATTGCTAGTGCTGCATCGGTTGTACTTGTAATTTATAGCACAACATTGCCTAATATTACTGTATCAAAAAGTAAAAAACAGTCTTGGGTTTCTCATTTAGGGTTAGATGCTTTTGTGTTATTCAAAAACCCCGTAATGGCGGTATTTTTCCTTTTTGCAATGTTACTTGGGGCGATATTACAAATCACCAACACCTTTGGTGGGGCATTTTTACATGACTTTGATAAAATACCTGAATTTAAAGAAAGCCTAGTTGTTCAGTACCCAGCTATTTTATTGTCATTTTCACAAATAGCTGAAGTCGCATTTATTTTGACTATCCCATTTTTTCTCAAAAAATTTGGCATCAAAAAAGTCATAATGATAAGCATAATTGCTTGGACGCTTAGATTTGGTTTATTTGCGTTTGGCGATCCAACTCCTTTTGGCTTTGTATTGTTAATGCTTTCAATGATCGTCTATGGCTGTGCGTTTGACTTTTTTAATATTTCTGGCTCTATTTTTATTGAAAAAGAAGTTAGCTCAAATATTCGAGCTAGTGCCCAAGGACTATTTATGACAATGGTAAATGGTATTGGTGCTTATTTTGGCTCGATTTTAAGCGGTTTTATCGTTGACATGTGTACACATAATGGCATTAAAGATTGGCAAACAATTTGGCTAATTTTTGCATCTTATGCGCTTGTACTTGGTATCGTTTTTTATTGTTCATTTAATTATGAACATACTAAAGATCGATCTGATGTATAAGTATTTAAATTTAATTTATAAAAAGCCATAATGGGGGTTCCCCCCTAAGGGCTTTTATTGTTTTTTATTTCCATAATTTTGGACAATGTTTTTGGTTTGATGAGATTTAAATATGCAATATAAATTTTTAGGCGGTTTTCTGGTTTTTTTAGGGGCATGTAGCTTTGGTGTGCTCTCTTCTATTGTGAAAACAGCCTATAAGGCAGGCTATTCGCTTGGTGAAGTTACCGGTGTACAATGTTTTTTAGGGATGTTAATGTTATGGAGCATTTACTTTATTGTAAAAAAAATACACAATCGAAAATCATCAACATCAGTTGACACATCAATGGTGACTTCAACCACAATAAAAAAGCAATCCGCCAAAAAATGGAAAGTTTGTGCTGTTGGTATTTTTCCTGGATTGGTTGGTATCTGTTATTACCAATGTGTGCAACTAGTTCCTGCCTCAATTGCCATTATTTTATTAATGCAATATTTATGGATCAGCGTGATTATCGATTTTGTTATTTTTAAAAACAAGCCAAGTATAATTCAACTAATAGCGATTATTGTCATTATTGTAGGTAGTAGTTTAGCAGCAGGTATTTTTAATCAAGATATTAGCTTAAATTTGACTGGTTGCTTTTTTGGTTTTTTAGCAGCATTAATGTATTCACTTTTTATTAGCACTAGCAGCAATATTGGTAATGAGTTATCTAAACTTGAAAAAAGTGCGTTAATGATTACTGGGGCATGTATTATTACGTTTTTAATTTTTCCACCTTTATTTTTTTTCAAACTTAATATTAGCGATAAGTTATATCAATTAGGTTTTTTATTAGCGCTACTTGGAACTGTATTACCACCTTTTTTATTTTCAGTAGGAATTCCAAGAATTGGTATTTCATTAAGTGCGATTTTATCTGCTGCTGAACTGCCTGTTGCGGTCACTTGTTCCTATTTTTATTTGCAAGAGTCAGTCCGTTTTAATCAATGGATTGGGGTAGGTATTATTTTATTGGCTATTGCTTTACCCAACTTAAAGCATATCAAAAAAATTGATTGATTTTAAATTATTAAGCCGGAAAAAAGCCCGGCTTTTTAATTTAATAGCTTTAATTGTCAAATATATTAAACATTATTATGGTAGATTTGTTCACTTTCTTTATTACATATTTATCTGTAAAATTTTAAGAAAAAATTTTTAATAAAAGGTTAAATTTAGCAATATTATTGAACTTTTTAAAATTAAATATGTCTTATAGAAGTAGTTATTGTAAAACAGTATTAATAATATTCCGTAGTTAACTTTTAAAGCAGGTTTGTGTATAAATAATATTATTTATATTAAAACCTAAACCGTTTTTCCTGATCGTAGCGATAGTAGCTGTTCTTTTAATGTTTTATTTTTTAAGTTTTCGTACTTTGAAATTTAAATTCATTACTTTAAATATCTAATAGATAAATCATTAAACATTTAAGTTATTGTTTATTTTTATATTTAAACATTATGTTAACTTAAAACATTTTATATAAAAAGTGATATTTATTTTTCATTATTTAGGATTTTATTATCTTTTTATTCTAATTAAAAAGGAAATTGCAGAATGAAGACATATAAAAAACCGTTATTTACTTTAGTACATAGCAATGATGCAATACCTGAACACAGAACACTGGCTTATTTAGATCCTACATTAAATTATTATACAGATCATATCGATGAGATTATTGCCTTACGCGTTAAAGAGCTTAAATTACATCATTCAGAATACAGGGAATATCACGATATTAACAAAGCCAATAAAAAAGGATTTTCTTTTATTTTTAGTGAAATATTTGAATCAGAGCATCATAAAAAACAAATTGGCATGCTAAAAGATGATATCGCCATTGCTAAAGAGTCAAACAAAGTAAAGGAATTATTAAATAGTCGGATAAAAGAAATTGCTAATGTTTATCCTGAATTACAATTTAATTTTAATGATATGCAAGTTTTACCAACTAGAGTAAAAGAGCACCTGTTTGCTCCCCCTTTAATCTTAACTGAAGATAATGCCATTATGCTTTGGGATGATTAAAAAGGCATTTTTAACAATAATTAATGGAAGAACAATAATTAATAAAAGCCATAATTTACAGGGATTAGTCCCTGTAAATTATTTTTACCAAACATTATAGTTAACTATTAAAAGCGCTTTCACCATGACTATTGATGTCTAGCCCTTCTCGTTCATGCTCTTCAGACACCCTTAATCCAACACAGATATCTGCAATTTTATAAGCAATAAAGGCCACTACAGCTGTCCAAATTACGCAAGTAATGACACTCATTACTTGAATTCCAACTTGGCTTATCATTGTGATACCTTCTGCATAACCAACTCCACCAAAAGATTCTGACGCGAAGATACCTGTTAATATACAGCCGACAATACCACATACGCCATGTACTCCAAATACATCACAGGTATCATCAACTTTTAGAATTCTCTTAAGTGTTGATACTCCCCATACCCCAGCAAAACCACAAATAAGACCAATTAACATAGCACCACCAACACCAACAAGGCCCGCTGCGGGTGTTACGCCAACTAATCCTGCTATCACTCCAGATACTGAACCAAGGCATGATGGCTTGCCTCGTAAAAGCCATTCGGTTAAGGTCCATGCCAGAACTGCAGCGGCTGTTGCAGCAACTGTGTTAATAAAAGCTAAACCTGCAATTTCGTCAGCATGAGTTGATGAGCCTGCATTAAAACCAAACCAACCAATATAAAGGATTGCCGCACCAAGATAAACATAAGGTAAGTTAAATGGTTTGAGAGGTTCGCGGTTATAACCAATACGGTTTTTAATTAAATATGCACCTATTATTCCTGCAATCGCAGCGTTAATATGCACAACCGTACCGCCAGCAAAGTCAAGCGCACCTTCATCAGCTAAGATACCGCCACCCCATACCATGTGAGCCATAGGAATATATGAAAATGTAAACCATAACACCATAAAGATTAATACAGCTGAAAATCGAATTCGTTCAGCAAAAGCGCCTGGAATTAAACAACAGGTAATGCAAGCAAATGATCCTTGAAATGCGACCCAAATAAATTCATAAATTGATCCCGAAACATCTGTAATACCAATACCCGTTAATAAAAAATGGTTAAAATTGCCATAAAACCAATTCCCTTCACCAAAAGAGAGTGAATAACCATAAGTAATCCACAATACAGCAATAAGCGAAAAGATAACAAGCACTTGAGATAACATCGATAACACGTTTTTAGAACGTAATAATCCACCATAAAATAAAGCAATTCCAGGAACAGACATAAAAAGAACTAAGGCGGTACAGATCATCATAAATCCGTTATCAGCTTTATCAACGATGGCGCTTTCATCTGCAAAAACGGAACTTGAGAATAAAATAATTAAAGAAAAAATGATTTTTTTCAACATAATGATATCCTTAACAATAATTTATAACGCCGATTCGTCAGTTTCACCTGTGCGTATACGCACGACATGCTCAAGTGAAGTAACAAAAATTTTGCCATCACCAATTTTACCTGTGTATGCAGCTTTGGTTATGATGTTAATGACTTCATCAATCTGCTCATCACTAATAGCTAAATCTATTTTAACTTTAGGCAAAAAATTAACATTATATTCAGCACCTCGATATAACTCAGCATGACCTTTTTGTCGACCAAAACCTTTGACTTCAGTAACAGTTAATCCTGTGATGCCTATATTAGATAATGCTTCTCGAACTTCTTCTAATTTGAAAGGTTTTATAACTACAGTGACTAATTTCATTAATTACTCCTAATAAATATGAGATACAAAATCAATTATGCAAAGAGCGTGCCAAAATTGAGGAATTGAATAAAATTGAGTAATTTAAGTAGAATTACTAACAAATAGAAAAGGTAGCCGTTATAAAACGCAGGTTTAATAGCTTAGGCCTAGTGCTTAGTGACTTAGCTTAAGCTATTAAATGCATAAACAAGCAAAAATATACTTTGATATATTTTTATTGCACTATGCACTCATATGGTGCCGTGTGTGTATTATTGGTGCCGAGTAATTATGATAACTTAATACATAGTAAGGATTAGAACGTTACCATTAACTTACGATATTCATCGTAAGCAAAATGGTCTGTCATACCACTAATATAATCTTGTAATAAGCGACATCGATAGTAAAATTCCATACAAGCAAAATTCGCTTCGTTTGAATTTAATTTACTAATTGCTTGCTTATAAGCTGCACAATGTTTTGAAGATAATTTATGATATAAGCGTGTTTCAATGGGATAGTGCTTGTGATATTCGTTATCAACTAATTTTAAAAAATCATCTGTCGGCATAGCAAGCAACGGACTATAAATATCAAGCAATCCACTAATAATTCGATATCCTTGCAGTTCAATATTTTCGACCGATTCATGATTAAACACATGTTCAAAGCCAACTGTTTTAAAAATATTAAGCAATTTATATTCTGTACTATGATCTTCAAGTAAGGCATGGTTAAACGAACCATGATAAATTGCTTCTATATTTTCAATAAAACGTTCAGCGGCATGTGGCACCAGTTTGCTAATAGCGTTGACTCGTAAATACATAAAAAATTGGTCAATACCAATAGCATTAAATTCATTCTGTTTTAAATTTTCGTAAGGGCGGTTGACAACAAGATCAAACAAATCACCTTTTTTAAAAGGTCCCCATGCATCGGCTAGATAGGTGTAAAGCTGTTTTACAGTTAAAATCTTCTTCTCAACGGCATCTTCAAGATCAGCAATACAATATGAGATATCATCAGCGGCCTCCATAATATAGGTTAACGGGTAACGATGAAACTGTTTGATATCAAGTTGTTTAGATAACGCTTTTACAAATGGCTCTTCTGATAAATAATAACCTGGTTTTTTCATTAAATAAGAAAATTCAGGTGGTATCAGTTTAGACCAATAAGCAGGTTTAGAATATTTAAGAATTGAGGCAATTTGTGAATAAGTTAAATTAAGGCGTAATATGGAATGAACTAAACGAATTGCTTGAGCATTACCTTCAAAATTTGCTAAATCTTGACGGATTTTAGTTTTAAGTTTTTTAATTTCATCATCATCATTAATGTGTATTTTTAACGCAGGATAAATGGTGTCGTTTTCAAGCCCTAATCGTAAATTAAACCATTGATTAATAGCTGCTTCACCAAAATGACCAAACGGTGGATTGCCTATATCGTGCATTAAGCAAGCCATTTCAACAAGACTTTCAATCGCCATTACGCAATTATCAAGCCCGTATTTTTTTAATTTTCCTATTTTACCAAGGCGGTTGATAATTTCTTTAACAATGTAACGACCTACTTGTTGAACTTCCATAGAATGAGTAAGCCGTGTTCTGACCACTGAGTTACGTTCTAATGGAAAGACTTGCGTTTTTTGTTGAAGACGACGAATAGCAGCTGAATTTATAATACGCCCACGATCACTTTCAAAACAACGCACTATTGAATACTCATCAGATAGTGCTTCACGCTGTTTGCTAGCATAGCGTTGATAATTGATTTTTTGGTTAAAGTTGATCATAGTTCTATCTCTAATTTTATCGCTCTTAATTGGTTTAAATTGCTAAATTGTTGTAATTTTTGTTTGCGCCCACTCAATGCTATTTTGATAATTGCTAGGTAATAGCGGTTTTAGATCCTCTAACGCTTTTAATAATTTACTAGGTTGGTTATGAGTCAAGTTTAAATGCCCAACTTTACGCCCTATTCTTACTTCTTTTTGATACCAATGTAGATGCACCAAATCAATAGATAACCAACTAAGATTTAATTCTGTTCCAATCAGGTTAACCATAACCGATGGTGCAAATACATCGGGCTTAGGAAGTGGCAAACCAAGTATTGCACGAAGATGTAGCTCAAATTGACTTATAGAAGCACCATTTTGTGTCCAGTGACCGCTATTATGTACTCGCGGAGCCAGTTCGTTAATTAGTAATTTATCCCCCACAATAAAGCATTCCATCGCCATTACACCAATATAATTTAATTTGTGCATAATAGAGGCTAGCATTTTTTCGGCTTGTGTTTGCAATAAAGGAGATTGGTTTGGTAGCGCAACACTCATTTTTAAAATGCCATCTTGGTGCAAATTGTTGGTAAGTGGGTAAAATACCGTTTCACCTTTTGCATTACGTGCTCCCACTAATGACATCTCTTTTTCAAATAAGATAGCTTGCTCAACAATTGCATTCTGATAAATATCGTCTGGCACCGTAATTAGGTCATTAATAGCTATACGCCATTGACCTCGCCCATCATAACCACCAGTTCGACGTTTAACAATTAATCGATCGCCAAGTTCAGTAAATAACCTTGACCAATCTTGAGGGTGATCAAGCGAAAACCATTTCGCTGTCGGTAAACCAAGTTCGTCAAGTAGCTGTTTTTGCGTTAAACGGTCGGCAATAATCGGAAAGACATCTCGATTAACAAAATGCGGATGTTTAGCTAAAATCTGTGTAAACGTAGTATCTGACCATCGTTCAATTTCGGCAGTTATTACTGACTGTTGATATGGAATAGTAACAGGATCAGCATCTAACCCAACAGGATAGACTTTAATACCTAGCGGTTCTCCTGCTTGTTTAAGCATTCGCCCTAGTTGACCATTACCTAATACACAAACAGATTGAGTTTTCATATTATGCATCCACTCTTGGATCTGGGTGATTCAACACTTCATCAGTTTGAGTTAATCGCCATATTGATAAACGTTGATAAATATCTTGATCGTGTAAAGCAAGAATTTGCGCAGCAAGTAATGCTGCATTAGCCGCACCAGCTTTACCTATAGCTAAAGTGCCAACAGGAATACCCTTAGGCATTTGAACAATAGAATAAAGACTATCAACACCACTTAATGCGGCACTTTGCACCGGAACACCCAACACAGGAACAAGCGTTTTAGCGGCTAACATGCCAGGTAAATGAGCGGCACCTCCAGCACCTGCAATAATCACATTAAATCCTTGCTGAGAAGCATTTTCAGCAAAACGAAATAATTTATCGGGGGTACGATGAGCAGAAACGATTTCAACATGATAAGGAATTGTTAACGCATCAAGAATATCAGCTGCGTGTTGCATAGTAGTCCAATCGCTTTTGGAACCCATTACAATGGCAATTCTAGGTTGAGTATGCATAGCAAATATATGAATAATTAAAATGAGATGTATGCGAAGTATACACTAAAATTTAGTTAATGGGTCTTTAAATTCCATAAAATTACTCACATATGAAAGCAAAAAGCCCAACTATTTCAGTGAGCTTAAATTCTATGCGCTAAAAACTGCATCTTAGACACTTGACTATTTAAACATTCAAGTGTTTATTGTGTTCTTCAAGCTTTTCGTGTTGCTGTAATTTGAAGATCCACCCCTAATGCATGAATAATTTTGAGCATAGAGTCAAATCTAGTTTTTTAGCTGATAATGTTTTATATAGGGTCAATGTAAATATTTATTAGCATTTTTAATCTAGCCATTTACTGGCTTGAGCGTATCAAGATTTAGTTTTAATGATTTTGCTGTTTGATTCATTTCTGACTCTCCTTTTTACGTTATAAAATAACTTAAATGTCAGATAAAATAAAGACTATTATGTTTTTACTTAAAAACAAACAGTAAATTAGAAAATCTTTATTTGTCAGCATTAACCATGATTTTTTACTTAAATATGGTGCTTTCCTGAAACTTTTTGACAAAAATGGTACTGTCTTTATTAGTCATGATAAGATCATAAATAATATTAACTATTATTTGGATTAGATAAATTATTTAATATAGATATAAAAAAAGCAGCACCAATTAAGTACTGCTTTTTCTTTTATTGAATTTTTTAGAATTATTAGAATGAGTAGTTCAAACCAATTTGTGCACCAAGTTGATGATAGTTATTGCTACCAAATCGGTTATTTAATTGAGCATAACTACTGAGTGATTTAGTTAAATTACCGTTCACACCCACTTTTAATTCCATATAGTTTTTATTTACGTCTGATTCAACATGTTTACCGTTGATTTTTACTTCCGGTGAAGAAGAATCATACAACCAGTTAGCTTCTATAAATGGTAATACACCATAACCTTCTTTAGTACTTTGACCATAAAATCTTGCACCAAGGCGCATTTGCATACCATCACCATTAATATTACTTACCACACCTTGTTTACCTAACTTAAAGTTATGGCTGTCTGACCAAGTATAGCCTAACTGTGCATGTGGCTCAAGTAACCAATTTTTATCTACACCTTCGTGAAGAACTAAACCATAACCGGCTTCAGATGATACGGTAATTGCCTTACCATTATAATCGTTTGAGAAGTGTCTTAATGCCGATAAATGCGTTGAGGTTTTGTTTTTAAACCAACTGTATTGAGCCCATGTGTCAACATATAAACCTGCACCATTTTCTTGCTCATTCCAGTTACCATAAATTCCTAAGTTGTAGCCTGTAACGCTTCCATCCCCTTTACGTACACTGTGTTTTTGGTTGGTGTCAGTTGAACTATGACCATAACCACCATAAACACCAACTTTGTATTGTTGTTCTGATAATAAATCAACACCCATTTCTAGTACTGAGGTTCGAATGTTTACAGATTGTTTGCCTCCAAATAAATCACTTTGTGTGCGATTATATTTGTAACTCATCCAAACATTCGATTCTGGTACATAAATTGATGTATCTCTATCATGTGCACTGTGACGGAACATATTTAATGCCGCCATCTGATTGGCAAATACAGAACCTGCCACTGGTGATTTACGGACATTTGAAAATGCATTGGTGTATTTTATTACTAAATGGCCATTCTCATCCTTACCAACTATGTAATCAAAGGCGCTATCTGGTTTTTCAATAACGTTCCATTCAGCTTCGTCATTTCCATTAACATCAATAAAATCGGTAATTTCACCTTTATCGATATTTTTACTATTGATTTCTACAATATTGATATCTGTTTTACCACTTGCATTACCTTTTACCACCATTTTGTCTGATGTTTCTTTTTCAAGATCAGTATAAATATTTAGTTTGCCATTATCACCATGGTAATCACCATCAACGGTTAATACTGTATCTGCCGAGTTTTTACCTAAATCAATAGTACCACCATTAACTACATTGCCCACTGTTTGATTATAATCATTTAAATTTAGTGAACCATCTTTACCAATATTATAATCAGAATCAGGGCTAAAGACATTTTCACCATTTGCATTCCAAGAACCACCGGTTATATTGGTTTTGCCTTTATAAGTATGTTTACCATTAACAAAGTTATCACCTGAAACAACGTTAACTTGACCCTCACCGCTTATATCCCATGATACTTGGTAATCGCCATCAGTATGATTGAAATTTAACTGACCGTCATCCTCTAAATTGATGATAGGAGTATCAATCGTACCGGCTTTTTCCGCTTCTTTACCAATAGCTCCACCGATATTTACTGCACCATTTTTTCCGATAAGTATACCTTCATTATCACCATTTGCATCGGCTTTGACTTTCATGGTTGCATTATTAGAGACAGTTATCTCACTTGTTAAATCAGTTTTGGTGTGATTAAACACTTTTACTTTTTTCGTGGCATTTAATTGTGAACCTTCACCATCAACTAAAATTTTACCATGTCTAACAATTAATTCTTTATAAGCGTCTCCATCTTCAACATTCAGACTTCCGCCGTTAGTAATATTGATTTCACCATAACCTTTCTTATTTGTATTTTGAGTTCCAAGCCTCAGACCTGTAGAATTGAAAGCCGAGCCTTGGCCATCAATATTTATAATTGCATTTCCATCTTCATTACCTATAAATGTACCTCTAGAAGAATTAACGACACCTCCATCAAGTATATTAACTACAGCATTACCATCATTAGCTATACTTATATCATGACGTTGACTTAATACACTACCGTTACCAGATACAGTTACTTTTGCATTAGAGCTACTATCATACGCAATACTCGTTGAAGCCCATCCTGTATTTGTAAAAGTGCCGCCGTTTGTGATTAAAATATCAGCATCACCCCCCCCCCCTAAATAAATACTACCCACAGCACTGGTAAGATGCCCATTATCAAGTATTAACTGACCTGAACTACCTTCATTTTTTCCTACCATGATTCTCTTTGTTGTAAGTGAACCTTGATCACTAATAGTCAAGCTTCCTGTACCATCCATACCTACAAAATATTCATCAGTGCTAACCCCGCCTTGAATGGTTCCAGAGCCGTCACCTTTTATTGTTTCATTTGATTCTATCGGTATTATTGCCGCTAAAGCACCACCTGCAATAAATGTTGATATAGCTCCTGCTACAGCTGTTTTAATTAGTAAAGATTTTGCTTTTTTCCCTTTACCTTTAGCTAGTTCAGATACAGCTAGACATTCTCCTTGCTGATTTTTTATAACTCCATAAATTTTATTCATTAAAAATTTTCCCTTTTCTATTGTTAAACCTAAATATAATTCGTGATAACAGTAAGAATTATACTACTAGTAGTATCGATCGAATTGGTAAATTAATCAACATTTGATTGATCGATATTAACTTTGATTATAAAAGATTAGTATCATCAAATTTTTAATTTAAAGGTGGTTTAATAGTTAATAGTCTTTACTTAACCTGACATTTAAGTTATTTCATAACGTAATAAGGTGAGTCAGAAATGAATCAAACCGCCAAAATCATTAAACCTAAATTAGGACTTTTAGAATTAGCTAAGCAACTCGGTAACGTTCAATAAGCTTGCAAAGTCATGGGATACAGTCGAGATAGTTATTATCGCTTTAAAAAACTGTATGAGCAAGGGGGTGAGTTTGCACTTCAAGAAATCAGTCGTAAAAAGCCTATCGAAAAAAATCGGGTAGAGCCACATATAGAACAAGCCGTTGTCAATATGGCCTATGAATATCTAGCTTATGGACAGCATAAAGTTACCAATCAACTCCGTCGGGTTATTTATGTGCACAAGATACCTATTACGTAGGGCATATTAAAGGCATAGGGAAAATATACCAACAAACATTTATTGATACCTATTCCAGACTCGCTTTTGCTAAAGTCTATACCGAGAAAAACAGTCTGATTGCTGCCGATATGCTCAATGATAAAGTCCTTCCTTTCTTTGACAGCGAACAAGTGCCGCTGTTACGCATTCTTACAGACCGAGGTACGGAATATAATGTCCATAAGGAGAGCCATGCTTATGAGCTTTATCTTAATCTAGAAGATATTGAACACACCAAGACCAAAGCCTACAGCCCACAAACAAACGGTATTTGTGAGCGATTCCATAAGACGATGAAAACAGAATGTTATGATATTTTATTTCGGCGTAAGATTTACACGCAATTGAGTGAAATACAAAACGATATTGAGCAATGGCTTGAATTTTACAATCGAGAAAGAGCGCATTCAGGAAAATATTTTTATGGGAAGACACCATGGCAAACATGGAATGATGCAAAGAGGTTGGTTAAGGAAAAGCAATTGGAGAATTTATTTTGCTCATCAGACACGCATTTTGTTAAAATAAAAGCCGATGAGTAATATGTGTCTGTCAGATTAAGTTTGATCCACTACAATTCTTAATTATTGTGACATTTTACGACTCCTTGTCTATCACGATTTTTACATGAAATCGATTCCAATAACTTGAAGTGCCCACTATCATCAATTTTATAATGTCTCCATTTTTCAATACGTTGTGTTTCGTCACTACCAACATTATTTAATAACCAAACATTCTTAAAATTTTTATCAATATTCAAAAATATTTCGAAATCAAACTCTCCATGCTGCTTTTTAGTTAAATTGTATCAATATTCTCCTCTTTGATATATCTCTTTCTTTTTGTTAAATAAAGTGTCACTAACTTTACCAAAGTATTGACCTAATTCGTTTAAATCACACTCATTGGCAAAGTAAGAATTATAATAAGATCCATCATCGGGAAAATCACACTTCTTATTCATATCCTCTACAATTTTTTTATTTGTCAACATGGGATGACCAAACCAACTAAATTCCCGATTTGGTATCTTATAATTAAATCCTCAATAAGTTATGGGCGATTCATTATTTTTTTTCAATTGCTTCGAAAATATTATTAAGTGATCTGACTTAGTTAGAAAAACAAAATAATTATCGATCTCTATTAAATCAGTTAAACCCGCTTTCAAGCATAAATTATCGTCATGATTATTAGGAAAGTTTATTGCCGCAAATTGATCTCCTAAAAGGATCCCTTCTTCTGAGAAAATTTTTTTATATTTTTCTACTTTTTCTGGAGTTTTCCAATAAGATAAAGGTGTAGTAAGACTTGCTGATGTTTCATAGTGGATAAGACAAATTTTATCAACTATAAGATCTCCATCAATTAATATTAGTTTAATTCGCGAATAATTTTCTGTTAAAAATTGTCTGTCATAATCTAATTCATTACCAAAAACAGAATTTTTGGAAACTTTATAATAATCCCAAATATCCGGTGATTCATTTGAATGTACATTTCCTACAGAAAAAATAAAAAATACAATAAAAGTTAAAAAAATTTTTTTCATTTCACATTATCCTGCTAATTTAAATTTTCGAATTGTCCTATTACTTTAATATGTAGTAGCTCAAACTTAATCTGACAGACACATATTACTCATCGGCTTTCATTTTAACAAAATGCGTGCCCGATGAGCAAAATAAATTCTCCAATTGCGTTTCCTTAACCAACCCCTTTGCATCATTCCATGTTTGCCATGGTGTCTTCCCATAACAATATTTTCCTGAATGCGCTCTTTCTCGATTGTAAAATTCAAGCCATTGCTCAATATCGTTTTGTATTTCACTCAATTGCGTGTAAATCTTACGCCGAAATAAAATATCATAACATTCTGTTTTCATCGTCTTATGGAATCGCTCACAAATACCGTTTGTTTGTGGGATGTAGGCTTTGGTCTTGGTGTGTTCAATATCTTCTAGATTAAGATAAAGCTCATAAGCATGGCTCTCCTTATGGCCATTATATTCCGTACCTCGGTCGGTAAGAATGCGTAAAAGTGGCACTTGTTCGCTGTCAAAGAAAGGAAGGACTTTATCATTGAGCATATCGGCAGCTGGATCGGCTACACTAAGTAGTACCAGTTTTATAAGGTCATTGTTATGATAAACTAAAAAATAAGAGAAGGTAACAACAATGGCAGTCGATTCATCACGAAGAGCAAAACGTAGCTTTACTAACGAGTTCAAAAAACAAATGGTCATACCACTACTTTAATTTATAAAAATCAGACGGCTTTTAGGTCATTTATATCTATTCGTAACCAGTTAAAAGGTTTAGAGAATTCATCAAATGACGAAACTAATTCGGTATCTTCATAGGTTTCAATATCTTCTACTTTTAATAAATCCATACATTTTTTATTTGCTGTCATCAATGGAAAATCTGGACCTGCAATAAACATTGGATGTTCATGAATAAGTAAAAAGATGGCTTTTTCTAACGCTGGATGATCAGAAGGTTTAATAATTTCAATCGACTCTATTATTTCCTTGCTGCTCTCTTTGAAGGATAGATATAAGGTACAATGATTGCATATAATCATATCTTCATAAACTTCATCACCATAATCTAATAAATATTCTTCGTCATCTTTTTTAGTACAATACGGGCTGAACGCATTTAAAACAATATCTTGTGTAACACTGTCATCCATTGCAATGATACTATATTCTATTCCCATGAATCTCTCCTTAAATAGTTATAATTCAAATAAAATATTTACACACTATAAGTATAACAACACAGTTAAATAAAAATAGTAAGTTGTTTGCGTATCTATTCTACCGTTACTGATTTTGCTAAATTACGAGGCTGATCGACATCGGTTCCTTTGATCAAAGCAACATGATACGCAAGTAGTTGTGTAGGTACTGTGTAATATATTGGTGCAGTAAGTTCTTCAATATGGGGTAGGTTTATAATGTGCATGGTGTCATCACTAACAAATTCCGAATCTTCTTGGGCAAAAACATACAGTTGACCGCCACGCGCTCGAACTTCTTCTATATTAGATTTTAATTTTTCTAGCATTTCGTTGGTTGGTGCCATAACAATCACTGGCATATCAGCATCAATTAATGCAAGTGGACCATGTTTGAGTTCACCAGCAGCATAGGCTTCAGCGTGAATATAAGATATTTCTTTGAGCTTTAGCGAAGCTTCCATAGCGATTGGATACTCATCACCTCGACCTAAGAATAGCGCATGATGTTTATCCACAAAATGACTAGCTAGTTTTTTTATTTGAGGTTCTGCTGTGAGCACCTGTTCAATGCGGTTTGGTAGGACTTGTAGTGCATGCACAATAGCTTGCTCAGTACTTTCAGCCATATTATTTATGCGTCCTAATTTAGCAACTAGTAGCAATAAAACCGTTAATTGTGTGGTAAAGGCTTTAGTTGACGCAACACCGATTTCAACCCCCGCCTTGGTTAATAGAACTAAATCTGCTTCGCGCACTAGTGTTGAGGCAGCCACATTACAGATAGCAAGGGTGCTTAGGTAATTATTTTCTTTGGCTAATCGCAATGCAGCGAGTGTGTCAGCCGTTTCACCAGATTGTGAAAGGGTGATAAATAAGCTATTTTTGCGACGAGCTGGATTTCGATAACGGAATTCTGATGCAATCTCGACATCACAAGGAATTCCTGCTAAAGCTTCAAACCAATAACGTGCAACCATACCTGCATTATAAGCAGTACCACAGGCAACAATTTGAACATGCTCAACCTGTTTAAGGATGGCTTTGGCTTCATCACCAAGTTCGGACAAATCAACTTTACCATGTACCATGCGACCTTCAAGCGTATTTTTTATTGCATTAGGTTGTTCGTAGATCTCTTTTTGCATGTAATGGCTGTAGCCTGCTTTACTACCCGCATCATACTTTGCATCAGATTCTAAACATGGTCTTGCTACTTTTTGATGATTTTTGTCTAAGATTGTTACTTTTCGGTGAGTGATAAGTGCGATATCACCTTCTTCCAAATAGATGAATTGGCGAGTGACGGGTAATAGTGCTAATTGATCGGATGCGATAAAGTTCTCTCCTACGCCACAACCTATAACTAAAGGACTGCCTGAACGTGCCGCAACCAGTATATCTGGATTGCGAGTGTCTATAATGACTGTACCGTAAGCCCCTCGTAGTTGTGGAATAGCTTTTTGTACAGCGTCAAATAAGGAACAATCTTCTGTTGATATAATGTTATGAATTAAGTGGGCAATAACTTCAGTATCCGTTTCTGAACGAAATTGATAACCTTTGGCGATCAGCTTTTCACGTAGTGGTTCAAAATTTTCGATAATTCCATTATGCACAACGGCAATAAAACCAGATACATGTGGATGAGCATTGTGTTCAGCTGGTTCACCATGAGTTGCCCAGCGAGTATGAGCAATTCCTGTAGATCCTTCTAGTGGATGCTGTTCAATGGCATCTTTAAGTGCTTGTACTTTGCCAACACGACGAACGCGTTGTAATTCACCTTGTGGTGAAATAATTGCCAGTCCTGCTGAGTCATAACCACGATATTCTAATCGTTTTAAACCTTCTAATAATATTTCAGCAACATCACGTTTGGCGATAGCACCTACAATTCCACACATATCTTATTCCTCGTTAGTTAGCTTTGTTGGTCGTTTCCAACCAGCAAGTTGTTTTTGTTTTACTCGGCTTACGACCAATTCGTTCTCATTCACATTATTGGTAACCGTTGTCCCTGCTGCAATAGTTGCCCCTTTACCCACTTTTACAGGTGCAATTAATTGCGTATCAGAACCGACAAACACATCATCTTCAATAATAGTTTTAAATTTATTTGCACCGTCATAATTACAAGTGATGGTGCCTGCACCTATGTTGACGTTACTACCAATTTCGCTATCGCCAAGATAGCTTAAGTGTCCGGCTTTGCTTGCTTGGCCTAGATGTGCTTTTTTTAATTCAACAAAGTTGCCAACATGGGCTTGTTCATCAAGCTGTGAACCAGGTCGTAGACGGGCGAAAGGTCCGATAGTGCACTGTTTAGCGATAGTTGAATCTTCAATAATGCTATACGGACTGATTGTTGAATTGTCATCAATTGAGCAATTTCTTAAGACACAGCCTGCACCAATAAATACGTTATTGCCTAGTTTGACATTTCCTTCAATAATTACATTACAATCAATCGTAACATCTTTACCATGCGATAGTGTGCCTCGTAAGTCAAAGCGATTTGGATCAAGCAGTGTTACACCAGCTAGTAATAAATTTTGAGCTTGCAGATGTTGATATTGTCTTTCTAACATTGCCAATTGTAGGCGATTATTAACACCTTCAACTTCAAATTGTTGAACTGGGTGCGAGGTTAAGATTTTATAACCATCTTGGTAAGCAAAAGCAATAATATCGGTTAAGTAGAACTCTTTTTGCGCATTATTATTGGTTAAACGTAGTAACCAACTTTTCAATAATTTTCCGTTAACTAACATTATGCCAGTGTTAATTTCATTGATTTTTTGTTGTTCTGGTGTAGCATCTTTTTGTTCAATAATAGCAACAACTTTGCCATTTTTGCGTTCTATTCGACCATAACCTGTTGGATCTTCAAGAATAACAGTTAATAAAGCGATGCCTTGCTGGGGTTTACTGGCAATTAAAGTTTGTAGTGTTTGAACCGATATAAGGGGCGTGTCGCCATATAAAATTAAGATATCTTCGTCATCTTGAATGTAAGGGATAGCTTGTTGCACAGCATGACCAGTACCTAGTTGTTCAGCTTGATATACCAGTTGCACATGTTGCTCTTTAAGCGCATCTTTAAGCTGTTGTTTGCCATGTCCATAAACAATATTGATGCGATTTGTATTAAGTTGTTGAACTGTATCAATCACATGTTGTAACATCGGCTTGGCGCCAATTTTATGTAAAACTTTAGGTAGGTTGGAATGCATCCGTGTGCCTTTTCCTGCCGCCAAAATAATTGCACTTAGCTTTGGTGGTGAAATTGCCATAATTGGTTCCGATTTGATTGAATTAGTGTAACACTATAATCAAAATTTTTAATGAAATCATCCCCAATCTTTTAATTTTTATCATAAAAAAAGTAAAATTGATATTTACCCAAGAGTTTAACAAAAGAGGCAGCAAGTTATGAATTCCGCTATAAAAGTTTTATTACTCTATACCACACATGAAAAACAGACATTTAAGATTATGCAACGTATAAAAACACGACTTAATGGTCGATGTGATTGTGATGTTATTGAACTGTTACCTGATACTAAAATCGATTTGACGCAATACCAAGCAGCCTTATTGGGAAGTTCGATTCGTTATGGATTTTATAGCAAAGTGATGAAAGTATTTATCGATAAGAATTATCAGCAGTTAAATAGTATGAAGTCTGGATTTTTTGGGGTAAATATGGTTGCGAGGAAACCCAATAAAAATACACCAGAAACAAATTTATATACCAAAAAGTTTTTAGCTAAAATAGCATGGAAACCAGCTTTTATTGCTGTTTTTGCTGGCGCGCTTTATTATCCTCAATATAATTGGTTTGATCGCAATATGATCCGCTTTATTATGTGGTTAGGGAAAGGTGACACTGATGTAACAAAACCGGTTATTGAATATACAGATTGGGCAAAGGTAGATGAATTTGCTGAACAGTTTTATACTTAAACGTATAGTTACCGGAAACTTTTTTACAAATAACTTGATATTTTTCTAAAGATATCAAGTGTTCAACTTCTTTTAAAGAAACTTTGTGATATAGATCAACATTTCGGCTAAAAAGGTGTACAATACTGCGCCTATAGAATCTGTCTCCTAATTGGAATTTTAATTGTGATTGAAAATTTAAGAAATATTGCCATTATTGCTCACGTTGACCATGGTAAAACAACATTGGTTGATAAGTTATTAAAACAGTCAGGTACGCTAGATAATCTACGGGGTGACGATAACGAACGCATCATGGACTCTAATGCTCTCGAAAAAGAGCGTGGTATTACCATTTTAGCTAAAAATACCGCTATTGATTGGAATGGTTACCGAATTAATATCGTTGATACCCCAGGACATGCTGATTTTGGTGGTGAAGTTGAACGTGTTATGTCTATGGTTGATTCTGTATTATTGCTCGTTGATGCAATGGATGGACCAATGCCTCAAACACGTTTTGTAACGCAAAAAGCATTTGCTTATGGTTTAAAACCGATTGTGGTTATCAATAAAGTTGACCGCCCAGGTGCTCGCCCTGATTGGGTAGTTGACCAAGTATTTGATCTATTCGTTAATTTAGGGGCAACTGATGAACAGCTAGATTTCCCTATTGTTTATGCTTCTGCATTAATGGGTATTGCGGGCTTAGATCATGAAAATATGGCTGAAGATATGACGCCACTATTTGAAGCGATTGTTAAACATGTTGAACCACCAAAAGTGGATTTAGATGGTCCATTCCAAATGCAAATTTCTCAACTTGATTATAATAATTATGTTGGCGTTATTGGTATTGGTCGTATTAAACGTGGTCGTGTTAAACCAAATCAACAAGTGACTATAGTTGATAGTGAAGGTAACAAACGTACAGGTAAAGTAGGGCAAGTGCTAGGTCATTTAGGGCTGCAACGTTATGAAGCTGAAGTTGCCGAAGCTGGTGATATTATTGCATTAACTGGTCTTGGTGAACTCGGTATCTCTGACACGATTTGTGATAACAGTTGCGTTGAAGCTCTGCCGGCATTAACTGTTGATGAACCAACAGTAACTATGTTCTTTAATGTTAATAGCTCACCATTTGCTGGTAAAGAAGGTAAATATGTAACATCTCGACAAATTCTTGAGCGTTTAAATAAAGAGCTTGTACATAATGTTGCGTTGCGCGTTGAAGAAACTCCAGATCCAGATGCTTTTAGAGTATCGGGTCGTGGTGAATTGCATTTATCAGTACTAATTGAAAATATGCGCCGTGAAGGTTATGAGTTAGGTGTTTCTCGCCCTAAGGTTATTTTTAGAGAAATTGACGGTAAAAAACAAGAACCATTTGAACAAGTTACGCTTGATATTGAAGAACAGCATCAAGGTTCAGTAATGGAAGCCCTTGGTTTACGTAAAGGTGATCTAACAAACATGTTACCAGATGGTAAAGGTCGCGTACGTTTAGATTATGTAATTCCAAGCCGTGGACTTATCGGTTTCAGAACTGAATTTATGACTATGACTTCAGGTACAGGTTTACTTTATTCTACATTTAGTCATTATGATGATGTTCGCCCAGGCGAAATTGGTCAGCGTAATAATGGCGTAATGATTTCTAACGGTACAGGTAAAGCATTGGCTTATGCGTTATATGGTTTACAAGACCGTGGTAAGTTATTCCTAGGTCATGGTGCTGAAGTATATGAAGGGCAAATCATTGGTATACATACTCGTTCGAACGATTTAACTGTTAACTGCTTAACGGGTAAAAAATTAACTAATATGCGAGCATCAGGTACCGACGAAGCAACTACACTTTCACCACCAATTAAAATGTCATTGGAACAAGCTTTAGAGTTTATTGACGATGATGAATTAGTGGAAGTAACACCGTTATCTATCCGTCTTCGTAAACGTCATTTGACTGAAAATGACCGAAAGCGTGCATTTAGAAGTGGTAACAAAGACTAATTAATATTAGTTCTATCGTAATATTAAAACCTCGCTATTTAGCGAGGTCAGATTGATGACAAACCTCGATATAATTCGGGGTTTATTTTTTTATTTAAACCATAAACAGGATTTTTAATTTGGATTTTATTAAATAAATTAAAAAATGGCCTAAAAAAATAACAAAAATAGCTTTATCGCTATTTTCTTGATATTTTGAGCCGTTGCGGCCAATAAACACTGCATTTGAACCTGTGCTCTTCCCCTAAATCTTGCATAGCGATGTCCGTGGTGTTGTTTAGCATCAGCAAAACTGCGCTCTACGGTCTCTTTTCTCCGAGCATAGACTTTTTTACCCCACTGACTTAAACGAATCTCATTGGCTTTCTCTTTATCTGCTTCCCAGATATGGCGTGTGATGACTTTCTACTTATTTTTACTCTGTGTACACTGTGACAATAACGGACAGTGATAATGACAATAACCTTCTCTGCTGGTAGTTTTATATATTAATGATTGCCCGTTTGGGCAAGTATAAGTATCGGTTTGACTATTATAGATAAACTGCTTTTTTCTGATAGGATTCGCACCATGACTGGGACGACG
>NZ_LZHH01000117.1 GCF_001690595.1 Gilliamella sp. Choc5-1
CTTCTCTTTCTCAACTGATGTCCATTATCTCATATCGACATCAATCGCTCAATTCGGAACAAACTGTTTTATCAATCCTTCTTCGTTTATCGATGCTTTTCTACGCTATCAATAACTCCTGCGTAACCCAAAACAACTCCGAGTTGTAAGGTTAAGACTCTCGGTTCATTAGTATCAGTTAGCTCAATGTATCACTACACTTACACACCTGACCTATCTACGTCTTAGTCTCAAACGGACCTTACTGAATCTCTTCAGGGAAAACTCATCTCAAGGCTAGTTTCGTGCTTAGATGCTTTCAGCACTTATCTATTCCGCACGTAGCTACCGGGCAATGCAATTGGCATCACAACCCGTACACCAGCGGTGCGTTCACTTCGGTCCTCTCGTACTAGAAGCAAACCCTCTCAATTTTCCTACGCCCATGGCAGATAGGGACCGAACTGTCTCACGACGTTCTAAACCCAGCTCGCGTACCACTTTAAACGGCGAACAGCCGTACCCTTGGGACCTACTTCAGCCCCAGGATGTGATGAGCCGACATCGAGGTGCCAAACACCGCCGTCGATATGAACTCTTGGGCGGTATCAGCCTGTTATCCCCGGAGTACCTTTTATCCGTTGAGCGATGGCCCTTCCATTCAGAACCACCGGATCACTATGACCTACTTTCGTACCTGCTCGAGCCGTCACTCTCGCAGTCAAGCTAGCTTTTGCCATTGCACTAACCTCCTGATGTCCGACCAGGATTAGCTAACCTTCGTGCTCCTCCGTTACTCTTTGGGAGGAGACCGCCCCAGTCAAACTACCCACCAGACAGTGTCCCTTACCTCGATTCAGAAGTATAGGTTAGAACATCAAACATTAAAGGGTGGTATTTCAAGGTCGACTCCACACACACTGGCGTGCATGCTTCTTTGCCTCCCACCTATCCTACACATTAAGGCTCAATGTTCACTGTCAAGCTATAGTAAAGGTTCACGGGGTCTTTCCGTCTTGCCACGGGTACACCGCATCTTCACGGCAAATTCAATTTCACTGAGTCTCGGGTGGAGACAGCCTGGCCATCATTACGCCATTCGTGCAGGTCGGAACTTACCCGACAAGGAATTTCGCTACCTTAGGACCGTTATAGTTACGGCCGCCGTTTACTGGGGCTTCGATCAGGAGCTTCTGCATAAGCATAACCCCATCAATTAACCTTCCAGCACCGGGCAGGCGTCACACCGTATACGTCCACTTTCGTGTTTGCACAGTGCTGTGTTTTTATTAAACAGTTGCAGCCAGCTGGTATCTTCGACTGATTTCACCTACGTCCGCATGGGATTTCAATTACACATCAGCGTGCCTTCTCCCGAAGTTACGGCACCATTTTGCCTAGTTCCTTCACCCGAGTTCTCTCAAGCGCCTTAGTATTCTCTACCTGACCACCTGTGTCGGTTTCGGGTACGATTAACTATAACCTGAAGCTTAGAGGATTTTCCTGGAAGCAGGGCATCAATTACTTCACTGCCTTAGCAGCTCGTCATCACGCCTCAGAGTCTTAGTGACCGGATTTGCCTAATCACACCCCTACACGCTTAACCCACCATCCAATAGGTGGTAAACCTAGCCTTCTTCGTCCCCCCATCGCAGTTATAGCCAGTACGGGAATATTAACCCGTTTCCCATCAGATACGCCCTTCGGCCTCTCCTTAGGGGTCGACTCACCCTGCCCCGATTAACGTTGGACAGGAACCCTTGGTCTTCCGGCGAGCGGGCTTTTCACCCGCTTTATCGTTACTTATGTCAGCATTCGCACTTCTGATACCTCCAGCATGCCTCACAACACACCTTCTACGGCTTACAGAACGCTCCCCTACCCAATACACTTGCGTGCACTGCCGCAGCTTCGGTGCATAGTTTTAGCCCCGTTACATCTTCCGTGCAGGCCGACTCAACTAGTGAGCTATTACGCTTTCTTTAAATGATGGCTGCTTCTAAGCCAACATCCTAGCTGTCTAAGCCTTCCCACTTCGTTTCCCACTTAACTATGACTTTGGGACCTTAGCTGGCGGTCTGGGTTGTTTCCCTCTTCACGACGAACGTTAGCACCCGCCGTGTGTCTCCCATGATTCAACTTGTCAGTATTCGGAGTTTGCATCGGGTTGGTAAGCCGGGATGGCCCCCTAGCCGAAACAGTGCTCTACCCCCAACAGTCATTCATGAGGCGCTACCTAAATAGCTTTCGGGGAGAACCAGCTATCTCCCGGTTTGATTGGCCTTTCACCCCCAGCCACAGGTCATCCGCTAATTTTTCAACATTAGTCGGTTCGGTCCTCCAGTTAGTGTTAACCAACCTTCAACCTGCCCATGGCTAGATCACCGGGTTTCGGGTCTATACCCTGCAACTTAACGCACAGTTAATACTCGGTTTCCCTTCGGCTCCCCTATTCGGTTAACCTCGCTACAGAATATAAGTCGCTGACCCATTATACAAAAGGTACGCAGTCACTATCACCCAACGGTAACAGCTCCCACTGATTGTACGTACACGGTTTCAGGGTCTATTTCACTCCCCTCCCGGGGTTCTTTTCGCCTTTCCCTCACGGTACTAGTTCACTATCGGTCAATCAGGAGTATTTAGCCTTGGAGGATGGTCCCCCCTTCTTCAGACAGGATATCACGTGTCCCGCCCTACTCTATAAGCTTCCACATATCACACCTTCGTGTACGGGACTTTCACCCTCTATCGTGCGACTTTCCAGACGCTTCCACTAATACGATATGCTACCCGCTTGGGCTCCTCCCCTTTCGCTCGCCGCTACTCAGGGAATCTCGGTTGATTTCTTTTCCTCGGGGTACTTAGATGTTTCAGTTCTCCCGGTTCGCCTCATCTAACTATGAATTCATTAGATGATAGTGTAGTTTCCTACACTGGGTTTCCCCATTCGGACATCGACGGCTATTACGCTTTTTATCAGCTTACCGTCGCTTTTCGCAGATTAACACGTCCTTCTTCGCCTCTGATTGCCTAGGCATCCACCGTGTACGCTTAATTTCTTAACCTTACAACTCACAGTTGTCTTGGTTTTAATTACGCTTTCTTCTCTTTCTTACTTCCAGTCGCCTATATCTATATATCGCTTCCTTCCGTAAAAACGAGAACTCGTTTCTTTCAGCTTGTTCCTAATTGTTAAAGAGCTTTATCTTTCTATTCACTCATTACACCTAATAAGTAAATACAAACATAATAATTACTAAGAAATAATCTCATCACTTTTATGGCGTCCCCTAGGGGATTCGAACCCCTGTTACCGCCGTGAAAGGGCGATGTCCTAGGCCTCTAGACGAAGGGGACTTAATTATTTCTCTTCTAAACAAACAATCTGTGTGAACACTTACGAGCACTTCGTAAGGAGGTGATCCAACCGCAGGTTCCCCTACGGTTACCTTGTTACGACTTCACCCCAGTCATGAACCACACCGTGGTAAACGCCCTCCCGAAGGTTAAGCTATCTACTTCTGGTGCAACCCACTCCCATGGTGTGACGGGCGGTGTGTACAAGGCCCGGGAACGTATTCACCGTGACATTCTGATTCACGATTACTAGCGATTCCGACTTCATGGAGTCGAGTTGCAGACTCCAATCCGGACTTAGACGTATTTTATGAGGTCCGCTTACTCTCGCGAGGTCGCCTCCCTTTGTATACGCCATTGTAGCACGTGTGTAGCCCTGGTCGTAAGGGCCATGATGACTTGACGTCGTCCCCACCTTCCTCCGCTTTATCAACGGCAGTCTCCTTTGAGTTCCCGACCGAATCGATGGCAACA
>NZ_LZHH01000118.1 GCF_001690595.1 Gilliamella sp. Choc5-1
ATTTAATTAGAACAAAAGGGAATACCTTTGGTTTGTTGTTATGATTTAAATGGTTAATATTATTGCTTTTAGTTATTAAATATAGCTATCGAATGTAGTTATCTAATATAGTTATCTAATATCGCTTAGCTACCAAATATCGTTATTTGATTGATAATCTAAATAAGTTAAACAGCACCAATCATAGCGCATTTTAGGGCAAAATTTAACTCATTTTTAACGATAGTGTTGTTTAATATTAATAATTCAAGTTAGTTTAGTCGCGTTGTTTTGGCGGTGAAATGGTGGTTAGAAAAGCAATAATAATAACGTTACCTTTGTTTATTTATGCATGATTTTTTAGGATTTTTTACATAAACGTAGTGCACTCCTGAAAGTTTTTGACAAAAATGGCACTGTCTTTATTTTTTTAGTTAAAATATTTGTTTAGATAAGCTGTGTAATAACCGGCATATCAAGAAATATTTACCAAACCACCTGCCACAAACGAATAGGAAAGCCAAAATAGTGATGCGTACATTAATAGAAAGTTGCATAATCAGCAAATAGTTAGTGACGCAAAAAATGACAACTAAAGCCTAAGCAGTTTATTAGCTTTTATAATACCGTTAAACCGCATAAAGCGATTTCAGGGAAAACGCCTTATGGTTTAGCTCAAAAATAGGTAAATACACCGATTTGTTTACAAGATCTTAAATTGATATAGTCGAATAGCAAATAGTATTGGCAGTAATCGCAACATTAATTTTTTACTGCTGCCACAATTTTAATTTCGATTAAATATTCCTTTTTCATTAATCCCGCTTGCACAGTGCAGCGTACAGGAGCGCTTCCTTTAACTACCCATTCGTCCCATGCTTTATTCATTGCGGCAAAGTCATTTTTATTAACTAAAAATAGTGTTACATCCAATATATGTGCTTTATCGCTGTTAGCTCTAGCTAATATTTTATCAATTTCGGCTAAAGCGCTTTTAGTTTGAATATAAGCATCATTTTCAAGATTAGCAGGAACACTTGTGTAATAAATAACGTTATTATAAATTACGGCTTCAGACCAGCGTTCTTCTG
This sequence comes from Gilliamella sp. Choc5-1, assembly GCF_001690595.1. Classification (GTDB taxonomy): domain Bacteria; phylum Pseudomonadota; class Gammaproteobacteria; order Enterobacterales; family Orbaceae; genus Gilliamella; species Gilliamella apicola_M. The sequence continues at coordinate 1,071 of NZ_LZHH01000118.1, forward strand.
GATCAATTCGTGTTATTGTCATCATATTTTCCTTGTTAGATGGTTAATTAAGACACTTTAATAAAATCAGCACGCAATTTTTTTATTTCATCGCGTAGTATACCAGCTTTTTCAAATTCAAGATTCTGAGCTGCTGCATACATCATTGCTTCAAGTTCTTTTACTTTTGCCTGAACCTCTTTAACCGAAACATACTGATAAGGTTTGCCTGGTTCAAATGCTTGTACTTTGGCTGTTGATTTTTTGGTACTTAAACCTGCCTCTAATACGTCTTTAATTTCTTTACGTACTGATTTTGGTGTAATACCATGTGCAGTATTAAAATCTTCCTGTTTTTGACGACGGCGAGCTGTTTCATCAATCGTTTTTTGCATAGCCGGCGTAATTTTGTCGGCATATAATATCGCTTTACCATGCACATTTCGAGCTGCACGGCCGACGGTTTGAATAAGTGCACTTTCTGAACGCAAAAAACCTTCACGATCAGCATCTAATATAGCAACTAACGACACTTCAGGTATATCAAGGCCTTCTCGCAATAAGTTAATCCCTACTAGTACATCAACTTTACCTAAACGTAAATCTCGAATAATTTCCATTCGTTCAACCGTATTAATATCTGAATGCAAATATTTGATATTGACATTATGTTCAGACAAATAATCTGTTAAGTTTTCTGCCATACGTTTAGTTAATGTAGTTACTAAAACACGCTCATCATTATTAATGCGAATTTTGATTTCAGATAACAAATCATCAACCTGAGTTGCAACGGGTCGTACTTCAATAATGGGATCTAATAGCCCTGTTGGCCTAACCACTTGATCTATAATTTCACCACCTGATTTTTCAATTTCGTATTTGGCTGGTGTTGCTGACACATAAATAGTTTGTGGCATAATGTTTTCAAATTCAGCAAATTTTAACGGTCGATTGTCTAGTGCTGATGGTAAACGAAAGCCATATTCAACAAGATTAAGTTTGCGTGAACGATCACCGTTATACATTGCGCCAAGTTGCGGGATTGCCACATGCGACTCGTCAATAAATAATAATCCATCAGCCGGTAAATAATCAAATAAGGTCGCTGGCGGATCGCCTGGATTTCGCTGCGCTAAAAAGCGTGAATAGTTTTCAATTCCTGAGCAGTAACCTAGCTCTGTCATCATTTCGATATCAAATAGTGTTCGTTGAGTTAAGCGCTGTTCTTCTAACAAACGATTGTTGTCTAACAATACTTTTTGACGCTCTTTAAGTTCCTGCTTTATTTGGGCAATAGCGTTTTCCATTATATTTCTTGGAGTGACGTAGTGTGTTTTTGGATAAATAGTTATCCGTGATACTTCATTTATGCTATTACCGGTGAGCGGATCAAACATAACGATTCGGTCCACTTCATCATCAAATAACTCTACACGCACTGCAATCTCATCTGAATCAGCTGGGAAGATATCAATCACATCACCTCTAACGCGAAATGTGCCACGACTAAAACCTATTTCATTACGAGTGTATTGCAATTCAGCTAATCGAGTTAAGATTGAACGCTGATCGGTTATGGTGCCTTTCGTTAAGTGTAATATCATCGACATATAGGTTTCTGGCGCACCTAAACCATAAATTGCCGATACCGAAGCTACGATCACAACATCACGTCGTTCTAATAGCGATTTAGTGGCAGAAAGGCGCATCTGCTCTATATGTTCATTGATTGATGCATCTTTTTCAATAAATGTATCGGTTGAAGGGACATAAGATTCGGGTTGATAGTAATCGTAATAAGATACGAAGTATTCAACCGCATTTTCAGGGAAAAAGGCTTTCATTTCACCATATAACTGAGCGGCCAATGTTTTGTTGGGCGCTAAAATAATTGTTGGGCGATTATGCGTAGCAATAACATTGGCCATGGTAAAGGTTTTACCAGATCCTGTTACACCCAATAATGTTTGGTGTGCAATCCCGTCTTGAAGATTTTGATTAATTTTTCTTATTGCTTCAGGCTGATCACCTGCAGGTTTGAATTCGGAACACAATTTAAATTTTTTCATTACATCGCAACCTAATATTTTACCTATTAATAAAAATTATCCCCAAAAGGACTTGACCTTTTAAAATTTACTATTTTTTGTTCAAATTGTTTTTTTATTTATAAAAAAAACAATTTATCTATGGCTTGATTTACAATAACATATTGATAATAAACAAAAATTCATTTAACGGCTAACTTGCAATCAAATCAAGAAAAAGCCTGATAGTTACTGAGGTTAGCGTTTTTTTCAATAAACTATTAACAGAGTTATCCACAGGCAACGGGGATAACTTCATAAGTATAGCCTTTATAGGCTTTTTTCTATTATCAAGACAATTTTTGCCCAAAAAAAACTTTTATTTTGGATGGTTTTTCCTATTTTTAAACTTCTTTTAATAGGTTTAATTAATTTATTTGTTTAGCTGTTCAAATTGGTATTGATAGCTTTCATCAAAGCCACGAACGAAAGTTAATCGATGAGTGATGCATTTTGGTGCATCTTCTGCATGATGAGACACAAAGAGTAACTGAGTATGTCCTTCACTAATTAAACGATCTATCCAGCGTTTGACTAATTCTCGATTAAGATGATCGAGCCCTTGCAATGGTTCATCTAAAATAAGCAATGTTGGATGTTTAACCAAAGCCCTAGCTATCAATACTAAACGTTGTTGTCCCCAAGAAAGTGATTGAAAAGTTTTATCTGCTTGTGCTTGTAAACCTAACAACTTTAACCATTCATCAGCCAATTTAGTTTGTTTATCGCTGGTGGCTTGATATACACCAATCGAATCAAAATAACCAGACAATAACACGGTTTTAACGCTCGCATTAACGCGATAATCTAAATGTAAACTACTACTAACATAACCAATATGGCGTTTAATATCCCAAATTGTTTCACCTGATCCTCGTTTACGACCGAATAAAATAAGATCATTGCAATACCCTTGCGGATGATCACCTGTTATTAAACTTAATAACGTCGATTTACCTGCACCATTAGGCCCAACAATTTGCCAATTTTGCTTGGCTTTGACTTGCCAAGTTAATCTATTAATAATGGGTTTATCATCGTAATGAACATAACCATTATTTAATATGATACGATCTAATTCATCAGTTAATTGAATTGGTGGTTCGTCGGCTTCAGGTAATGGTGTATTGGGTATATTTTCCAAATTGACCAATTGCTTGACTGTTACATCATTCAATATTGTGTCTTTTGTATCAATTTTCAATAGTTGGCAATCCGCTAATATACCAATATTTTTGATAAAGCAAGGAATTTCATTAAAACGATTTAAAACAAGAATAACTGTGATATCTTGCTTAGCAAGATCAGCAAGAACTTCGGCTAAATTTTCACGCGATGCAACATCTAAGCCATCAAAGGGTTCATCTAATATTAGCAAATCGGGTTGTTGCATCAAAACTCGGCAGATTAATGTTTTGCGTGTTTCGCCTGTTGAAAGGTATTTAAATCGCCTAGTTAATAAATGGCCGATACCAAATTGGTTTGCTAATTGTTGACAAAATGCTTGGTTAAAATTATTTTCTTGAATGATTTGCTCAGTGGTTAATCCTATATCATTTTCGCTTTCACTTAGCATATCAGTATTATTCCGCTTCCACTCATCATCAATCAGTTTCTGTAACTGCTCAAATGAAATATAAGCGGTTGATTTAAATTGATTGTCTACCCTACCTGACAATAGTGTGAGCTCGCCAGATAATGCTTTAACTAACATAGATTTACCACTACCATTGCGACCAATGCACGCTAAATTGCCACCTCGATAGACTTCTAGTTTTTCAATACTAAAAACCTTATAATCACTGATTTTATAAACCGCATTTTCTATTTGTAACATGAATACCTCGTCTTAATAAAATACTAAACTAAAGTAGCGATAATAATATTTTGCGGATCAATGGAAAGTGTAATTTGCTTACCTTCGGTTAATGTGTATTGTTCAATTTCACGCGTTTCTCTGCTGGCATAAATCATAATTCCAGAAGGTAATGAAAAGGTAATGTCACTCCAATCACCATCAGTTGTTATATTTTCAACTTTCATCAATAAACGATTTTCATAGGTATCATTTAATTCAATCAATGGCGCTTTAATTAATAAAATAACCGTTTTATCTGGGCTTAATTTTAATCGTTGCACACTTGGTTGAGTAATATAGACCTTTAATTGCGTTTGATTATCATCTAGTTGAACCGTTACAAAGCCTGCAACACCATTGGTTTCTATTTGTTTTACACTACCATATAATTGATTACGAGCACTAGTTTGCAATGATAATTTAGCTGTTGCTTTTAATATATCGTCTAATGGTACTTTATCATCCCTAAGAATATTAAAAGCATGTTGCTGTAACTGAGTTAATAACTCATAAAGTTGTATAAATCTAATGGCGTAATGACTTAACTTAGTCCCTCCTCCTTTTTTACCGCCAATTTCAGTAATTAAAAAAGGTTTCGGTGCTAGTTGGTTAATTTCATTAGTAGCATCCCATGCCGTTTTATAGCTAATACCCACTTGCTTAGCAGCCTGAGTTAATGAGCCTGTTTGCTCAATTGCTTTTAACAATGCAATGCGCCTTGGATCAGTAAATAACTGCTGATGTATATTTAACGTTAATAAAATTTCAGGAGAAAACATAATTTAACACCACAAATAACTGCTAGCCAATTAGAACAAACACAATTAATCATTGTAGACGCTTTTTAGTATTCTTCAAAACTTGTTAAAAATCTTATTGATCATTTTATCTCATCTGTTTAATTGTACTTTGTGAATAAATTTTGCTAACATCGATATGTATTATATTATATAACGGTAATTAAGCGATCGGCTGAAAAATAAAAATATACGTTTAAAAACAAATAAATATCATTGACGACTTAAATTAATAACGACTTTTGTTTGTGAGGGAAAAAATGAAAAAAATTATTGGAATTATCATCTCTATCGTCATAATGGCGATGACATATTCAACATCAGCAGTTGAAAAAGTGGCAGTTGAAAAAATCACAGTATTTGCCGCCGCATCATTAACAAATGCGATGCAAGATATCGCAACAAGTTATAAAACGGAACATAAAAATGCCGATATTGTGTTTTCATTTGCGTCCTCATCAGTATTAGCTAAACAAATTGAACAAGGTGCTCCCGCAGATATTTTTATGTCAGCCGATCAAAAATGGATGACTTACTTAATTGAACATAATTTTGTTAAAAACAAACAAGATTTATTGAAAAATGCATTGGTTCTTATTGCGCCAAAAAAGTCACAAGTAGATAGCGTCTTAATTAATCGCAATACCAATTGGCAAGCAATTTTACCTAAAGGTGAAAAAATTGCTATTGGCGATCCTGATCATGTTCCTGTTGGACTTTATGCAAAAGAATCACTCACCAACTTGGGCGTATTTGCCAAATTATCACCTCAATTTGCCGCTGCTAGTAATGTGCGTGATGCCTTGATGTTAGTAGAACGTAACGAAGCAGCACTTGGTATTGTCTACAGTACCGATGCCAAAGTAAGTGATAAAGTCAAAATTGTTGGAACGTTTCCTGCAAATACATTCAAATCGATTGAATACCCAATCACGTTATTAAACGTAAAAGCGAACGGTTTTTATCAATATTTAAATTCACCACAAGCAAAAGCTATTTTTGAAAAATATGGTTTTATAATTAAGTAGTTTACGCGGGTGAAATAATACAATACAACTATGTTATTAAAACGGCTATGTTATTAAAACAATTATGTTATTAAACGAATTTGAATGGCAAACCTTGCTACTTAGTTTAAAAATCGCCTTTGCTGCAATTGGTTTTAGTTTACCCATTGGTATTTTAACGGCTTGGGTATTAGCACGCTGTCAATTTTGGGGAAAATCACTATTTGATAGTATTGTGCATCTTCCTCTTGTTTTACCGCCAGTAGTTTTGGGCTATTTATTATTAATCACCATGGGAAAACATGGTGTAATTGGTGGGTGGTTAAATAACCACTTTAATATTAGTTTCAGTTTTAATTGGCAAGGTGCTGCTTTAGCTTCGGCTGTGGTTGCCTTTCCACTTATGGTACGCTCAATTCGTTTAGCTATTGAGTCAATTGATATACGCCTTGAAAATGTGGCTAAAACCCTTGGTGCTTGTCGATGGCGAGTATTTATGACAATCACGTTACCCTTAGCCTTTCCGGGTATTTTAATGGGAATGGTGCTAGGTTTTGCTCGTTGTTTAGGGGAATTTGGCGCCACAATTACGTTTGTATCAAATATTCAAGGCGAAACCCGTACTTTGCCGCTTGCCATGTACACAATGTTACAAATTCCCGATGGCGAACAAGGTGCATTACGGCTTTGTATTATTTCGATTATGCTGTCGCTAATTGCACTATTTTTATCTGAATTATTAAATCGTTGGCATAAAAATAAACTGGTTGGACAATAAATTATGTTAAAGATAGAGGTCAGCAAACAGCTTGCTTCGTTTTTGTTCCAATTCAATCATAATATTGATTGCCAAGGTATTACCGCTATTTTAGGTGTTTCGGGATCGGGTAAATCAACACTAATCAACCTTATTAATGGATTAATTAAACCAGACCAAGGTTATATTGAACTAAATAACATAACACTAGTTGATTGTGATAAGCGCCTTTTTGTTGCGCCTGAAAACCGCAAAATTGGTACCGTTTTTCAAGATGCATTACTCTTTCCCCATTATACAGTGATTAAAAATTTGACTTACGGTGCTAAAAAGGTTGAAACCTCAAGATTTGACGAAATCGTAAATGTGCTTAATATTCGCCCATTATTAAATCGTTATCCAGCTATGCTATCAGGTGGTGAAAAACATCGCGTAGCAATTGGTCGAGCACTATTAACAGATCCTTTACTACTATTGATGGACGAACCGCTTTCTGCGCTTGATATGCCAAGAAAGAAAGAACTATTAACCTATATTAATAAATTAGCTAACGAATTAAATATACCTATTATTTATGTTACGCATAATATTAATGAAGTTAAACAAATCGCCAATAATGTTGTCATTTTAGAGCAAGGAAAGCTTATTGAATTTGGTAAAACCGACCAAGTTTTGCAAAGTGATTATTTAAAAGAGTGGTTGTAAAGCTCAAAAATAGCGCTGTTTTGTGCTTGTTTAACATATGTCACCCCATCATGCCATGCGCCAAGAACTAAGCGAGTTACTGGGCGGCCATTTATTTGGAAGTGGTAAGTTGCTGGTTTGTGTGTATGGCCATGAATCATAATATCGGCATTATGCGCCATCAACATATCAACTACCGCTTGTTGATTTACATCCATAATAGATTCAGATTTAATTTGATTATGCTGACTACTTTTTTTCCTTAACTTAGTGGCAATTTTAAGACGAATAAACAACGGTAAAAATAAAAATAGTTTTTGTAACCATTTATTATGCATCACTTTTCGGAATTTTTGATATTGAAGATCATCAGTGCACAGTAAATCGCCATGTAAAAAAACAATATTTGTTTCTTGATTAGGTAAACAATTAACCTCTGGCAATAAGGTCATATCACACTGTTGAGCATACTTTTTACTTAATAAAAAATCACGGTTACCATGAACAAAATATTTTTTAATATTACGTTTTGATAAAGATTGTAGCGCTTGTGCAACTTGGTAATGTAAGCCTGTTTTTATATCATCACCAACCCAATAATCAAATAGATCGCCTAAAATATAAAGCTCACAATTATCAGGTAATGTATTTAGAAAAGACAAAAAGCCTGTGGTTATATCGCTATAACCAGAAGCAGGCTCATTATCCGCTAGATGAATATCTGCGATAAAATAACGAACAGGATTATTCAACCGTGACACTCGTAATAATAACATCTTCAACAGGAACATCAGAATGCATACCACTGCGCCCTGTTTTAACAGCTTTTATCTTATCAACCACATCAAGCCCATCAATAACTTGTGCAAAAACACAATAGCCATAACCATTAATGTCCGCAGAGCGAAAGTTGAGATAATCATTATCAACCACGTTGATAAAAAATTGCGCAGTTGCCGAATGAGGATCTGATGTACGTGCCATGGCTAAAGTACCGCGATCATTCTTTAAACCGTTATCAGCTTCATTTTTAATAGGCGATTTGGTTTTTTTCTGCTTCATACCGGGTTCAAAACCACCGCCTTGAATCATAAAATTATTAATAACACGATGAAAGATCGTATTGTTATAAAAACCGTCTTTGCAATATTCAATAAAATTTTTAACTGTTTCTGGCGCTTTGTCATCAAAAGTTTCGATTTTAATATCACCTAAATTAGTGTGAAATATAATCATAAAAAGTTCCTTACTCTCTTCTTTAATTTACAACGTAAATGGATGAATTCCAAACGATAAGACTATATTTATTTTAACTACATTAATTTTAGTTACTTGCTAAACTTTTCACAGGCTTCAAGCGTGTTACTCATCAACATAGCAACTGTCATAGGACCAACGCCACCAGGAACTGGAGTTATCCAACCCGCTCGATTAACTGCAACATCAAACTCGACATCACCAACAAGTTTACCGTCAGGTAAGCGGTTAATACCAACATCAATAACAATTGCTCCGGGTTTAATCCATTCCCCTTTAACATAGTTAGCAATACCGACTCCTGCAACAACAATATCAGCATTACTCACATGTTTGGCCAAATCAATGGTGCGACTATGAGTAATAGTGGTTGTGCAACCTAATAATAATAGCTCTAACGCCATAGGGCGACCAACAATACTAGATGCTCCAACCACTGTAGCATTTAAACCTGATAGATTAACACCTGTTGACTCAAGCATTTTAACTACACCATATGGTGTACATGGTCGCAATATAGGGTCACGTTGTAATAAGTGCCCAATATTGTAAGGATGAAAACCATCAACATCTTTACTTGGATCAATACGTTCAAGAACCTTGGTTTTGTCAATATTATCAGGCAAAGGAAGTTGCACTAAAATACCATGCACATCAGGACGTTGATTGAGTTCATCAATTAATGCTAACAACTCATCGGTAGTAGCCGTTGGGAAATCATAAGCAAAAGAAACAAAACCAACATCGTCGCACGCTTTTTGCTTATTTTTGACATAGATTTTTGATGCAGGGTCTGAACCTACTTGTATAACAGCAAGTCCTGGAACAGATAAGCCACTTTCAATACGCTTGTTGACTTTGCTGGCAATTTCATTACGAATTTGTTGCGATAATGCCTTACCATCAATTATTTGTGCACTCATAAGCATAAGCTTCCGTTTAGCTATCATAGTAAAGGCATCATTTTCGCAAAAGTTTTTATTAATGTCTATTTAGTTATTAATTGATTGATTAAGTTGAGTCAATATTTGTTTATATTGAACATCAATATCTGTAATAACTGAACAGACATGAGCTTCAAAAGCTTTTAATTTAGATTTTTGAGCCTTCCATTCATTTTTAGCAATTTGTTTGACTGCTCCTAAATTTTTAAAAAATTCAAAATGCAAAATACTTCCGCCCACAACATTATAAAGAATGTGTTGACCAATATCTTCTCCCTCTTTTTTAATATTATTAAAATGCTGGTAAGAGAATTGCGTATTACCATTTTCAGTAATAATCGATGCATGTAACAACTTGACTAAACGTTTATATAATTTATTTAATTCACTTTTTAGTTCACTATCATTGCTAATATGATTTTTTATTGCCTGCTCAAAAGTCATTTTAACTTCTAACAATAAATTTAACGACTGTTGCTCTAACAGTGGTAATTGTTGGCGTAAATCTTGCTGAAAATAAACCAGTTTTTTTTGTAATGACGGATTGGGTAAGATAGATCTGTTATTTAAAACCACATTACCATTTGGCATGATAGTTAAATCATCTTTTTTATTAAAAATATGCACGCTTTCTTTATTGATAGTAATATCATAGCTAGGTTTAACCCCACACTCTTTTTTTGCAGCAAATGCAGTGATAGGTAGTAATAAAGTAATCAATAATAATCTTTTTAACACATTCATATCCAACTATTTATTTAATTAATGATATGTAGGAAAACACCGAGTTGTTTACACTTCATGGTTAAAATAATACTCTAAAAACTCATAAGGCGTTTTTCCAAAAATCGCTTTATGTGGTTTAACGGTATTATAAAAATTAATAAAGCGTTTAAGTTTTTGTTTTCTATCTTTTGAATCGCTAAATATATGCTGATTATGCCACATCTCCATTAAAGTTCGTATCACTCTTTCGGCTTTCCCATTCATTTGTGGGCAGGTAATTTTTACTTGATATACCGGTTATCACACAGTTTATTTAAATAAATCAATACAGTAGTGTTTTTGTTAAAAAGTTTCAGGAGTGTACTACGTTTATGTATAAAAACAATAAAAATCAAATATATATAAGCAGGTAAATATTCTTTGGTTTGTTGCTTGGTTTGATTTTTAAGTAACGGCAAACTTTAGGTATCCGCCTGTCGCATTTCGCTTAGATAAGTTTTGTTATCGCCTTTAGCTTGTCGCCTTAATTTATTTTCAATGGACTTTTCAAGTTTAAACAGATATTAATACTCAGCTAATCGTTTTATAACGTTTATTCTTACTGCTTAAAGGGAAAAACTCCAATCGGGTTTTGTTTAGAATGTTTTAAATAGTCGGACAACCATAAAGCGTTTAGCCAAATTGGTGACAGTTATTTTTCTTTTTGATATCAGAGCTCTATCACTTGTCTGTGATAAGGCGTTAGTTTTGTTTTTTATGAAAATATCAATAAAATCAATATTTTTATGAAATTTTTATACCAATAAATTCTCTTTTATTGTGGTAAAAAAGGATCGATAAGTTGCCTTTTATGGTGTGTGATGTTTTGAATGGTCAATCTAAATTGTGAAAAAATAAGCAACCAATTGCAAGTTTTTATATATAAAGACTGATTAGCTTTTAAAGTGTATCATCAATAGATATAATCTATTTAATTAACTATATTTAACAACTTTTTTTTAATTAAAAGTAACGTATAGTAATGACATATTAAAAACAACTTATTCGAGGTGACAAATGTATACTGTAATTTTTGGACGTCAAGGTTGTCCTTATTGTGTTCGTGCTAAAGAGTTAGCCGAAAAACTATCTCAAGAGCGTGATGATTTTTCTTATCGTTATGTGGATATAAATGCTGAAGGTATTACTAAAGAAGATCTTTCTAAAAGCGTTGGCAAACCTGTTGAAACAGTGCCTCAAATCTTTATTGATGAAAAACCAATCGGCGGTTGTACAGATTTTGAAGCTTATGCAAAAGAACATTTAGGTTTATTTAAAGAATAATGTAAACGAGTGTATTAAGTTCAAGCCACTATTTGGTGGCTTTTTAATGTTTACTTATTATTAACGACCTGGTAACTTTTTCCAAGTCACTTCGTTACGTAAATAAGTTGGCTCAACATATTCAACATTCACAATTTCATTCTTTTGCCATTTATTTTTAGCAAGAACAATAAGATCTTGGGCATGGGGTAATAAGATGTCGCTTTGCTTTACTCCATTAATCATATCAGGATAAGTTTGCCAACCCGTACCAGCACAATAATCATTTTGACTAATATGCTTTACCGTTTCTATTACTTTTTCAGGCCCAATAACACACTCAGCAATAACCGTTTGCCATTGTTCGTTAACATAATGGTATTGACCTAAATAGACTTCATTCATTCTAGCATCAATTGCGGCAATAACATTTGTTGCTTGTGTTGTTCGGTAAACACCTTGTGCCAAAGTCATTAATGTTGATACACCTATCATGGGTTTATCAATACCTAATGCTAAACCTTGAGCCACGCCAATACCAATTCTAACCCCAGTAAAACTACCTGGACCTTGTCCAAAAGCAATTGCATCCACTTGCGTAAGTGAACAGTCTGATTGTTTAAGAAGTCTGTCTACCATCGGTAATATTTGTTTCGTATGATCACGAGTCGATACAATAAAATCGTGAGTGATTTCGTTACAGTAGAGTAAAGCTGCCGAACAAGCTTCTGTCGAGGTATCAATGGCTAAAATAGTACTCATGTTTTTTCCAAAATATTTTATCTATTGTCATTTAGCTTTTCGTTGTTAAAAAGTTTATAACTTTTTTTATATCCCGTGTTCTTGGTGAAGGCGGTAAGCTATTAATAAATGTTGCACCATAAGGTCGCATTACTAAACGATTATCGCAAATAATAACTGCACCACGATCATTGTGATGACGAATTAATCGCCCTACACCTTGTTTTAAGGTGATAACAGCTTCCGGCAATTGTATATCATTAAATGCATCCCCGCCCTGCATTTGACAATCTTCCATACGAGCTTTAATTAACGGATCATCAGGCGAGGTAAACGGCAATTTATCTATAATAACACATGAGAGTGTATCTCCTCTAACATCAATCCCTTCCCAAAAGCTGCTGGTAGCAATAAGTAACGCATTGCCAGTATGAATAAACTGTTCAAGCAATTTAACTTTACTGGTTTCGCCTTGTACGAGTACCGGTAATTGGGTTAATTCTCGAAACTGTTTAGCCAGTGCATTCATCATTGCGTATGAGGTACACAAAAAGAAACAACGTCCATTATTAGCTTCAATAACGGGCAATAAAATATTGGCTAATTTTTCAGCGTTACCTTGTTCGTTTGGTGATGGAATATAACGTGGAACACACAAAATCGTCTGATTAATATAATCAAATGGGCTTTCTAATATTAGCGAATCTGCATTAGTTAGCCCTAAACGTTTAGTAAAATAATCTAATTGATTATCAACCGATAACGTTGCAGACGTAAAAATCCAACTGCCTTTACGTTCAGTAAGTAATTCTGTAAATTTATCAGCCACAGACAGCGGTGTCAAAGCAAAGATAAAGGAGTTGTAGCTACTTTCATACCAGTAACTAAAACCTGTTATATTGGTTTGCTGTAATCGCTTTAAAAGCATAGTATATTGCTTAATGCGTTCAAGACAGTTATCTAACGTTGTCGAACGTCCAACGGCTAATAACAAAACTTCTTGACAAAAATCTAATGCATCGACAAGATAAGAAATCTCTTTTTTAACCGCTTCTTGGTTAAATAAAAACCGCAAGTTACCTTTTGGTGGCTGTTGACTAATAACAATTCGCAAGTCTTGCGTGCATTTTTGTAGTTTGTCCACACATTGCTGTAGCTGAGGCATATCTTTGACTTCGGTACGATAAGCTAAATTAATTTCTTTTGCTAGATCAAAAAGTTGACGGCTAGTTAGCTGTTCTCCAAAATAGTGGCAAGCAAGATCGGGTAATTGATGAGCCTCATCAAAGATCATAACATCTGCTTTAGGAATAAGTTCACCAAAACCGGTATCTTTTACTACAACATCAGCTAAAAACAAATGATGGTTAACCACAACAATATCTGCATTTAAAGCTCGTTTGCGCGCTTTGACAACATAACAATCACTATAGTGTTCACAATCACTTCCTAAACAATTATCATTTGTGCTTGTTAATATTGGCCAAATAGAATTATCTTCTGTGACAGTTGTGCATTTGCTAATATCCCCGTCTTTGGTTCTAATTGACCAATTTTTAACACGCGCTAAATCAGCGCGTAACTCCTTATCAAGGTCACCTGCTGCTGCATATTGATGATACATTCTTTCTAAACAAAGATAATTAGCTCGACCTTTAAGTAGGGCTATTTTGCCTGTATAATTTAATGCTTTTTTTATTATTGGTAAGTCTTTGCTGAATAACTGTTCCTGTAAATTTTTAGAGCCAGTTGAAAGTATTACTTTTTTATCACTACGCAGTGCGGGTACTAAATAAGCAAAAGTTTTGCCAGTCCCTGTTCCTGCTTCAACCACAAGAGCATGCTGTTTTTTTATTGATTCAGAGACTTTACTTGCCATATTGCGTTGTGGCTCTCTTGCCACAAATCCATCTATAACCTTAGCAAGTAAACCATCCTCTGCAAAATCATCAATCACTTAAATATACCCAATAAAAAGCTAAGTTCAACACACCAATAAAATTAAAAAAATATATTCTAAGAAAAATAAAACGTTATGAAAATATAATGACTCATTTCAAAAATGAGATGAATTTATTATTGCTGAATTGAATAATTAAAAAAACTTAATATACTATATCAATTAATATTTTCAAAATATAGGTATCTACAAAGCATAGTATATTAACTACTTGAAACTGCCAGATATAGCATAAAAATTAAAATTTTAGTTTTTATTTATTACCAATTTTATTAACAGTTAATTAAAAATAAATTATTGCATCATCCTCTTTTACAATTATGATCATCACAATATTACTATTTTGTATATTAATTAAGTGAATTTATCCTAAATAAGGTGATATACATCTGCTAAATTCATCATTGTCTACTTTTGCTAAAAAAGTTTTATAAAATACAATTTGTTTCGCATTCGGATTATTAGGAGACCAAATTTGATCATAACAATATGGTATTTCTACTAATAGATTATTTTTTTTCAAATAGGAACTATCTACCAAATTATTACACGTTTGTCGGTAATAGTCTTTCCATTTTTTACGCATTATTAAATTAAAATCGTCTGTTTTTTCAAATAGATTTGATTCTGAATAAATGGTTAAACATGGTTTATTGAATGCTGCTGTAATATGCACTATAGAAGTATCAACAGTAATAACATATTCAGCTTTTTTGATTAAAGCAATGACATCTAAAATGGTGTTTGATTTAAATATTAATCCTAAGTCAAGTTTAACATTTTTAAGTTTATTGGGTTCACCAATAAAAATAATTTTATGATCTGGTTTGTTTTTTTTCATCAGTGAAACAATATGCTCCATTTGCCATTGAGACAATTCACGCTTTCTTGCTCCGCCAAAAGGGTTAATAATAACAAATTTATCTATATTATTTTCTAATATAAAATCATCAACATTTTTTTTATTATTATCTAAAGTATAAAGATCATAGCTTCCATCATAATTTTTAATGTTCATATACTCATATATTTTATTTAACTGATTAGTAATATGAGCATTATTATTATAATAAGGAATTGAAATATTATATGATTTTACATTACTTTTATTAAATCCCATCAAATGAGTTGAGTTAGTAAATGCACAAAATATAATTTTACGCATTTCAAATGAATAAAATGGTCTTGTATCAATTACTAAATCAAAATGATGCTTTCTAATTTTTTGTATAGTTTTAAATAAATCCTTTAATGAATAATCGTTATAACTAAATGTAGCTCTAACATTAGGATTATTTTTAAGAATATCTAAACTTGATTGTTGCGAAGAAACATAAACATCATAACCAGCTTGAGCAAGATTTTTTATTAAAGCGGTAGTTACAACCATATCGCCAATTTTATCATTACGAGCTATTAAAATAGTTTTTATTTTTGACGGTTCAAATATTGTTTTTCTTTTAGGAAAGAAACACATTAGAATTTTATTTAAAAAGTTAAAAAAATATAGTTTTATTTTTTTTCGAATAAACTTTAATTGCCAAGAAAAATGACTCATAACTAGATTTCCTATGATATTTTATTTCTTTTTTCTGTATTTTAATAATAAGTATTGAATGAAAAATTTTATTCCTTTATAAAAGTCACCTTTTCTAAAGAATGATTTCGCATATATACGATAGTCATTAACTCTCATTCTAGGTAGATAACTTTCTAAAGGTTTATTAGCCCATGGTGTAAAATGCTTGTAAAATACATATAAATTTTGTGCCATTCCTTTATGTTCTTGATACCAAGGTTTTCTAGCACCAGTAAAGTGGATAAAAAATGGTAGAATATCTTCATTATCAAAGATTTTATTCTTTTCTGTTTCAGTCATCCATGTAAATAAATAATTCCATCTACAATCAACATACTTAACTTTATTTTGAAGAATAAGATTTAAAGCATCTTGATCAGGATAAACAAGTCTATATTGTTGCGGATTTAACAAAACTGAATTAACTTTATTTTCTATGTCAGAATCACACCAATTTTTTGTATTAATATAGAGAAAACCCGAATTAAAATAATTATCTGAACTTAACTCCAAACGAGTAATATTTTTTTCAATATTTTTTGAAATTAGAGAGTCAGAAACAACAGCACAAACCACTGAATCAATATCAATCTGATTAATTGAAGATATATCACGAAAACATAATATATCAGCATCCAAATATATAAATTTATCAACTTCATTCTTTAGTAATCGAGGCACAAGAAGTCGAATATACATTGATCGATTGATATGCTGTAATTGGTGTTCAGTCTGGTATTTATCTAATTCATTGTTTTCAATAAAATAACTTTTAATAGAAACATTCAATTGTTGTAATGTGTGAACAGCCTCTTTTGGAACATCATAAAGAAATACATGAAATTGAAGATGGTTACCTAAATTATTTAATTGAATTGATTTTATTGCTATAGCTACATATTCGAGATAATTACCATCAGTACAAAAGGCTACATTTATCACTTCATTTTTCATATAAATTGTCCTTGTTATAGCATTAACAATAAATTACTGTTTATATCTTGAGTTATTTTCCAGTTTCACGCCTAATATATCGATAGTACAAACTACCCCAAAACCAAATGGCTAGACAATTACTTTTTATTATATTCATTTTTTTGATATCACTTTTTGGTAAGTACTTTTTATTTACCAATTTCATATCACTAGTAAATTTTAGATCTTTATTTAAATAATAATAAATTTTTTTATAGTTAAATTGTTTTAAATATTCAATAAGAAGCCTTACTTTTAATTTAACTACTATAGATTGAACTCGCTGGTGAATCTCTTCTTTGTCGTTTTTATTGTAATTATGCTTCAAATAATACTCAATCCGTTCCCAAGTTACTATATTCTGTAAATATAATTCAATAGTAGCAATTGAATTTGTTACCGATTTTTCTCTATATAAATAGTTGAATAAATGATCTTTAACTACAGCAACTTCGCATTGGCTTATAGCTTTAATAGTAAAAAAGATATCCTCACAAATTTTAAGGTCAGTATCAAAAGTAATATTTTTATCGAGTAAAAAAGAACGTTTAATTAGCATGCCTGAAATATGAAAACTTTTTCTGATAAAACTATTAAGTATATTTCCTTCTTCAAAAGGTAGATATTCTTTAATACTTTTATTCTTTTTTACTCGATAAAAACCACAATAAACAATGTTAAAATTGGTTTGTTGTTGGCGAATTAACATTTTCTCAAAAAAAGAAGATTCATAAGTATCATCACTATCTAAAAAACAGATAAACTCACCTGATGCATATTTAAGAGCATTATTTCTGGCAACAGACACACCACTGTTATTTTGATGATAAACAATAGTTTTAGCATTTTTTTGTTGGTATTCATCTATAAATATACCTGTGCCATCAGTTGACCCATCATCTATAATGATTATTTGATAATTTTGATAGGTTTGAGCTTCTATTGATTTTAATGTTTTTTCAATAACATCTCTTGTATTGTATGCTGGTATAATTACGGATATAAGAGGAGTATTATTCATATATGCCTTTAGTAACTTTTTAATTATAAATATATTGATTATCTAAAACTACTTATTAGGATAAATATAAAAAATGATCATTGTTTGATTATTTTTTAAATAATTTATGTTTTAAATATAACAAGTAGTAAAGAAAAGCACAGATATATTTTCTTTGAGTGATTAAAAATTTAGCATAACGTCTGGTTGTAGATGGGGAAAGATTATTTGCTAAGGCTAGCTTGGCTTGATACCAAGGTGAGCCATCAATGAATTTTTGATAAGTTGATGTCAAATAGAGTTTAAACCAAGGTTTACTGCCTGAAGTATAATGTATAAAAACTGCACCGGTTTCAGCTTTTTGTTGATCTTCATAGCCACCAACACTTAATAAAGTAAGACAATTATATTTTGTGGGTAAGTAATAAATATTATTACTTAATAAAATATTTAGCACATCCTGATCGGGAAATTTATAAGCAATCCCTTCATTTAATAACTTAAGTGCTTTTTCTGTGATATTAGCCTCATTCCACTTTTTCAAGTTGTATAACAAAACTCCAGAATTAAAATAACTACCATACTCAATTTGAAATTTCTTACATTGGGAATTTTGTGTATTTTCAACATCAGGTACTGCAGCAATAATTTTATCGCCTATATTTACACTAAATAGTTCATCCAATGATGCCAAACATAAAGTATCACTATCAACATAAAGTAATTTAGTTACTTCTTTAGGAATAACTAATGGAGCAATAATTCGCAAACAAGCAGAAATAGGAAAATATTTTGTATTGTTAGCGTGAATCTTAAATTTATCATTCAGATAGTATTGCGTTATTGAAACATGATTTGATGAAAGCTGTTCTATTTTACATTTATTATCATTTGATACGTTTTGCATAAATAAATGAAAATGTAATTTTTTATTTGGATTATTGCTAATAATAGAATACATATTAACGCCAGCTGGTAAAGCATAATTATCATCAAAGCATAGTAAAATATGCCATTGTGTATCAGTATCATTACTTTCATTACCAATAATAGTTTTTTTATCTTCTATGAACTTAGTTACATCTATCATTTATAATAACCACTTTTTAAGTATTTAAAAATAATCTTTTATATATGTTTTGTACATATAGTCTTCATTATTACTAAATTTTTGAACAGTCATGAAATTTTTCATAATTGCGTTTTTTCTGGATATATAATCAGCTTCTGAACATTGTTTAATAATATTTTCGATGTTATCAATTTCGCTTTCTTTAACTCTAATGATACCATCTTCATCGAAAAATTGATTTATTTTACTAGCACCTATATAAATAGGCACAGTTTGTGTGGCAAAACAATTTGTCAACTTTTCAGTAAAACAATACCCTGATATTTCATTTTCAAACACAATAGAATAACGGTAATCTTTCAATGTTTCATAAGGATTAACAAACTCTCCGCCATCAAAAGTTCCAAAAGTATCTACCTTAGGATGCTTTTTTAATTTAATTGCTGTCAAAATTCTTTTTAGATGCAATTCACATAATTTTTTATCTGACGATAACATTGAGATATCTTTATTTTTTTTATAAAACAAATTTTGTTGAAATATCTCATCTAAGTTTGGTAGCATTACAAAATCGCCAGAAAAAAGCTTTATATCGGCACAAAAAGGAACAAATCTTGCATTAGGTATTTCATTTAGAAGTTGTTCATCATAAGTAAAAATCAAATCAAAATCTTTTTCTAATCCATTATATTTTTGAAATATCTCATAACTATCAGGCTTTATACCTTTAGTTTCAACCAAAGCACCGAAACGACCTGTTGGAGATCCCATTGTCTCCAACATACGTCCATGAGTATAAAGATGCAATGGAAGTTCAAAATTATATTTATCCCAATATATCAGATTACTTGTTTGTGAAGATGCATTCGGTTTGTAATTATCCCTTAAAAAAATAACTCTTAATCTTTCTCCTTTTTTATTATAAATTTCAGGCTCAACAGGGCATAATCGAACATTATGCTTATAAATAGGAATATAAATATCTTGATATACTTTAGCTTTCTTTTTAGACAAAATATACGGTGGAGTACTACCATACTTTTTGGTTAGAAAATATTTCTTTTTTTTATCTTTCACAAATAAACAAGCACAATCTGTAACAATTCTTTTAATACTCATTTAATATCCTATACTCCTAAATTACCTATATCCTATTGAGTTTAATAATGATCAATAAATTATTTCTTATAACATTACAGCTTATAAATGATTTGCTTGATATAATTTATTATAAAAACCATCTCTTAGAATTAATTCACGATGTGTTCCCTGTTCTATAATCTCTCCGGCATCAATAACTAGTATTTCATCAGCATTCTCAATGGTTGATAATCGATGTGCAATAACAATTGAAGTACGCCCTTTTTGTAGTTCAGAAAGCGCTTGTTGTATTGCATATTCCGACTCAGTATCTAAGGCTGATGTAGCTTCATCTAAAATCAATATAGGATTATCACGTAATAGTGCTCGAGCAATTGCTATTCTTTGCCTTTGCCCACCTGATAATAGTATCCCACTTTCTCCCACTTTAGTATTAAATCCATGTTCACTTTGCATTATAAAATCATATGCGTAGGCTTTTTTTGCAGCTTCTTCTATTTGTTGTTGCGTATATTCACCAATTCTTCCATAGGCGATATTATTAGCTATTGTATCGTTAAAAAGATGAATGTTTTGTGATACTAAACCTATTTGATCACGTAAACAATGTAATGTGAAATCATGAATGTTATGCCCATCAATTAAAATTTGTCCTTTAGATATATCATAGAAGCGAGTAAGTAAACTTGCTATTGTCGTTTTTCCTGAACCTGAGCGACCAACTAAAGCAATTGTTTTTCCTGCTGGAACAGAAAAACTAATGTCTTTAAGAGCTGGTTCTTTTCTAGTTTCATAACTAAAGGTAACGTGATCAAATACAATATTTCCTTTTACACGATCAACACTAATAGTTCCATTATCTTTTTCTAAAGGTTGTTCAAAGATTGCAAATAAAGTTTGACAAGCAGCCATTCCTTTTTGAAAATTTGCATTAACACTTGTTAAATTTTTAATAGGTTGCATTAATGCTACTAACGATGAAAAAACGACAGTAAATTCTCCAGCTGTAATATTTAAATCAGGATCACTTGCGGTTAATAACACAAAAGCAATAGCAAATGAGATCACCAATTGTATTATTGGCGTTGATAGTGCAGAGATAGAAACTAAACGCATTCCATCACGGCGAAATTTATTGCTAACTTTTTCAAAATTTTTTGATTCTTCATTCTGTGCACCAAAAACAATAATTTCTCTATATCCCTTTAGCATTTGCTCAACTGCCATGGTGACATTTCCCATAGAATTTTGCATGTTTTTTGCCAATTTTCTAAATTTTACTGAAATAAAAGAAATTAACCCAATTACAATAGGAGTGACAACAAGTAAAGATAGTGATAATTGCCAACTATTATAAAACATCGTATAAAATAGCCCACATATAAAAGCTGATTCACGAATTATTGTAATTAAAGCATCCGATGAAGACGCTGCGACCTGATCTGTATCATATGTTATTCGCGACAATAACCTTCCTGTTGAGGATTGATCGTAAAAACTTACAGGTGCATCAACAAAATGTGCGAAAAGCCTTTGTCGAATTCGCATGACAATTTTACCAGAGATCAATGCTAATAATACAGAATAACCATAATTAGCAATACCACGAATAAACACTAAACCAAAAATATAGATAGGTGCCATATATAAAAACTCTCGGTCATTCATTGAAAAACCAAGATCGAGTAAAGGGCGCAAAAGGCCTATTAATGAAGTATCGGCAAATGCACTAATTATTAACAAAATTATTGATATAAATAATACTAATTTATGTTGAGCAATATAGGGCCATAACTTAGTAAAAGTACGCCAAGTTGAAGAGTCCTTATCAATATTGATATTTTCTTTATGATTATTTTGATTCATATTCATTATTTAATATATTATGATTTGAATTGCATTTTATGCATTAAGGCATAAATACCATTTTGTTCAATAAGGCTATGATGATTACCATCTTCTACAATTTCACCATTATCAATGACTAAAATTCGATCCGCTTTTTCAATGGTTGATAATCTATGAGCAATAACAATTGAAGTTCTATTTTTTTGTAAAACTTCAATGGCTTCTTGTACTAACCTTTCAGATTCATTATCTAGTGCTGAGGTAGCTTCATCCAAAATTAAAATTGGATTATTACGTAACAAAACTCTCGCAATAGCAATGCGTTGCCGCTGTCCTCCTGATAATAAAACACCATTATCTCCTATTTCTGTATCAATTCCATTTTCTAGCTTATTTATAAACTCCATAGCATTAGCTAGTTCAGCAACCTTAATTATTTCTTCTTGGCTATGTAATCCTTTTTCACCATAAACAATGTTATCTGCAATGGTACCATTAAATAAGTGTACCCTTTGAGAAACATACCCAATCTGGTTTCTTAATGATTTTAAAGTATAATCTTTAATATTAATACCATCTAAAAGTATTTCTCCTTTTTCTAAATCATAAAATCTTGGAATTAAACTTGCAATGGTTGACTTACCTGCACCTGATCGCCCAACTAAAGCAATCATTTGGCCTGCCTCAATTTTAAAATTAATATTATTAAGAACAGAAGTACTGGTTGTAGGGTATTGATAGATCACATCTCTAAATTCAATATTTCCTGTTATATGATTTGCATCAATTGTGCCTTTATCTTCTTCAAGTGGAGCTTCTAACAGCCCAAATAATGATTCACACGCTACAGCACCTTTTTGTAATTCAACATGTAGGCTTGTTAACTCTCGTAAAGGACGCATTATAGCTATCATTGCTGAAAAAACGACAGTAAAAGATCCTGGAGTAATATCTAAACTTTGGCTTGCAACAAGATATAATATTAAAGCTAAACCTAAAGTTGCAATCATTTGAATGATCGGTGTTGATAATCTTGAAACCATTTCAATCTTCAACATATCTCGCCGAAAAATATTAGTAATTTTATTAAAATTATTTTTTTCATATTCTTTAGCATTAAAAATTAAAACATCTTTATGGCCTTTTAACATTTCATCAGCCGAAGTTGTTATTTCACCCATACCTTTTTGCATTGACATTAATGTTTTTCTAAATTTTTTTGCAATAAATTGAGCAACACTAATTATTAATGGTATAAGAAAAATTAGCACTAATGCCAATTTCCAACTACCATAAAACATAACAAAACATAAACCAATCGCATAGGTTATTTCACGAACAAGAATAATTAAAGCATCAGATGAGGCTTTAGAAAGCATTTGAGTATTATAAGTAATAATGGAAACAAGATCACCCACAGAATGTTTATCATGAAAACTTACAGGACTTTTTAGCAAATGATTAAATATCATTTGTCTAAATTTAGTTATAACTTTACCAGATAACCATGAAAGACTGTATGTAGAAGCATAATTTGACAATCCACGTAATGCAATCAAACCAATAATTGCTATAGCAATGTAAACTAACAAAATGTAGTTTTTATTCATTAAACCATTATCTAGCAACGGTTTGGTTAGAGATATTAAGGTCGAATCTGTAGCTGCATTTAACAAAAGCCCTAGTATAGCAACAAATAAAGCTTTTTTATATTGTTTGACAAATGGCCATAGTTGTATAAGCGCAGTCAAAGAATTATATTTTTTGGGCATAATAATTTTTACAAAATAACAAATTTTATAGATTATACTATAAAAAAAGCCGTATTGATTAAATTATTGAACTATTATCTTTTTTTTACATAATGAAATTGCAAATTTCCCATTATTAGAGCACAACTCATGGCAATAAAAAAATGACTAGTTCGTAAGGTCTCTGCTCTCATTTTATGCACTTTGATGGCACTACAGATGTTTATGATTTCTCCTTGATACTGCGATTTTAAACTCAATTCAGTAAATAACTACTTAAGCATAAGACTTACCTACTATAGTGCTTATTTTTATCATAGATAAATTTTCTACTTTTGTAGTTGACTATTTTGAGGATAGTTACATATTAACTTTTCCACAAATAAACTATATTTTATAAATAATTTTTAATAGCAACAATTATTAAATATGGCTTATAATATTGAAAGTTAATATTCTATTGATAAACATCTTTAAAAACTCCTTTCAATCCTACTGGATTTATAGAAACTATTTCCACATCAGGATAAAACTGATCTTTGAATTTTTTAAATGCGTGCCACCCATTTAAAAGAAAGTCAATATTAGAAGAGAATGCTGCTTGGTCATCATTATCAAAATAACCATTTTGGCATGCATCACATCCAACCAAATAAATTCGTTTGGGATGGGTATAAAGTGCAAATGTTAGTGCTGAAAATACAACGGAACCATATTCAGGAAACACTGAAGATGTAATATCAGGATAAAAGTCAGTAAAAAAGTTACCAACATAATATCGTTTAGCATTAGCTTTAATTAAGTCTTTTTCGGGTATGGAAGCACCAAAAGTTATGCTACTTCCATAAAATTTTTGACATGTTTCAGGATTATAATTATTTATAGCATCAATATCATTTTTAAGACCTGTGATATCTTGAATAAAAATAAAATCAAGACTAATGTCATAACGCCTGAAAGCCCTATTTACTCCGATATTGATAGTTTTTTCAATTGGTCGGTATTTGGCAAGCGTTGGACCCGTACATAAAATTACTATATCTTGCCCTAAAAATTTCTCTTTAAAACCAGAAAAACTTTCCATATGGGTTTTTGAATAAGTATTGATATTATTAATATTCAAACGCAAAACATTACATTGGTTATCAATATTTTTAGATAAATTATTTATAGTTTTTTCCAATTGTTCATATCTAGTCGCATTCTCAGTTCGAATAATACTAATTTCATTTACCAATTTTTCAGTAAGCGATTTAAGA
This sequence comes from Gilliamella sp. Choc5-1, assembly GCF_001690595.1. GTDB lineage: Bacteria > Pseudomonadota > Gammaproteobacteria > Enterobacterales > Orbaceae > Gilliamella > Gilliamella apicola_M. The sequence continues at coordinate 25,758 of NZ_LZHH01000118.1, forward strand.
TATTTTAATTTCATTCTTTTCAAAATTCTAAAACCAAAAATATAAATACACATTAGTTTTTTCGAATTTACAACTTTAACACAATTTAATCCGAAAATTTGATAATAACGAATATCACCCTTTTCTACTTTCTTATAAATCACAAAACTCTTATTTTCCTAAAATTATATATAAATCATTAAATTTTTATTGACAATAATTTTACTTATAACCACAATGCAATAAAAACTCTGTAGCTATTTATTGCTTATATCTTAATATTTAGACTATTGACCAGTCAAACTATTTATTAAAAAAGAATTACTTTCTTTTATAAATTTTATAAATATAATAAGGGAAAAGAAAATAAGAAAAACTAAAAGTTAATACTTTTTTGATAAATTTTTTAACTGGCTTATTTCTTTTCTTTTTATTGTCCTCTTGATAAAAAGGTTGATAATATTTATTTTTTATATTTAACAAATGGGATTTATTTTCAATATCAGGAAAATAATCAAGATCTAAATCAAATAATATAGTCTCATTACAGTAATCTAAAAAGAAATTAATTTCTTCTTTACTGCTTAATATACTCACGATCCATTTTATTAATCCCGATAATATTACAATAAAATAAGCTTTATTATCATTTAATAAGTTGTTATCTGAAAGCTTTATAAGAAAATATTTCATTACATCTATTGTATCAAACATTTTTTTCCGGTCTTTAGGTGAAAAATATGTTTGATGCATGATAGAGTTACTTCGAAGTAAATAATTATAAAGATGAATATCAATAGCATAAATTGTTTTTGAACAACAAAGATATTGTAATACAAATACCATATCATCATGGTAATAACCTGAAGGAAAGTCTATATTGTATTGTTCAATAATACTCTTTTTGAAAATTTTATTCCAAAGAACACTATTAACTCGAGTTTTAAATGGATACGTTAGGGAATGAAGACCATAATAAGTCAACTTATGATAATCAATATCACTATCACGCAAATTATAAGTTTGTTCATCTTTGACAACATTACAACTGCATATTACTAAATCAACACTTTTAGATCGAATAGTTTCCAACATTTTTTCACACATTGCCGGTTCATACCAATCATCACTATCGCAAAACATAATGTATTCGCCACGAGATTTTTTTAATCCCTTGTTTCTTGCTTCAGCTGGTCCATTGTTTTCTTGATCAATGACAATTATGCGTTTGTCTTTTTTTGAAAAATTATTCAAAATATCTAAAGAATTATCTATAGAACCATCATTAATACATATAATTTCAATATTTTCAAAAGTTTGATTAATTAAGCTAGTAATACTTTTTTCAAGAAAGTTATCACAATTATACACTGGTACAATGATTGATATCACCGGTGACATTAATACCTCACAACAATAAAACGATAAAAATTTGACATTTATTATCGTTATAAACATTAATCAATGTCAAATTTTAAAAATATCTAAAATACTTCTCCTATATAATATAAATGAATAATTATCACACTAATATATATTTGCTAATAAAAACTAAATAATAACCAATTTTTTTAACGTATTGATTTTATTAAATTACGTATTCGGTGAGTTTCTGCTCTAAATTTTTTCCTTTTTTCTTTATATCGCTTACGTTTTTTGCCCCAACATATTTTTGATAAAAATTTATAATACATATATTTAAATTTAGTTCTTCTGTAATAAAACACTTCTTTTAACATAACTATTAAATTATGGTTATTTATGTCGAACTCTTGGACTTTTACTGTTTCAGTAGGGGCTTCTGTCTTAGAAAAAATTTTCAAATTATGGAAAATAATACTCTCATAAAATGGTGTCAATTTTGCATACTGCCAAAAATACTGAGAAAGAGGTAAACAAGGATCTTTCCAAGGTTTATAAGATGAACAGTAATGTATTATTTTAGGTTCATTGTAAGCTGCTTGATATTCATCCAAAATATCATTTGGTAAAATGGTAACAATATTTTTATGAAATAAAGGTAAGTGCCATTCAAGGTTCCATGATATATCGAAATACTTAATTTTTCCTTCTAATAAGGAATTTAAAATATCCTGATCTACATATTCTGGTGTTTTTATTTTTATTAATTGATCAATACAAATTTTTTCAAAATTCATATCAATCATTTGATTAATATTCAGTAACAATACACCAGCCTGAAAATAATTATAAGGATCTTTCATACCTAAAGTATTTTTATAATAACAAAGTCTTTGAGGACAGTATCGTTCATCATTATAAATTGCTCGAGTAACCTCAACATCCAAAGCAGCAGCTAAAACATAATCCTCTATGTCAATTTTAAATAATTTTGCTATATCATCAAGGATCACTAAATCACAATCAAGATAGATTACTTTTTGGAAATTTTTGAAAATTCTAGCAATAAAAAAACGGTAATAAGTGGAGATGCTAAAATGACCGTGACAGTAAAATATTTCACGAGGAACATCTTTAATATATGGAGAAACTTTAATAAATCTTAAAGAAATATTATTATACTGAACAATCATCGCTTCAATTAAAGTTTTATTATAAGTTGAAATATCTTCATCCAACACAAAAATATCATAATTATATTCAGTTGAAGTATTTTCTGCTAATGACTTTATAGCTACTGCTAAATAGGATGAGTAATTATTATCACTTGAAAAGACAATAGGTATACATTTATTTGAATAGCTAGGTTTAATTTCGGTACAAATATTAGTATATTCCTCAAAAATAGACCATTTTTCAGAAATTTTTAAGTTATTTTTCATTTTTAAATAAGTAATATAGATACCAACTAATCTCTCAGATAAGTAAGCGTATACTCTTTTTTTGACAATAGTTCGTGACGAAATATCTATAACCTTTTCAAAATCCTCAAATATAGAAAACATCCATTGGCAAAATTCATTGAATAATTCCTTTTTCATTATAAACATATTCCAAAAATAATGTTTATCTGAATTAAGATATGTATCAACACTTTCTGAAAAGGCTGGAAATTTATTTTTAATGATTAAACAAATTTTATCTAAATCACTAATTTCATGAAATCGACTTTCTAATTTATACTGCTCATAAACAGTAATATTTTTATATTCGGCAGGTCTTGTGACAATCAAATCATAACCATTAACAGCATTTTGAATTTGTTTCTCAGAAAAAAGCTCTACTATATCAGAATCAGATAAACAAGAAATTCTGTATTGACTTTCTGGAGCAAAAAAACTCGAATTAGAATATTTTGAACACTTTTCATCATCAAATAAGAATTGACGTCTATAATGCATAAACCCAATATAATCGGGATAATCTAATTGTTGCTGGTTTTTCCATGCCCAATAAACCGAAGTTATTTCATTATAAAATCGATTTTTATCTGAAATATTATCTCCAGTATTATCGCCAATCATATTATCATTTAGCCACGCTAAACTTTCTTTATCTAAATTACCATCTTTTGACCGGCTTGCAGCAACTGAACGACCAGCGTGAATAGGAGTTAATATATCATTTTTTAGTAGTAATGCTGGTGTATGATAAGAAACTAGAATTTTAATTTTATTCTGACGCAAACTATTTTTATCCTTTTTATCTGTTAATAATATGTTAGATGAATTTTTATTTATTTCTTGATTATAATTTATCAAATTAGAACTGCGATTATTTTCTACATCATCTTTTAAACGAAATTCATTAAATATTCTTTTACTACTAACTATATCTATAAAATTTTCTGATGTAGCTTTATCATATGGAGCAAAATAATTCACAAACCTAATATAAATATTTCCATTTTGTACTGAATTTATTTCATCAATATCAAATTCTTTTCTTAAAATACACAGTAAGTCAAAATTATTGGTAATCTTACTTAGTACATTATATAAATTTGAAATAAAAGAAGTTATCCCAGTAACTGAAAATTTAAAAAAATCATCACGAATCTCAATAGTAAAAAGTTTTTTTTCTATTGATTGCAAAGCATTCTGAAACTTATCGGTTAAATATTTGACCCTTGAAATAACTTCATTTTTCTCGATATCACGTTTATATCTTGATATAAATACATCTGGATCTGATAGTTCTTGGACTGAACTTTTCCCATGAAAAATTAAATTCGTTATAGAACAACGCCACATATTAGTTTCTTTAATTTCTTCAATTTTTTCAGAGAAAACCAAGGTTGGGTTTTCTAAAACTTTAAGCATATCATGAGGATTGGCTACAGCCCAATTAAACAAATAACTTTCAATAGAACCAAAACATTGTTGAATTTTGAAGGCTAATTCACAATTTGGTCCTAGAGTAAAAATTTCATCATACTTTTTTATATTACACATACTCATACTAAGGCTCCAGACAGGCTAGTTTCCATGTTTTGAATATTGTATTTTTTAAATACACTTACTTATTAATATCTTTTGTTTTTAATCCAATCCCATGCAGTTTGTATTATGTCTTCTATACGTGTATATTTAGGTACCCATCCTAGAATCTCTAATGCTTTATTGTTTGTTGCATAAAGTTTAGCAGGATCACCTTTTCTTCTTTCGGTAAATGTAACAGGACAATGTTGACCACTTACTAGTTCAGCTGTAGCAATAATTTCTTTTACTGAAGTCCCTATACCAGTTCCAAGATTAATGCATCCTGAATATTGATTAAGCTTTTCCAAAGCCAATTGATGGGCTACAGCTAGGTCTTCAACATGTATATAATCCCGTATACAAGTACCATCGGGCGTATCATAATTTGTTCCAAACACTTTTATTGGTTTATCTTGATTAATGATTGCTTGTAAAACCAATGGAATCAGATGAGTCTCAGGTGAGTGACTTTCCCCTATATCTTTATCTTTTGAACAACCTGCAGCATTAAAGTAACGTAACGAAATATATTTTAAACCATATGCTTGATGATAGTCTTTTAAAACCTCTTCTACCATCAATTTAGAACGACCATATGGATTTATTGGTTCTTGAGGATGCGATTCATCAATAGGAATATATTGAGGCTCACCATATGTCGCGCAGGTGCTTGAAAAAACGATCCTTTCCACATTATTTTTAAGCATAACATCTAATAAATTTAATGTGCCAACCACATTATTTTCGTAATATTTTCTCGGGTGTTGCACACTTTCACCTACATAGGCAAAAGCGGCAAAATGAATTACAGAATCAATTTGGTACTTTTTAAAGACTCTATCTAAAGAGTCTTTATCCAACAAATCTGCTAGTTCAAAATATGGCGTAAGTACAGCTTCTTTATGGCCATAAATAAGATTGTCTATAACAATACAATTATAACCACTATTAGATAGCTGTTTGACAGTATGAGAACCAATATAACCAGCTCCACCAACAATTAAAATATTTTTCATTTAGTTACCTATCCTGCAATATGAAAAACCAAGTTTATTAGCAACATCGCAATTTAAAAGGTTACGAGTATCGAAAATATTTTTAGTTCTCATTGTTGATGCAATACGGCTTAAATCGTAATTTTTAAAATCATCCCATTCAGTTAAAATTACTAAAATATCTGCCCCATGAGCTACTGAATACATGTCATCAGCATAGCAGATTTTATCGTCAAGTAACTCTTTAGCATTTGCCATTCCTTTAGGATCATAGGCAATAATTTTCATCTCAGATTTTAATAACTCTGTAATAATTTCCATTGCGGGACTTTCTCGGCAATCATCCGTACCACCTTTAAAAGCAAGTCCTAATACAGCAATTTTAGCATTTTTGACATTACTCACTTTCTCAATAATTTTTTCGGCAATTTTTTGTTTACGTTTTTCATTGCCTTTTATTGCCGCATCGATCAGTGTAAGCTCCACACCATTTTGCTTAGCCATAAAATACATAGCATGTGTATCTTTAGGGAAACAACTACCTCCATAACCGGGACCAGGATTTAGAAATTTATTACCAATACGAGAATCTAATCCCATCCCTTTCGCTACTTCATCTATATCTGCATGCGCCTTTTCACAAAAGTCAGCCATCTCATTGATATAATGGATTTTCATTGCTAAAAATGCGTTAGAAGCATATTTGATCGTTTCGCTTGATCTTCTTTTTACAAATAAAATTATTGATTTTTCAGCGAATGGTTTATATAACTCAGTTAATACTTCTTTAGCTTTTTCTGAATCGGTTCCTATTACAATGCGATCAGGATTGAAAAAGTCATAGACAGCAAAACCTTCTCTCAAAAATTCAGGCAAAGATACCACATCAAATTTTGCTTCTGGATTTCTTTTAGAAATTAATGTTTCAATATCATCACCAGTACCAACAGGGACGGTTGATTTAGTTGCAATAACAGTATAACCATCTAGATACTGAGCAAGTTCAGTAGCTGCCGCATGAACATATTTCATATCGGCTTCTTTAGTCACTGGATGTGGTGGTGTGCCCACTGCAATAAGGACAATATCCGCTCCTACAACTCCTTCTTGCATAGAGGTTGTAAATGAAATATTTCCATTTTGTAAGTTTTTCTTTAATAGCTCTTCTAAACCATCTTCAAAAAGAGTAACTTCACCTCTTTGTAATTTTTCTATTTTTGATTGTTCTCTGTCAATACAGATAACTTTATGACCTAATTCAGCTAGTCCAACACCTGTAGGCAATCCTACATATCCCGTACCAATAATACCTATTTGCATTATTTATCACCTCTATTATTCATTTATTATTTCAGATTTAAAATATTCAATCGTTTTGTCTAAACCATGATCTAAATCAATATTTGGTTTCCATAATAATTTTTCATTTGCTAGAGAGATATCTGGTTTACGCTGAGTAGGGTCATCTTTAGGTAAGTCACAATAAACAATTCTAGAAGTTCCACCAACTTTAGCTATAACTTTCTCAGCTAATTCTTTTATCGTAAACTCACCTGGATTACCTGTATTTACTGGCCCGACAAAATCATCTGAAGTTTTCATCATTTTGATAATTGCATCAATTAAATCATCTACATAACAAAATGATCGAGTTTGTGTGCCTTGTCCATAAATGGTGATATCCTCTCCACGTAGTGCTTGGCAAATAAAATTACTTACTACTCTTCCGTCTTTAGGATCCATTCTAGGACCATAAGTATTAAAAATACGAATAACTTTTATTCTTACATTTTCTTCACGATAATAATCAAAAAACAAACTTTCTGCACAACGTTTTCCTTCATCATAGCAAGCTCTGATACCATTAGGATTTACATTACCACGATAACTTTCAACTTGGGGATGAACTAACGGATCACCATAAACTTCTGAAGTGGAGGATAACAATATTTTGGCATTTTTCTTTTTTGCTAATTCAAGTAGATTAATTGCTCCATAAACACACGTTTTTGTTGTCATTATGGCAGCTTTCCCCTGATAAGCAGGAGGCGAGGCAGGACAGGCTAAATGATAAATTTCATCTAAATATTCATCAATTTCAATAGGGTTAATAACATCATGGTTGATAAATGAAAAATTAGGGTGATCGATGATACTTGCCAAGTTTTTCATTCGACCTGTATAGTTATTATCAACACAAATAACTTTATTTCCTTCATTGATCAACCTTATACATAGGTTTGATCCAAGAAAACCGCTCCCACCTGTTACCAAAATGCTTGCCATTTATAATCTCCAATTGAATAAAGACGTTATGATTTAATTACTATCTTTAATTTAAATTGATTTATCTTTCTGATTAAGTAAGAATTAAAAAAAATTACATTTTTTATTTTAAGTTAACAGCTTCTGAAATGAATAAAAAATCTATTCTATAGTCTTTCATAAATGAAACCGTATTCCACTTAATAAGTATTTGGGGGGGAGTATAACTATATTATCGTATTATTGACAATATTTTTTGTAATTATTTTGTAATTACCTATAGTAATAATAATCTAGTGTTATAGAAATCCATGAATAGTTTCTATAAATAACAAATTAATTCTTTAAATTTAAATAAAAATTCTATCAACATTTTTTTAAGTAGGAAATAGCTTATTAAAATAGTATAATTTTATCAATTTGTATAGTAATCTTTCCTAAAAATAGAAAGTTAGAATATAATAGAGTTATAATAAATACTCATAACTACATAAATGAAAATTACGGCTATAATCATTTTATACAATGAAAATATTAAAAATTCTAAAACTTTCGAATCATTATTAAATTCAAATAGAAGTGATATTACTTTAAATGTAATTATATGGAATAATGGCCCAAAAGCACTTAACTTACAAGAATGTAGACAATATAAATCCATTTGTGACAGTAAGAACATTAACCTTTCTATCTATGAGAATCTTTACAATATTGCTTTAAGTAAAATCTATAATTTTTTTATCAACCAAGAAAGTTTTGATTTTTTCACTATTTTGGATCAAGACTCAATATTGAATAGTGATTTTTTCCAAAATATTAAGATAAATAATGATTTTGATGTAATTGTTTCTCAAGTTTATTCTGCAGGATGGGTTTCAAAAGAAAACTCATTATGTTTCCCAATATATCATGAAAATCGGAAACTTTTTGATAAAAAAGTTTTTGCAATGGGAGAAATTGAGTCTATCTCATCTGGATTAACTCTATCTAATCAATTAATAAAGTACATAAGTAAAAGTAAACAAGAGGTTTTTAACGAACGTTACGCGCTTTATGCTATAGATACCAGTTTTTTCCTTGATTTGATAAAATTAAAACAAACCGAATTTAAAGGAATATGTGTAGGGAAAATTAGCCATTCTTTAGATTTTAATTTACAAGATCGAAAAAAAATAAGCCCCACAAGAAGACTAGAAATGGAATATTCAAAAGTATTGAACAAAATTTTTTATGATAAAAAAAGTCGTTTAAATGTCTTTTTGTACCTACTTAGAAAATTTACAAGAAGAGAGTATTCATGCTCAGAATTTCTCAAATTAGCTAAATGTCTTTTTAGGAAAAAACACCCTCGTTCTTGTATACCTCTAACAATGAATCAATTACTCTAAATAGATGCAAGGAATCACATCCATTAATGCTTTGTTCCAATCAGATGCTTTTATATCTAACTGTTTTATTTTATCCATATTTAAAACAGAGTATAATGGCCTTTTAGCCTTAGTTGGATATGCTGAGGTTAAAATTGGCTTTATTGTTACGTTGCTATTAGTCATAAGATTTAATTCATGAGCTGTTGCAAATATCTTAGAGGCAAACTGGAACCAACTTACGTACTTATCGCCACAATAATGATATATACCACCTTGAATATCATTCATTAGCATTTCTAAAATCGTTTTAGCAATATCACCAGCATAAGTTGGACATCCTAACTGATCATCAATAATGGTTAATTCAGGTCTAGTTTGACTAAGCTTTAACATCGTTTTGACAAAATTATTGCCATACTCACTAAAAACCCAAGAGGTTCTAATTACAATTGCAGAGGAATAATTGTCTAAGGCAGACAACTCACCAACTCGTTTAGTCTCACCATAGACATTAACTGGATTGGTTAAATCATCCTCTAAATAAGGAGAACGTTTAGTCCCATCGAAAACATAATCGGTCGAAACATGAACTAGTTTTGCATGATATTTTTTAGCAACTGTTGCTAAATTCTTAGGACCGACAGCATTAACTTTATAAGCTAATTCATATTCATCTTCCGCTTTATCCACTGCTGTATATGCTGCGGCATTTACAATGGCATCAGGTCTATGCAAGGCAACAAAATCATCAACAACTAAACCATCAGTTATATCTAATTGCTGGCTGTCAGTAGCAAGTAATTGCCAATCTGAAGGAAAGATATTTTTAAAACAATGGCCTAACTGACCATTAGCACCAGTTAACAAAACTTTCATCAATTAACTATAACTCCTGTAGTTTTTTGCCTAACTTATCTTTTGCCGATAGTAATGGATTTGAAATCGGCCAACTGATATTTACTGTAGGATCGTTCCACAATAAACACCCTTCTGACTTAGGATCATAATAGTTAGTACATTTATATTCAAAGTCAGCAATATCTGACAGTACAGCAAAACCATGAGCAAGTCCAGGTGGAATCCACAACTGTGTTTTATTTTCTTCTGTTAAGTTAACGCCAACCCACTTTCCATAAGTAGGGGAATCTTTACGAATATCGACAGCTACATCAAAAACTTCACCTCTAACAACTCGAACTAGTTTACCTTGAGGGTTTTCCTTTTGAAAATGTAATCCTCTTAACACATCTTTTTGTGAACGCGAATGATTATCTTGAACAAAATTAAGTTCTATACCTAACATTTCTTGATACCGTTTTTGTTCGAAAGTTTCAAGAAAAAAGCCTCGTTCATCACCAAACACTTTCGGTTTTATAATTTTTACATCCGCAATATTAGTTGAAATAACTTCCATTTGTCCACCTATTCTATTGTTCTATCAATCTTGCTAAATATTGTCCATATAATGTTTTACCTGAACTAATGGCTTCTTCTTTGACCTGTTCAGCGCTGAGCCAGCCATTACGATAAGCAATCTCTTCAAGGCAAGCAACTTTGAGTCCTTGTCTTTTTTCTATTACTTGAACAAACGATGACGCTTCAAGCAAACTGTCATGTGTACCTGTATCAAGCCAAGCAAAACCGCGTCCTAGGATCTCAACATTTAACAGTCCTGCATCCAAATACATTTGATTAAGAGTTGTAATTTCTAGCTCACCACGATGAGATGGTTTGACTTGTTTTGCCATTTCAACCACATTTTCATCATAAAAATAAAGCCCCGTTACAGCCCAATTAGATTTTGGTTTAATTGGTTTTTCTTCAATTGATAATGCTTTAAAGTTTTCATCAAAATCAACAACCCCAAATCGTTCAGGATCCACTACCTGATAACCAAAAATTGTTGCACCTTCTTTTTGAGCTGCAACTCTTACCAATTTTTTGCCAAAGCTTTCGCCAAAAAATAAATTATCACCTAACACTAAAGAACAGCGTTGTTTTTGAATAAACTCCTCACCGATTAAAAAAGCTTGTGCCAAACCTTCTGGCTTAGGTTGCTGTGCATAACTTAGTTTGACACCAAAACGGGAACCGTCACCTAGCAATCGTTGAAACATAGGTAAATCATCGGGTGTTGTGATTATTAAAATATCACGAATACCGGCAAGCATGAGTACAGATAAAGGATAATAAATCATCGGTTTATCATAAACAGGTAACAACTGTTTTGAAATACCTCGAGTTATGGGATAAAGACGGGTTCCTGACCCACCAGCTAATACAATACCTTTCATAAAGTTACCTATATTAAATAATTCCTTGTCGTGATCTTGCATATGAGCCATCTTTAATATGATCACACCATTGTTTGTTTTGTAGATACCACTCTACTGTTTTACGCATTCCTGTTTGGAATGTCTCTTGTGGTTTCCAACCCAAATCTTGATAGATCTTTGATGCATCAATAGCATAACGTTGATCATGACCGGGCCTATCGGTAACATAAGTAATCAGATCTTTATAACACTTAACACCATTTGGCTTATTTGGAACGAGTTCTTCAAGTAATTCACAAATGATATTTACAACATCAATATTCTTTTGTTCATTGTGCCCACCAATATTATAAGTCTCACCTACTTTTGCTTTAGTTGCAACAAGATAAAGTGCTCTTGCATGATCTTCAACATATAACCAGTCTCTAATTTGTTGACCATTACCATATATGGGCAACGGCTTACCTTCGAGAGCATTAAGTATCATTAATGGGATTAGTTTTTCTGGAAAATGGTATGGGCCATAGTTATTTGAGCAATTAGTAATAACTGTAGGTAAACCAAAGGTTCTATGCCATGCACGGACTAAATGATCACTTGAAGCTTTCGATGCCGAATATGGGCTACTTGGCGAATAAGGTGTTTTTTCAGTAAATAAATCATTCGTTCCATGCAGATCACCATATACTTCATCAGTTGAAATATGATGAAAACGAAATATAGATTGTTTGGTTGCCTCTAGCGTTTTCCAATAAGCTAAAGATGCTTCTAATAGAGTATAAGTACCTATTATATTGGTGTCTATAAATGCAGAAGGATTATCAATAGAACGGTCAACATGACTTTCGGCAGCTAAGTGCATAATAACATCGGGGCAAAAGCTAGCCATGACAACATTAAGTTCCTTTCTATCACAAATATCGATTTGTTTGAAATGATATCGTTTATTCTCAGATACGCTATCTAATGATTCTAAATTCCCAGCATAAGTTAATTTATCAATAACTAATACTTCATCATTAGTTTGTTCAATAATATGTCTCACAACAGCAGAACCAATAAAACCAGCTCCTCCTGTAACAATCACTTTCATTAATTAATCCTCTAAAATCTTATGCACGGAATAATAATAACAAAGCCAATAAATAGCAATATTTAGAATTAGGTATTAATCGTTACATTTTCAAAAAAGAGCTGAATTTCTCATCATTTTGCAAACATTGTATTCGTAATTCTTTATATGTTATATTGTTACAATATTTTTACCGCTTAGTTTGTTCAAAATCAACATGAGAATAAATGTATTAACTGTGCTTTATAATTGCACTTTATCTGATTCTGCAACGTTAAACTCAATTTTACAAGCAAATTTGGAATGCACTAAATTAAATATGATTATTTGGAATAATGGACCAACTTTACTTGAAAAACAAGATATTAATAATTATCTAAAATCAACTCAAAAAAAAGGAATAACAACATCAATTTATCAAGATGTTCGAAACCTATCATTAAGTAAAATTTATAATCATTTTATTAATAAAATAGATTACGATTTTTTTGTTATTTTTGATCAAGATTCTAATGTTGATTTTTCTTTCTTCCAAAATATCTATCATAATAGCCAATATGCAATTATTTGCCCAGCAATTTTCCCTAAGCAAAAAATTGGCAAGCAATGTTTTCCTTCTGATTTTGAACAAAGAGAACAAGTTGTACCTTTAGGGGAATTCAGCCTAAGCAATACCAGAACGATCAATTCTGGTACCGCATTATCAAAAGATTTAATTGATAAATTACTAGTTAATCATCATTATGTTTTTGATGAAAAATTTGCTTTCTATCATACAGATCATCGATTATTTGATTTAATTCATGCAACACCACAAACTGCGATGTTAAAAGGTTTATGTATAGGAAAAATGTATCATGATATGACTTGTGAAATCTCCTATGATGAACTTAGCGAACGAGCAAGGCTTGAAATTGCTTATGCAAAAATGTTAATGCGAATGTATCGAGCTCGCAATCCTAAAATTGAAGTACACCGAAATTTATTTTATGCTTATAAAATGAAGAAAAAAGACAATTTAAGTTTTAAAAGCTTTTTAAAATTATTGAAATGTGTAATAACAAAAAAACATCCTCGTTCATACGCATCCATAGGCAAAGATGTCAAACCAACTAACAGCAATATTTTTTCTTAAAAGATATTTTACTATGGAAAATGAAAAATTAATACTTAACCTGTCTATCATTATTCCTTGCTATAATGTTGAAAATTACATTGAACAGTGTCTCAATTCTATTGTTCAACAAACTGTTCAACCTAAGGAAATTATATGTATAGACGATGGTGCGACTGACAACACTGCTAATGTTATTCAAGACTTTGCTCAAAAATTTTCTTGTGTAAAATATATATATCAAACTAATCAAGGGGTTAGCCAAGCTCGAAATATCGGAATTAATCAAGCAACAGGGCAATACATTCAATTCGTCGATCCTGATGATATTTTACATCCTAATTTATTTGCAACATTTTTAAAAGTCTTAAAAATTAGTAATGTTATTGAGTTATTCTATTTTGAAAACCAAAACTTTGAAAAATTAGAGAATATAGAATTTAATAATAATGACAATAGTTTAATCAGATTTGACACTGGTAATGAGCTATTTACGCATATAATTGAAAATAAAAAATACCCTGGCGCATGTTGGAAATATATTTTAAAAAAGGAAGCGCTCAATTTACGATTTGAAGGAAGAAATCACGAAGATCACTTAATAACATTGGATGTACTATTATCTGCAAATTTAACTTATTACTCAAAAAGTCCTTTATATTATTATAGAAAAAGAGCTAACTCATTAACTAGCAATAAAAAAATAAGCACACAATATATTGAATTATTTTCTCAGATTATTGACAAGTGTACAAAATACGTACAAAAAAGTAATCTATTACCAAACACAAAAATACAGTACATAAATTTTTTACGTTCTGATTACCTTTTTAATATCAATATCTATTATTTGTATAAAGAAAAACCACCAATAATAGAAGTTTACATGCATATATATACACGATTATTTATAAAAAATAACGCAAAAAAACTGAGCAATATATTGTATATAATACGTTATGGAATGAAAAACAAAATACCTTTAAAACATATTATTATATTTATAAGAGCTTCATTGAATAAAGATATTAATTTTATAACTAACAAAATAAATGCCTTACTAAATTAACATTCATCGAGTATAAAACAAGCAAATATTCTTCGCTTGTTTTATAAAATCACCGCCCTATCCCATAATCCCTTAACTTATTCGCTATCGCCGTATGCGACACACCTAATCTTTTGGCGAGTTTTCTTGAGCTTGGATATTTGTCGTAGAGTTTTAATAAAACCTCTTTCTCGAATTGTTTAGTCATTTGATCTAATGTCTTGTTTTCAATATTGTTAGTCCAAGACAATTGCGATGGTGTCGAAATTGGTAATACGATATCTTTAGCGGTTAGTTTAGGTGTTTTCAATTGTGCCAATGCCGAATAAAGAATATTTTTAAGTTGCCTTACATTACCTGGCCATGAATAACTCTTCAAATAATCAATAGCATTATCGTCAACTGCTGGAGGTGTGATGCCTTGTTTATTAGCAAATTCGCTCACAAAAATACCAGTAAGTTGAGTCATATCATCTTTGCGTTCTTGTAAAGAAGGTAGATTAAGCGATAATACATTTAGCCTATAATAAAGATCTTTTCTAAATTTTCCTTGCTCAACCAAATCAGCCAAATCAACCTTTGTTGCACAAATGATTCTAACATCGACATAAACCTCGTTATCGTCCCCCACACGACGAAAATAGCCATCATTGATAAAACGTAATAATTTAGTTTGCATTTGAAACGACATTTCATCAATGCCATCAAGCAATACTGAGCCACCGTTGGCTTGTTCAAAAAAGCCTTTTTTACCTTCAATAGCGCCAGGATAGGCACCAGCTGCATGCCCGTATAATTCACTTTCAACAACCTCATCAGGCATAGCTGCACAATTTAATGCTAGAAAAGCCTGATCGCCACGTGAACTGTATTGATGACAAGCATTAGCCAATAAATCCTTACCAGTACCTGTTTCGCCAGATATTAATAACGGTTCACGTTGCATAGAAAACACTTTCGCTTGTGCAATCAGTTTTTGCATAACCACGCTTTGGGTAGCAAAGATCTCAAAAGCATGGCAAGCCACTACGGTTATTTTTGATAAGCGTTTTTTTAGATAATCAATAGGTTGTAAAATAAATATTGTTTTAGATGATTCCATCACCTTTTGCAATAAAAAGTGCTGAGAATTTAAAACAATAATCGTATCATCTTGCTCATCAATATTAACGGTATTATCAAAACTGAAAATCGATTGATAATCAAAAAGTTGTTTTAATACCAAAGCCTTAGGCCCCAACAATACCCTAGCTGTATCATTATACGCAATCAGATGTTGATTATGATCAATTTCAATGATGGCTACTTGCATAATTTGCCCACTTCTCATTAAGTTTGATTAAATTATCTCGGCGATTTTGCCACTTAGGATTTTTTATTAATTCATCATAAGTGATTTTAGTATGAGCTAATAAGCATTTTGCTTTATCTGATGTTAGTGGACTAACCTTATCTAACGCCATTAACTGCTCTAAAATAGCCATCGTTCCTTGCCGATTATTACAAGCCAAAAGCAGATCACAACCAGCTGCTAATGCAGCTTGGGCACGCTCAGCGTGATTCCCCATTACTGAAGCTCCTTCCATTGATAAATCATCAGAAAAGATTACACCATCAAAATGTAATTGCTCACGAAGCACTGTTTTAAGCCAATATGGCGAACCGCTAGCCGGTTTATCATTAAAGGCAGGATAAATCACATGGGCAGGCATAATCGCATCGAGCTTATTATTAGCAATAAGCTTAGTAAAAATCTGCATATCGTACTCAATTAACGACTTTTCACGATGATCAATAGGCGTTTCTTTATGCGAATCGGCAATCACATGACCATGCCCAGGAAAATGTTTGCCCGTAGTTTTCATACCTGCAGCATGCATACCATCAATCATAGCGGAAGCAACGTGATAAGCAACATTGACATCTTGATGAAAAGAACGTGTACCGATAGCAAGACAATCGTGACCTAAATCTAAAACGGGTGCATAGCTAAGATCGATATCAAAAGCAATAAGTTCCATAGCCAGAACCCAACCGGCATCAAAAGCTAATGATTTAGCTTGTTCAAGATCATTAAGAACCGCAAAAGATTGCGCTGGAGGTATAGAAGTAAAACCGTCTCTAAAACGCTGAACACGCCCTCCTTCATGATCGACCGAAATTAATAAACGCTGTGAAGAGGCAGCTCGAATCTGTTTTATCAATGTCATCAATTGAGTTTGATCTTGATAATTACGACTAAATAAAATCACCCCTGCAATCAACGGATTTTGCAACAGTTTTTTATCTTCTTCAGTTAATGCTAAACCTTCAACATCAATCAACAATGGTCCCATTATTTGTTGTCCTCAATAACTTTATTTGTTTCCTTATTGATATCAGACTGCTTAGGAAAATCTTTAGATGCAAATCTGGTTAGGATTTCTCCACTTTGTGTTGAAATTAATTCCATTGCCAGATCGACATCATTGCTTGCACTTGGTACTTTATATATTGTGGTGAAAAGAACATAGCTAGCATTTATCGATTTAGCCAGTCCAATCATCTTACCTCGTGATACCAACTTATCATCAGCTGAAATCCCCAATGATTGTTTAGCTTGGCTTATTGTCTGTCTATCTACTACTGTAAACGTATTTTGCTTATGCATTAACTGATGTAATGCTTCATCTATTTGATTATTTGCAAGATAATCACCACTCCGGTTTTGAATATCACTAATAAAAATAAGTTTATTGTCTGAATTTGAAAGTGGCACATTAACTAATTTCTTGATAAATGGTGATAATACCGAATTCCAATCAGTCTGTTTAGCAATTTCAGGAGGCATTTCAATCACACCAGTATCATCAGGCTGAGTAACATCTACAGGTGGTTTCACCTCAACTTTTTGGGTATTACTAATAAGGTGGCACCCCGTTAAAGCAAAAACCAGTGAACTTGTAACAAATATACGCTTGATCTGTTTCATATATGATTAACCTATTAATCTACCAAGATTTTTACCACCTAATAAATGCATATGAAGATGAAAAACTTCTTGCCCTGCATCTTTATTACAATTCATGATTAAACGATATCCACTTTCATCAATACCTTCTTGTTTTGCAATTTTGGCAGCAACAACCATCATATGCCCAATGATGGTTTCATCTTCTTCCTTAATATCATTAACGGTTGGGATAAGTTTGTTAGGAATAATTAGAATATGTGTCGGCGCTTGAGGAGAGATATCTCGAAATGCTGTCACCTTATCGTCCTGAAAAACAATATCAGCTGGGATTTCTTTTCGAATGATTTTGCTAAAAATAGTTTCCTGAACCATCAAACACTCCTTTTATACATACGTCTATAAGTAAAAATGATAGGTACTCATAAGCATAGCATATTTTGATAACAAAAATGTATAGAAATCGTTACATTTTAAAATGCATTTTTATATTTATAAAAGCAGACTAGAAAACTAATTAATTTTTTTAAACTTTTTATTTAATTAATTTAGATGCTTTGTAAAACAATCAAGATAGGGCGTAAAAAATGATCATATATAGTATTGATTTTATTATATTTTTTATTTTTAATGTGATATACTACAAATATCCTCTATTAAAAGCTGACATAAAAATAAAAATTTTTCTATAAAAAGAGTGATACAAACCCGCAATTAAACTTGGTATATTCATTTGTCAAAAATGATAAGTTGATATATAATGCCCCGTCGATTTCAACCGCCTATTTTCATGTTCCTTGCTTTCAATGGGTTGCGGTTGCCCCGACAGAAAGCTGATTAATCCGTAGGGAGCGATAATGCGTCATTACGAAATAGTATTTATGGTTCACCCAGATCAGAGTGAACAAGTACCTAGTATGATTGAACGTTATACTGGTACGTTAACCACTGATGGTGGTAAAATCCATCGTTTAGAAGATTGGGGTCGTCGTCAATTAGCCTATCCTATCGAAAAACTGCACAAAGCACATTACGTGTTAATGAATGTTGAAGCAACTCAAGAAGCTGTTAACGAACTTGAAGATAACTTCCGTTTCAATGATGCAGTAATTCGCAGTTTAATTATGCGCACAAAACACGCTGTAACTGAAGCTTCACCAATGTTAAAAGCCAAAGATGAACGTCGTAGTTCTGAAGAAGATTTTAACGAAGTAACCATGGACGATGATTCCGACGAATAATCGTTTAATGTTATCGGGTATTGTAAAAAAAACTCCGATACGAAAAATCAGTCCAAGTGGGATCTCGCATTGTCAATTTTATTTAGAACACGTTTCTAAACAAATCGAAGCAGAACTTACAAGACAAGCATGGTGCATAATGCCTGTGATTGTTAGTGGACAACAAGAGCTAAGTTACATAAAAAAAGGCAGCAAAGTTTTAGTTAGTGGGTTTATAAGCACACATACTAAGCGCAACCAAACAAGCCAACTTGTTTTACATGCTGACCAAGTTAAACTATTAGGAGAATAGCCAAATGGCACGTTATTTCCGTCGTCGCAAATTCTGCCGTTTTACTGCAGAAGGCGTTAAAGAAATTGATTATAAAGATGTTTCTTTATTAAAAAGCTATATCACAGAAAGTGGTAAAATCGTACCAAGCCGTATCACTGGTACTAGCGCAAAATATCAACGTCAATTAGCTCGCGCAATCAAACGCGCTCGTTACTTGGCATTATTACCATATACTGATAATCATCAGTAATTAGCAACAGAGGGAACATATAATGCAAATTATTCTACTCGATAAAGTTGCTAATTTAGGCAGCTTAGGTGATCAAGTTAATGTTAAAGCAGGTTACGCACGTAACTTTTTAATTCCACAAGGTAAAGCTGTATCAGCAACTAAAAAGAATATCGAATTCTTTGAAGCTCGTCGTGCTGAATTAGAAGCTAAGCTTGCAGAAACATTGAAAGCAGCTGAAGAGCGTGTTGCTCAAATCAATGCACTTGGTAAAGTAACTATTACTTCTAAAGCCGGTGATGAAGGCAAATTATTTGGTTCAATCGGTACTCGTGATATCGCTGATGCTGTTAAAGCTCGTGGTATTAAAGTATCAAAAAGCGAAGTTCGCTTACCAAATGGCGTACTGCGTACTACTGGTGAACATGAAGTGTTCTTCCAAGTACACAGCGAAGCATTTGCTAAACTTATTGTTGATATCATTCCTGAATAATCATCCAACAATAAATACAAAAAGACCCGTCATTATGGCGGGTCTTTTATTATCTATTTCACAATAATTGATTTACCTCGACCTCGAATATCTGATACGGCTTCGGGTTTATTGTCGGTAATTTTTATGGCTTGAATATCACCGCTAAAATCCTGCTGTTTAAAATGATAACCCATCTGTTTAAGTTTATCTTTTAACTTTTCTGGCACTTTATTTTGAAAACGCTCAATAAAGATAAGATTCGCTGGTAATAGTTGATGATGATAACGCGGAGCATCCATTGCCGCTTTTAATGACATATGATTATCAAAAACATTTGTCACAACTTGAAAGATTGAAGTGAAAATCCTTGAACCACCTGGTGTACCAATGACCATTGCAACTTCGTTATCTTTAATAAAAATACTTGGTGTCATAGAAGATAAAGGACGTTTATTTGGTTCTATTGCATTAGCATCTTTGCTCACAACACCAAATTGATTAGCAACACCTGGTTTACTACTAAAATCATCCATTTCATTATTTAGAATGATACCAGTGCCTTCTATTACAACAGCAGAGCCAAACCAACCATTAAGTGTATAAGTATTCGATGCGGCATTGCCCCATTTATCTACAATCGAAAAATGTGTAGTCTGTAACTTTTCACGATTATTATCTAAACCTGGTTTAACTTTTTCAGTAATCGAAATCGCTTTTGGATTAACTTGTTTCGCTCTCTGCGCTAAATAATTAGTATCAATTAATTCAGTGACAGGTACAGAGATAAAATCAGGATCTCCCATATATTCGGCTCGATCAGCAAAAACACGTTTTTCTATTTCTGCTAACAAGTGAATATATTGTGCTGAATTTACTTTTACACCTTTGAAATCATTCTCCAAATATTGTTTCATTAATAATAATTGAATTAAACCAACACCTCCTGAGCTTGGCGGTGGAGCAGTAACAATCTGCATATCATGCCAGTTAGCAATTAAAGGATCTCGCCATTTAACCTTATAATTTGCTAAATCATTTTCAGTAATTAAACCTTCATTTTTCTTCATCTGTTGTGCAATTAATTTAGCCGTTTCACCTTTATAAAATCCATCGCTACCTTGCTGGGCAATACGATCTAAAACTTTACCAAGCTCAGGTTGTTTAAATATTTTCCCTTCTTGCATTGAACCAAAGTATTGCTTAAAGTGACCATTAGCAGGCGCAAGTTCTTGTGCCTCTTGATAACGTTTAACTAGTTGTTTGTCTACAACAAATCCTTCATTGGCAAATCGAATAGCTGGTGCTATAACCTCTTTCCAAGGTAATTTACCAAAACGCTGATGAACCGCCCACATACCAGCAACAGTTCCAGGCACTCCTGATGCTTTGTAAGAATATAAACTTAAATTAGGAATCACATTTTTATGATCATCAAGATACATATCTTTATCAGCTTTACTTGGTGCAACTTCACGATAATCAATGAAATAAGGCTTACCGTCCATCCAAAGGGTCATAAACCCCCCCCACCAATGTTACCTGCTTCAGGATAAGTAACAGCAAGAGCAAATGCGGTAGCCACCGCAGCATCGGCTGCATTTCCACCTTTTTCGAGCACTTCTTCGGCTGCCTTTGCTCCATAATAATCGGGCGAAGCAACTGCGGCAGCTGTTAATTTTTGTGTTACATTTTCGACAGCTAGTACTTGTTGGCTTATCAGTAAAAATACCATAAAGTAGCAATACTTTATTAATTTACGTTTAAGAGAAAACATTTTGTACCTCCAAATTAAAGTATTATTTATCGTACCCACATAATCCCCAAATACATAAAGCGCATTAATAGATCATGCAACAATAAGTTAAGGGTAACCATCAATATAGCATAGAAAACAAAAATACTGATCGAATATTGATCAGTTATATAGTGCATATTTACTCTAATTTACCATTTTAATGGAGTAGCAATGTCATTAGAACTAAAAAATAATTAGAGCAATTATAATTTGCTCCATAAAAACTAATGATTTAATGCGAGATGCAATCGATGATAATTAAAATTTTTTATAAAATTTCATCTAAAATTTTTAAACAATACTTTTTTCGTTTAGTGTGAAAATTTTTTACAGAATTAACTGCAAGTATCAACAATGATGTCTTTTCTTAGCACAGTAGCGATAAAATTATTCTTTGTATAAATAAAACTGATTTTTGTTAAAAACTTTCAGGAAACACTACGTTTAAGTATAAAACAGTAGTGAATTTAGTAGGAATGATTTCTTAAATCTCAGAGAAAATAAGCATAATTGATATTTATGATTTTAGCTAAAAAAGAGCGTAATCTTTAATGAAATGTATACGCCCTTATATAAAAAATTAAGCTGTTTGAATTTGGTTTTCTGACTTACCTTGCTCATCTTTATACAATTTATTGTCATATAATTTGACAAAAGGAATATAGATTAGCAAAGCTAAAATAGCCGAGAATATGGCAACAATAGCCGCTTTATAATCACCGCCAGTACTAATAAATGCTCCTAATCCCATTGGGGATGGCCATGGAATTAATGCGATGATTGGATGAATAAAACCAGTATTAATAGCCAAATAACCTAATGTTCCGCAAGCCATAGGTGCTAAGAAAAAAGGGAGAGCTAAATAAGGATTGTATACAATCGGCATACCAAAAATAACTGGTTCGTTGATATTAAATATTGCAGGTACTGCAGAAGCTCGCCCTAAGATTTTTAGTTGGCTGGACTTAGCAAAAAACGCAATAAAAAATGTCATTAATAAAGTAGAACCTGATCCCCCTAAAATCACAAGTGAATTATTAAATTCACCAGCAAAAGGGATATGTGCTCCCGCTGTATTTTCAGTCATATTAGTTAACATAATAGGGGTAATAAATGCTCCAATAATACTGGCACCATGGATCCCAACCACCCATAGCGCATGGATTAAAAATAGGATAACCATAATACCCAACCAGCTTTTGGTAAGATTGGTTACAAAGGCAAACGGTACAGCTATAATATTGAAAATATCAGTACCAAAATAGATGAAAATACCATTAACAATGATCACAAAAAAGGCAATTACAAAAGTTGGGATCAGTGCGGTAAAGGATCGCGAAACGCCTAATGGCACTGTTTCAGGCATTTTTACAACCCAATTTCGTCTAACACATAAAAAATAGAGGTTAGTTGCCACAATGGCCATAACTATTGCAATAAATATACCTGATGTACCCAACCGAAAGATAAAGGGTTGTAAACGTAGCCCATTAAAGACTAAATTATTTTGATCATTAACTAAGGTAATAACTCCATTTTGCATGATCAGTTCAGGCAAAGTCATGAAAAAGGCAAAAACAGATAACATCGCACCATTAAGAGCATTAACTTTAAGGCCTGTTTCTTCTGCTTCGATTTTAGTTAGTTCATAACCAACAACAAAGTTAAAATAAAG
Organism: Gilliamella sp. Choc5-1; assembly: GCF_001690595.1. Lineage (GTDB taxonomy): Bacteria > Pseudomonadota > Gammaproteobacteria > Enterobacterales > Orbaceae > Gilliamella > Gilliamella apicola_M. The sequence continues at coordinate 48,919 of NZ_LZHH01000118.1, forward strand.
GGCTAAAATACCGATTGTCGCGGTGTTAGCAATCATATAAAGATCACTCACTCTAAAAAAAGTATTTTCAAAAAAAACTTCTAATCCCGTAAATGTCATTGGCAATGTGTTAAATACTAAAAACATTGAACCTACAATAGAAAAAGGTACAGACGCCATCCCCGCAGCCATTACTGCTCGAACAATTTTAAATTGCGATATTTTAGCCATGGGCGTCATCAGATATTTCTGCAAAATAACAAATCCCGTATTCATTTTATTGTCCTCTTTTAATTAATAAATTTTTCGTAAGCTTGGATTCTTTTAAAATGCTGATCCCGATTATGTTGAATATTATTTATTTTTTTAAGCATTAAAAACGTAATAATTAAACTCACTACCTGTAATATCACCAATACATGTAATGTATCTTGCGTCTGTTTTAAAAATGGATAGAAAATTTGATACAAAGGGGTATAGAGAGTAAGAATGAGTGCCGTAAAGACTATTGCTAAAGTACGATAAAATAATCTTGCATAAGGCAATTTGTTGCAATGATTACGATAAAGCTTAATTTGTTCCCATGTGGTAAGTATGCCCAAAACAAAAAGAGTAAGCGGTAAAATAGCGACTATTGACAATGAACCTATTAGAAAGGTTGCCCAATAAAGATTCAAAAATAAAAAAAATGCAGTGATATAGCGAATCACTAAAAATCGATTAAAATAGAGATTAGTTAGGCTGATTTTTTTATGCATTGTTAGATTTTCTGTCATTATGCTACTCCCTATTTAGCTCTTTAGTTTTATTTCTAACTCATGATGTTTTTCATATAGATGTAACATTTCAATCGCCATTTCTCGAAAGCTCATGGTTGTCATTAAGTGATCTTGTGCATGTACCATAATAATTTCCATTGTGATTTTGGTACCATTAGCATAATTTTGCAGCAGCTCTGTTTGGGAATGGTGTGCTTGTAAGATTTCTTTATTCGCTTCTTCAAGAAGCTGATTTGCGCCAATAAAATTAGCTTGTCTCATCGCCTTAAAAGCCTCGTGGATTTTAGTTTTAGCATTACCACTATACAAAATAATATTAAAAGCAATAAGTTGAATATCCTCTGAGCTCATTTCTTTATTCATTGCTATACCTCTTTTTCAATAAGTTGGATAAAAAGTCGTTTAAATTGATCAAAGTTTTGTGTTTTCAACAGTTTTGTTTGCATTTCTAAATCGTCAATCAATTTGACAATAGCTTTTGTCATCATCGATAAAGTCGGGTTTTGATAAATAGATGGTGAAATCATAAAGATAAAGTGAATTTTTGGATAATTGTGATCCCAAAATAATCCATCAGGAATAATTGCAATACCAATTTTAGACAATTTTCCCACAGGCATTGCTGGATGTGGTACTACGATAGTTGGGCTAAAGAAAATATCACCTAATAGCATACGATTTTCCATTTGTGCTATCATCTTTTGCTTATAATCTTTATCTTCATTTAGCACTAAAAGATCAAGCAAACCATCTAAAACTTGTTCTTTACTTTGGGTACCTCTGCATTGGTAGAAATAATCAGCGGATAGTTCATCTACCATCTGTCCAACATTACTAAGATGATCTAAAGTATTTGATGATGCGAACGTTGGTATTGGCTCTGTATGTGCCGAAATAAGCATAATTGGTGACGATAAATGACGACGAATTTTTTGTATATCATCTTCGGTAAAAAATACAGAAACGTGAAAAACAGGAACTTTAAATACTTTTGATGATAGATCAATTGACGAGATAATAAAATCAATCTTATCCAATACATTGGGGTCAATTTCATAATATCCTTGCGTTGCAACGATTTTTATTCTTTCATTAAACTCGCATTCAACGCGATTTTTTAGTAGTTGAGCACTACCCTGCCCAGTTGCACAAATAATTAACACTTTAGCCTTTTGTTCATTTTTTAGTTTTTCAATCGAAGCTAAAAAGTGCAAAGTTAAATAACCCCATTCATCATCAGGAATCGTAAATTTTTTAAGTTCAGGAAGCTGGTTAAGGTAGCTTTTAACTAATTTAAATAATTCTGGAGAGTTTGTCTTAATTTCATCAAGCAACGGGTTTTTCAATTTTATATGCTGTTCTAAGCGGACAATCATCGGTTTTAGGTGCTGAATAATTCCATTTTTCAATTGCTCATCGTTTAAAAATAAATATCCGGTTTCTTGCTGTATTCTAAATAATAAATTAGTCAAAGATAAATGCAGCTCGGAGTTAAAATCATTCTGAATAAAATTTGATTTACTAATCAAATGCAAAGTCAAATACATTTGTTCTTCTTTGGGAAAACAAAAACCAATCACTTTTTCTACTCTATTGATGATTTTTTTAGCGACTTGATATTCCAATTTCTTTTTAGTCGATTGTGGCATATCAAGATTTTGAATAGAAAGACCTGATTGTAACCGTTTGATACTTAATGATAAATGTAAGACGATATTTTGTATCATTACATCAGATAATTTTATTTTTGCCTCACGACACTCATCTAAAATAATAATGGTTAACGTATCTAAGCCAATTACATCATTGAACTTGTTCAAATATGTTAGATGCTGCAGAAAATTAATCGATTCTTCATGAAAAAAATAGCTCAAAATAAAATGTCGTTTTGCTTTTTCCTCACCTTCAACATAAAACAGAGATTGACTTTTTTTAATAGTAAGCCCATAAGGTTGGAGTTGGTGTTTGATTTCTAAAATATCTTTATTTAGTTGAGAAGAACTAATAAATAATTGTTCAGCTAATGCCTCTATATCGATTTTTTGGCTTTCTAATAATAATAAATTAAGAATATGGTGTTTTCTCTGGCATGCTTCTCGACAATTTGCTTGTTCTATATTGCGATCTAATAAATGATGCTCAATTAAAAATAAATTGAAAGCTGTTCTATCTTTAATTTGTAATTTGTAACCATAACCTTGTTTACTAATAATAGATCCACCGTGACTTTCAATTAACGATTTCAAATCATTAAGATAAGTGCGAACAGTACGATCTGATAATGCTAACTCATTTGCTAGTAATGCACTGCTTTTGAATATATCTTTAGAACGAACTAATAAACTAATAAGGTCACGCTGTTTATTTTTAATCACTATCATCCATACCTGTGTCAACTAAAACCATATTATTAATAATATAGTGAATACTTTTAACTATTACATAAGTACACCACACACCAACGTAAGATAGTAAGGCGCTGCTATTTAAATAATCTATTCACAACGCCAAATCATATCGCTAAAGCCGATATATATTGATTTAAATTAGTTTATATTCTCCTCTACTAACTTAGCCAATTGTTCAATGCCTGATTGAACGGGTATATAAGCCTGAAAAGGAATACTCACAACAGGCTTACCGACTTCTTCCCCCAATTTTTTAAATTTATCAAGCATCATCATAGTTTGCGGGCTAATTAAAAAGAGTGAAAAATCACTACTTTGAATCATATTTCCGCCTTCGGTTGCCGAGACAGCATCAACCAAAATTGTTTTACCTTTGCTAGCAAAATATTCTGTTACTTTTTTAGCCATTAATGATGATGACATACCTGCCGCACAAATGATTAATGCTTTTTTCATAAATTCCCTTAAAAATAGTTATGCTTTATAAGACTTCGCCATTAGACTCAATCACTCTTTTAAACCATGCGAATGAGGCTTTGCGGCTACGTTTTAGTGAACCATTACCTTTGTTATCTTTATCAACATAGATAAATCCATAACGTTTTTCCATTTCACCTGTCCCAGCTGAAACAAGATCAATACATCCCCAAGGAGTGTATCCCATCAAATCAACACCATCTTCTTCAACAGCAAGTTTCATTTGTTTAATATGTTCACGCAGATAATCAATACGGTAAGCATCGTGCACGCTACCATCAGCTTCGACTTTATCGTAGGCGCCAAAACCATTTTCAACTATGAAAAGCGGTAAACGATACATATCAGTTAACCAATTAAGTGTATAGCGAAGTCCCTCAGGATCGATTTGCCAACCCCAATCTGATTTTTTAACATATTGATTGCCGATCAGATCGGTTTTTTCGTTATATTCATAGCTTTCATTATCTTCTTTTTTCCTAATTGCATTAGACATGTAATAGCTAAAGCCAATGTAATCAACTGTTCCATTTTTCAAGATCTCAAGATCTTGATTGGTGATATCAAGTTTAAAATCTTTACGTTGCCAATAATTTTTAATATGGTTTGGATACTCTCCATGAACATGAACATCACCAAAAAAATATTTACGCTCCATCGCCTTTTGTGCCATTAGAATATCACCTGGTTTACAAGTCTCTGGATAGATAGGGATCATCGCCAACATACAGCCTATTTCAAAATCAGGATTAATAGCATGACCAATTTGTACCGCTTTAGCACTAGCAACTAATTCATAATGTGCAGCTTGATACATAATCTGCTCGCGATCGTCGCTTTGTTTATAGAAAATACCTGAGTTAGTAAACGGTGCAAAATCTTCATTAAAGTTAGCTTGATTATTGATTTCGTTGAAAGTCATCCAATATTTGACTTTATTCTTATAACGATCAAAACATACCTCTGCAAAACGGACAAAAAAATCAATTAATTTACGATTACGGAATCCACCATACTCAGTAACAAGGTAATAAGGTAATTCAAAATGAGAAAGTGTAACAACTGGCTCAATATTGTATTTTAAGCATTCATCAAAAAGATCATCATAAAATTTTAACCCATCTTCATTTGGTGCAAGTTCATCACCTTTTGGAAAGATACGAGTCCAAGCAATAGAAGTTCGAAAACATTTAAAACCCATTTCAGCAAATAGCTTAATATCATCTTTATAGTGATGATAAAAATCGATAGCATCGTGATTAGGGTAATATTCACCGTCAATAACACCTTCAGTAATTTTACGATAACTTTTTGGTGAACCAACAGTCATCACATCAGCGACACTTATTCCTTTACCACCAACTTGCCAAGCACCTTCTAATTGATGAGCAGCAACAGCACCACCCCACAAAAAATCCTTTGGTAATCCTCTATTTTTCATAATTAAGTACCTGTGTTTATTGATAATTCAAATTTAGTATAAAAGGAAAAAAATAGAATTACTAACCAACTTTTTCCGTATTGATCAGGAAAAATATAAGTATATTTGGGTAGGAAAGGTTATTAGTGAAATGTGCAGCTTTTTGTGATATTTACCGAAATGCGATAAATATCACAAAAATGAATGATAAACTTTAAATATTTGAAGTTAACTTTTAAATAAATTCTTCAAACTCATCGGCATATTTCAATGGCACAAACTCGATAATGTCATACTCGCCAATTTGCTGAATATAGAATGGATCTTTTTGCAATATTGCTAGAGCCTACTCTTTATTCTCAACACGACAAATAATCACACCACCTGTACTAGGGACTTTTGGACCTGATGCAATAAAATGTCCTGACTTATAATATTTTTAAAAATAATCAATATGTTGTGGTGAATATTTTTCTACTTCATTAATGGGTTTTACATAAGTAAGTGTATAAATAAACATAATATAGATCCTTAATAAATATACAAAAAATAAATTTTTCAAAATGTTAAGCTGTGTTGCTCAACTTAAACCATTTAAGTATCTATTTAGCTACCCATTTACCATCTTCACCTTTGTGATAAACCTTTTCGACAGCAGCCCAAGCTACTTTAAAAGCAATGGTTTCCGGTGCACTATTATCACGCCGTTTATGCGGATCTTGATATTCCTTAATTGCACTATTAAATGCTTCTTTAAAAATATCTTGCGCATGTTCAGGCAAGACATGGCGTACTGAATCAGGTAAATCTTCACGAGTTTTATATGGCATCTCACATTCCCTCATAAATTAATCTTAGATGACTGAAAATTTAAAATGGTAATGGTAAAAATAGCACTCCAACGAATTTATTCCCATTTATAAAATAATACAAGCGCTAATTTCATTTAAGAACTTGCTGATGTGATCTAACGAGTCGGAATACCTCACATTGTTGATAGTAATTTCAGCAATGACAGTAATGCATATATCTAACGCCGTATCCCAGATAAGCGATATGGCGTCTATATCATAAAAAAATCACCGTTATTAATTAGCTAAATATTTATGCTCAGTCATCCAACCATTTATAGTGTGTTAAAAAAAGCCCGATTGAAGATAAATTAAGACAGCAAGCTAAATTTTTGTAAAAAATATTCAGGACTCTATACCGTTTCGTGATTGATTAACAGCAATTATCAAAATACACTGTTTAATCAAACCTAGATTCATTTGTTTACATCAACAACAAATCGCCCTTTTATTTTTCCTGCGATCATTTTATTTGCCACTTCGACACACTCGTTTAATGTGATTATTCTGCCGATATAAGATAGGATATCTTCATCCAGATGCTGTGCTAATAAATTCCATGCTGTTACACGTTTATCATAACTTGCCATGACGCTATCCACGCCAGCCAAAGTTACACCCCGTAAAATAAATGGCGCGACGGTTGCGGAAAAGTTTATGCCTTGAGCAAGCCCACAACAAGCAACAATACCGCCATATTGAGTTTGGGCACAAGCATTGGCTAAAGTGTGCGAACCAACCGCATCAACAACCGCTGACCACTGTTCTTTTTGTAAGGGTTTACCAGCTTCTTTTAAAATTTGACTATCAATAACATTAACTGCACCGAGTTTTTGTAGATAATGTGCTTCATCGATTTTACTGGTCGATGCAGTGACTTGATAACCAAGTTTAGTAAGTAATGCAACGGCAATTGAGCCAACTCCCCCACTAGCCCCTGTCACAAGCACCATACCATGGTGTGGTTTTATGCCAAAATCGATAATTCGCTCAACACATAATGCAGCTGTATAACCTGCTGTGCCAATGACCATGGCTTGATAAGGCGTTAAATTGTTAGGTAGTGGAATCAGCCAATCCGATTGCAAATAGGCATATTGTGCCAAGCATCCCCAATGCGTTTCGCCACATCCCCAACCGTTTAAAATTACTTGTTCGCCTTTTTGATAACGACCGCTTGCGCATTCAACCACACTGCCAACACCATCAATCCCCGGCACCATTGGCCATTGCCTAACTACTGGGCTTTTGTTGGTTAAAGCTAGCGCATCTTTATAATTGATGCTTGAATAAGCGACTTGAATTAACGTGTCGCCCTGTTGAGCTAAAAGTTGTTGTTTGCTGACGGTCTTTAGTGAACAAGCAAAGGCTGTTGTAGCTTCTTTTTCAAGGACAATGGCATTAAATGGCATGGCTATTCCTTATTAGATTGAATTTTGCAATAGTGATAAAGGTTATTACAATTGGTAATACTCTAACTTGTAAATCAATATTTCAAATCCATTTACCTATTTTGATGTTATAAATTTGACAATATTGTATTGAATAATTGCTATTTTAGTTAACTTTTTATCTGTTTAAATACTGATAAAGATAAATAACAAAAAGCGGTGTAACCTGACACCGCTGTTTTTAATTTGCATTACATCACATTAGTAAAATAAGCTGCTATATTTTAGTGTGTAGCTAAATACCAATATGAATAAATAGTTATTTTTTATTTTTCGCTGCCGATGAAACCGCACCAATAAACACCACATCGCTTGACGAGTTTAATGCGGTTTCAACCGAATCTTGAATTACACCAATGGCAATACCAATTCCGATGACTTTAGCCGAGATTTCGTTCGGTATACCAAACATACTGCAAGCAACTGGAATAAGCAGTAACGATCCCCCAGCAATGCCCGATGCACCACAAGCACACACTGACGTTACAATACAAAGTAATACCGCAGAATAGATATCAACATGTATACCGGCACTAACTGGCATTGAGTTCACTGTTGCTAGTGTTAACACCGTAATGGTAACAGCTGCACCCGACATATTAATTGCCGCACCAAGTGGCACTGCAACGGTATAGGTATCTTCATCCATATTATATTTTTTACAGATTTCCATATTGACAGGAATATTGGCAGCTGAGCTACGTGTAAAAAAAGCAGGGATCGCGCTTTCTTTTAAAGCGGTAAATACGAGTGGATATGGGTTTTTTCGCATAACTAGATAAGCAAGTAATGGGTTGATAACCAATGCAACAATCACCATGCAAGAAACTAATACAATTAATAAATGCGCATATTTTTTGATCTCATCAAAACCTGTTTCGGCTAATGTTGAAGCAACAAGCCCAAAGACGCCTAAAGGCGCAAATCGGATAATAATTCTGACAATAAACGAAATAGCATAAGACAAATCATTCATCATCGTTTTAGTGGTTTGACTGCTATGTCTTAATGCCAAGCCAATACCAACTCCCCACACAATAAGGCCAATATAATTTGCATTCATCAGCGCATTAATTGGATTGTCGATCATTTTGCCTAGTAACGTTTTTAACACCTCGGTAATACCATTAGGCGGAGAAAGCTCAAGGTTATTTAGTGTGTCACCAAATGAAATTTGCGATGGGAATAAAAAACTGGCAACGGTGGCTAATAATGCAGCTAACATCATCCCAACAAGATAAAGAGTAATTAACGATCTCATATTCGCTTGTTTACCGTGTTGGTGATTTGATATTGAAGAAATTACTAAAATAAGTACAAGAAGAGGGGCAACTGATTTTAGGGCGTTAATAAAGAGATCGCCTAATAATGACATATTTAGTGCTGTATTTTTAGATACAGCAGCAAGTATAGCGCCAAATATTAAACCTAATAAAATCTGTAATACCAACCCAACTTTAAAATAAAAACGGACCAGAGGATGAGATGAGTGTGCCATTCTACTTTCCTATTTACTAAAGACAATTCTAGAACCTTAACATATTTGAATAATAAATTTATATAAAAAATCATGATAATAATCTTTTTTTATATATTACTTCAAGTAATTACTAAGTTTTATTATTCACTAAAAACTGTCTTGACTTAAGCATCATTGAGTCATTTATTATCAAAAAATGGCTAAACATAAACAAAAAACTAGTATTATTATTTTAATATAATACTAGTTAATAAAGCTTAACCATTAGGCTGTAGAAGTGCCCAAATTGGGATTAATTGATGCTAATCAGGTGCTAGTTAATTTCAGCAACGGCATCACCTGCATTAACATAATCGCCTTCTTGGACTGTTTTGGTTACTGTGCCACTTCGGTGTGCAATAATTTTTACTTCCATTTTCATGGCTTCCATAATACCAATGGCATCACCTTCGTTTACATTTTGCTTATCATCAATTAACCATTTAAAAAGGTTACCAGATACAGGCGATGGTACTATCGAATCGGATAGTACGTCATTAGCAGCAGTTGATGAGGTAGCATTTGCTTCGGTTTGCATAGCAAATCCAGCAAATAGGTTTGCCGGTAAGCCCAGTTTACAGCGTTTACCGTCAATTTCGATAACGGTTTTTATTAAGGCTTCTTCTTTGGCAGGAATTTGCCTTTTTGCTGGTGTGATTGTGGCATTTAATTCGGTTTCGATCCAACGAGTATGTACATTAAAATCATCACAAAAGTCAGGATGTTCAATCACTGCACGATCAAATGGTAAAACAGTTGCAACCCCTTCAATTGTAAATTCTGCTAACGCTCGGCGAGCTCTAGCAATGGCTTGTTGTCGATTACGACCAACCACAATCAATTTTGCCATCAGTGAATCAAATGTGGCAGGAATTGTTGACCCCACCGTTACGCCACTGTCCACACGAACACCTGCCCCTAATGGCACATCAAAGCGTGTAATGGTGCCTGCTGCAGGTAAAAAACCATTAGCGGCGTCTTCGGCATTGATACGAAATTCAATAGCGTGGGCTTTAGGTTTTGGCGTTTTATCAATGCTTAATGGCAAACCTTGAGCGATACGTAGTTGTTCAACAACAAGATCAATGCCTGTTGTTTCTTCCGTTACGGGATGTTCTACTTGTAATCGTGTGTTGACTTCTAAAAACGATAATTTGCCATCTTGGCTGAGTAAAAATTCAACCGTCCCTACACCAACATAATTTGCTTTAGCACAAATGTCTATTGATGCTTGGGTTATTTGTTCGGTTAATTGTTCGCTAATAAAAGGAGCGGGCGATTCTTCAATTAATTTTTGATTACGACGTTGTAATGAACAATCACGCGTACCTACCACAACAATATGACCTAATTTGTCGGCAATAACTTGTGCTTCGACATGTCTAGGATTATGTAAAAACTGTTCTAAAAAGCACTCTCCACGCCCAAAAGCGGCAGTTGCTTCACGCACGGCTGAATGGTAAAGCTCTTCTACTTCATCTATTTGCCAAGCTACTTTTAAGCCTCGACCACCGCCACCAAATGCGGCTTTTATAGCAATAGGTAAACCATGGGCATGGGCAAATTCGATCGCTTCTTTAGCGTTTTTAGCTGGTTCTTTTGTTCCCACAACCAATGGCGCACCCACTTGCAATGCAAGTTGCCTTGCTTTGACTTTGTCACCTAATATTTCAATCGTTTCGGGATTGGGTCCAACCCAAATTAACCCTGCATCTTGTACCGCTTTTGCAAATTCAACACGTTCAGATAAAAAACCATAACCAGGGTGCACCATCGTTGCTCCTGATTTTTTAGCTATAGCAATAATTTTATCAATATCTAAATACGTTTCGCTTGGCATATTGCCTGCTAGCCCATAAGCTTCGTCGGCCATTTGTACATGAAGTGCGTTAATATCGGCATCAGCATAAATCGCAACAGATAAAAATCCCATATCACGACAAGCACGCACAATGCGTACGGCAATTTCGCCACGGTTAGCAATTAATACTTTATGCGTTATTGTTTGATTATTTTCAGACATGATCAACATCACTCCCTTCAAATTCTTTAAATATCCCTATCGGATTAAATTTTATTTTGGCATTGACTGGTATTTGACCTGCCAAATCTAAATGATAATTACATACTGCACCAATAACAGGATAACCACCCGTTAAAGGGTGATCATTCAAAAATAGTACTGGTTGCCCATTAGCAGGAATTTGGATTGCGCCGATGCAAGTTCCTTCACTCGGTAATTCTTGGTGTTTTTCACGACTTAGTGGTTGTTCACCAGATAAGCGTAATCCAATACGGTTAGAAGCTGGCGTTACTTGCCATAGCTGTGAAGTAAGAAGCGCTATTGCTTGCTGAGTAAACCAATCAGTACGTGGCCCAAGCACAATATCTAAAACAACCACATCCTCACTGGTTGGGTAATCGATAGCAGAGGTTTCGGTTAATGAAATGGATCTTAACGCATTTGTTTGCTTTATTGCCAATGTTTGCCCTGCTTTTAGCGGCAATGGTCCTACTTGTGCAAGCGTATCATAAGCACAACTAGTTAAAATTGGCGATACTTGAAAACCACCACGCACCGCTAAATAACTACGAACGCCACACTTTACATTACCTAAACGGATAATATCACCTACTTCTAATTGAATTGGCCGATACATGGGCGAAGTATATGTTTCGCCTTGGGCGGTGGTAATGGTGATATCACATACCGCCCCTGTTACCGCAACTAACATGGAGCGGTTTATTTGTGCACTAAAACCGCCTTGAGTAATTTCTAACGCTGGTTCATTAATTGAATTACCTAACACTCGGTTAGCACTGTGTAATGCGCTTTTATCCATCGCTCCCGATTCAGAAATACCTAACGCCGCCTGCCCAATTCGACCATTGTCTTGAAACAATGTTTGCAGGCCTGTCGTTAATACGGTTATATCTTGTTGCTGCTCAACAGTATCATCTTGTTTTTTAGAAGCAAGTAAATGAGCAGGTAAATGATAAGTTGTTTTCGATTGGCTTACATCAATAAAATGAACCCGAGTGCCCGGTTTGAACAGCGCTGGCTCATCACGATAGATATCCCAAACTGCGGTATCGGTAATACCAATTAGTTGCCAACCACCAGGGCTTGCCTGTGGGTAAACACTACTAAACTCACCTGCTAAAGCAACCGATCCTGCCGGAATGCGAACTCGTGGCGAGTTGCGACGTGGCACATTAAGCTGAGCCGTTTTAGATACCATATAAGCAAACCCCGGAGCAAAGCCACAAAAAGCCACTTGATACTCGTTATTGGTGTGCCTTGCAATCACTTCGGCAACCGTTATGCCAAGGTAGTCTGCCACTTGGGGTAAATCTTCGCCATTATAGCGAACCGGTATTGTTACCAATTCGCCAGATTGCATAATACTTGCCGAAATATCTAATTGAGCAATCTGCTTTGCAAGTATATTAGCATTCGTCACAATGGGGTTATAACGGATTAATAGGGTTCGTGCCGCTGGGATTATTTCTTTGATATGCCAATCAGCAATAACACCTTGAAGCATATCAGTAAGTGCCATGGTTTGCTCAAGGCTGTTTAATTCTACGATAAACGCATCGATATTAACGGGTAAAAATCGCATTAAATACCTCGAAATATGATCAATATCCAATCACTAACAACACATATTTTATATTGTTTTGTTATATTAAAGGCCAAGTTTATAGCCCACTTAGTAAAGTGTTGTCTAATCATATTTTTATTTTTTTTATTAATTTAATTAACTTTTTCAAAAAATTAACTAATTTAGTTATTATTACTTTTAGTAAACGAGGCAATATTAATGCCATTTTGTTGTAGTTTTTGTCGCACTTTTTGTGCCATCGCTAAAGCGTCAGCACTATCGCCATGGACACAAATTGATCCTGCCTCAATACGCACAAACTGCCCTTCGATAGACATCACACCACCATCATTAACCAATTGTAACATACGGTCGGCAACTAGATCAGGATCATGCAATACCGCTCCAACCTCTTTACGCGAAACTAAAGTACCATCAGCATGATAAGCTCTATCGGCAAACGCTTCAGCAACGACGCTTAAGCCACTTTCTTTAGCCCAGTCAATTAATTTTGAGCCTGCAAGAGCAACCAAAGTCAATGTCGAATCAACCGCACAAAGCGCATCAATCACCGCCATTGCCTGACGCTTATCATGCGCAATGGTGTTATATAATGCGCCATGTGGTTTAACGTAACTCACTTTGGTACCGATTGATGTGGCTAATCCTTTAAGTGCGCCAATTTGATAAATCACATCAGCGGTTAACTCATCAGTTGCTATATCCATATTACGACGACCAAATCCCACTAAATCAGGATAACCGACATGAGCACCCACTTCGACATTATTGGCTTTGGCCGCTTTCAATGTTTTTAAAATACCTGTTGGCGAACCAGCATGAAATCCACAAGCGACATTGGCACTGCTAACAACTTTTAGCATTGCCTCGTCATTACCCATTTGCCATTGACCAAAACTCTCGCCAAGGTCACTATTTAAATCAATACATTTAGTGATTGTCATATTGTCCTCTATTTTAAATAGTTAAAAATAGTCGCAATCGACATTATGCCCATATACCAAGTAATTGCGCACACAACTAAACCTGACAACAATAACCATCTTGGATAATGATATCCAGACATAAGATCAGCTCGTCGCCAACCAATATACACAAAAATGGTCAAACCAAGCGGTAACACTAAGCCATTAAAACCACCGGCAAAAACAAGTAATGACACAGGTGCGGTGCCCATGGCTAAATAGATCGCAAGCGAAACAGCAATAAAGATAATGGTGGCAAATTGGCGTTGTCTATCTGTAATTGTTCGTTTAAAAGGTGTAATAAATGTCATTGAAGTATAAGCGGCTCCAATAACACTAGTTATGGCTGCCGCCCATAAAATTAAACCAAAAAGGCGTAATCCAAGCTCACCCAAGGCAGCCTGAAAGGCTTGCGATGCGGGATTGGCTGCATAACTTGAAATATCAATTGTCACACCGCTTGCCACGACACCTAAAATGGCTAAAAATAAGATATAACGCATCAAGCCAACAACCATAATTCCTTTAGTTGCAGCACCAGACACATAATCAATATGCTCAGCACCAACCATACCCTTATCAAGTAAACGGTGAGCGCCTGCGTAAGAAATATAACCGCCAACTGTTCCACCAACTATGGTCGTAATTGAAGCAAAATCAATATGGTTTGGAAGCACTGTTTCTTTTAAAGCTTGACCAATCGGTGGATGCGATGCGAACACCACAAACAGTGTCAAAAAAATCATCAACAAGCCAAAACCAATCATTAAACGATCAATAAAATTACTGGCTTTACGCGACGAAAAGATATAAACCGCTAAAAGTGCACTAATTGCTCCGCCCCATTTAGGATCAAGCCCAACAAGCGCATTTAAACCTAATCCTGCGCCGGCAATATTACCAATATTAAACACTAATCCACCAAATATAATTAGTACCGCTAGCAAATAACCACTAAATGGAATGGTTGCATTAGCTATATCTGAAGAGTTCATTTTGGTTAATGCCACAATTCGCCAAATATTTTGCTGAACAACAAAATCGATAATAATAGAAGCCAAAATACCAAATCCAAAAGCAGTACCAAGCGTAACGGTGAAGGTAGCGGTTTGAGTAATGAAGCCCGGGCCAATTGCTGATGTTGCCATTAAAAAAATAGCACTGATTAATGAAGCACGCCGATTTTTAACAAAAGCAACGGTACTACTGCTATGATTTTCCATATGCATGTCTCCTCTTAATTTATTTCTATAATGACCGTAGTAAATATAATTATACCCAATGTTATCTATAAGAAATAACCATGTTATAACTTTAACAAAGTTTGATAAATGCAAGTTAATATCATTACTACTTTTTACGCCAAAAACTAATAAAAATAATTATAATGATTCATCATCCTGTAGTAATAAATTTATAATGATCTAAAAACTTGGTATACACAAAATTGTATAGAAAAATATCTTTATATAATGTGTACATCTTTAATTCATATGACTAAAGATAATAATTTTTGTAAAAAAGTTTCAGAAAATACTAGGTTTCAGTATAAAACAAAAACATCCATCTTATACATAATTATAATTTAATGTAATAATTTTTAACAAATTTTTATTATATCTTTGCGTAAAACAAGAATAATTATCTTTTAAAACAAAAAGTGGTATTAGTGTATAAGATTTGCGTATAACCAAGCAATCACTTATTTTTTTATACAGTCAGTTGGGTTTACATATGCTGTAATTATCGTTCAGGTATAACGTATTGTTAGTTAATGTCATTTAAGAAAGGAATGTTTCTCAATCATTTGCTTTAGAATGAGAAACACTAATACTGATTATCAAAATACACATATCATTAAGGCGAATATTGAGTTTACTATTACAATATAACCTTAAATAGTGTAATTGATGTTAAAAAATAGCTTGCGCTTATTGCAATTCCATAGGGTAATGTAATACCGCCTTCAGATTTCTTTAAACGTTTATATATAATTACAAAGATTGCTAGCGGCAAACCAAAAAATGTAATCACCACCAAAAAAAACAGAACGCTGCTTACAGGAATTGTTATTAAAAGTGCCGTAATTAATTTAATATCCCCCGCACCGGCTAATCGGCAGTAAAACATAAGTAAACCACAGATTAAAAATATCGCTGATGCGCCATAATTTAGCTCTCCTTGACCAAACAAAAAGTTTAAAATAGCCAAAATGAATATTATTATGACGATTTTATTTGAGATTGTTCGGTACTTCCAATCCGTATAGCAAGAAACTAACAAACACAGCCAAATCGCCAGAATAATGATATCATTAATTAATTCTTGACTAACCATTAGAAACCTTGCCCTGGAATATAATCTTCACCATAAACTTTTTTCATTTCATCTGTAACAAATTTTAATTCTACTCCTAGCCAATCAACAGCCCCTGTTCCTGAGCGAAATTTATTTGTGCCAGGAAAGCCAACGCCAAAAACTTTACCTTCATCATTCCAATATAACAAGCTTTCTTTACCTCCATCAACTTTCAACTTTTGTTAAATTGCCAATATGGCTTTTAATTGTTGGGGTTGCTTCATATATGATATGGTTAAAAGAACCGGCAGTTACACCCCATACTGATATTTTATTGCTTTTTGTGGTAGCAATACACCCTGCATAGCGACAATATAGCATATTAACATTCCCCGTAATTAATTGAGGATCTTTTATGCCTCTTTCACACCTATAATTGCTATTAGAATCACAACCAATTCCTATGTGATTTGCAGCCCTCATAGAGTAAACGTCAGCAGATGATGTCACAAAAGTCGTGAATCGATTTCCGCCTGTTGTCTGTGCTATATTTTTTCCATCAACGGGTAAATTTGTGATTTGCTTCGGTTGAAAATCATAAACGTGAGCAGAGATACTTTCAAAACCAAATGCATTTGATTCTTCATCCCCCCACGCAAAAACTTCGCCATTATCATTAATAGCATAACCACTTTCATAAACAGCCCCTATTAATACTACAGGTCTATTATTAAAATAGTTCTGTGGAATACGACCAACTCCAACAATTGCACTTCTCGTTCCTTACCCTGAATTAATCATGATAACATCTTTATTCTCTAACACTAAAACGGGCGAAGTTGGATAACCTCTATATTTTCCCCCTAGCAGCTTCCTGATAGCCATTTTGCCCCCATCCCCAAACATTACCTTGATCATCTAATGCAATTATATGAGCAATTTCAGTTGCAACTTATGTAATACTAAGTCCTTTTTCAACAAAACTTTTCACTCTGGCAGGAAGCGTACTAGATGAAACAGTATAAACACCATTACCTTGTAGGCCTAAATCTCTATATCCCCAAATCCAAAGATCACCATTTTCAATGGTTATACCAGTATAAGCTGAGTTAGATGCGATAGGGATCTGTAATCCTGACTTTATTGAAAACACTACAGCATCACTTCGATCATTGGCAAATAACGAAAAAGATAAACAAGATAAAAACAACACAACTAATTTAATCAGTTTCATTTAGAATTGCTCCTATCATATTGTTGATTAATTAGACTCACTTTTGTTAATAAAATTTCCAGTTTCTGTTTGAATAATTTTTTCCACTGTATCGAACAATGTCTTATAATCATTAGCCTCGTGCACATATTTTTTATTACCATTCATACACTTGGTAAACCATTTTCCGTATGCATCTGTCGAATTACCTGCTTGTGGATCTAGTTTTATATAATGGATCATCGCTGTTTTAGCTGCTTTATTAATATAACCATTTTTTTGATTATCTAATGAGGTCAACCCGCTAGTTATTGCCTGACAAACACCTGCATCCAAGAAGTTATCTCTAAGAATATCCGCTCCTGCATCATCTTTGCCATCTGTAATAATAATGATCATTTTATTATTACTCTCACCTTTTGCCATTACAGGAACAGCTCTTAATAAAGCAGTTATGGTATCTGTCCCACCACCTGGTTGCCAGTTTCCATTTTTAATATAATTTAGTAGATCTAGATTGTGATTTTTATCTGCACTAAAAGGCACTAAATGAGGGGATGATTTAAATGTTCCAATATATTTTGCGGTTTCTTTAAACCTTTGGAAGTTAGAGTTCATATTAATCACATCTTTACTCATAATATTATTATTGTATAAAGGTGATTGGCACATTCCCAAAAACGGTGAAAAATCAGCGACAGTTGGTGAAATAGGTCGATTAAATGTTATTGTATTACTATTGATACCACTAAATAAGGTATCAATTGTACCTTGTACATCGACTGTTTTAGTGTTGGCAAATGAATAATGCACATCAGGATAATCCCCTGAAAACATATAATCATACAGTTGAACTATATTGCCATATTGTGTTTTAATGATATTTGCATTTCTAGCATGTAATGGGTAATTAGGATCATCTTCACCACAAGCATATTTTGCCGATCCCATATTAAGCTGATCAACATGATTTCGATTGCGACATAATCCGCTATTGACTAAATCTTGATCATTATTAAGACCTTTTGCCGGCCCAATAATTTGCGAATAATAACGATAATTAAAATAATCTAAATAATAATTAACAGTATTCTCAAATTTAGTAAAGTAGTTATAGGATGAAAAGTCATTAATCTCTCCACTTGCTTTTAAATTACTCCATTTTGAATATGCAATATTTTTATTGGCCCAAAAATTATAATCAATTTTGTCATAAGGCGATTTCATTTTATACATAACCGAGCAAGCGTAGCTTTCTCCGCCTGCTGGGTTTTTAGTATCTTGCTGAACCGGTACGCCAATGTCATAAGGAACTAATGCAAATTTAGAATCCCCTTTAAATTTATCAATAATATCAACGATTGCCGCTTTCATGTATTGAAGGCGTTGCTGTGGGCTATTTGTTCCTAAGTAATCGTTACAAGTTGAGTCATTATATTGGCACGTTGCCGAGCCTGAAAAATCGGCAATAAAAGCGATATCAAATGAATCAAAACGTTCAAATTTTTTTGTATTCCCGTAACTGTCGGATTTATTAGTAACAAACATAGATTTTGACTCACCGGTTTGTTCATCAGTAATTTGGGAATTCAATTTTTGTTTATATTTAATACTATATACTTTTTCTTTTTTGTTATATTCAACATCAATACTATCGCCATCGCCCAACGTGTCAGTAATTTTTTGAGAAGAAAAATAATTGATATAATTCATTGCCATTGAACGATTATTTTTAATGGCTGTTTCATCAATATTTTTATTGTTTAAAGCGATAATCGCTAACGAGGCTTCGTTAGTTGCTTCAGAAAGCCTAGCACGATTGCGCATTGTTTGGGTATGTTCTATCGAAACTACCATAAAAGCAAGCATAGCAGGAACCATAATCGCAAAGCTTATAGCCACACTACCTAAATTACACTTAAAAAAAGATTTATTATGATTTTTGTGTTCAGATTTGTTATTACTCATATAGACCTCTAATATGCGTGTGGTTAGCGATGATAAATTGGGCAAGCTGTGTCTGTAGGATTTAAAATATCATTACAGCGAGACAACACAACAAAATTACTACATAAATTTGGTAAAAAACCAGAGGCAGTTCTGTTTGAGTTAACCAATTTTAAATAAAGACTTTCCTCGTTGACAATACACATACTGACGCGATACAGAGGAATCCAACGCCCTTCTAATTTATTTGCCAAATCACCAATTCTTGGAACATATGGAACGAGTTTTGAATAGTTAGTAAGTGAACCATCTAAACGATTGTCCATATTAGGTAATGCAGAAAAATAGTTGCTAATGCCATCATTGCAGGCCCCAGAAGGACAAGATTCAGCACTTAACGTAACAAATTCAGCATCTTTTAAACTTGCAGGGTTATTAACATCTTGAAAAATAAATAAACCATCTACTTTTACAGCCACATTGCGTCCACCTAATAATGAACTTGCTAATTGGCTAAGTTCTTTTACTTGAGTTTCATTAAACAGTTCATGAGATTGAAAGCAAGAATTAGAATTACTGCATAATGAAGATGTATTCTGAACACTTGAGCTATCTATAATTGGATACAAAGATGACCTTTCGCGAAAAATCGAAGCTACCGCATAATTTGCACGCTCTAATCTGCTTTGTAACATAATGCTACTATATACATCATAAATAATAAATACCAAAGCTGAAAAGCACAAAAAGCATGCTGCAAATTCTATTGACATTATACCATCTTTATTACGAAAAAAATTGCCCGAAGATTTCATTGTTATTTTGTTCCTTAAATTATCAACTATTTTTATTAAACTCTCGGTAGGCGATAGTTTTTTTTGTCAAAGAGGTATCAAGAATACGACTAAACAATTTGGAAAATATGGCTGAATATTTATACTGCAATTCAAATAACAGTATCTGAGTATTATCAGCAAGCGCAGCTTGGCAACCACCATCAGTTACCTGCTTGACTGTTTCACAATATTTTACTGTTACTGTAAACTTTTGTGGATCAGCAATATAGGGAAATAAAAGTGATTCTGATGCGATCAATTGTTGCATTTGTTGTTGATAACTCGACTGTTGCGAAATTGCTGTTTTTCTGGTTATTTCTGTAGTCACTAAATCCAAAGCTGAACCAATAAACATAATTCGGCTAAATTCAAGAACGAACAAAAATAGAACAACTAACGAAGGAAAAACAATTGCAAATTCTAGCGAGACACTTGCTTTTTTTTGGCGAAAAAATAATTTCCAATATTTCAACATAATTTTGCTCTATTTTATTATATTAAGGATTAATCTTTCTTTTTCTTTAATATTGAAAAAAGTGATTTTTGTTTGTTTGTTTCGATTTTTTTATTACCTATAATAGTTGAAGCTATTTCTTTTATTTCACTACTGCTATGTGCTTTTTTAAATTTATCCAAACTTGGGATAAATTTGCGTGTAAAATCAATATTCCGGCCTAAAAATTCTTCTATATCGCTATCTTGCAAAGCATTTTTTTTATCATAAGGAACATCTTCATTTAAACAAACCAAAAAACGTTTATTTTGGAAATCTGTATTTTGTGTGGTAAGGCGAGATATTTCGTCTAACATTTTTTTAGCAGTTTTGATCGAAAAGGGATCGCGATTTATTACAATAAAAACAATATTAGACAAGGTAATAATCTCTTCAAAGTGCTTAAATGAAGAGGCTAATCCCATATTTTGATCAATAACTGTAATATTAAATTGCCCTGAGTTTAAATTGTCGTATTTCCAAGCGGTATCACTTGGCTCGACTTTTACTTGCAGCGAGAGTTCAACATCAACTAATGAACCATCTTGAGGGATTGGCATTTCAAATAAAAAATCAGCATTAGGACTTGCTGTTGCACCTTGAATATAAAGAAGAGGATAATTTGTTAGTGAACTAATATTTTTTAGCGTATGGACCACTAACGATGAGGTACCAATTCCGCCTTTACACCCTAAAAACGCAATAACGCTACCTACTCTTTGGCTTGAACCTGGTGGAGTGATACTCCTTGAATGTAAGATATCTGGAATCTTTTCTAATTGACTATTCTCTAATAAAAAATGAATTCCTTTTTTTAACAAAAATTCAGAAAACTTAATCGAATCATGACTACCAATGAGTATTGTTGATGCTTGAATTGGAAAAAAACGGTTAATATTTTCTGATAAAATTTCTGCATTATCTTGATCTTTGATATCTAAAATAATAGCATCATATTTGTTCCAGTGTGGAGCTTCCTTTAAATCAGATAACTCTAACGGAAAGATCTCCATCCCTAATACATTGTAAAGAAAAAGCACAGAACGAATATTTTCAATCAACTCACTTCTTTTACTTAAAATAGCCACTTGAAAACCGGATATACGCCCAACCACAAATTCTTGTGATGAGCCTTTTGATGTATCATTATCTTTTTTACTACCAAATAATTGCATAATAATCTCACTAGCCTTTTATTCAATAAAACCCATGTCGTTAATAAATTTTTCACTTTCATTAGATACAGGCACTGTTTTGCGTCGTTGCTTATCCATATTATTTTTAATATTAAAAAAGCTATTAATTACATCGGTACGTTCTAAAATTGGTAGCTCTACACCATTAAAACTATTATTTGGTGTAACCAAATTAACTGTTGCAAATACCACCATTTCAGTCTTTTCACGACCTGTTGTTGTACTGCGTGACAACGCCCCCAAGATTGGTATATCGCTAACAAAAGGAATGCGTGATAATGTTTCTGAGTCTTGTTCATTGATTAATCCCGCAATAACAAAGCTATCACCGTCAGATAAGTCAATAGTTGAACTGGTTTTTCGTGTTTGTAAAGTTGGAATATTATAGTTATTAAACGCATACGAACCTGCTACCGAACTTACTTCGTTATTAATAAATAATCTAATACGTTTATCATTATTTACTTTGGTGCTGATATTTAACTTAATACCATACTCTTTATAAGTAACATTAGAATCACCTTCTTTATTAGTTGTCACAATCGGAATTTCACCACCAACTAAAAATGAGGCGCTTTCGCCTGATAATACAGATAAATTAGGCTGTGCTAAAATTTTAGCTAACCGATCATTTTTTATTGCACGAATCATTGTGGTAATATTATGGATATCAAATCCTTTTTTTAGACCCAATAATGTAAATTCGCCAATATTGTTTGCCTTAACACCTTGATTATTGATACTATCCAAAGTTAAACTTTGCCACTCAATACCCAACGAATCAGTAAATGTTTTGCTTACCTCAACAAAGGTCAACTTTACATTAACTTGATACTCTTCAATGACTCTAATATTATCAATAATATTGTTATAAACCGTGTAATTCTGAAATGTAAGATCAGGGCTACCTAATTCTTCTGATGACGTCGAGCTTTTTGTTTGCTCGGCACTTTGCCCAACTAATGCCCCCACAAGTGCTAAAATTTTACCTTTTGTTGTTGTATCTGGCGTGGTGCCATTTAATACATAAACAAATTTACCATTTGCACCGCCGTTATCATAACGATCTATTGTTACGCTGCTATTTGGAAAATTTTGCGCTATTCTATGTGTGATTTGCGATAAAAGCGGATCAACATTAATAGTATCATTAATGATAATATTATTTGCATCATCATAAACGAGTAAACTAGTTCTACCATTTGATCTACCATATATAATTAATGATTTACCATCAACAACTTCGTAATTAGCTACGCTGTCTTGACTAATAAAAACAGTACCTACATTTTCAGGTAAAACAATTGTTTTGCTTTGCCCAATTTGTAAGTTATGAATATTAGCAAAAACCAACGAGGAAAAGCTAATAGATAATAAGCAAACTAGCTGTTTAATTGTGTTTATAATTGGTTTAATTTTTATTAGCATTCTTAGTTACCTTTTAGCAAATTAAGCTGTTTTTTCTTTTTTGAAAAAATCGCTTTATCCGTTAGTGGCCAGTTTTTTTCTTTGTCATTTAACAAACGTAATCCATCATCAATACTCCTTTTATAAGTACTTGGATACATAATAACTGTAGAGTTGGCCATTAGTGTTCTTAACAATTTAATTTCTTGATTTGAAAGCTCTAATTGAATTTGAGCCGATTCTTTTCTATTCTGAAAGCTCGATTCAATTCCTTCATTTAGATCAATGTAAATAATTTTTTTACCTACAATAATTGGTTTTATGCGATTTTTAGTAAAATTATCACTAGGAGAAACAAGTCTATCATTACCATAGCCTTTATTATTAGCGTTTGCTAATTCGTTGTCAGCATAAAAGACATAAAGATCGACAAGGTCGCCGGCCTTTAGATTTTTTAATAAATAAGAATCAATTTCATCTATTTTGAACGGAAACATATAATTTCCATCTTTTAGTGCTAGCAGTCGGTATTCTTCTGAATTAGGCGAGGCAAGAAACCGACTTTCTATTAAAGTATCTTTAGCAATATTGTTTATAGAAACATAAGCATCAATTGCCATTGCATCATTTATATATTTGGATGCTTCATTGCTTCCTGCTTCAACTTCAATTGATTTAAAATAGTAATCAGCCTTAGTTATAATTGTATTTTTATTAATATCATGTTTTGCAACAGCTATTGTGATAGTTTGTTTTTTGGGCTCTTCTTTTTTAGGTTCCTCAATCGCAACCTGTTGCTGAACCGATGGTTCAGTAACAGGTTCAGGCGATGATTTTGTAAACAGTAATGCCAGCCCCACAAATAACATTAATACGTACAGAACTAGTAATTTTTTTTCTTTCATGCAAACTCCATATGATGTTATATTTATTTTTGTTGCATTTATTTATTTTCTAAATAAAAATCAAATACAAAGCACTTTGCTTTACAAGCATCAGGACCTGCATCAAAATCCTTCACTATTGAATTCCGCTTTGTTTTTATTTGTAAAATTAATGTTTTTTCAGCCGTTAAAGTTCCTGTTACATTGCTAAAATCACGATCACTACGAGCAATTCGATTAATGATATAGTTTATTCCCGCTTTTGGAAGCGTTACATCATAAAGCGATAACTTAAACTCGGTTGGAGAAATCTTCTCAAGCAAGTATTGATTTTTGCTCAATGGACTGACTGTTTCAAAGGTGACTCGACTGAATTTGCCGTGTTCACCGGAGCGAACGGCTAAAATAGTCGACTTAGTTACTGCCTGATTGGCTTGATTAGCTTGATTATTTTTTTGAGAACCTTTTTTAACGTCGGTTTCGGTTTCAGTGTCTAATTTTGCTATATTCGCTAATTTAGCATTAACCTCTGACTTAGTAGAAGTTTGTGTATTAGTTCCATTTTTAGATTTAATAGCGGTATCTGTTTTGGATACTTTTTGTAATGCTGTTTTTTCAATTGTATACTGTTTTTGACTTTCACTTTGTGTTGGCGCGATTTCATTAAATTTAATCGCATCAATTGGTTCGATTTGTTTTAATTCTTGAATTAAAATTTCTGGATCGTGGGATAATCGATGACTTATACAAAATGACTTAGCTAATTGTATTTTGTTTAACTTTACCAAAGTGTAAAGTAAATTATGAAGAATGGTTTGATCACGATACCCTTTTGTATATAAAATATTTAGGTATTTATAAGCTTCATTATAGTCTTTATTCAAAATTGATAGCATTGCCAAATTATTTGTGACTTTATTTTCGTCATAAAAGTTGTCTCTGGCCAGATTGAACGAATAACGTGCTGCATCATATTGTTTCTTTTTCAACAAAACGATACCTTTTACATTATACGCCTCACCATTTTTTGGGTTAATTGCAATAGCTTTGTCTAAATATTCTAATGCTGTATCATTATTTCGCATTTTAGACTCAATATGCCCATATAAAACAAAAACATTATCATTTCTACTTTTTTTTAACACTGGCATTAATGTTCTTTTTGCAGCTTCAAAATCATTAGTAAGGTAATAGACTTGAGCAAGTTTATATCGAGTATCTTCGCTATCAGAACGTTGTAAACGTTGTTTATAAAGCTCAATTAAACCACCATAATTTTTAGTTGCTTCATGGACATAAATTTTTTGTTTGTCATTTAAATCGTATCTAACGGTGCTATTTTGGCATCCAGTAACAACAAATAGCATTGAACATACTATAATAAATTTTGTGTTTATTAATTTTTTTACTTTACAATGTATTGAAAAATGGCTCATTGTTTCTACATCCTTTCGCTTAATGATGTGATAATATCCATGACGACAGGCCCGGCCACAATAAGAAGAACAGGCGCTAAAAAAAACACCATCATAGGTAATGTCATTTTGGCTGCAATTGCAGCAATTTTTTCTTCTATAGATAATTTTTGCATTTCTCGCATTTCAGCTGATAAATCTAATAAAGCATCATAAATTGAATTACCATAGCTAATACTCCTTTTTAAGGTAATACAAAACATTCTAACTTCTTTACTTGGTACCTCTCGCTGAATTAAATCAATCGAGAGTTCAATACCATTAACATCCATCATTAAGCAAGCTCTTTCTAAAATAGCTGCCACATCTTTATTGATTGGTTTTACCCTTGTACTTAAATACCTAAAACCATTTTCAACGGTCATGCCCGATTTAACCATAATAGCCATCATATCAATAACCAATGGTAAGTCTTGTGAAATTCTTCTTATTCTTTTTGCTGTTTGTCTTCTTACTAGCTTTTCAGGCACAATAATGACTACAATAATAATGACAAATAACACAATCAGTAATATATTAGAACTAAGTTCAATAAACGAAAATATCTGATTGGCAAGATAAAAAAGTGAAAACACGATAATAATAGCATATATCTTCCAACTATTTTGTTCTTGAAATTGGCGCAAAAAACTAAGGCTTACACTATTTTTTGCGGCAATTTTTTCAAAAGCAACATCTTTTTGGTTAACATGCTTTTTAGGTGCTTTTTTTTCTTGATTCTCATTATTTAATAGCAAGCTGATTTTTTGTTTTCTTTTACTTAATAAATAAGAACCAATTAACTCTTTGCAGCCAATATAAATTAAAATAATTGGAATTAATATATTTAATAAACTAGTCATAATTTAAACGATTTTATTAATCATTCCCTTTATAATGATAAAACCAATAGCCACACTGCCTATAACATAGTACAAAATACCGCGACCCACTGATGTATCCATTAAATAATCATAATGTGTCTGTGAAATTAATTTAAGTATAAATATAAAAGCAAAGGGCATACAGCCTAATATTGTCATCGTCATTCTTAATTCGGCGGTTTTACCGTCTCTGGTTTTAACTAAAACCTGATTGTTTGTTAACATTTTTGTTAACCGACTAAGCACCTCTTTTAATTCACCACCACTATCAAGGTTAACCATTACCGTTAAAATAAAAAAGTAATATTCAGGGAAAGGAAGTCGTTGATAAGAGTTCATTAAAACTCCTTCAATATTATCACCAATTTCTATTCGCTTATCTACTTCCTTTAATGCTTTACCAACAACGCCTTCAATAGAGTTGCCACAGGCTTTAAAGCTTGTTGTTATGGCACTACCCGATGCTACAATACCAGTAATGGTATTTAATGCTTCAGGAAATGTATTGTAAAATTCTTTTTTCAACTTTCTTTTTTTAAGAAAAAGCATAATAACAACCGTGCCAATACCACTAACTAAAGCTACAGTATAACTATCATAATGAAGATACTGTCCATTTAATATTATCCCCACAACCGTACCGACAAAAATATAAACAAACAACCGACTTTTAGATTGCCCCATGATAAGTAGATTATAATAAGATCGCATCATTACGTTAAAATCAAAGCTAATTCGCTGCCATAATGATTGCTGCCTTTGAGATAGTTGGCTTTCAACCAAACTAGACAAGGTAGTGTTTTTAACTTCAACATTATAAAAAACTTGTAATCGCTCTCTATTGCGTCGCCATGTCCAAATATTTACAGCACCGACAAGAATTAGAATAATTGAAAGAATCAATATCATATATTTATACCTGCTGCGTTGAACATTAGTTTTTCTAATACATCTGACATATCATAATATTGGGCACTTTCATAAAGGGCTGATCGCTTTATTAAGCCATTACAGACAAATTCACCTTGAATCTTACCCTGTTCGTTTCTTTCGTCATGAATTTTAAATTTAAATACATCATGCGTAACAATATTTTCAGATTCTAAACCGATAACTTCGGTAATACTCATTACTTTACGTTGACCATCCGGCAAACGAGAAACTTGAATAATAAAATTAACCGAAGAGGCAATATAGTGCCGAATTGCCACAATAGGTAATTCGGACTGAGCCATAATGATCATACTTTCTAAACGCGATAAAGCATCTTTAGCTGTGTTAGCATGTAGAGTTGACATTGAGCCGTTATGCCCAGTATTCATAGCTTGAAGCATTTCAAAAGCCTCTTCACCACGACACTCCCCTAAAATAATTCGGTCTGGCCGCATCCGTAGTGCATTAACTAACAGATTTTGCATTGTTACCCGTCCACGCCCATCTTCACCGCCTGATTTGGTTTCCATCCTAAGCACATGGTCTTGCTGTAGCCTTAATTCGGCCGCATCTTCAAGAGTAATAGTACGTTCATGTTCGCCAATAAAGCCTGATAATGCATTTAGCATTGTGGTTTTACCGGAACCAGTACCGCCTGAAACAATAATATTCATTCGACAACGCGCTGCAATGACTAAAAAATTAGCCATATCTTCATTTAGTGAGCCATATTTAATTAAATCGTGAAATGTTCGGCGGCCGGTACCAAATTTACGAATCGACATTGAGGTGCCATCAATGGCTATAGGCGGGATTACAACATTAAGACGGCTACCATCGGGCATTCGTGAATCGACTAAAGGATGTGCTTCATCAATATTTTTACCAACTTTATTCACTAACCGCCTTGCAATATCAAGCAGTTGGCGCTCGCTAATAAAAAACTTATCGGTTTTGCTAAGAATACCACCACGTTCAACATAAATGCTGAAAGGGCCATTAACTAAAATATCATTAACCGATTCATCTTTCATCAATGAATCAATTGGACCATAACCAATAATTTCATCACAAATCATACCCGCCAACATATTTGACTCATCGGCGGTAATATAAGCATTGCCTGAATTGACAATATCTCTGATTATAGTTTGAATTTCGCGCAGGATTTTATTAGGTTCATTTTTTAGTTGTTCAATTAAATCTAGATCAATGACTTGAAAAACCAAATCACGAACTTTATTCCATTCATCAGGAACCTTAGTTTCTTCACTAGCCATTTGTATTTATTTCATTGTTTTTTTATGCTAACAAAGAGTTACTGTTATTACTACCAGTAACTCTCATTCTTATAAAAAAGCGATATAACACGCCATTTTTAAATAACTTAAGCGTTAGTTGCAATGCAACCCAATCTTAAGTTTGCCACTTTTCTAAAACTACGCTGCAGGTTAACTACTTGTTGTTGGTGCTTGTGAACTAATTAAAGTAGACATTCTGGTCTTCAACTTATCAAATACACTATTTAACATAGATTCTACAGGACCTCCAGATCCAAAGACAACTAGTACAACAGCTGCAACACCCGCTGCGACGATTGCGTATTCAATTGCTGTAACGCCCTGTTCGCTTTTAATGAATTTGCCTAAAAAAGTTCTTGCTTGGGCGCGAATTGCTGATAAATACATCATGATTTTCTCCTTAAATATTTCTTACATTTGTTATTAAATTTTTTACACTATTTGCAATAGCAATAATAGTAATTATGATTTTATAGCATAATAAAAAAGATTCAATCATTATTTCACAATATAAAAAAACATGTAAAATACATACCGTTTTTATTTTCATTAATTTCTAGAAATTCTTACAATTAAACAATATTTGCATTGATTTATTATAAATAGTAACAAAAATTAACTATAACTATCATTTTTAACAAAAATACTCGAATATAGGATTGGGACATATTTTATGAATTTATGTAGGATAAAAAAGATCTTTCCACCAATGTTACTGCTATTAGTCTATACTTTTATTAGTGCTATTTGGTCTTACTACTTTTATGAATATCATTTTTATATTAATTTTAGCAAATCTATTTTAGATAGTACCTATTTTTATATAATGACAATGACAACTTTATTTTTTATTATGATTGTACATAATTGCCTTTGTAGCGGTTATAAGCTTGTTGTTGTTTTTGGCGTTTTATTGTTATTCCTTTTTTTATCAGAAGTTAGCTATTTTATTTTTTATGGAGACATGATATCAGACGGCCTGCTTGATTCTATTGTCGAGACTAATTCTTACGAAGCACTCTCAATGGCTAAGCAAGCGTTAATGATAATTGGCCCTGCATTTATTGCAACTTTGCTTATTTTATTTATTCTTAAAAAATTTGTCTGTATTAAATTTAGACTTTTCCCCCCCATAACCATTTATTGGTTTCTATTTTTCCTTATTATCTATTATTTAGCAAACTATTCAGCAATAAAATCTGATCTTAAGCGTGGGATCTATAAACCTGCTGTTAGTGCAATACGTAAATGTTATTCTGCTGTACTTGCTAATTTATCCTATATTTTAGTTAGTTATACTACAACAGATATCTATTCAAATAGTCATGAAATTGAAAAGTTTAATGATGCTGTTCTTTTACCGCCTCATAAATCTGATAACAACTTAATTGTATTTATTATGGGTGAATCTTCTTTCGTAAACCACTATAGTAGCTATGGTTATCATAAGCAAACTACGCCTTTTATGACCAATATTTTTAGCCAAAATGGCGGGTGTATTATGCCAAATAGCCACTCAGCTGCAGCTTTTACTCGAGATTCGATACCAATGACACTCTCATTTAATGTACCTGAAAGTGATGATAATTTATTTAATAATAAATCGATTATTGAAATGGCTAAATTTAACCATTACAAAACCTATTGGTTAGCATCTAAAGGGCAGATAATTCAAGGGACACTTAATACTAAATTTGGTTTTATTGCACGTAAAAGCGATTTTGTCTCTTTCAGTGAAGAAAGTCTCGATATTGGTTTAAGTCAATTATTAGAAGATACCCTACAAAAAGATGATGCGCCCCAAAAATTTATTTTAGTGCATTTGCGTGGTAGCCATCAACCTTATGAAGACGGTTATGATGACATTGATAAACAGGCTTTACCTGATGCTGAGGAATATGACCTAACTGTTCACCATACCGATCGTACAGTTAAAGCGTTATATGATGTTATCAATAAATATAGTGATAACTATACTATAATTTATACTTCAGATCATGGTGAAATTGTCAATGTTGGGCATGGTATAGGGGACAATGTTGATCAGTTTCTAATCCCTTTTATGTTTATATCAACCAATCCACGTTATAACTGTGAGTATATTGAATCGTTTCGTGGGGAAAGTGGTTATTTAAGTGGGCTTATGAATAAATATATTTTATCTAATCTTTTGGGTTATGAAATTGATCAGGCGACTCTTAATAAAGAAAAAGGTAATGATCGAGTTCTTATGCCTAATAGTACTGTTAGGCCTTTTTCAGAAATTCTTAACAAACATTAAGTTGTTACTTGCTATAGGTTGAGTAATAAGTTAGGAATATACTATCGATTTTATACAAAACCAAATGAGGCTAAATGCCTCATTTTTATTGTTACTGATTTAGTCTATTTATAGAAATTAGTTAAGTTGGCTATTCGCACTTTAACAAATCGATAATCAATTTAAAAACATTTGAATGCCCTTTGCGACTTGGATAGTAAAGGTAAAATGAATCATAAGTAATGGCAAACTCAGCCAACAACTCAACTAATTGAGCCGATGCTAATTCTTGCTCAACACTAGAACGAGCAAGCCAAGTAATGCCTAAACCATCTAATGCGGCTTGCTTGCGTAAATGATTATTAATCATAAACTGCGAATGCGGATGGTATTTAACCATTTTTCCTGCTTGTAAAAATTCCCACGGCAATTCCGTACCATGATCCGAAGATATTCGCATACCAATTAAGCTGTGTTTATCCAAATCATTAATAGATACAGGTACGTCCTTTTCCTGCAGATAATTGGAGCTAGCGACAACAGGTAGCGAAATGAACAATGGAGGCATTATCACAAACGAAGACACAAAACAAAAATACCCAATCCATGGATTTTGTTTGTTCCCTAAAGTTTCGGTGATTAACCCTAAATTAACCCTAAACTACAAACCACAGTCAGCCGCAATTATTTGGTGTATTCGGCCACTGATATTATTGCTCATTCTATTGAAAGATACTTTACCGCAAGTGTGCAATCGGAACTAATTAATTTACAAATCGAGGCCAACATAAAAACCGTAATGTGCACAACCGAACGGCTACTGCAAGATCCAATGGACTTAGATGTGCGTGGCGAATTTGCTTGGGCTGCAACCTTAGCCTTAAATGGCATAACTTAAAATTGGTAATTGATAACGCAGCACAAAATGCGGTTGATTGGCAAATAAATTCGAAAAGTTTAACAACGTTATGCATCATGAATTGGAGCGGGAAACGAGGTTCGAACTCGCGACCCCGACCTTGGCAAGGTCGTGCTCTACCAACTGAGCTATTCCCGCTTATTGAGGTGCTTCGAAAGAAGTGGTGAGCATTATACAAAAATTTTTGTATCTCGCAACCACTTTTTATTATTTATTATTTATTATTTATTATTTATTATTTATTATTTATTATTTATTATTTATTTTTGTCTTTCCTACTATCTTTCCAACTAAGTGATTCAAAAACACCAAATAAAAATAGCCGTAACACTTTAAATTTATCTTGTTGTTTTTCTTGTTTGGTCATGGTTGAGTTTAACATCCATGCTTGTAAGCCATGAGTAACCGTAAAGGCGATTAAGCCAATATTGGCAACAACATTTGCCGGTTTTGGATATGGGTGGATTAAGTTAAATAATAAAAATAACCACATTAATGAATATAAGGTTTTACCAATAAAGATGAACATTAATTATCTTCTCGTATAAATAGATAGCTGTGAACTTGCCCTGCAGTCTTTTCACGATGTAGGCACCAGTTAGTTGGAATATAAGTTGTTAGATCATGCTGTATTTCTGTTTCTATATAAATATAAGCCAATGGTTTTAACCAGTTGTTATTTTCAAGTTCGCTAACCGTTTTTGCGACTAATGATTGATGAAATGGTGGATCGATAAATACCACATCAAACTGTTTTGAGGCTAGTTTGTTTAGCCACTTTAGAGTATCAGTATGATAAATATCGATAGCATCGCTAGCAATCAGTTGTTTGTTTTTATTGAGTAGCGTAGCAACTTGTTTATCTTTTTCAAGCAAGGTGACGTTTGTGGCACCTCTTGATGCCGCTTCAAAGCCAAGTGATCCACTACCTGAAAAACAATCCAAACAATGGCTACCATGGATAACTGGCATTAACCAGTTATATAGGGTTTCTTTAATGCGATCAGTAGTTGGGCGTAGTCCTTGCTTGTCAAGCACTGCTAATTTTCGCCCACGCCACTTTCCGCCAATAATTCTTATTGAACCATTCATTTTAAGTCCTTTATCAGAATAGTTCTGATGTGTTGCCCTCTGAATCAGTTACTTTTGTACCGACTTCTTTTGTCGCATAACCCGTTGGTTCAGTGCCTTTGATGAAATATTCTGGCATGGTTCTAGAGCCAGAGCTAGGTAATAGGCCTGTTTTTTGATCGATAGTAACCGAAATCACATTATCAGGTTTTACATCTTGTTTTACAGGAACATCTTTTAGGGCAACTTTCATATAATCGACCCATATAGGATTTGCTGTTACAGCGCCCGCTTCGGCTCGGAATGTTCGACCTAAATCACGACGGTGATCATCAAATCCCATCCATACGGTGGTCACAATATTGCCACCAAAGCCTGAAAACCAAACATCTTTAGATGAGTTGGTTGTTCCAGTTTTACCACCAACGTCTTTCCTGCCGAGTGCTTTTACACGCCATGCAGTACCCTGCCAATCTGAACCACCAAATACAATGGATCTAAGCCCATCTTTCATAATAAATGCAATGCCACTATTTAATGTATGTGGAGCATATTTTGGTGTGACATCGGTATTATTGTCATTTGGGTTGATATTAGGTAATACTAAATCATCGTCAGACTTAAGATTAGCTTGTTCAGGCTCTTCGTTATCTGATTGGTTGGCTTCGTTTTCGACATTATCTAACGACACCACAGGTTTGGCATCCTCGGTAACGACTTCGTCATTACAAGTTTGGCAAGCAATCATTGGTTGATGTTGATAAATTATACCAGTGCCATTATTGTATTCTATTTTTTCAATTAAATATGGCGTAATTAAGTAACCACCATTGGCAATAACTGAATATGCTCTTGCCACTTGTAATGGCGTAAACGAGGCCGAACCTAATGCTAATGATTCATTATGCGAGATGTTTTCTTTAGGAAAGCCAAAACGCTCTAAATAATTTGCCGCATAATCTATACCTACAGCACGTAAGGCTCTTACCATCATGACGTTTTTAGACATTCCTAAACCAATTCTTAACCGTAATGGCCCAGCATAAGTTGGTGGTGAGTTTTTAGGTCGCCATGTAGCACTGCCCGTTGAGCGGACAATAGGCGCATCATTAAGAAGTGTCGCCATTGTTAGCCCTTGCTCTAAGGTTGAAGCATAAATAAATGGTTTAATGTTCGAACCTAATTGCCTTAGTGCTTGTGTGGCTCGATTAAATTTACTCAAGTTAAAATCATAGCCACCCACAATTGCTTTAATTGCGCCATTGTCTGAATCAAGTGACACCAGCGCAGCATTAACTGCAGGGATTTGTGCTAGCTCCCAGCTTTCCGCCGATTTTTTAATCCAAATAAGTTGTCCAGATTTGAGCGTATCAGATACTTTTTTAGGGTAGGCTCCTTGTCTTGTATCGCTAATAAATGGGCGTGCCCATTTCATATTTTGGTATGTAATGGTTATAGTGCTTTTATCTGATAGCACCGCTGTTGCTTCTTTATCTGATGATGTCATAACTATCGCTGGGCACATGCCGTTATAGCATATATATTTGTTAAGCGTTTGCTGGATTTTATCTGTTTCCCATGCGGTTTCGTTAGGTTGCCATAGGACTTTTTCAGCTCCACGATAACCATGCCTGATGTCGTAATCAATAATATGTTTTTGTACCGTTTCCGTCGCCGCGATTTGGTCAGTTTTTGAAATAGTTGTATAAACTTTATAGCCGTCTGTGTAAGCTTTTTCACCAAATTTATCATACATAAATTGGCGTGCCATTTCGGCAACATAAGGGGCTGAAAATTCGATTTGTGGCGAATGATAGCTTGCACCAAGCGGTTTTTTAATGGCCTCGTTATATTGTGCTTGGGTAATATAGGATTGATCTAACATACGTCCTAATACCCAATTGCGTCTAATTAATGCACGATCAGGATGAGCAATTGGATTATATGCCGATGGTGCATTAGGTAAGCCTGCTAATAAAGCAGCTTCGTCAATTGTTAATTGATCGGGGGTTTTGCCAAAAAAGGTGTAAGATGCAGCAGCAACGCCATAGGCTCTTGAGCCAAAATTGATCATGTTAAGGTATAGTGCCATGATCTCTTCTTTCGATAGTTCTTTTTCCATACGAATCGCGAGGATTACTTCTTTTGCTTTCCGTGCAATGCTCTTTTCAGGCGTTAGGAAGAAGTTTTTGGCAACTTGTTGCGTGATAGTACTACCACCTTGAGAAAACCCTTTTTGTTTTAAACCAATATACATTGCTCGAGCAATACCAATTGGGTCAATACCAAAATGTTCGTAAAATCGTGAGTCTTCTGTTGCGATCACTGCGTTAACAACTATTGGCGGGATCTCGTCATATTTTAACGGTGTTCTGCGTCGTTCACCAAAAATGGCAATTAGTTCACCATCTTTACTTAGCACTTGCATTGGTGTTTGTAAGCGAACATCTTTTAATGTTGCAACATCAGGAAGATCCTTAGAATAATAACTATATCCTGCGATGCCAATAATTAAGCCACAAAGAAATAGGCCTATGAATAGTTTTAGAATAAATTTTAACACTCTAATTAATATCACAAATCTTTCCTATCTACATTTTTAAAGCAAAATAATGACATCAGAAGCTTCTCTGCGCCAAATTTAGTGAAATTGTCTTTAAATAAGGAACATCACATTAATACAATACAAAGTGATAATGATTGTTCACTCATCTTTTAAAATAAAACATAATTAAATTGTGTGTATTATCTCCCATCTTTAGTTTTATTTTAAGCATTTTTTAACAAAATTATGAAATAATTCTATTTTAACTAAGCTGGGGAAGTATTATGTGGAACACAAAACTAAGTGTATCAAAAAGACAATTGCTGATTTCAACAATTTTTTATTTAATACTAATTATGCTTTGTTTAGTCATGTTTGCTAATACATCTTTAAACGCTTATACCTTTATTATCATTCCATTGTTACTAATAGAATGGTGGCGTAGTGTGTGTTACTTGAAAACAATTAAAAGGGAATTTGCATTATTTCACTATATCAATCAAATATATTGGCACAAACAACGCTGGCACCTAATACATAAACCATTGATATTCCGCTATGTTGTTATCTTAAATTTAAAATCTCGACACAATGGAAAATATAGTACACTTTGGTTAATGGTTGATAACCTTCAACCTAATGATTGGCGAACATTACGCTTTTATTTAAAACAAATCGAATTCACTTGATACAACTACATACTTTTCTAAACTTTTTGCCAAGAAGATTTTTAATTAATGCGACTTTTTAATCCAATATTGATATGGTTCAGATTCTATCTGCAATGAAAGTAATTCGTGATCCATATGACGGCAAAAGCTAGGAACATCGCGCGTTGTGGCAAAATCATCCGCAATAACATAAAGAACTTGCCCTATGGCAAGTTCTCGGATGGTCTTTCTAATTAGCATAATAGGTTCAGGGCAACGCAATCCAAGCGTATTAAGTTCTTTGTCGATAATTATGTTCATGTTTAAATACTTTGTTAATTATAAAAATAGCTTACTTAAATAATGGGGCACTGCATCTTGAGCATTCGAGCCAATGACTTCTAATTCTGGCAATAATTCTTTTAATTCTGTACTACCATTTTGCATTATACATCCTTTACCTGCCGCTTTTAGCATTTCATAATCGTTCATGCCATCACCAAAAGCGATGCTATCTTTTAAGCTGTAACCAAGTTTTTCAACAACTTTTTTTAATGCACTGCCTTTAGAAACATTTTCGGCCATAACTTCAAGGCAATTTAATGTTGAAAAGGCAACGCTTATTTTATTGCCAAATTTTGCCTCTAGGCGATTTTTTAGCTGAACAAGGTGTTGGTAAAGAGCATTATCAGTCGTTGTAAAATAAATTTTAGCAATATCAGTAGTATCAAAGTCAAGTGGGTTGAATAATTGATAAGTAAACTGCGTATGGCGATAAAACTCTAACGAAAATGTATCTTCTTTATTAATTAACCAATCATCACCACGATATAAGTGAGTATAAATTAGCGGATCATCCATACTCATTTGAGCAATTTCGCTTGCAAGCGATGGGTCAATGCTTTGGCTAAAGACTAAATTACCTTGGCTATCATGCACTCTTGCACCATTTGAGGTTATCATAAAAGCATCTATTTCCATGTTTTCGCGCATTTGTGCAACATCAATATGGTGTCTGCCAGTTGCAAAAACAAAGTGAATGTCTTTTTTACGTAGAGCTTGAAGAACTTGTTTGGTATAAGGCGATAAGTTATGTTCAGGAGTTAATAAAGTCCCGTCTAAATCAGAAGCAACAACATGCATAATATTCTCGACTTTTCTAATAAATAGTAATGGCTAAAATAATATGCTTTGAATAATAATGACATATCAAAGCAAAGATTAAACACAAGTTTAAGTATGATACAACTGTGTTAACATTTACTCAACCAATTGCGGTGTAATAAAAATAACTAATTCACGTTTTTGTTGTTTTTTACTGTTGTGTTTAAATAAATTGCCAATCACGGGCATACTAGCAGCACTAGGGACTTGCTGTTTGTTATTAGTATTAACCTGTTGAAAGATTCCCCCTAATACGAGAGTTTCTTCATTTTTTATTTGTACTTGTGTTTTGATTTCTTGCGTATCAATTGCCAGCGCTTCGCCACCATCACTACGTTTTATTGAACGCCCTGCCGTATTTTGTGTAATATATAAATCTAAAAGAATGCGATCATCAGGCAGTATTTTAGGTGTTACTTCTAATCCTAATACCGCTGATTTAAATTCAACCGATGTTGCACCATTGCTACCGCTAGATACTTCGTAAGGAATTTCGGTACCTTGTTTTATCGATGCCATGTTTTGATTAGAAGTAAGTAAATTTGGACTGGCGATAATTTCTAATTGATTTTCAGACTCAAGCGCTGATAATTCTAAATTCAACAAACTTCCCGATAGTTTCGCTAAATTAAACCCTACCGTTGTGGTAGGATGCGCTACACCAAGACCAACATCAAACTTATCTAATAATTGCGATGATTTGCCAGTGTAACCCCATTTAATACCTAGCTGTGACATGCTTTCATCACTCATGGTGACGATATGCGCTGAAATATGAACTTGAGGCATGGGTTTATCAAGTGTTTTTACTAATTTTTTGATGTGAGTAAATTGTTTTGCTAAATCAGTAATAATCAGCGAATTGGTACGTTTATCGAGCGTTACCTTTCCCCTTTCAGATAGTAGGCCTTGCTGTTGAATTGTTTCGATTAATGTTGTTGGATCAGCATGATTAATCGCTATTGATAACGAGTTAAGTGGTTGGCTAAATTCTTGTTCTTTTTGTTCTAATTGCTTTTTTTGCAATAATATATCAGGATCAGGCTGTTTAGAAACAAACAAAATATTGTCATCAATGTCAGCGTATAAATTTGCTGAGTCTAATACGATCTTTAGTGCTTTGTGCCAATCAACGTTATTTAATTTTATGGATTGTTTTATGGGGAGATCTTCGGTTATAACCAAATTCATCTGTTTACTATCGGCTAGTGCTTGTAAAATAATGGCAATGTCGGTTTGATAAAATGTCATTGAGACATTTTTTTGCTGTTCCGAATTTAATGATTGATCGGCATAACTAGCTTTTATTCCAATGATAAAAAAAATAAAAATAATTGTTATAGCCAAATTGATTTTAGCTTGAGTAACAAGGCTGATATAGTTATTTAGCCGCTGTTTCTTAGTGTGATTATTCATTGATAGGCATTGTCCATGATATAGTGTGATGGCAATAATCAGGTAAATCTGCTTGCCAAATAATTTTATTGTTAAGTAAAGATTGCACATGCCAAGGAAATAAGACATTTGGCACCTCATCATCGGTTATTGCTAGCCATTGATTATTAGATGTTAGCCAAATTTGCTGATAATTTTGATCAAGTTGTTTCATTATTCCCCTAAAATGCCAAGCTTGAATTTGTTCAAGCAATTGTTCACTTTGTTCACTACAAGAAACCGAATAATATGGTTGAAAAGGATTCCGTTCTAAAGATTTATCAGCTTTAAGATCAAAACAGACAAAAAATAATAAACTGGTGCATAAAAATAAATAACGCATCACCCATCATCCTTTTTAAACAATAAAGTAAAGGTAATCTGTAACTGCTGATCTTGTTTACTAATTTTTAGGTTTTGAAAATCAAGGAAATAAAAGTCATCGGTCAATGATGAAATTAAATTCATAAAATTAAAAAACTGGCCATTTAGCTCTATATCCCAATTCTCTATTTGGTCTGTTTGATAACGCTTGAAGGTGCTCAACTCAAGGTGATGTTGTTCGATCGCCTGTGCTAATTCTTGTTCTGATATCAAGCTATATAAGCTATTTTTACTTGTTTGGTAACGATTCACTTTGGCCTGTAATAGCTGCGTTTCAGTGATTTTTTGCTGATATTCATTAGCATTTAATTTGGCTTGTTGATCAATATCGTAAATAAAAAATAGATAAATAACCACAAAAACTGCCAAACAACAAAATATAGACAGTAGATATTGTTGCCAAATTGGACGATTAAAAAAATCATTGTTCATTAAGGCGCATTTCCATTTCAAAAACTAAGTTTGTTTTATTAGATAAGACGCTATTTATTCGGCTGTCACTGATATTTTTCAGCGTTAATAGATTTTGATTAAAATTAGTTAACTCAACATAGCTAAAACTTTGCCCATCAATCCTAATTTTTTGTTGTTCATAATAAAAAGAGTCCAACCAAATCACCGAAGGTAACTGTGCTGAAAACAACAATAATGCATCTCGAATCTGTTTTTGACTTAATGATGGATTAGGTAGGTAACTAGATAATTCAGCCGTCAGTTTTTGTACCGCCTGCTGCTGTTCTAGCAGTTTTTGCTCATAATATTGCTGTTCATTTCGGGCTTTAATCCACCAATAACAAAATAAACAACTGATTATGCCAATAAGACTAACAATCGTGTACGCTAATTGCCGCTGGTGTTTTATTTGCTTTTCTTGTCGCCAAGGTAGAAAATTAATTTGAGCGTGGTCAAATCGACAACCAACAAATGTTAATGATAATTCATGCTTTTTAAAAAGATTTATCCAGTTTTCAATATAATTACGCTCAGCTATCATCACGGTAACATATTCATTTTTTTTAGTTGGATAAACAAAATCAAAAAATACATTTTTAGTGGGTAATTGAAATAATTTATAAATATTAGCTTGAACATATAAAATCAATTCACTTAATTTTAACTTTATATCTGGTAAGACAAGTTGTTGCGTTTGAACTAAATTGGTATCCAAATTAAGTTCAAATTCAGTCCGTCCAGCAAATTTTTTTTGTAAATCACTTAAAAATAAATCTATATCGGCTTCATTTTGATAATGAAATGCAATTAAGCCATCGCTTGTGTCTAATGTAGTTATCTGCTTGGCAGAGCTAACTACCTTATAGCGTAAAATAGTGGGCTGAACATAAATAATGACGCGTTCTTTATTAAAAACCATGATGAATTAACTTTTATCTGTGATAACCGAATCGCTTCATCATAGTAATTCTTTACCAAATAAAAATAGAGAAAAGTAATTTTTGCGAACTACCACCCAAAAAATGTTTAAAATTAAACCGAACAAGGTGGATTTTAGAGAAATTTTAAAAAAAAGGTTGACTGAAATAAGACGTGCCTTATAATGCACATCCACACGGTAAGGGTGATTAGCTCAGTTGGGAGAGCACCTCCCTTACAAGGAGGGGGTCACTGGTTCGAACCCGGTATCACCCACCAATCTTTACCGTGGCGTTTTAGAAATAAAACATTTGGGGTGATTAGCTCAGTTGGGAGAGCACCTCCCTTACAAGGAGGGGGTCACTGGTTCGAACCCGGTATCACCCACCATCTTCAGATGGGTCGTTAGCTCAGTCGGTAGAGCAGCGGACTTTTAATCCGTTGGTCGAGCGTTCGAATCGCTCACGACCCACCATTTAATTATACATTTCTTAAGTAAATCCAATTAAACAAAGAAAAGCGATGAGAACGCTAGCGTTCGACAAATTTGTCTGGAACAAATTTGAACAACACGCAGTGTTGGCCCTGCAGGGGTGAGGCACACGATGTGCCGAATAATCGCTCACGCCCCGCCATTTATTTAACAAATGCCCAACAAATTTTACAAAAAAATAATATCAATGACATTCAAAAATATACCAAACTAATTGATAAGCGATATAAAACATTATACACCCAATCAAAAAGTCCAATATGATCCAAACCTTTTTTTGTTTAAATAGTGGTGTTAGCAATCTTGCGCCATAACCTATTCCAAAAAACCAAATGAACGAAACACAAACAGCACCAATTAAAAAAGCCAATTTTTGTTGGCTTGTTAATGTGCTAGCAATTCCACCCACAATAACAACAGTATCCAAATAGACATGGGGATTAAGTAGTGTGACAGCCAAGGTTGCCAGTACAACTTTTAATAAGTTGTTATTGTTTAGTATGTTAGATTCTATTTGCATGCTACTTGTGCCTTTAATTGCATTTTTAAACGCACAAAAACCATGCCAAACTAAAAAAACCGCCCCAGAGATTGCTAAAATATTAGTAATTAAAGAATTGCTACTAATAAAAGTACCTATCCCAAAAATCCCAATTGACATTAAGGCAAAATCACAAACAAAACAAATTGCCGACACATAAAAGATATGATTTTTTAGTAATCCTTGCTTGAGCACAAATAAATTTTGAGCACCAATGGCAATAATTAAACTCGCTGAAATTAATGCACCACGTAATATTGCTGATAGCATTTTTTGATAATTCTTAGGTAAATATAAAACAGAGTGAATATATATCACTCCTCTTGTAAAGCGTCAATAAACGACTAATAGACTCATTGATATATTTTAAACTATCGAAATTACTCACTTTGTTTACAGCCATTTAAGCAACTACACATAATAAATATATATAAAAAACCAAATAAATATCATATAAATGACAAAATAACTTTTTGATATTATGAATAAAAATAACTATCACTCATTTAGCTAAACGCTCTATGGTCATTCGCTAGAGCATTTATAATCTGCTAAAAAAGCCTGATGAGAGCTGTTTGTGTCTTTAACCAGTAAGAACGAACGTTATAAAGCCATCAGCTAGGGTATTAAACGTTTGTTTAAAATCGAAAAACCCATTAAAAATAAATTAAGACGGCAAGCTAAAGGCGATAACAAAACCTATCTAAGCGAAATGCGACAGACAGATACCTAAAGTTTGCCGTTACTTAAAAATCAAACAAAGCAGCAAACTAGATAATATTTCCATTTTCATATCTGTTTGATTTTTAAGTTTTTTATACATAAACGTAGTACACTCCTGAAACTTTTTCACAAAAGTTATAATATATTGATTTTTTTAGATAAACTGTGTGATAACCGGTATATCAAGCAAAAATCACCTGCCCATAAACTAATGGAAAAGCCCAAAGCGTGATACGAACTTTGAATTGAGATGCGGCATAATCAGCCAATATTTAGCGATTCAAAAGAGTGAAAACAAAAGCTTAAACGTTTGATTAATTTTTTATAACACCGTTAAACCGCATAAAGCGATTTCAGGAAAAACGCCTTATGCGCTTTAGCGGATTATTTTAATCATGAAGTTTGAATTACTTGGCGTTTGCCTACATATTAGGTTGTAAAATCGCATTCGCATTGATGATAAAGATAAACTCATGTAACGAATATAATACTTAAAAAATAAAAAGATTAACTGCAAAATATTACAGTTAATCTTTTCAAAAAAATCACAATTAAGCAATAATACTTATAATTAACACAACAGCTAAACCAACAATTGAATTAATTAGTTCTAATAAGCCCCATGTTTTTAAAGTATCTTTGATGGATAAATCAAAGTAACCTTTAAATAACCAGAAAGAAGCATCGTTGATATGAGTCAATGTGTTAGACCCCGCAGCCGTTGCAAGTACAAGTAAGGCTGAGTTGACGCCATGCATAATTCCCGTAGTAGGATCGATAACTGCAGCACCAATAATCCCTGCTGCTGTCATCGCAGAAACAACACCTTGCCCTGTTGCTAAACGGATTAGCACAGTAATTAACCATGCCATAATATAAGGAGATACCCCTCCAGTTGACATTAATTGACCAATAGTATCACCAATACCAGTATCGATGATAATTTGCTTTAATGCACCACCAGCGCCAATAATTAGTACAACCATTGCTATACCTTTTACTGCATTATCAAAAGACTTCATAACCCATTCCATTGAATGGTTAAGTTTCTTTCCAAATAAGATAAAAGCAACAATCATTGCTAGAAACATTGCAATTTGAGATGATCCAATAAAGTTGAGAACGCAATAAGCTGTTGTGCCTTTTTCTAACCATATATTTGCTATTGTGGTTGCTATCATGATATAAGCAGGAATCAAAGGAACAGTAATTGATGTAAAAAAAGAAGGAAGATTATTTTCATCAATAGGTGTTTCAGATTGTAAGAACTGTGGAGTGGGTCTTTCTAAATTGCCGAGAAATTTAGGAAGAATTATACCAGCACAAATTACAGAGGGAATTGCGACAATAAGTCCATAAATATAGACCATTCCCATATCAGCCCCATAGGCATTAACTAAAGCTACAGGTCCTGGTTGTGGAGGAAATAATGAGTGGGCTGTGGTTGCTGCTGCAACTCCAGGAATAGCTAGTTTTAAAAATGGAATTTTCGCTTCTTTTGCTAATGCAATTACTAACGGAGCTAATATGATAAATGCCGCCTCATAAAACATTGCTAGACCAAATATAAGCCCCATAATAATGATCGCTATTTTTACATATTTAATCCCAAGTTTTTTTAATAAAGTTTGAGCAATTTGATGAGCAGCACCAGAATCAACCATTAATTTGCCAATAACAGCCCCAAAAACAACAATAATAGCTAATTCACCAAGTGTTCCACCAAACCCTGATTTAATCGTTTTAAGAATACTCAATAAATCCATTTTAGCCATCAGACCAACAAATATTGCTGCAGCTAATAATGCAACCATTGAATTTATTTTAAAGCGAATATTTAAAATCAACATTAATCCTATCCCAAGGATCACCCAAAGAATATTTAAAAACTCCATAAATAAAAGCCCCTATTCTCAATTTTATTTTTATTGGTTAAACATGAATCTGACACATATATTTTTTCTGTAAACAAGTTAATTGGATCTCAAAATAAAAGTTATAAAAGCTATTAGTAAATAGTAAAACAAAACACTAATAAAATAATGGCAAATACAGATCAGATATTGTATTTGCCTGTTTAAAGATATAAGGAAAATAGCTAATTTCTTTCTAATTGAAAGTTACTGTTCTCAATTTTGTTTTCTCTGATAAAAATCCATAAAACAACGGCACCTATTACATCAAAGAAGGCTAACGCAATGAAAAAAGGACCAAAACCAATAATCCCAACGAATGCTCCAATAAATAGATTAAAAATTAGCTGACCTGTCCATGCACATGCTCCTGCCATTCCAACTGCCGTAGCCACTTGGTTTTTCTTAAATAAATCGCCACCTAGTGTTGAAGCAACTGTAGATAATAGTTGATGAGAAAAACCACCTAAGCTAACTAAGAACACGGCTAAATAAGGGTTTTGAACAATACTTACAAAACCAATGGTCATCATAAGTACAGCGCCTATAGAAAAAGTAATTAATCTTGATCTTATTAAAGAAAAACCTCTATCATTCAAAAATTTAGCTACAAATCCACTAGCTAAACATCCTAAATCAGCCATTAAGAAAGGTAACCAAACAAACATAGCAATTTCTTTT
Organism: Gilliamella sp. Choc5-1; assembly: GCF_001690595.1. Taxonomy (GTDB): domain Bacteria; phylum Pseudomonadota; class Gammaproteobacteria; order Enterobacterales; family Orbaceae; genus Gilliamella; species Gilliamella apicola_M. The sequence continues at coordinate 93,392 of NZ_LZHH01000118.1, forward strand.
AGGCTAAAATGTAGCGTTTCGACAAAAAATATTGGTACCCAAAAGTTAATAGTACCCCAAGCAGGATCGGCAAGAAAACGCGCAATACCAATTCCCCAAAAGTTTCGTTGAGAAAGAATTGATGAAATAGAAACTTTTTCTTTTTTATCAATATTTAAATATTTCTCTTGCCCTGCCTCAATATATGCACGTTCTTCAGCCGATAGCATTTTAGAATCTTTAGGATCTCGATAAAAAGTAAACCAAGCAAGTGCTGCAATCAATGCTAAAGAACCTGAAACAACAAAAGCAAATTGCCAACCTTGAAATAAAATACACCAGGCAATTAAAGGTGGAGCTAACATTGCACCAAATGAAGTACCCATATTAAATATGCCTGAAGCAATACCTCGTTCTTTTGCGGGAAACCATATAGATGCTGTTTTAATACCTGCGGGTATTGCTGATGCTTCACTGAACCCCATTATACTTCTCATAAAAGCTAAACCTTGCCATGTTCCAGTTAATGCATGCCCCATAGTCGCAAGCCCCCACACAATAGCACAAATAGCAAAACCTAACCTTAATCCAATAGTATCAATAAAAAAACCCATAATTGGTTGACCAATTGTATAAGCCAACTGGAAAGCACTTACTACCCAAGAATATTGTTCTTTAGTAATACCTGTTGTTTCTAAGATAGTAGGGGCAGCAACCCCCAATGCTGTTCTGTCAAGGTAGTTAATGATGGTAATTGCACAAATAAGTAATATCATACACCACCTAAATTTTCGTACAGTTTTCATTATTACTCCTTATTATTCCATGTAAACTTCAATTATTTTTGTTATTTAGAAAAGTAAAAATTAGCATTATTGAAGCAAATATCTTTGATCATATTTCCTACCAAATTAAAATCAGCAGGAATTTCACCATTTTCGATCCAATTTCCAATCATATTGCACAAAATTCTTCTAAAATACTCATGTCTTGTAAATGAGAGGAAACTACGTGAGTCAGTTAACATTCCAACAAATTGGCTCAATAAACCCATTTGTGAAAGCTGCATTAGTTGACGCTCCATGCCATCTTTTTGGTCATTGAACCACCACCCTGATCCAAATTGGATTTTGCCAGCAATACCTGAACCTTGGAAATTACCAGCCATTGTAGCTAGGACTTCGTTATCTCTAGGATTTAAACAATATAGTATTGTTTTAGGTAACTCATCGGTCAGATCTAAAGTTCCTAACAATGAAGATAAAGGTTCAGCGATTGGTCTATCACCAATTGAATCAAATCCTGCATCTGGACCTAGCAATTTATACATCCGTTGATTATTATTGCGTAAAGCACCTAGGTGTAATTGCATAACCCAATTACGTTTATGATATTGTTTACCTAACCAAACAAGAACTGCTGTACTAAATTGTGCTATTTCTAATTCAGATAACGATTGATTATTTAGACGTTTTTTGAGTATTAAATCGAGTTGTTTTTCTGAAGGGATATCTGCGTAGCGTAATATCTCAATACCATGATCTGATGCTTCACAGCCATGCTGTTCAAAGTGATCAAGCCTTTTTAATAATGCAGTGAGCAGTTCTGAAAAAGTGTTTATTTCAATATCACAAACCTGACCTAATTGAGAAATATAGTTAGGAAATCCAGACAGTTCAATTTTAAATACTTTATCAGGTCGCCAACTAGGTCTTACTTTAGTTTCAAAGGAACCATCTAAGCTTATTTGTTTATGGTATTGAAGTGAATCAATTGGATCATCAGTAGTACCTACTGCCCTAACATTCATTTGTTTCAAAATACCTTTTGTCGAAAATTCTTTTGTAGCTAATTGCTCATTAGCCTGAAGCCAAATTTTTTCAGCTGTTTTTTCATTAAAAAGTATATTTTTTATACCAAATGGACGCCTTAACTCTAAATGAGTCCAATGATAAATTGGATTGCCCAATGTTAAAGGAACCACTTTTGCCCAAGCTAAGTATTTTTCGTAATCAGATGCACTGCCTGTAATAAATTTCTCATCTACACCGGCGGTACGAAGCACTCTCCATTTATAATGATCACCAGCAAGCCAAATCTCTGCTAAATTACGGAAGTTTTTATTGTCCGCAATATCTTTTGGTGGTAAATGGCAATGATAATCATATATTGGTTGATCTGCTGCATAATCAAAATAGAGTCTTTGCGCGACTTCGGTTTGTAACAAAAAGTTTTCATCCAAAAAGTTTTTCATTATATTTAACCCGCTCTTAGTTTAATAACCTTAGTTTGATAAATTGCTGACAGTTTGTTTTGCCCCATATTTCATTAAAGAAAGGTAATGTATTGTTACCTTTTCTTTAAATAATGCATTGTTCGGCAAATCTAAACCAAAGACAGCCCCTAGACGTAATAGAGCATTTACTCGTTCAACGCCATCGTTGCTCGTTTTAACAATATTTTGTAGTTGCTCACTCATTGGATCTCGTAAATCTATTGGCTGGTTATTATCATCAATGCCGCCGACATAGCGCATCCAACTCGCAACCCCTAAAGCTAGCAATGAAAAATCTGAACCATTTTTGATATGCCAACGGATTGAATCGAGCATTCTTTGAGGCAATTTTTGAGTACCATCCATCGCAATCTGCCATGTTTTATGTTTTAACGATGGATTACTAAAACGTTCAATAAGTTTGTTTGCATATTGTTGCAAATTAACATGACTAGGGACGTGAAGTGTTGGTGCTTGTTGTTGCATCATCAATGTTAAAGTTGCTTTTTTATAATTAACATCATTCATGCAATCATTAATGTGCTCGTAACCAGCCAAATAGCCTAGGTAGGCTAAAAAAGAATGGCTACCATTTAGCATACGAAGTTTCATTTCTTCATATGGAACAACATTATCAACAAATTCAGCACCGACTTCATTCCAATTAGGGCGGTTAGTGACAAAATTATCTTCTATAACCCACTGAATAAAAGGTTCACAAGCAATACCACATGGATCAAACATACCGCCTAATGTATCTTCAATTTCAGTTAATGTTTCGGATGTTGCGGCAGGGACAATACGGTCAACCATAGTGCATGGGAATGTTGTATTAGACTCAATCCAATTTGCTAATTGTGGATCTCGAACGTTAGCTAATCCTAATATTGCTTTTTTTAAGACCAATCCATTTTCAGGAATATTATCGCATGATAAAGCAGTAAAGGATTTTAACCCTCGTTGCATTCTTCTATAAAGCGCCTCAACAATAACACCTGGGGCAGACATAGGCTTTGTTGGATTTGCTAAGTCAGCTTTAATTAATGCATTATTCAAATCTAATCCAGCTCCACTAGGTAACATGCAATATCCTTTTTCTGTTACTGTTAATGAAACAATTTCAACTACTGGATCTGTCATCTTTTCTAAAATTGCATCTATACCGTCTGTTGGTGCTAATAATGATTCTTTTACGCTACCAATAATAAATGCTTCTTTTGATGTTGCACCTTTTTCTAACACAGTATACAAATGGTCTTGTTTACGAATTTCATTAATTAATTCTTCACCACCAACAATATTAACTTCACAAATACCCCAGTCACAGTTTCCTTTGTTAAGTAAACGATCAGTCAATAACGCTTGATGAGCGCGGTGAAAAGCTCCAAATCCCAGATGGACAATTCGCGAGGTTATTTTTTGCCGGTCATATAAAGGTCTATGTTGGATTGATTTAGGAAGATTTAATAAATTTAACATTTTATTCACCGTGATTATCTGTTTAACTACCTTATTGGTTAGACATATTTTCATTTGTTGGCAAACATTTCATCTCATTTTTTTCTTTTTTGCGACATAAATCACATTTTTTGGTTTATTTTGTATAAGATGTTCAAAAAATTCCTATAATACAAAATTATATTGGCATTCCAATTGTAAAGTTAAATGTATTTAACCATAATTGACTTATAGTACTTGTAATAATTAGCGTATAATTATCCAATATTAGACCAAAATTAGAATGAGGATTATAAATAATGGTAAAGGTTAATCGGCTATATCAAGAAATTGGTAATGAACTTAAATCACTATTAAAAGGTGGTACCTATAAAATTGGTGACCGATTACCACCAGAAAGAGATATTGCAGAAGCATTTAATGTAAGTAGAACCGTAGTAAGAGAAGCGTTAATTATGCTAGAACTAGAAAATCTAGTCACTGTCAAAAAAGGTTCTGGTGTATATGTAATTGGTTTACCAAATGAAATATTATCAGAAACAGAGAAAAAAATTGAAGAAGAGGATTTTGGCCCTTTTGAACTATTACAAGCTAGACAATTAATTGAAAGTAATATTGCCGCTTTTGCTGCTTCACAAATAGTGAAATCAGATATTATTGAGTTAAGAGCTATTTTAGAACAAGAACGACAAATTTTAGAACAAGGTATGTTAGATGATTACAGTGCTGATGAAAAGTTTCATATTACAATAGCAAGGGCGACCAAGAATTCAATACTTGAAAATCTGTTAAATGATTTATGGCAAAAACGTACCGCTAGCAAAATGTGGGGGCAACTACACAGTCGAATTACTGATCATAGTTATCGAAAAAAATGGCTTTATGATCATGAAAAAATTTTACAAGCGTTACAGGTAAAAGATGCAATGGCCGCACGTCATGCTATGTGGCAACATTTAGAAAATGTTAAACAAACATTAATGGCAGTTTCGGATAGCGAAGATCCAAATTTTGATGGTTATTTATTTGACTCAATTCCGGTTAACATTGTTAATCAATAGATAATAATCAGAATTGTTTATAGATCTTTATTATTTTCAGAAAAATAAATACATGAAATCGTTAAGGAGATTTATATGGAACAAACGATGCGTTGGTTTGGACCAAATGACCCAGTATCATTAGATGATATTAAACAAGCTGGAGCAACTGGAATTGTTACAGCTTTACACCATATTCCCAATGGAGAAGTTTGGACCATTGAAGAAATTGAAAAACGAAAAAATATTATTGAAGAAAAAGGATTAACATGGTCTGTTGTAGAAAGTATTCCTGTTCATGAAGAAATAAAAACCCATACAGGAAACGTTTTACAGCATATTGAAAATTACAAACAGTCTATTAGAAATTTAGCAGCTTGTGGCATTGATACTGTTTGTTACAATTTTATGCCCGTTTTGGATTGGACTCGTACTGATCTGGCTTATGAGTTGCCTGATGGCTCAAGAGCGTTGCGTTTTGACCAAACTGCGTTTGCTGCATTTGATATCTATATATTACAAAGACCTAATGCAGACAAAGATTACTCAAAAGAGGATATAGCTTCAGCTAAATCTTATTTTGAAAAAATGACACAATCAGAAAAAGATAAGCTTATCGCTAACATTATCGCAGGCTTACCTGGTGCAGAAGAAGGTTATTCTCTTGATCAATTTAGGGCACATCTTGCAACCTATGATGGTATTGATAAAACCAAATTACGTGAAAATTATGCTTATTTTTTAAAAGCGATTGTCCCTGTTGCGGAAGAAGTTGGTGTGGTATTAACAGTACATCCTGATGATCCACCAAGGCCTATCTTGGGTTTACCTCGTATAGTTTCAACGATCGAAGATATGCAATGGATTAAAGATACCGTTGATAGTATTCACAATGGTTTTTGTTTCTGTACAGGATCTTATGGTGTTCGTAGTGATAATGATTTAGCTACCATGGCTGAAAAATTTGCCGATCGTGTCCACTTTATTCACTTACGAGCAACAGTTAGAGAAGATAACCCTCTCTCTTTCCATGAAGGTGATCATTTAGCTGGCGATGTCGATATGTATGCAGTGATAAAAGCATTAGTTACTGAAGAAGAACGACGTAAAAAAGCTGGCGTTAAACGAGCCATACCAGTTCGGCCTGATCATGGCCACCAAATGTTAGATGATCTTAAAAAGAAAACCAATCCAGGTTACTCAGCGATTGGCCGTTTAAAGGGGCTAGCTGAAATTCGTGGAATTGAGTATGCAATTCATCGAGCATTTTTCAGTTAACTGAAATAATTTCAATCAATTATAATTAATCTAGACAAAAATCCTAACAATTTTAATGCCCTTTTAAGGGCGTTTTTTTATAAAAAATCACCTATCAATAAATAGAATTAACTTTTTAGAAAACGTTAAATTTTAATACATAAATGCTATTGAAGCATAACTGTTTGACATTTCTAATTTCTAGGCGTTATATATGTATTAGTATCTACATCAAAATAGTTCAACAATTAAAATAGTGGAGTGTGTATATGGGTATCTTAAATAATATTTTTTCAAAAGTATTTCCTAGTGCTCAAGCAGCAGTAGAGCATGCCGTTGATACAGTGAAAGATAAAGTTGAAAACATTACCAGCTCAGTCAAAGATACAGTATCAAATGGTTCAGAACAAGTTAAAGAAAAGGTAGAACAAAGCGCATCTGCGGCTAATGTTGATGTAACATCTATTTTAGATGGTTTAGCAAAAAAACATCCTGAAGTTCTCAACTGGAAAACATCTATCGTTGATCTATTGAAATTATTAGGTATAGATAGCAGTTTAGATGCACGGAAAAATTTAGCGAAAGAACTGAATTATCCAGGCAATACTGATGATACCGCAGCAATGAATACATGGTTAATTAAAGAAGTAATGAAAAAAATTGCTGAAAAAGGTGGTAATGTAACCCATCTTTTCTCTTAAAAGAGAATATTAAGACAATTAAATCCACCTAATATTTTAGGTGGATTTTTTTTATTAAAGTGGATATTTATTGATTTTTACGTTATTGAAACTTCCAACAATTTAACTAAGCTTTAAAAGCATGTAACTTGTTCATTGCAACGTCTATCCCATCAGACAATAAGATATCTGTACAACGTAAAGATTCGTCAATAGCTTTATCAATTAATTCCTGTTCAGGTTTAGATGGCTTATTTAAAACATAACCAACAACTTTATTTTTATCGCCAGGATGTCCAATACCAATTCTTAACCGATAAAAATTTAAATTATTTCCCAATTTACTAGCAATATCTTTTAGCCCATTATGCCCACCATGACTACCACCAAACTTAAGTTTAGCTATTCCGGGATTTAAGTCGAGTTCATCATGTGCAACTAAGATCTCTTCTGGCTTTATTTGGTAAAATGTCGCCATAGCTTGAACAGCTTTACCACTTAAATTCATGAAAGTAGTTGGAACTAATAAACGTACATCATGACCTGAAATGTTGATTCGTGATGTGTAACCAAAAAATTTTTGTTCATTTTTTAATGATTGATTATAACGTTCAGCCAATTGCTCAACAAACCACGCACCTGCATTGTGCCTTGTTGCTGCATATTCATTTCCGGGATTGGCGAGTCCTACAATCAGTTTTATCGTTGTCATAATATTTTTATTGTCACTAGATTTTATCGATAAAAATGCCCCAAAAAAGGGGCATTATACCAATGATAAAATAGGTTATTGATGGAACATTGCTGAAATTGATTCTTCGTTACTAATTCGACGAATTGCTTCAGCAAGCATACCTGATAATGTTAATTGGCGAACATTTTTCAATGCGTTTACTTCAGCCGTTAATGGAATTGTGTCACAAACAACAATTTCATCAATGGCACAGTTTTTAATGTTACTTACTGCTTTACCTGAAAATATCGGGTGGGTAGCATAAGCAAATACTCTTTTTGCACCTCGCGCTTTTAAAGCATCAGCTGCTTTACAAAGTGTTCCTGCAGTATCAATCATATCATCAACTAAGATACAATCTCTATCAGCAACATCACCAATAATATTCATCACTTCAGCTTCATTGGCACGTTGACGACGTTTATCAATAATTGCCATGTCAGTATCATTAAGCAGTTTAGCTATCGCACGAGCACGCACCACTCCTCCAATATCAGGCGAAACAACAATTGGGCGATCAAACTCACGTTGTAGCATATCTTCTAAAATAACTGGGCTACCAAATACATTATCAACAGGCACATCAAAGAAGCCTTGAATTTGTTCGGCATGAAGATCAACGGTTAATACCCTATCGACACCAACAGTTGATAGAAAATCAGCAACAACTTTAGCAGTAATAGGTACACGAGCCGAACGAACTCGACGATCTTGCCTTGCATAACCAAAATAAGGAATAACAGCAGTAATACGACCAGCAGATGCTCGGCGCATTGCATCAATCATAACTAATAATTCCATTAAATTGTCATTGGTAGGGGCACAAGTTGATTGAATAATAAAAACATCTTCACCACGGACATTTTCATTGATTTGGACATTAACTTCACCATCACTAAAACGGCTTACCACAATGTCACCAAGAGAAGTATAAAGACGATTAGCTATACGTTTTGCTAGTTCTGGTGTGGCATTACCAGCAAAAAGCTTCATATCAGGCACGAGAAATCCTCAAGCATGTATTCATGATTACTTTATTCGTAATCGGTTAAATTGGGGCTATAATTATATAATCATTTATCGATTATGCTCAACTACAATATAAAAATATATTGAAAATATTTGATATCAGATCGCAAATAAAACGACTATTTTTTAATTCGTTATTTGGCCTGTTATTTTGTATCTGTTAGTATTATTTGCGTCATAGTTTCAAATTTATTGTGAAGAAAAATATTGCCAATATCTGGTTTATTATGTAGTGATTATATATTTATCCGAAACTAGCCCCCTTGTATTTTAGCTGGCGCCATGATTCATAAACCACAACCGCTACGGCGTTAGATAAATTCATGCTGCGACTCGTTGCTAACATAGGAATGCGTATTTTTTTATTTTGAGGTAATACATCAAGTATAGTTTTCGGTAAACCCCGAGTTTCTGGACCAAACATCAAGAAATCATTTTGTTGGTAATTGACTTCGCTATGTGACCTTTGTCCCTTTGTGGTCAGTGCGTAAACTTGAGTTAATAAATCAATTTGATTATTCTCCAAAAAATGATTGAGGTTTTTATAACGTTTTACATCCACAAATTCTTGATAATCAAGCCCTGCCCGTTTCAATTTTTTGTCATCCCAAAAAAAGCCCATTGGTTCAATAATATGTAAATTAAACCCAGTATTAGCACAAAGACGAATAATATTACCAGTATTAGCTGGAATTTCTGGTTCAAATAAAACGATGTTTAATACAGTATTTGACACAATTTTTCTCTTTTTATTATCTATATTGATGAATGGGCAATACTATCACAATTCTAAGTCCACCCAAGTGGCTTTTTTCAGCTTTAACAGTCCCATGATTGCGAATAATTGCATTGGCTACAATAGCTAGCCCTAATCCTGTTCCGCCAGATTCGCGATCCCTAGCTTCATTTGTGCGATAAAATGGCCTAAAAATTTGTTCAAGCTCACTTTCAGCGACGCCAACTCCGTCATCATCTATTGTAATTGTTATTTTTTGTTGTTTTTCAATAAAACTGATAACAATTTGTTCATTAGAATAACGAAATGCATTACGTATAACATTTTCAAGTGCGCTGCATAAAGCAATTGGATAGCATAAAATAGTATGGTTGGTAGGAAGATTGGTAACAGTAAACTTTTTACCTATTTGTTCTGCTTCAAAAGTTGCATTATCAAGCACTTGTTTAAATAATAAATCAATTTTATTAAATTCACGAATTTCATTATTGTCATATTGCTGCCTTGCCAATGATAATAAATCAACAATCATAGAGTCTAATTTTAATGCTTCAGCATTAATACGCATAACTTCGCTACTTTCGCCTTGTTTTCGACGCAATAAAGCTGTAGCAAGCTGTAATCGAGTCAATGGAGTGCGTAATTCGTGGGAAATGTCAGAAAACAATCGCTGTTGCAGCTCTTGCATTCGTTTTAGTTCTCTCAACATATGGTTAAAACTAGCACCCGTTGCTTTATATTCTGATGAACCTATCTGTTCAAGTTCTGGCCACTCCTGCAAATTTCCTTTTGCAACCTGATCAGCAGCCTTTTTTAACCTTTGAGCAGGTTTTGCAATACTCCAAGATAACCAAAGTAAGACGGGAGAGCTTGCAAGCATAGTCAAAGTTAATAATAAAAAAGGGTGATCAAAAATAAAATTAACAAGTTGAGATTGAATATCTGTGGCTTGTTGTAAAATGTATAATTGATATTGGGCATTAGAATAATGAACTAAAAACGGTCCTATAATTTCTTGAGAATCATAAATCTTCTTTGCAGGATCATTAACATTTTTAGATTTTTCTCTAAATTTTTTTACTAAATCAAGATTTTTAGTTTCAGCAGTAATAATTTGTTCATTGGGTGTAACAATAAATAAAAATTGACCTGGTTTCTGATAACTATCCATCACAACAATAAAACGCATCCACCATCGAAAACTATCTTTAGGTATATTAATAAGATCATTTTCAATTTGATTAGCAAGTACATTACCTATTTGCTTGTCTTTATTTGCTAAATACGTTAAATTTCGAGAATCGAGATTAGGTATAACCATAATTAACATTAGAAAAAAGGCTACTGTCAGTAAAAATGTAGTGAAAATTCTAATGGTTAGTCGGTCAAAAAGCCACATGTTATGTTGTCTTCATTTAAATGTTAGCTTAGTTTTGCAATAGATCATCTTGTTTATCTACCACAAATAAATAACCTTTAGCACGTAATGTTTTAATCCAAGGTAAACCATCACTTCGATGAGGAAGTTTTTTCCTTAAATTAGAAACATGAACATTAATTGAGTTAGCAATAGGGGCAAGCTCTTTACCTAAAACAGATTCACTTAAAGTTTCACGTGAGATTATTTTACCCGCATTTTCAAGAAATTTAAGTAGCACTTGAAATTCAGTGCCCGTTAAATCAATATATTTGTTATCAAAATAAACAGATTGTTGTTTTCTATTTACATTCAATTTATCAATAGTATACTGATTTGGTTTATGAGAATCATTATCAACGCTATTATCCCAACGGGTTCTTCGTAAAAGCGCATTAATTCGAGCGAGAAGCTCTCTATCATTAAATGGTTTTAGAATGTAATCATCAGCCCCTAATTCAAGCCCAATAACTTTATCATACTCATTATCTTTAGCTGTTAAAAAAATAACAGGGACTGTAAATTTATCCCTAAGTTGAGATAATACACTAAATCCATTCATTTCAGGCATCATAATATCAAGTAGAATAAGATCAATTGTATTATCAAACTTTTCTAAAGCTTGAGTGCCAGTATTAGCAACTTCAACTTGATATCCTTCTAATTCGAGTAATTCTCGTAATAACAAAGTAATCTCTAGATCATCATCAACTACAAGTAATTTGCTGTTCATTGCAGTCCTCTTTATCTTTATTTTAAATTTATTATATCTGCAAAAAGTACTAATAATATAGTAAATTATTGTTAAGTTTTATATAGAAAATATTTTTACGTTACTAAAACCTTGGTCAATTAAATAAAGCGCTTGTAACTTACTCATTACGCCACGATCACAATATAGCAAATATTGCTTTGATTGTTCCAAACGCCCAAATTGCGTTGCTAACTTATAAAATGGAATATGCTTAACTTCAATATCGCTCAATATAAGTGGGTTATCTTCCTGCTCTTCTGAAGAACGAATATCAATAACTACGTGCTCGGCACTTAGAGTTGTGACAGTTTCAACATGAGCAATTTTTGTATCAGTTTGTTTTGCTATCTCACGAATATCAATATTTTCAGCCTCGGCAACTGCTTTATCCAAAATCGTGAAATTAAAATTCATTTCCTCTGCTTCAATTTTTTCTTTCACGGCTTTAACCGTTGGGCTTTTAGATATTACGCCACAAAATTCTGGCATTGTTTTAGCTATATCTTCAGTACCAATTTGACGCGCAATATTGATAATGGTTTCTTTGTCATGTGTGATTAAAGGACGTAAAACTAATGTATCACTGGCATTATCAATTAAACGTAAATTGGTAAGTGTTTGGCTTGATACTTGCCCCAATGCTTCTCCAGTAACAAGAGCTTCCACTTTATAGCGTTGCGCAATTTTTGATGCCGCACGAATCATCATCCGTTTTAGAATAACTCCCATTTGCCCATCATCAATTTTTTCAAGAATTTCACCAACAACATCTGAAAAATCAATAGCAATGAAACGCACTTTATGCGAACTACCAAAACGTTCCCATAGGTAATGAGCCATATGTTTAACGCCAATTTCGTGAGTTTTTCCGCCAAGATTAAAGAAACAATAATGCACTCGGCTTCCGCGTCGCATTAGCATATAACTTGATACACCAGAATCAAAACCACCCGATATAAGCGAAAGAACATCTTCTTGTGTACCAGTTGGAAAACCGCCAATGCCAGCATGTCGACCTTTTACCAGCAGTAACTTTTCTTTGTCGATTTCAAGATGAACGGTGATTTCTGGATGAGTTAATTTAACCTTAGCCGAAGACACATGTTGATTAAGCCCACCACCAACATAACGTTCAACATCAATTGAAGTAAATTCATGTTTACCTCGACGCTTCACGCGTACACAAAACGTTTTGTTTTCAATTAATGGAGCATAATAATCCAATGCTTTTTCAAAAATATCATGCATATCAACAAAAGTGATTTCATCAACGGCTAAAATATGATGTATACCGGGGATCCGCGTTAATAACTCAAGTATCTTAGCTTCACTATTTTCAACTTTTGGACGAACTTCAATAAAATCCCAATGACGAATAACTGCGACATTTTCAATATGATGCTTTAAAATATTACGAATATTGCTGGTTAATATTTTAATAAAACGTAAACGAACAGAATCACTTTTAATGGTAATTTCGGGGAAAAGCTTAACAATAAATTTCATAAAATCAATGTGAACGATAATAAAATGGCGTCATTATACTGGTTTTCCTAAAAAAACGTACAATTGATTGTGAAATAATATAGAAATTATAAAATTAAAAAAGCATCAATTAATTTGTTTTGCTAAATGAAGCAAATTTGTAAAACGATAATACATAATATAAAAAAGATATTTTTTACATAGAAACGACGTATTTTTATTTATTTAAAAGTATAAATGCTCAAAATATATCAACTATATTTTAAATTTTACTTGCTTGTTGGCCTGTCTTTCGCTAATATTCCGCATCAATAAATTCTGTTGTATAAAATATAAAATTGACAGGCTAAAATGTACGGATTTTTAATTATAAGTTATTTGATTATTGCAATTGCCATCATTGGATTAGTTCTAATACAACGTGGCAAAGGTGCTGATATGGGATCGTCTTTTGGAGCTGGTGCGTCTGCAACCTTATTTGGCTCTTCAGGTAGTGGGAATTTTTTAACTCGCGCTACCACTTTATTAGGTATTCTGTTTTTTGTAATAAGCATTTTACTTTCAAATTTAGGTAGCAAACCACGAATAGCTTCATCTAGCGAATTTGAGAATATTGAAGATACTGTACCAGTAACAACACAGCTGAATGAAGGTAATACCGCACCTATTACAGCTCCAATTACTCAACCTGTACAGCAAAATTCAACTTCAGATATACCTGAATAACAACGGCGCCGTGGTGGTGAAATTGGTAGACACGCTATCTTGAGGGGGTAGTGCTCTAAGAGTATGCGGGTTCAAGTCCCGCCCACGGCACCAAATCAATAAACAGTAACATTCTTTTAAACCCAAAAAAGCACACCAAACCCAGTAATAACAAGCTTCAAAGTCTATTTTATTGCTCATTAAGTATCAGTAAGGTACATTTACAACCAAAAATAATGGGGGTAGATTTGGGGGTATAATTAAATACCCTATTATTGCGTACCCCCAAAGGTGAAAAATGGCTGTAAAAACTACTCCCTTAACTGACACACAAATAAAAGCATTAAAAGCCACTAGTAAGGATAAAAAGTATTTTGATGGTGGAGGTCTTTTTTTGTTAGTTAAATCGACAGGGGTTAAATTATGGCGATTTAAATATAAAAAGCCAATATCACATAAAGAGACATTATTATCTTTCGGTAAATACCCAGAAACCTCGCTACAACAAGCGCGAAAACAACGAGATGAAGCGCGAGAATTAATAAAGCAAGGGATAGATCCACAATATCACAAAGCGGAACAAGAACAACGTAAGCAAGAAGCTTGTAATAATACCTTTTACGCTATGGCTGAGAAATGGTTCAAATTCAAAACAGAACAAGGTTTAGAAGAACAAACGCTCAAAAAGGCTTGGCGTTCATTAGAAAATCATGTTTTCCCTTATATAAAAGACATTCCAATAAACCAAGTAACAGCTATCAAAGCGATTAACGCATTACAGCCATTAAATAACAATAATAAATACGAAACAGTAAAAAGAGTTTGCCGGCGAATTAATGAAATAATGTATTATGCTGTCAATATGGGAATTATCGATAATAACCCTCTAGCTAAAATCACCGACGTATTTAATAGCCCGAAAGTAAAAAATCAGCCAACTATTCCCCCTACTGAGTTACCGCAGTTCATGCAAGCTTTAGCTATGGCAAAGATTGAATTGCAAACTAGATGCGTGATTGAATGGCAGTTATTAACATTAACGCGACCAAGTGAAGCCGTAGGGGCTAAGTGGGAAGAAATTAATCTAGATAAAAAATTATGGAGTATTCCTGCCGAACGCATGAAAATGGATAGACCTCACAATATACCCTTATCACCGCAAGCAATAAAAATACTTGAGATAATGAAATCTATTAATCATAAAAGTGAGTTTGTTTTCCCAACAGCAAGACCGCCTTATAACAAGCCAATGAGTAGCCAAACCGCTAACATGGCAATAAAGCGCATGGGATACAAAGATAAGTTAGTTGCGCATGGATTAAGAGCTTTAGCTAGTACCGCTTTAAACGAACAAGGCTTTAATTATGATGTCATTGAAAGCGCGTTATCGCATGTAGATAAAAACGCAGTAAGGCGAGCCTACAACAAAGCAGAATATGAACATCAAAAGCGTATTATGCTTGACTGGTGGGGTGACTTTGTTGAGCAAGCAAGCCAAGGAAATGTCTCACTATCAGGTAACCGCAATTTAAAGTTAGTTAATCATTAACCATATCACGCTATTCATACCGTGCCTCATATTTGGGTTACACACTTCAATTCTCCATAATAACCACTCCTCATATCTGAGGGGTGTTTTTTCAAATGTCACCCTTTACTTACCCAGTCATTAGGCTGTTTTTATGCTTACCTCCCCATAATCTTAAACTTTTAATATAAAGTGTTCACTACTATTCACTAACCTAATATTAATTTATATATATCAATATATTATATACTTATTATATATATTTTTTGGTGTTCACTAGTATTCACTACTGTTCACTACTATACACATTATTAAAATAATCTTGATCCTGTAATTAACTAATTGAAATATAAATATATTTAAATAGCGTTATTTTTTTATTAAAATAAAATAATTATTAATCATAATGTTAAGCTAGGATGATTTTAAGGTTGATCCAGGGCAATTATTAGAGGAAAAGAATAAATGCTCTATGCTGATTTCCACCATACAGGTATTACATTTGCAATCTGCTAAAAAGCCAGCAGGTTTATTACATTGGTTTGAGTTACGCAACTATAGCTATTTATGATTCCCCATTTAGTAATAGCAGTCAAAAAAATTATTTCAATTCGCGGTTTTGCATAAAAAGGAGGTTGGGTGGTTTTAAACGTGTAGAGTTATAGAAATTTGCTACCCCCTCCTATTGACTGGGCTAATTTTGGACACGTTAAAAAGCAATCTAATAATTTGCCTTATTGGATTATAATAACCTTATTATTAGTAAGTTAGGTGGTGGAATGGCAACACATTTTCAAACAAAAAAATTAAGGGGTAAGTGTTTTTTAAATTCAACGGGAGGCAAGTAGCCTAACGAAGAATGTAATCGTTTATGATTATACCAATAAGCATAAGCCGAAAAAGCGCGTTGTAACTCAGCCGTTGAGTTGAAACGTTGGCCTTTTACAAATTCCGTTTTAATTGTTTTAAATGTCGCTTCCGCTACCGCATTGTCATATGGACACCCTTTCTTGCTTAATGAATGCGTGATATTAAATGTCTTAAAACAATCCGCT
>NZ_LZHH01000119.1 GCF_001690595.1 Gilliamella sp. Choc5-1
AAGTTAAGCAACGTTGGAACTATTTATGTGTTTTAGTGAACTTATCCGATAGGCAGATTGTCGGTTACCATGTTGGTCAACATAAAACAGCAGAGCTTGTTATGTCGGCATTAAGCCAAATTAAACTGCCATTATCGAAATTAGATTTATTTCATTCAGACCGAGGTAAAGAGTTTGATAATCGGTTATTAGCGGATTGTTTTAAGACATTTAATATCACGCATTCATTAAGCAAGAAAGGATGTCCTTATGACAATGCGGTAGCGGAAGCGACATTTAAAACAATTAAAACGGAATTTGTAAAAGGCCAACGTTTTAACTCAACGGCTGAGTTACAACGCGCTTTTTCGGCTTATGCTTATTGGTATAATCATAAACGATTACATTCTTCGTTAGGCTACTTGCCTCCCGTTGAATTTAAAAAACACTTACCCCTTAATTTTTTTGTTTGAAAATGTGTTGCCATTCCACAAATAAATATTTGATATGACAAGTTATTTTCAATGAGGAATCTGATGCTATTTTTTTATGAAATTAAGATGTAATTAGTATCTTTTTGAATTTAATCTATTTTATAAAAACTCTCATAAAGTAAATTTATTTTCAAAAACTAACTATAAATAAATTAAATGATAATTATTTTAAATCATGGTCTTTATACCCTGATAAATTGCTCTATAATAATTATCATTTTGTTAATAGTTTACAGGGTATTTTAATGAGAACAATTTATTGCGGACAACTCAATGCAAGTCATATTAATCAGGAAGTTACGTTATGTGGCTGGGTCAATAAGCGTCGAGACTTAGGCGGTATGATTTTTATTGATATGCGTGATCGTGAAGGTATTGTGCAAGTTTTTTTCGATCCTGATTATCAACAAGCCTATCAACTTGCTGGTGAACTTCGTAATGAATTTTGTATCCAAATTAAAGGTAAAGTCAGAGCTCGTCCTGAAGGTCAAATCAATAAGGATATGGCCACAGGCGAGGTTGAAGTATTGGCGACAGAATTAACGGTATTTAATCGTAGCGATGTTTTACCGCTTGATTTTAATCAAAATAATAGCGAAGAACAGCGTTTAAAATATCGTTATATTGATTTACGTCGCCTTGAAATGTCAGCTATTTTTAAAACTCGAGCTAAAATTACGGCGTTTGTTCGTTCGTTTATGAACGAACATGGCTTTTTGGATATCGAAACCCCTATGTTAACCAAAGCAACGCCTGAGGGAGCTCGAGATTATTTAGTTCCAAGCCGTATTCATAAAGGTGAGTTTTATGCGCTTCCACAATCACCTCAATTATTTAAACAATTGTTAATGATGTCAGGTTTTGACCGTTATTATCAAATTGTAAAATGTTTTCGTGATGAAGATTTGCGAGCAGATCGTCAACCAGAATTTACACAAATTGATGTCGAAACGTCATTTATGACAGCCGAGCAAGTGCGCGATATTATGGAACAGATGATTCGTGAACTTTGGTTACATGTTAAAAATGTGGATTTAGGTAAGTTTCCTATTATGACTTTTGCCGAGGCGATGCGCCGTTATGGTAGTGATAAGCCTGATTTGCGCAATCCGCTTGAAATTATTGATGTGGCTGATTTAGTTAAAGAGGTTGATTTTAAAGTATTTTCAACACCAGCAAATGATCCAAAAGGACGTGTAGCATTACTTTGTGTTCCAAATGGCGCTCAATTAACACGTAAACAATTAGATGAATATACTCAGTTTATTTCTGTTTATGGCGCTAAAGGTATGGCGTGGATTAAAGTAAACGAACGTAGTAAAGGGTTAGAAGGCGTACAAAGCCCTATTGCAAAATTCTTTAATGAGTCGCAAATGGGAGCGTTGCTTGATCGTGCTAATGCAAAAGATGGCGATATTTTATTATTTGGTGCAGATAGCTATAAGGTTGTTAGTGATGCGTTAGGTGCGTTGCGGTTAAGAGTGGGTAAAGATTTGGGCTTGACTGATGAAAGTAAATGGGCTGTGCTTTGGATTGTCGATTTCCCTATGTTTGAAGAAACCGATGAAGGTTTAAGTGCTATGCATCATCCGTTTACTTCGCCGAAAGACTTTACACCTGAACAGCTTATCCAAAATCCTGAAAATGCAGTTGCAAATGCTTATGATATGGTGATTAATGGTTATGAAGTTGGTGGTGGTTCGGTTCGTATTCACCGTAGCGAAATGCAACAGTCTGTTTTTTCTATTTTAGGTATTAATGAACACGAACAACATGAAAAGTTTGGTTTTTTACTTGATGCGTTAAAATATGGTACACCACCTCATGCAGGATTAGCATTTGGTTTAGATCGATTAACAATGCTGCTAACAGGTACTGATAATATTCGCGATGTGATTGCATTCCCGAAAACAACCGCAGCAACTTGTTTACTTACTGATGCGCCAAGCCCAGCTAATGCGGCAGCATTAACTGAACTTGGTATTGAAGTCAGTAAAAAGTAGTGATATTTGATGCAAAAATTTAAGAATCCTGAATCTGTTCTGGTAGTAATATACTGCCAGACAACAGGGCGTTGCCTTATGTTACAACGGCAAGATGATCCTTGTTTTTGGCAATCAGTAACGGGTAGTATGGAAGTTAATGAATTACCAAAACAAACTGCGATTCGTGAAGTTTTCGAAGAAACTGGCATTAATATTATTGAACAAAACCTTGAGTTAATTGATGCAAAACATTCTATTGAGTTTGAAATCTTTCCACAATTTAGACATAAATATGCGCCAGAAGTTAAAGTAAATAAAGAACATTGGTTTTATTTGCCACTTATTAATGAGATAACGCCTATGCTTACTGAACATTTAGCTTATCAGTGGCTAACGATTCATGACGCTGCCAAGCTTACCTTATCACCAAATAATAGTGAAGCTATTGGTAAAATTCATAATTTAATTAAATCTAATTGAGAGGCCGAAAATGAAATTGAGTCTATCAGCGATTGTTATGTCTTGTTTATGTTGTTTTGTTTTAACCAGTCATGCTGAGGTAAATGTAAAAAAATGCCAACCTAATCAAAATGATTATATTATTTTTGATGAGTACGATTCGAATATAGCTGAAAAGATAATTGAATATAAATTACATAATCAACCTGAAAAGCGAGAAAACAGTATCATTAAGATATTTGCTAATGAAAATAACGATGATCGAAATGATTGGATAGCTTCTTTTTTGTTTGATGATCAATCTGAGCAATTTCTTTTGTATCAAGTTGATCAAGATAGATTTGTTGATCTTGATCAAAAGCAATTTGATTCCTTGTTGCCTAAAATTGTTGAGTGTAACCAAAATAAGCAACTACCGATATATAGCGAAAACTTTGATGAAGATTAGTTAAATTCAAAGAGATGTTAAAAGTAAATATTAAAAAATATTTTTGGATAAGTTAACTGAAAATTAATCAGTAACAGGGAGTAATAATAAATGAATTTTTCAAATCTTAGAGTTTTTTTAGATTATCTTGAGCAGCAAGGTGAATTAAAAATAATTACTTTCCCTGTTAATCCTTATCTTGAAATGACAGAAATCGCGGATCGCGTTTTACGTCGTGAAGGCCCTGCTTTATTATTCGAAAATCCAATTGGTTATGATATACCTGTTTTATGCAATTTGTTTGGTACCGCTAAACGTGTTGCAATGGGAATGGGGCGTGAAGATATTTCCGCTTTACGTGAAATTGGTGAGTTATTGGCATTTTTGCGTGAACCTGAACCGCCAAAAGGCATAAAACAATTTTTTAATGTATTACCTAAATATAAACAAGTGTTAAATATGCCAGTTAAACACCGTTCATCAGCGCCTTGCCAAGAGGTGGTTTTTAAAGATGATGAGGTGGATTTAACTCGTTTACCTATTATGCATTGCTGGCCTGATGATGTGGCACCACTGTTATCTTGGGGGTTAACGATAACTAAAGGTCCTTATAAAGATCGGCAAAATTTAGGCATTTATCGTTTGCAACGTTTAGGAAAAAATAAGTTAATTATGCGTTGGCTTTCACATCGTGGCGGTGCACTTGATTTTGCTGAGTGGCAACAAGCTCATCCTAATGAAAGATTTCCTGTTAGTGTTGCTATTGGTGCTGATCCTGCAACTATTTTAGGGGCAGTGACACCTGTGCCAGATACGTTATCCGAATATGCTTTTTCTGGGTTATTACGAGGTAGTCGAACAGAAGTAGTTAAATCGTTATCAAATGATTTAGAGGTTCCAGCCAGTGCAGAAATAGTTCTTGAGGGTTATATTGATCCTAATGAATTGGCATCAGAAGGTCCATATGGTGATCACACTGGTTATTATAATGAAATCGAGCAATTCCCTGTATTTACCGTGACGCATTTAACTCGCCGTAAAGATGCGATTTATCATTCCACTTATACCGGTAGGCCACCAGATGAGCCTGCGGTTATGGGGCTTGCTTTAAATGAAGTATTTATTCCTATTTTACAAAGACAATTTCCTGAAATTGTGGATTTTTATTTACCGCCAGAAGGGTGTTCATACCGTATTGCGATTGTTACAATTAAAAAGCAATACCCTGGTCATGCTAAACGGGTTATGATGGGGGTTTGGTCTTATTTACGGCAATTTATGTATACCAAATTTGTAATTGTTTGTGATGATGATATTAATGCTCGTGATTGGAAAGATGTGATGTGGGCTATTTCAACTCGGATGGATCCTCATCGAGATACGACATTTATTGATAACACTCCAATAGACTATTTAGATTTTGCTTCGCCTATTTCAGGCGTAGGTTCTAAAATGGGTCTAGATGCAACCAATAAATGGTCAGGCGAAACTAATCGAGAATGGGGTAAAGTAATTAAAAAAGATCCAAAAATCATTGCTCATATTGATGAGATTTGGGATGAGTTAGGTTTATAGTGTTTTGTTTATTAAAAATAAATTATGAAATGGAATAATATTCAAAATATAATTTGAAAACGAATAAACAAGAACTATTCCCTTTTGTTACATTTATGTATAATTATTATAAATATTATCGTAATTTAAAAAATATGAAAAAAATTAATATCCTATTAGTATTATTATCCATTTCTTATGGTGTAATGGCTGCAAATTATAAAACGCAACCCAATGACACTCAATTAAAGCTTGATGAGTCAGATTTATTACTTCCTTCTCTACGTTTATCTGCGGAAAAAGGAAATTCAGAAGCACAATACTCTTTAGGAAGTATTTATAAACAAGGATTGGGTGTTGAAGCTAGTGATGTTCGTGCTTTTTTTTGGTATAAAAAAGCAGCAGAACAAGGGCTTGCCAAAGCACAAAATAACTTAGCATTTATGTATCAAAGTGGCTTAGGTACCAAACGTGATTTAAATGCGGCATTTAAATATTTTAAGTTAGCGGCAGATCAAAATTATGCATTGGCTAAATATAATCTGGCTTTAATGTATAAAGAAGGTGAAGGTGTTGAAAAGAACACATTAACTGCAGTTGATTACTTTTCGCAGGCTGGTGATGCTGGTATTTATGATGCTTATTTAAATCTTGGTATTATGTATTTTTTTGGAGATGGTGTACAACAAGATCGAATAACTGCCGCCGATTGGTTTAGTAAAGCCGCGAAGGATCATATCCCCGAAGCTCAATACTATTTAGGGATAATGTCTGAAAATGGTGAGGGTTTAACCCAAGATTATATAGCCGCTAGCAATTTTTATGCGCAGGCGGCAGAAAATGGACATGTGCTAGCTATGTATAATTTAGCCATTATGTATGTAACAGGTACAGGAATTAAACCGGACAATACACAAGCTGCATATTGGTTTACTAAAGCCGCTGAAGCTGGCAATGCGGATGCGCAATATAATATTGGTGTAATGTATGATGTGGGCGGTGGTGTTTCTAAAGACGAAAAAAAAGCAGTTGAATGGTATTTAAAAGCTGCAGAGCAAGGCAGCATTGATGCTCAATATAATTTAGGTATTAAATGTCTAGAAGGTAATGGCACAGATAAAGATATCAATCGTGCCATTTATTGGTTTACTAAAGCTAGCGAACAAGGAGACCAAGATGCTAAAACTTATTTAGAATATTTATTATCTGAAAAATAAAAAGTGAGTGGTTTTCATTATTTTACCCTGAATTTCGCATACCAGCTGCAATCCCCGAAATAGTAATCATTAATCCTTGTTCTACTATGATGTTTTCACTATTGCAGTGTTTTCGTGAGCGACTTAATAATTCTACTTGTAACAAATTTAATGGTTCAATATAAGTATTACGTAAGGCAACTGATTTTGCTATCCAAGGTAAATCAGCCATTAAGCTAATATCATCAGTAATAGTTAGTACCGTATTAATATCTCTAGTTAATAAGTATCTTAATTCTTCACCTAATGGCCATAAAGCCGGATTGACTAAACGCTGTTCGTAATATTTGTGGATGTTTGGTGCCGCCTTGGCATAAACCATTTCAAGCATACCTAAACGAGCATTAAAGAAAGGCCAATTGTGATACATTTCTTTAAGAAGATCTTTTTTACCTTTCTCAATAATAGCTCTAAGCGCATTACCTGCACCAAGCCAAGATGGCACCATTAAACGGTTTTGAGTCCAAGCAAAAATCCATGGGATAGCACGTAAACTTTCTATGCCTCCACCAGTTCGACGTTTTTGCGGTCTTGAGCCTAGTGGTAATCTACCTAATTCTGCCTCAGGTGTTACGGCTCTAAAATAATCAACAAATTCAGCTCGTTCACGTACATAACTACGATAACAGTTGCATGAAAGTTCAGACATTTCGTCCATGATATCGCGCCATGCTTGCTTAGGTGCCGGTGGTGGCAATAAATTGGCTTGTAAAATAGCAGAGGTATAAAGCATGAGACTACTGAGAGCTACCTCTGGCAGACCGAGTTTAAAGCGGATCATTTCTCCTTGTTCAGTAACTCTAAGTCCTCCTTTTAATGATCCTGGTGGTTGCGAAAGTAGCGCGGCATGAGCTGGTGCGCCCCCTCGACCAATTGATCCTCCTCGTCCATGGAATAACACCAAATTAATATTATATTTTTCAAATAAGTTAACTAATTCCTCTTGTGACCGATATTGAGCCCAAGATGCCGCAAGCGAGCCTGCATCTTTAGCCGAATCAGAATAGCCAATCATCACCATCTGCTTGCCGTGAATTTTATCGCGATACCAAGGAATATCCAGTAACTTTTGCATAACCAATTTAGCATTGTTTAAGTCTTCTAATGTTTCAAATAACGGTACAATTGGAATATTCTTTTGGCAATCAACAATTTTCAATAATAAGTAAACCGCTAAAATGTCAGAAGGAGCTTTAGCCATTGATATTACATAAGAAGCGATCGATTCCTCCCCAGCTTTTTTGATAACACGACAAGTATCTAAAACTTCTTTAACCATTTCATTTGGTTGCCAGTTATAAGGAAGTAATGGTCGATTAGACTGTAACTCAGTTAATAAAAATGTTTGTTTTTCTTCCTCTGACCATTGGGCATAGCTACCTAAATTAAGTTCTTTGGTTAATGCATCTAAGGCTTCAGTATGGACTGAACTGTCTTGACGGATATCTAATTTAACTAACTGTAAGCCAAAACTTTTTATACGTCGTAAAGTATCAAGTAATGGTCCATGGGCTATGGTTGACATACCATTATGAATTAATGATTCATAACAAATATAAAGTGGTATCCATAATTGTTGATTTTCAATTAGAATATCACTAGGTGGTAATACGCGTTCATTATTTAACAATGCTTCAATATAATTATGAGTTTTAATTAAGCGTGCTCGTAACTGTTTCATTACTGCGCGATAAGGTTCAGAAACAGTCTTATTATTTTCATCTAACAGTTCAATAACTGATTCGCTACATTCTGTCATCGAAAGTTCACGAACAAGTATTTGAATATCAGCTAAAAATAATTCAATAGCTTTTAGTCTGGCTTGTAGCATTACCTTTTCTGTGACTTTTGCTGTTACATTAGGGTTTCCATCACGATCTCCGCCCATCCATGAGGTGAATTTTACTGGCACATGATCAACCGATAATTGCTCATCAAAAGCATCAACTAACTGGTCATTAAGTTCTCGCAAAAATAGGGGTACGCCTTCCCATAAACTATCTTCAATGACTGAAAACCCCCATTTTGCTTCATCAATCGGAGTTGGGCGTTTTTTACGGATTTCATCGGTATACCACGCCTGACAAACTAACTGTTTTAAGCGACGCATAATTCTTTCTATTTCATAATCAGCTAGATCATCATGATCGAGTTGGGATAAACAGTTATTAATAGCTGTATAAGTATTAATCATTGTTCGGCGATTAATTTCTGTTGGATGAGCAGTTAAAACTAATTCAATGGACAGTTCATTAATTGCATTTGTAATAGCTTCTTTGGAAAAATTTAGATTTTTAAGTGTACTAAATAATTCGGTCATTTTTTTAGGACTACTAGATGCTTCACCATGGGGCGAAATACCATAATACTCAGCAGCTGTGTTGACTAAATTCAAAAACTGATTAAATGCGCGAGCAACATGCAATAAATCATCATCATTAAGAGTTTCAATTAATTTGAGTAGCTCATTATGTGCTTGAGTGTTTCCTTGTTGAGCTAATTTTGATAACTGCCTTATCTTTTCAACTAATTCAAATGTTTCATTACCAGTAGCGCGTTTTATCGCATTACCTAGTAAAGTACCTAACATATTGACATTGCTTCGCATTGAGGCGTATTGGTTCTTCATGATTTCCCGTCTTCGTTTTTATTATGCCTAATCACCTTTAAGCTGCATGACCAAAATGACAAATTAATGGGATCGGTATAATTGGTGGATAATGTGCTTAAGTTATATACTTTATAACAATTTTACTTTGATTTTAAATAATAAAATTTTATGTTTTTTATTTTTTTTAGTTGTTTTAATTATATTAACCATGAAAAACCAATAAATAAAAGATTCATTTAATTTTGAAATGTTTAAAATGATACTAGAAGATATTATTCTTTATTAATCATGCCCCCCATATTCAATATAAAATACTTTGTATCGCAACGACTAATTTAGTATAAGTTAGACCAGTATTTAGCATTATTTTTATAGCTTTTTGTGAAGATTTTTTACTTGATTTATTGCCTAGTTAATTATTCATTGTCCAAGCATTACCAACCATTAAGATTTGACGCACTTTTTGTATAGCATTGCTGTTTTAAAAAGCTATATTATGGCTCGTTATAAGTTAGCGACATAAATCTGTTTAATCCTTATAATACCCGATTGAATAATAATCCTACCAAACAATTAGTCGCATAAAATATAATACAACCTAGAGATATTTATGAATCAACAAGATAATAATAATCACCTTGAAGCTACTCAAACCAATGTAAAATACCCTTTTATAATTACTATCATGCATAAATTAATTCCTTTTTCGATGATTTGGGTAAGTTTAGTTTTAATGTATGGTGTAGTTTGTATGTACACTAATGCTGTAGGACAAGATGAATTTTATCGTTTTATCTTTTTTTTACGTAGCCCTTTTATTGTTGGACTAAATTGTATTGCGTTATTCATCAGTGTTTTTCATACAATAATTTGGTTTAATTTATTCCCTAAAATGATGTCAAGCACAGTGTTTAATAAAAAAACTAATACATTATTAGTTATTGCAGGATTGTGGGCAGTTACACTAGCGGTATCGATTTTTTTATTTTTATTTGTATTGAAGTGAGTGGTATTAAATTAATGAAAAATCAAAAAATTCAGACAAAAAACACAGATGGAAAAATAATAAAAAGTTTGTTTGTACTTGGTGGAACATGGGCTGCTATTTTTTTACCCATCATGCTCATTATTATGGCATTTATGATTCCATTCGCTGATGTGGCGACGCGATCTTATATTCTTAAAATAGCCAATACAGAAATCGGCAAAATCTTTTTATTTTTGATGATTTCATTACCTATCTGGTATGGATTACAACAAATTTTGACTATTTTGCACGAGCATAAAATCCACCCAAAACGTGAAAAATTATTGACATTGGGGTTGGCATTAGCATGGACATTGCATGCTATTTATCTATTGTTTATTCGAATGTGATGGTATTTTTTAGTAAATTAATAGAATACAAAAAACACTATCAATCAAATAACGTTTTTTTTATTTCTAAAAACTAATAATAAGTCAATTCCCGAGTCACCGTTGTTTGCTTACCATATTGGTTATTTTTAACTTTAGTTACTGTCAACCAATCATTTTTTTCATTAAAAGTTAAAAATTTAGTGGCGTAATGAGCAGCTTCTTTACCTGCTGATAAATACGAAGCGTCGATGGATATTAATCGATGATGTTCATTATCATATTGATATGAAAGGTCACTTTCGTTTTTCATATTATTACTAAATTGATACAGTACTTTAGCTAACTGTTGATTTTGATATTCAAACGTATAGGTTGAACCCCCTTTTTGTTCTGTACCAGTGTACTGACCATTCTCATTAATTTCTTTTAGTTGCCATTGTACATTTTTATTGATAAGGCAATTATTAGTGTCGTACAGATAATTATCGGTTTCAATAAAAACAAAATCGGCCGCTTTTTTGGTTTGTTGAGATACTACAATTTTACCTTGTTCATCAGTACTAAATTGAATAATGCTATTGGTTTTATCTTCTACATCTTCAATAATATTTTCCCAACCTGACTTATTTTTTTGTAAGTGCTCGGAATAAATTCGGATGTTTTTTTCTGAATAAAGATCATAATGGCTTTGTGTTATAAGTCCATTAGGATCATACGTTAGTGTATGCTTAGCCGTCATACTACTTACATCATCGCTATCACTACCTAATTTGGTCGTTGAAATTCTAATCTCTTGCTTAATATCTTTTATTGGTGAGTCAATATAATCAAGAATCTGAAAGATATAATTATTTGACTCAACAGTATTTTTAGTAAGGTTATCACTACAAGTTAGCGCCATAACATTTATTGATATGAACGACACACAAGATACTAATAAAAAAGTAAGTATTCGTTTTTGTATAATGAACCAATTAAATAAATTAATATCTAGGAAAATACAAGGTTGTTTACACTTCATGGTTAAAATAATCCTCTAAAAACTCATAAGGTATTTTCTCCAAAATCACTTTTGGGATTTAACTGTTATTATAACAGTTAATATGTAGGAAAACGCCGAGTTATTTACACTTCATGATTAAAATAATTCGCTAAAAACGCATAAAGCATTTAAGCTTTGGTTTTCTATCTTTTTTATCACTAAATATTTGTTGATTATGCCACATCTCAATTAAAGTTTGTATCACGCTTTCGGCTTTCTCATTGTTTGTAGGTAGATGGGTTTTAGGAATTTTTGATTGATACGCTGATTATCACACAGTTTATCTAAACAAAAATTTATCTAACAAACAAAGATAGATAGCCTCATTTTTGTCAAGAAGTTTCAGGAGTGTATAGTGTTTAAGTAAAAAATCCAAAATTTTTGTTTAACTTGGTAAAAATTAACGTATTATTATATCCTTTTTACGTAAGGATTTAACCGCAATAACAAAGACGTTTAATACTAGTAGGTCGACTGACCATAAAGCGTTTAGCCAAATTAGTAACGGTTATTTGTCTTTATAATATAAGCGCACTATCGTTTGTCTGTGATAAGGCATTAGTTTTGTTTTTTATATGTATTCATTACAGTAATTTCAAAAATTACTGTAAACAACGTGAGAAATTCTTACACTTATTTTTTATCAAATGTGTATTTTTAACGAGTGGTCTCATTTTTTTATCTTATTAATTAGGTTTTGCTCATTTAGTGGAAGTTTGGCAAAATAGGCAACCTATTGGGGATTGTGATTGCCTTTAATGACTGATTTGTTAATAATCAATAAGAAATTACATAAATATGCTATTGTTAAATAGAGCAGGAACGGAATTAGGATGATTAGTCGAATTAAACAACCTATAAAAATATTATTCATCTTGAGTTGCCTAAGTGGTATAGCCATTTGTTCTGCACCTGCTTTTGCCGATGAAGAACAACAAATTTTACCTCAAACTGAGGAAGAAACTGATGTTAATATTCTAGTTCAATCATCTCAGGATAAACAAGTTGATATCGTTACTCCTACTGAAAAACGTGAAGAAATTTACCGCAAAACCATCTTTTCACTTTCAGGTCAACCAAAGTATCATGTTGACTTTCAACATGTTGATTATGTAAATCCTAATGCTCCGAAAGGTGGCGTAATTAAATTGGCAGAAGTTGGCTCTTTTGATAATTTGAATCGCTTTGCTAGCCGTGGCGCACCTGAACGTAATTCAGGATCACTGTATGATAGTCTTTTTACTAGTACAGCTGATGATATCACAAGCTTTTATCCACTTATTGCTACTTCAATAACCTACTCTAACCAATACCGTTGGGCAGAAGTTGCAATTAACCCTAATGCTCGTTTTCAAGATGATAAGCCCATTACTGCCCACGATGTTGAATTTACCTTTCATAAATTTATGACCGAAGGGGTACCTCAATATCGTGTTTATAATAAAGGCATTACTGTTAAGGCAATAGATGATCACCATGTGCGTGTTGATATTCCCGATTCCGATCGGGAAAAACTTCTTTCATTTGTGGGTAGTATGCGTGTTATTCCTAAACATTTTTGGCAACATCATGATTTTTCAGAACCATTAAGCACGCCACCTGTTGGTAGTGGCCCTTACTATATTAGCGATTATAAAATGGGGCAATATGTTGTTTATCGACGTAATCCAAAGTATTGGGCACGTGATTTGCCGATTAATAAAGGTTTAGATAATTTTGACGAAAAACGCATTGATTATTATATGGATGACAATGTTTCACTAGAAGCCTTTAAAGCTGGTGAATATGATTTGCGAACTGAAGATCAACCAAAAAATTGGTTTGCTCAATATCAAGGTCGATATTTTGATAATAGCCATATTATTAAACAAGAAAAACCTGTTAAAACCGCAACCGATACTGAGTGGCTCGCATTTAATTTACAAAAAGAACTATTTAAAGATATTAAAGTACGTAAAGCGATCTCCTTGGCATTTGATTTTGAATGGCTAAATCATGCCTTTTATTATGACAGTTACAAAAGACCTTATAGTTTTTTTGAAAACACCATTTATGCGGCAAAAGGTAAGCCGACAGAGCAAGAATTAAAATGGCTTAATCCTTATAAACATATTATTCCCGAAGCTGTTTTTGGCGATGCTTATTCTATTTCCAAAAGTGATGGGCAAGGTTTTAATCGCGACAATTTGTTAAAAGCGGCTGAATTGCTTAAACAAGCTGGATGGGAAATTAAAAATGGTAAACTAATTAACACTAAAACTGAGCAACCATTTGAATTTGAACTGATCAGCTCCCTTGGTAGCGATATTAAATATGCTATTCCTTTTCAACAAAATTTAGCACGCTTAGGGATCACCATGAAAATTACCTTGTTAGATTCCGCACAACATTTACGGCGTGTTCGTGAGCGTGATTATGATATGGTTGCACGTTATTATTATGCCGTAAATTATCCTAATTCTAATTTATTGATGTTTTGGGGAAGTGAATACCTTAACTCATCGTGGAATGCTTCGGGGTTACATAATAAAGCTATCGATGGCATTATCGCTGAAATTATTAAGAATGTGGATAATCAAGAAGAACTTGTCCCATTAGGACGTGCGCTTGATCGTATTTTAACGCAAGAATATCCAATGATTCCAATGTGGTATAACAGTAAAACTTATTATGCTTATTGGAACAAATTTGGGCAGCCAGCTATACAACCGACTTATGGTATAGGGATTGATAGTTGGTGGTATGATGCAAACAAAGCAGCTAGCCTGTCTAAAAATCGGGAACATTAATATGTTAAATTATTTTATTCGTCGACTGTTGCTGATTATTCCAACATTGTTTGTGATTTTGACTATCAACTTTTTTATTGTACAAGTTGCGCCTGGTGGGCCTGTTGATCAGGCACTAGCCATGATTGAAAATGGCCCGCAAGCAGGGCAAGGATTATTGCCAGGGAGTGGTGACTCGTCAATATCCGTACAGCAGTATAAAAACGAATCAAATTATCGAGGTTCTCGTGGGCTTGATCCTCAAGTTATCGCAATGATAGAAAAGCAGTACGGCTTTGATAAACCGATATTTGAACGTTATATCGAAACACTAAAGAAATATATATTATTTGATTTTGGTAATAGTTTTTTTAAAAGTGAATCGGTACTAGGTTTAATTGCCAAAAGTTTACCTGTTTCAATTTCATTGGGATTATGGAGTACTTTGATTGTTTATCTCATTTCAATCCCGTTAGGCATTCGCAAAGCAGTGAAAGATGGTTCTGCATTTGATTTTTGGTCAAGTACATTAATTATTATTGGCTATGCGATACCTGCTTTTTTATTAGCGGTTTTATTTATTGTATTATTTGCTGGCGGTAGTTATTGGGATATTTTTCCTCTACGTGGGCTAATATCGAACCATTTTGAGCAACTCAATTTTTGGGGCAAAATAAAAGACTACGCATGGCATATTTGTTTACCCACTATTGCAATGGTTATTGGCGGTTTTGCATCACTCACCATGCTAACTAAAAATTCATTTTTAGATGAAATCCGCAAACAATATGTAATAACCGCACGTGCTAAAGGATTAAGTGAAAGAAAAATTTTATATAAACATGTTTTTCGCAATGCAACATTGCTGATTGTATCAGGCTTTCCTGCAGCTTTTGTTGGTATTTTATTTACTGGTTCATTATTGATTGAAATTATCTTTTCGCTTAATGGACTTGGGCTATTGGGATATGAGGCAATTATACAACGTGATTACCCAGTGATTTTTGGTTCATTGTATATCTTTACATTAATCAGCCTTATTACTAAATTATTATCTGATTTATCTTATATGATGATTGACCCACGTATTGACTTTGAGGCTCGCAACTAATGACCACCCATTACTCTATTAATCAACAGCGTTGGCAACGATTTAAACAGAATCGTCGTGGTTATTACTCACTTTGGTTATTTATGATCTGTTTTGTGATTAGCTTATTTGCTGATTTTATTGTTAACGATAGACCAATTTTTATTAAATATCAGGATAATTACTATTCGCCGATTTTTCATTTTTATCCAGAAACGGAATTTGGTGGACAATTAGCCACACAAACTAACTTTCTTGATCCTGCTGTACAAAATAAAATAGAAACTAATGGCTGGATTTTATGGGCGCCATTTCGTTATAGCTACAATACATTAATTTATGATACATCCAACACGTTTCCAACGCCGCCTTCGGCATCACATTGGTTAGGCACCACCGATGCAGGTTTCGATGTATTTGCCAATATTTTATACGGTTTTCGCATATCTATGTTTTTTGCGATTTTCTTGACGATTTTTACTTCAATTATTGGTGTCATTTTTGGGGCTATACAAGGCTATTATGGAGGTAAAATTGATCTAATTGGTCAACGTTTCATAGAAATATGGAGTGGGTTACCTGAGCTATTTGTTATTATTCTATTAGCCAGTATTTTACCGCTTAATTTTTGGTGGTTATTAGGTATTACCGTATTATTTGGTTGGATGGCTTTAGTAGGTGTAGTGCGTACTGAATTTTTGCGTACTCGCAATTTTGATTATATTCGTGCAGCTAAAGCAATGGGAGTTAGTGATACTAAAATTATGTTTCGTCATATCTTGCCTAATGCCATGGTGGCAACATTAACCTTTTTACCTTTTATACTTTGTGGCTCGATAACAACACTAACAGCGCTAGATTTTTTAGGTTTTGGTTTACCGATTGATTCGCCATCACTAGGACGATTATTACTACAAGGTAAAAACAATCTACAAGCTCCTTGGCTTGGCATCAGTTCATTTTTAGTTATTGCAACTTTACTGTCACTGCTTATTTTTATTGGTGAAGCAGTAAGAGATGCATTTGATCCAAACAAAGGAGTGTATTAATGAGTTCTCCTTTATTATCCGTTCAGGATTTAAGTGTTGCATTTAAACGTGGTACGCATTTACTATCGCAAGTAGTAAGTAATGTTAGTTTTGATATTAATGAGCAAGAAACACTTGCTTTAGTGGGAGAGTCAGGCTCAGGGAAAAGCATTACCGCATTATCAATTTTACGACTACTACGTAAAGAACAAGTGGTATACCCTACTGGTGATATTTTGTTTGAAGGAAAATCATTATTACATGCGCCAGATAAAGAACTTCGTAAAGTTCGTGGCAATGAAATTAGCATGATCTTCCAAGAACCGATGGTGTCATTAAATCCTCTACATACAGTTGAAAAGCAACTTTATGAAGTGCTGGCGTTACATCGAGGAATGAAGCGTAATCAAGCTCGTGGCGAAATTTTACAATACCTTGATCGTGTAGGCATTAAGGAACCAAAAAGTAAATTATCAGCTTATCCTCATCAACTATCTGGTGGCGAAAGGCAGCGAGTAATGATTGCTATGGCAATATTAACGCATCCAAAGTTACTTATTGCTGACGAACCGACAACAGCACTAGATGTATCTGTACAGGCGCAAATTATTCAGTTACTAAAAGAGTTAAAGAAAGAACTCAATATGAGTATGCTTTTTATTTCGCATAACCTTGGTATTGTTAAAAAGCTTGCTGATAAAGTGGCTGTTATGCAACAAGGCCAAATTATCGAATACAATAATAAACAGCGTATCTTTTTACGTCCACAGCATGAATATACTCAAACACTATTGAATTCAGAGCCAAAAGGTGAACCTGTGCCATTGCCCGATGCACCTGGAATATTACTTAATGTTAATCACCTTAATGTTGAAGTCATTACCAAAAAACGTTTATTTAGCAGCCAAAAGAAGAAAATTATCAACAATATTGGTTTTGCTGTACATCAAGGTGAAACGGTTGGAATTGTTGGTGAATCAGGATCGGGAAAAAGTACTACAGCACTAGCTATTCTACGATTGATTAAATCACAGGGCAATATTGTATTTGACAGCCATCCGATACAAAATTTAACTGGTAAAAGATTATTACCATTTCGAAGCCGTATCCAAGTAGTATTTCAAGATCCGTTCTCTTCTCTTAATCCTCGCCTCAATGTTGAGCAAATTATTAGTGAAGGATTAATGACTCATAAAAAACTAAACAAAGTTCAGCGTGAACAAGCGGTAATCGATATTATGCAAGAAGTTGGGCTTGATCCAGATATGCGTTATCGCTATCCGACCGAGTTTTCTGGAGGGCAACGTCAACGAATAGCTATTGCTAGAGCTTTAATTTTACAGCCTGAATTATTGATTTTAGACGAACCTACTTCATCGTTGGATCATACTATTCAAAAACAAATTATTAATTTACTGAAATCATTGCAAGAAAAGCATCAGCTTAGTTATTTGTTTATTAGCCATGATTTAGCGTTGGTTTACACTATGTGTCACCAAGTGGTTGTTATGAAAGATGGTAGTATTATTGAGCAAGGCTCACGTGAGAAGATCTTCTATTCTCCTGAAGATGAATACACAAAAGCATTACTTTCATTTTTAGATAAACGACCTCGCAAAAAAAATAAGACTTTGATACATGTAGACAAAGTTGAAAATTTGGGGAAAACTGAAAAAATAGAAAGCACAACAGAATTTGCTGATAACGATAATGCTCAACAACAACAAAATAACAATCAAGGCATAGAAAAAAAGGTTAATTGGGGTGATGCATTGTTGATGCGCAAAAAATAAATTGTAGGGATAACAATATGATTCTATGTAATTATTCTAATTAGAAAGTGTAAACAAAACAACTAATTCCTACATATAAAATCATCATATAAGACATAATTAATGATAGTCTTCTATTAGTTTTCTATTTTTAAGGTAAAGTTTGTATAAATAAGAAGATTAAATAAAAGTCAATCGGGATGAAAGATGCAGGATACCAAAAAGCGTAGGAGTACAGGACAAATTACTTTATTTGATGTTGCTAAACATGCAGGTGTAGGAGCTATGACGGTATCTAGAGCGTTACGAACACCGGAACTAGTATCAGATAAGCTTAGGCAAAAAATTCAACTTGCAGTTGATACGTTAGGATACAAACCTAATATTGCAGCCAGTTTATTAGCATCTGCCTCTTCCAATCAAGTTATTGCGATTATTACAACGAAAATATATGACCATTCAGCTCAACTATTGCTCGACTCATTACAAGCAAATTTAATAAAAAAAGGTTATACAACATTTATCATAGAGTCTTATCATTATCATAAGTCTGAATCACAATTATTAGACACACTTTACAGTCATAATCTTGAAGCAATATTGTTATTTTATGTTGAAAATGAAAATCTTATAAAGAAAATTGCTCAGAATAAAACTGTGCCAATTATGAATGTTGGGAAAAAGTATGATGAATTAATCAATATTAATGTTGAAGTTGATGATAGTTTTGCAATGTATAAGTTAACTGAATATGTTATTAAAAAAGGTTACCAAAATATTGCATTATTGTGTGCTAATCAACAATACCACCTTTTTCAACAACGCTTACATGGTTGGTATAAAGCGATGCTTACTTATCATTTACCTTCCCATCGGATTGTTAATGCAGCCAAACCAGCAAATTTTAGCACAGGAGCTGAATTGTTACCCGATATCCTTTTAAATTGGTCAGAACTTGACGCCCTAATTTGCACTACCGATGAATTAGCTTGTGGAGTACTGTATGAATGCCAGCGACGCCATATTCGTGTTCCTCATCAATTAGCTGTAAGTGGGTTTGGTGATAATGAATTTAGTCAAGTGAGCTTTCCTGCGTTAACAACAGTGGCGTTACAATCCTCAAAAATAGGAGGCTATACCGCAACTTTATTATTAAATAACCTAAAAAATACTGAAAAACAGCACAAGTCAGATTTGTCAGAATTACTACCAGTAATTAAATCACGCTCTAGTTTATAGTTTTTGGAAAAGACTATAAACTAGAGCAATATTTGATATCGCGTTTCTTAAGGGAATTATTGATGCTCAATTGTTTCTTATTTTTTTATTGAAAATTGGTCGGCGAGAGAGGATTCGAACCTCCGACCCACTGGTCCCAAACCAGTTGCGCTACCAAGCTGCGCTACTCGCCGTTGGAAGCGCATAATACTGCGCTTCCTAAAAAGTGTCAATACCTACGATAAAAATTTATTCTGCTATGTCCTTATTTCGGTAAAGGTGCTGGTGTTTTACCAATTCGTTGATAAAATTCAATGACGAAATCTTCGTAACGTTTATTCGCAACAGCTTCACGAATTTCAGCCATTAAGCGTTGATAATAACGTAAATTGTGGATGGTATTTAAACGTGCACCTAAAATTTCACCGCACTTATCTAAATGATGAAGATATGATTTAGTATAATTTTTGCAAGTATAACAATCACAATGAGGATCAAGCGGAGTAGTGTCGTCTTTATATTTTGCATTACGAATTTTAATCACCCCATTTGTGACAAATAAGTGACCATTACGTGCATTACGGGTTGGCATCACACAGTCAAACATATCAATACCTCGACGAACACCTTCAACTAAATCTTCAGGTTTACCCACGCCCATTAGGTAACGAGGTTTATCGGCTGGTAATTGTGGGCAAGTACCCTCCAAAATTCGATGCATATCAGCTTTAGGCTCTCCAACAGCTAATCCACCAACAGCGTAGCCATCAAAGCCTATTTCGGTCAATCCTTTAATTGAGATATCACGTAATTCTTGATGTATTCCGCCTTGCACAATACCAAAGAGTGCATTTTTGTTGCCTAATTCATCAAAACGCTTTCGGCTACGTTTAGCCCAACGTAAAGACATTTCCATTGATTTTTTGACATAATCCCAATCAGCAGGAAACGGGGCACATTCATCAAAAATCATCACAATATCAGAACCAAGATCATATTGAATTTCCATTGAAACCTCAGGTGATAAGAAAATCGAATCACCATTAATTGGATTACGGAAATAGACACCTTCCTCTTTGATTTTGCGAATATCACCTAAACTAAAGACTTGAAACCCTCCCGAATCGGTTAAAATTGGGCCATGCCACTGCATAAAATCATGTAAATCACCATGCTTTCGCATGATTTCTTGTCCAGGTCTTAACCATAAATGGAATGTATTGCCTAGTAATATTTGCGCTCCAGTTGCAGTAACCTCTTCTGGGGTCATGCCTTTTACTGTGCCATAAGTGCCAACAGGCATAAATGCAGGTGTTTCAACAGTATATTCGACTCCACGACGATCGAATTTCATACGTCCTCGACGAGCAAGTCCATCGGTATTGTCTAATTCAAATTTCATTTTTTAGTTAACCTCTTGCGACCAAATAAACAGTTTGGCGCTAATTATTGTTATAATACGTCGTCGTATTACTAATTTGCGGCGCTAGTTTACCGTGCAAAGGTACAATAGACAATATTTGAAGGGAGATTAAGGCATTTGAAGTGCATTGTTTTCTTTTTAATGTCATGTTTTTTATTGGTTGCTTGTCAATCCCAAAATAAAAAAACGACATTTATTATTACATCAGAACAAATTAAACACCTATCTGAACAAGATATAGAGGCTATTGGCGCACAAGTGTGTGCTGATTCAGATAAACGATCTGTTATTGCTAATGATAATAGTTGGCTCAACCAAAAACTTGAAAGGTTAACCGGAACGCTACCTAAAAAGATTAATAATATTGAAGTAAATTATAAAGTTTATTTAAATACAGATCCTAATGCATGGTCAACTGCTAGTGGCTGTATTCGCATAAACAGTGGGTTAATAAAATTATTAAACGATAATGAATTACAGGCAGTTTTAGCTCATGAACAAGCACATATTGCTCTTAAACATGCTATAAAATCATTTAGACTAGCCCCTTACGTTGAGATAACCAATAATGATGTAGTTATTCTTGTAAAAAAAGAGGTTGCTCAACAATATGAGTTTGAGGCCGATCATTATGCTTTGGAGTTATTAATGAGCAGAAATATAAATCCAACAGGGCTTGTAACTATGTTAAAAAAAATGCCCATTCATTCAACAAATAATACAACAACATCACATCCATCAAATATAAAACGTATTGATCGTATTTTAGAAAAATTAGGTACTATATAAGTATTTATATAGATAGGTTTAATATAGCCAATAAAGTTTGAGCTTAGTTTGATTTTATTGACTACTTTCTTGATATTTAAAATATTTTTAATTTTTTGCTGTAATAAACATAGCATCACCATAACTAAAAAATCGATAGTTTTCTTTAACGGCATGTTGGTAAGCCTTCATGGTATTTTCGTAACCAGCGAAGGCAGAAACAAGCATAATCAAAGTTGATTCAGGTAAATGAAAATTGGTTATAAGTGAATCAATGACCTTAAATTGATAGCCAGGATAAATAAAAATTTGGGTATTGGCAAAAAAAGGTGCTATTTTCCCTGTTTTTTGTGCTGCACTTTCTAAAGCTCGAACAGAAGTTGTTCCCACAGCAATAACTTTTTTGTTTCGTGCTTTACATGCTAACACCGCTTCCACAACAGTTTCTGGCACTTCAGCATATTCAGAGTGCATAATATGGTTTTCAATGTTTTCAACCCTAACTGGTTGGAATGTTCCAGCTCCAACGTGTAGAGTG
This sequence comes from Gilliamella sp. Choc5-1, assembly GCF_001690595.1. Lineage (GTDB taxonomy): Bacteria > Pseudomonadota > Gammaproteobacteria > Enterobacterales > Orbaceae > Gilliamella > Gilliamella apicola_M. The sequence goes on from NZ_LZHH01000119.1 coordinate 21,772, forward strand.
ACAAATGCCATTTCGACGCCTTTCTGTTTTAGTTTTTCTAATAAAGGTTTATCGAAATGAAGACCGGCCGTGGGTGCAGCAACGGCTCCTGGCACTTTACTATACACTGTTTGATAAACTTCACGATCTTGTTCATTATCAGGACGATCAATATATGGTGGTAATGGAATATGGCCTATTTTATTTAAAATAGTAAGTACATCATCAGGAAATTGTAATTCGAATAAAGCATTATGGCGTGCTAGCATGGTAACACTAATAGTGGTATCTTCTCCTAGAATAAGCTCAGCACCTGCTTTTGGTGATTTAGATGCTTTAATATGTGCAAGGGCTCGATTATCATCTAGCAATCTTTCTATTAATATTTCGATTTTTCCACCTGAAGCTTTTTTGCCATATAATCGAGCAGGAATGACTCTGGTATTATTAAAAATAAGCAGATCACCTGGGTTGATTTTATCAATAATATCTGTAAATACATTATTCTCAATTTTACCTGTGTAACTATCAAGTGATAAAAGCCGACATGCACTTCTTGTTTCTGAAGGATGTTTAGCAATTAGCTCTTTTGGGAGATAAAAATCAAAATCGGATAGCTGCATAATCGTGTTCCTCAAAAATGAGGCATTAGTCTAAAGCCCTGATATTGTCTAATCAAGCAATTATTTGTTGATTATTATAAAAGTTACGTTAAAATTTGGATTGTCTAAAAAAATTAGGCGTTTAACATTTATATTAATATAAGGAAAAGAGTATGAATAAACATCAAAAAACATTGTTGGTTGCACTACCTTTAGTTGCTGCAATGTCACTCGTTGGTTGTAAAAATATGAGCGCAGATGACTTAACTAGTCTTGGCATGAAAGGTTTGAAAGCTGCTACTCTAAGTGATAATGATGTAAAAGCATTAAGTCAACAATCATGTGCTGAAATGGATGCACACTCAAAAGTTGCTTCACCAAAAAGCGCTTATGCTAAACGATTAAAGAAAATTGCTAAAGCACTTGGTAATAACTTAGACGGTACACCAATTAACTATAAAGTTTATATCACAAAAGATGTTAATGCATGGGCAATGGCTAATGGTTGTGTTCGTGTTTATAGTGGTTTAATGGACATGATGACTGATAATGAAATTCAAGGTGTTTTAGGTCACGAATTAGGTCATGTTGCTTTAGGCCATAGTAAAAAAGCAATGCAGGTTGCTTATGCTACTGAAATCGCACGTGATGCTGCTGCAGCGTCAGGTAATGCAACAATAGCTTCTCTATCTAAATCTAAATTAGGGGCTTTAGCATCAGCAGTAATTAATTCTCAGTTTTCACAAAAACAAGAGCAAGATGCAGATAATTATTCTTTCGATTACTTAGTTAAAAGAAAAATTAATCCAGCAGGTCTAGCATCAGCATTTGATAAATTAGGTGGTGGTGATGCATCTATATTAAGTAGTCACCCATCTTCATCAGATCGCGCTAAAAACATCCGTAAAAAAATAGCAGATTTAAAAAAATAAATGCTGCGTAGCAGCCTAAGTTGAAAAGCGCCACTACGGCGCTTTTTTTATTTTTAAATTATTAAAATCAACTTATTCCTCAAAAATTAATATTCAAATAACCCCAAATACATAATGTGTAGGAGAACACCAATGGTTAGGCTACTGACTATAAAGCGTCTAGCTAAATTGGTGACAGTTATTTTTCTTTATGATATCAGCCTTTATCGCTTGTTTGTGATTGAGCGTTAATTTTGTTTTTTTGTGTATATTAATTATAGTATTTTATCAAATTACTGTAAATAACACGAGGAATTTCAACAAATAACTATTGAATATTTGGAATGATAAAGGTATTATTGCGACGAAAATTTTTTGATAATTAATCGTAAATAATTTTATTTTGTAATTATCTTTAAATTAATTGTTCGGGCATCAATCATCTTTGTTGGTATTAACTTTATATTTAAAACCAATACTAACTAAACGGTTTTTGATAGTTACTATAAATTGTAAAATTATGAATCCATTGTTTATAACGATGACATATTATTATATAAATTACGGATGCATTAATGGAAATTGTTGTATTAACTAATAAATAGACTGTTATTGTCACTGACAGTGGTTTATGGTTAATGAAAAAACAAACAATTGATATTAAGAAAAAGGAAGTAAGAGTAATGAAAAAACATAACTGGGTTCGGTATTTGCCTTGCCTGGGTGTAAGTGCCGCTTTTTTATTTAGTTCAAATACTATTTATGCTAACACACACCATGTACCTAAACTAAATGTTATTCGAGATGAATTTAATACAGAAGAGAAACTTAATCTCAGTATTTATAATCCAAAAGTGAAATTAACCTCTGATGGGTTATTTACCGCGCCAATGGGGTTTTATGTTTACACCAACTACCCAACAAAAATAGCCGAGTATCAAATCACAATTTACCGACAATCAGATTTGGATAATCAACGGCCTTTAAAAACGTTACGCTTTAGTGATATTAGCCCTTATGAAGCAGTATTATGGAATGGTGATACCAATAATGGTGAGCCGTTATCGATTGATACAGAATATAAAGCGATTTTAACCACAACCAGTCATACAGGTTTAAAAGATAATGTTTATGCGGTGATGTTTCGTACTCTTGGTCATGGTGTAACTCAAGAAAGCGATTTTGTATCCTATGCTAAATCAAACGTCGAAGTTGATTTGGTTAATAACGATACGTTATTTTATGGTCAGCTAAAATCCGACAGTACTATTCCTGGTTTTGGGCAAAGTCGTATCGATCATCAAGGTATTGTTACAGATGCTCAAGATCGTAAAGTTGTGATACAAATGAGCGGGTTGAGCGATAAGAAAGAAGTCACGTTAAATGGTCAGCGATTGGTGGTGGATAATCATGGTCGTGCCATGCGTGAGATGATTTTATCTCCGGGCGAATATCAATTTAATTTAAGTTGGCAAGATGAAAATGGTCAACTTCAATCCCAAAATGAGACATTGGTTGTTGAACAAGAAGACGATATTTTTTACGTAGGTATTGTAGATATCACTTATGCACAAAATAATGTGACAGGTGAAGGTAAAGCCATATTAGAAGAGGCTGACAGTCATCATTACAGTGGCAAAGGGAGTTGGGACGGTCGAGTTGCGTTCTATTTGAAGGCAAATAAAGGTGATTACCGTTTAACGGCCCATTTAGATACTACTGAAACCCAATTGAAAAATGCGTTTGGGCATTTAGGTGAAAAAGACCCGAGTCGTTTTGTGCGAGAGCTTGATCCACAATCTTACTATCCTATTTATGGTGATGATTCGACGACTGAAAGTGATGTTGATACAGAAGGTAAGTTTTATATCAAATTAGAAAAAGGAAAAAGTTACGGTTTATGGGGTAATTACAACACTCAAATTACAGGTAATGAGTTTGCTAATTTTAATCGCAGTTTATACGGAGCAAAGTTATACCATGAAAGCGAGGAAACCACACAATATGGAGATACGCGCACGTTAGCAACGGTTTTTTTATCTAATGGAGAGACACGAGGTAGCCATAATGAATTGGCGTCAACGGGCGGTAGTTTATACTTTCTAAAACATCAACGTATTACTGAAGGCAGTTTAAAACTGTCCATTGAAGTGCGTGACCGTGACACCGGTCGGGTCATTAGTACTAGCACGTTAACTGAAGGTGTGGATTATGAAGTTAATCAGTTTCAGGGACGGGTGATGTTAACCAAAGCATTGCCAATGACCAGTAATGGTGGCGTAGGTAGTTCAATTATTGAGGGCGGTGGTAACTTAGTCGGTGGCGATCCTGTGTGGATTATCGCTGAATATGAATATTATGCTGATGGTTTTGATTTAGACGGTCAAAAAGTGTTTGGTGGACGAGCTTATAATTGGCTCAATGACCATATTCGTATTGGCGGGACCTATATTAATGAAGACCAGTCAAGTGGTGATAATTATGAATTGAAAGGAGTTGATTTAATTCTTCGCCCAACTCAAGGTACCCATACTCAAATGGAATATGCTAAAACCAAAGCGGGATTAAGTGATATTTTTGTTTCAAGCAATGGGGGATTGTCATTTAATCAAACGGTACTGTCAGGTGATACACGGGGTGCTGCGTGGAAAGTTGAGCAAAAAATTGATTTCAATGATTTTACTGAGCAAGATATTCCATTGACCTTTAAAGGTTACTACTCAAAACAGCAGGAAGGTTTTTCAACTTTTGCTAAAGCGCGCAGCAGTGATTTAGAAGAGTGGGGCGGTGAACTGCGTTATGATTTTGAGCAAGACAAACAAGGTGTACTTGTGGGTTACAGTCAGGAAAATGATCTGGCTAACTATATTGAAAAAATTACTCGTGCGCAGTATTACACTACCTTAGGTGATGAGTATAAAGCCGCATTTGAGTTACTACACCGTAATGACCATAATTATGGTGAAAAGAGCACACATGAAGCATTAATTGCCGCTAAATTGGAGCGCAGTTTTTTTGCTGGTCGGGATAAAGGGTATATTATTCAGCAATTAACCATGGACAAATCGGGTGATGTGGCAGATGATAACCGTACCACGATTGGTTATAACTCACAAATTACCGATAGTATTAATGTTGGTGCAGAAATTTTTGCATCCAATCGGGGAGCTGGTGGCGGGCTTCAGGCGGGTTGGGATGTCAATGAGCAGACTAATTTGTACACAAAACTTTTAAATGATGTGGATTCTACTTCCGGACGAGGTATTACCACGGTAGTGGGGGGGCGCACCAAAGCGACCAGTGAGATGGAGCTCTATTCTGAGCGTCAATTTAAAACTAGCAAAATCGATCATACCACTTCTGATGTGTATGGCGTCAGTTATAAACCTACCGAAGCGCAATTTATTGAAGGCTCTTACTCCGTGGGGCGTGTAAACAACCGTAATCGTGACCGCACCAGTTTATCGGGTCATGATGAAACCCGTCGTGATATTTATGCGGCTGGTTACGGCTATAAAAATGATTGGTTTCAAATTCGTAATCGTCTGGAATATCGGATTGATCAAGGAGATGACCGAATAAGACAATGGGTGACCACCAATCGAGCAAAAACCATTGTCAGTGAAAACCTAAGCTGGTTGGCTCAGTTTGATTTTGCCAAAACTTTTGGTAATAAAGATAATTCGAATGATGTGGTAAGCAACTATACCGAATCAATGCTAGGTTTTGCTTATCGTCCAAAATTAATAAATAACCTGAATTTATTTGGGAAACTTACCTATGTTTATGGGTTAGATCCTGACGATCAGTTGATAGCGAATTCAACCTCATCGAGTGAAAAACGATATACCTCAAGTTTGTATGACCAAAAGAGTTGGGTATGGTCTTTAGAAGGTGTTTATGAATGGAATGCAAATTGGGAAACGGCGTTTAAAGCAGCCCATAGGCAAGGTCATTTACGTTATAAAAATGAAAGTAATTGGTACTCATCAGGAGCTAGTTTGTATGCACTGCGTATAAATTATAAGACAGGCGATTGGGAGTATCAGGTAGAAGGTCGTACGTTACGTACTGATTTAGCGAATGACCATAAAGATGGTTTTGTTACTAGTATTTATCGCAATATTGGTGATAATATTAAAATGGGAGTAGGTTATAACTTTACAGATTATAACGACAATTTAACGCACCTGAACTATCGTTCACACGGTTGGTTTGTCAATGTAGTAGGGAGTTTCTAATGGACAGTTGGCAAAGTGTAGAAATTGAAAAAGTTAAAATGCAAGTTGAAAGGAAATTACGCATATCAGGAGAAGAGATAATGCGAACTGAGCATAATGCAGCAGTGGATATGAAAGCGAAAAGTAGCAGGAAAACATGTGGCTATGGACAAAAGCCAATGTTCAAATGTGCAAAAGGATTCTTGGCTTCAGCCTTTATATCATTGATGACGATATCGGCGGCAAACGCGTTTCCGGTATCCGGTACGGTCTATTTGGACTATGATAACACGGCAACAAAAACAGAGATGCCATTAATTGGTTTGAAGGTTGAATTATATGATGACAAAGGTAATTTAGTTTCTAATGCTGACACAGATAGCAAAGGAAAATATGTATTAGAAGCACCAGCTTTAACCTCTTATAAGATTGTCGCAAAAACAGACAAAGATGAGGTTGTAGAAGATTCAGTCACACTCATAGCAGACACCGGTGAATCGAAAAATCTATTTTTAAAAGGTAAGGGTGGCGACATTCAGTTATCGATAAAAGATGATAAAGGAATGGGCGCAAAAAATATTCCAGTTAAATTCATTAATTCAGCGGTAGCTGGTGAATTGGAAATGGCATCTAAAGATAGCGGTGTGATAGAGATCAAAAATACGTTAAAAGAAATTTCGTATATCGCTGTAATCAATGTAAATTCTTTTATAGAAGATACAAGTAATGCAAAAAAATATGCATTATGGGATGCTACATTACCGGATAATACGCATGATTATGTAGAGAGCATGACATTCAATATGGACGGTGCCAATAAAGCAGGTACCTTCAATATTAAAGAGCGTAATGAATGGGGTATTGATGGTATAGTTGCAATCGATCAGGATAATAATGGTATCTATGGTGCCGATGTTGATACGGGTGCAATAGGGATGAATGTTGAGCTTTATTATCCGGGCACGACAACCAAAGTATTGGGCACAAAAACCATTACCACAAAGGAAAATGGTAAATATCATTTTGAAAATTTAGCTGTAGAAAGCTACGATATTAAAGTGACCAATGTTGCTGCACCTTATATCCCAGTAGGGAAAATGGAAGCAAAAGTTACAATATCGAATTCAACAGCTTTGACTAGCGGTCCAGACTTTTTACTACAAATAGACCCAAATGATACTAAGTTGCCTAGTATATCAGGTTATGTATTTGTTCTATCAGAACAACATATGCCAATGGGTCCCGACTCTGGTGAAAGTTTTAATACTTTACCTGCGGCAAACAGTATTTACTTTGAAACTCCAGTAGAACTTTACCAACATGATGGAATGACATGGAAAAAGATAGCAACTCAAAAATCGAATAAAAAAAATGGATTATATCAATTCCGTGGCTTGGCTAGTGGAAAAGACTATAAAGTTGTTCTTAAAGAATCAGGCATAGATTTAAATAAATATGCTTTTGTCAATGATACTGATGGTAAATCGTCTAGTACTTCACCTGAATCAAAAAGCCGTCATAAAGGTAGAGTAACTTTAAGTAATGGTAAACAAGATAATATTGGACCAAGAGAAATTACAATACCTAGTTTAGGACAAGGAATAAAGTCTAATCAAAACTTTTGGTATTCTCAGGTACGTTCTGATTTAGGTATGCTTAAGGTAGTAAGTAATATAGCTACCGCTAATAATAGATCAACTTGGGGGGGAGGTCTTAATGGTATTTCAACAACAACAGCTTCGACTTACATGAAAGTGTCTTTTTATGAGGAAGATGGCGTTACTCCAGTTCTTGATTCAAAAGGAAAACCATTAGTTGGAATTTACTATAGTCCGGGTTACTATGGTTTAATAGGAGAATTAAAGGTACCGGTAGAGCGTGCAGGTATATACGTTTATAAAATAGATGAAATTGATGATGGATTGATAATTGAACGCTCAACTACTAACTATGTATTAACAATATTACCAAGTAAATCAATAGATAGTAATATGGTTTTTAAACCTGAAAAACCAAATACTATTTCAGGTTATATTTACCTCAACAATAGTCATCCTGGTACTACAGGCAATTATGATCCTAATGTTGATATTCCTATTAGCGCTGCTCGAGTTTCGTTATATCGCAAACAACCTAATGGAAATTACAATTTAATTACGGATTTTGGTACAAATAGTGATGGTTTTTATAATCTGACCAACCTACCTGATGGTGAATATAAAGTTTATGCTAAACCACTTTTTGGTAGTCAAAGTAATGTTGGTTCAAATGATGTTGAGCTTGAAAACAATGATCAAGGCACAGGAGTACAGAAAAATCAATCAGTCATTGAATTAAATATCAGTGGTGGCAAGGTTTATAATACTAACACTAATTTTTGGTATAAGCTGAAAGAACAAGATTATATTATTCGTGGCAGTGTTCACTTAGACACAAATGATGAAGACGGTAAGAATAAGCTCAATGCACAACATGATTTCGGCCTTTTCGATGCAACAGTTTTACTTTGCCGTGACGGTAATGAAGATGATTGTATCGTTGGTGGTAAAAATTATATCGCTCATCAAATTACAGATAAAAGTGGCGAATTTAAATTTACCGGCATTGATGGTATTCATTCTGGCGTAAATTACATGATTAAAGCTGTACGTTCAGGAACCACTCCTGTAACCAACAGTAGTGAAGGACTTGCATCAACTTATACTGTGAAATTTGATAAGCTTGGACCACCAATAATTAAACGCTTTTTAATGCAAGGCGTTGCTGATGTTTATGTGTATCCTACCAACGATTTAGATGGTGATAGGAAAGCGAAAGGAGTATCTACGCCTGAGAATGGAAAAGGTAAATCTGTATTATATTTCTGGGATGGCAGTAATTATCAAGAGTGGAAAAAAGGTCTTGGAAACTTTTTTGATTCGGTTTTAATAAGAAATTTACCACAAGGAAAATACCGTATAATTCATAACACAGGTGCGGCGTATATCGATATTGCAGATATGGATCCTGAAACACCTGAAGGTACGTTAGACTTTGAAGTATTAGCGGATGGAACACTTGCTAATGGTATGAGTAACGAGCAATATTTGATGCAAGCAACTCTAGCAGCTTCAACTGTATCTGAAGGTGTATCTGGTAAAATTTACTTAGATATTACTGGATCTGGAAAAATTGGTGAGGCTGTTATACTGACCGAAGATGAATTAACTAATTATAATAAAGGTGTTTTGAGTGTAGAAGGGATTTTTACACCACGGATCTATCCAGGTTACTTTACTGGTAGTGTTGATTCAATTTTGTCAAAACCTGATTTTATTGATAATGAGGTGCAAAAAAACGGAAGTTTTGCTTACACTAAAGCAAATTCAACTCGTGGTAACATATATTTGACAAATATGTTATTACAATTAAAAGGTCTTGATACTAATCAATTTGAACTAGTTGCTAATAGTAGTCAACCTAAAGAAAGCTATTTACCAGATAATATAAAAAATAATCTGGAATATATGCAAGTTACGCCTAATAATTCAGGTGCACCTAATCAATATTGGTTATTGAAACTAAAAAATAATACTAAAATCAGTGGTCAACTTTATTATGACATTGATGATAACAGTATTTTTGAAGCCGATAAAAATGATGTGCCAATTTCAGGTGTGAGAGTTGAACTATATCGAAAAGGTGTGTTTTATAGCTACACGAAAACTGATGAACAGGGTAAATATAAATTTGAAAACCTATTTGATGACACCTATACCGTTAAAGTCACTGATACAGGTTTAGATAAGAGCCGATATGAATTGAAAAGCTCATCTAATTCTGCCGACGATATCAAAATTTCCCCAACAACGCCGTCTGTTTCGGGTGGTGATTTGGACTTTATCTATAAGAAGAATGGTGATGCTGCCATTACTGGTAAGGTTGTGGTTGATATTAACAATAATGGTCGTTTAGATATTAATTTTGATAAAACTGGTGATATGGCGGTATCCGGTGTCAGGGTTAACTTATATAAAAATGCGATTGACACAAATACTGAACCTTACCGTCATGTTGAAACCAATGATAAGGGGTATTATAGCTTTAGCGGTATTGATTTAAATACTACCTATATTGTGGAAGTGGTATTGCCAGAAGGTTATGGGGTTATCTCTAACGCCAATGACAATAGTAACACCAGTTTGGCACCAATTATGTTTGCCGATGTGGGGAGAACAGAGCAAAATCAATACTTTTTATTAGCGGGTAATACAAACCCTAACCCGTCAGCGGGGATTAATAGTTCGGAAGCAAAAGACAGTGGTATTTCTGGTAAAGCTGTAGTCGATGATATTAATTCGGAAAAACCTATCGCTGATATTCTTATTGGATTAATTGACGCAAATGGAAATATGGTTGCCCGTCAAAAAACCAACAGTGAAGGAGAATACCATTTTTATAACCTGATGAATGGTAAGTATAGTATTAATGTGGTTACTTCACCGGACGGTTATTCGCTGATCAGAAACAGTAAAGGTACTGCTCAACCATTAGATACGCTATCGAACATCCAATTAACTAATAAGGGTGAACATGAAAATAACTTCTATTATAAGGAAGCTAGTGTAAATGGTATTTCGGGTAATATTTATGTTGATTTTAACGATAGTAATAATTTAAAGGATTTAAATAACTTAAATTCCTATGCTCACTTGCTTGATAGTAAAATAAAGGCAACTATTGAGTTACGTAAAGGATTAGATGGCAAAGGTGAGTTATTGCTGTCAAAAGAAACCGTTGATGGCGCATACCAATTTGCTAATCTGATGTTTGGCGATACAGCAGACTACTCTGTTGTGTTGAAAATGGATACCTTGCCTGACTATGACTTTAAGTTAAGTAAAGCTGGCACAAATGCAAAAGATATTATTATTCCGGTTGCAAAATTACCGCAAGAAGGTTCATCGGATAACCACTATCTGGTAGTAGGTAAACAACAAATTGGAGGTCATGTCTGGATAGATATTAATGGAGATAAAGTTGAAGATAGTGATGAAGGTATTAATGACATAAATGTAACTTTAAAATATAAACCAGCCGATGCAAAGGAATATATTACTCTGTCTCAAACTCAGACCTCAAATACAGGTGAATATCTATTTAATAAATTACCGAAAAATGGTAACTATCAGGTTGTGGTTAGCACCCCAACAGGTACGGCATTGATACCTGATAAAGAAATCACCGGTAACAGTGATGTCTATACCTATTCATCATTGCAAGATAATGAGTTAAAAAATAGCACAGCGTATAAATATATCGGTGAGATTAATGGTCATATTAGTATTGATGTGGACAATAGCCAAAATAAAAATGCTGTTGATGCAAATTTAGCTGGTGTTAAGCTTATTTTGACCAATAAAAATGACAACACTATTGTTAAAAAAGTGACCACCGATAATGACGGTAACTTTAGTGTGGATAATTTGCCTTTAGGTGATTGGGTCATTACCGCAGATAGTTCACAAGATGTGAATGATTGGAGTGGTTATCAATTAAGCTATACCAATAATGGTGAAATTAATACAACTACGGTTGCCAAGGACTTATCATTAATCGTTACTCTTTCAGACAAACAACCTAATGTTAATGGGATAGAAATTGGTTACAGTGGAAGTTCTGTTATCAAAGGTTATGTGGTGCTTGATACCGATAATAATGGTAAATATAGCACAGATGATATGGGGTTAGGTGAATTAACACCAAAATTGACGTTAACTTCAGCTACTCAAGCATCCGGATTTACCGATAGAGAAATAACGATTGACAAAACAAGTGGTTATTTTGAAGTAACTGGGTTAAGTAAACATGATTATGAGTTAGTACTAGATGACAGTGATATTACTAATAAAGGTTATAAACTGGTCTTTAGCCCGAATAAAACAACGCCAGATATGGCAAGTAATACTGTAGTATTTAAGGTAAATGGTCCGAAAGACGATAGCTTCTCAAAAGATACTGTAGCTGAAGAACAAGCGTTTGGTTATTCAATCAATCGTACGATATCTGGTATTGTATACCTAGATGTTGTCGGTATTGGTGCAGATAAAGGTCATCAAGACTTTAATCCAGTATTGGCTAGTGCGGAAGTAAAAGCAGAAGCAATTGTCGATGGTAAAAAATTGACTCGTGTTGAAAAAACAAACAACGATGGTCAATTCACGTTACCTAACATCATTAATGGTGAGTGGTTTGTATCGGTATCACATCCAACAAGAGTTGATTTAATATACAGTTATTTTGTTGAAAAAGCGGTGTCGCCAAATAAAGAAAGTGCCGATGGTATTAGCTATAACGTAGAGGCAAGTACGGCAACTACTATTGAACTGGATTTAGGCATGAAAGGACAAAGTAGCATTAGTGGTAAGATTGTTTATGACAATGACACCAGTGGTGATCTTTCTGCTGCAGATACAGGTGTTGAAGGTTTAACTGTAGTATTGGGTAATGCCGATGATAAAACTCAAAGTTACTTAAGTGTATCGACCAATAGCCAAGGTGAATTTCATATTGCTAATTTATCGCAACATGACTATACACTAAAAGTGACAGACCCGTTGCGTAAGTTAAATGGTTATCAATTGAGCTTTAGTCCAAATGGTAAAAGCGAAATTGAGACGCTAAAAGTGAGTAGTGATAAAACTGACTTAACTGAACAAAATTTTGGTTATCAAGGCAACTTAGGTATTAGTGGCCATGTTTATCAGGATATTTTAGGTAATGGTATACATGATGCGACAAACTATCCGTTATTGTCAGATGTAGAAATTACGGCAGTCAGTGTAGCAAATAGTGATATTAAATATACGGCAAAAACTGACAGTACTGGTAAGTATAGTTTTGATACTTTAGTGCAAGGTAAATGGAAAATTAGCGTGACGAAATACCCGTCAGGCTGGCAATACAGCTACGTTGACTTTGTTTCACAAAATCCAATAACCAGTAATGGTGCAGGTGAAGTCATTGTTGAAGTAACGCCTGAAGCATTGGTAAGAAGAGGTGCTGGTTATAGCATAGACTTCGGTGCGAAAGGGAGTGCACAAATCAGTGGTCGTGTTGTAATTGATATGGATACAACGGACGGAAATTCGGTGATGGATATTGACCAACCACTAGCCAATATTCCAGTTCGTTTAAAAATGACAGGTGCAACTGGCTCAGGACAAGTAGAGGTTAAAACTGATGCAAAAGGCCAATACCATTTTGATGGATTAACAGCTTATGATAAATATGAAGTAGAAGTTGATGATAATGTAAACGAATTACAAGGTTATGAAATCAGCTTCAGCCCTGACAGCCCTGCGAATAAGCGTACTGTTGTTGACGTTACTAGTGTAACGGCACAAGTTACGGATGTTGACTATGGCTATAAAGGCCAAGGCAGTTTAGCAGGAACAATTTATCGCGATTATGCAGGTAAAGGGGTTCACGCAGATTACTTTGGTACCTTAGCCGATGTAAAGGTAAGTGTAAAAAATGTAAATAACAATGCCATTGTACTGACAGCAGTTAGTGATGAAAACGGTCATTACCAAATTGAACATATGGCTGCCGGTAAGTGGCAAGTAAGTATTGCCCCACCAGCAGGCTATGATTTTAGTTATGTAGGTGAAACCCAAGGTAATACTGGTGCGTCTGTAGCTAATGGCGTTGAGATTGAACTTAACGCAACAGCAAATACCAAATCGAAAGTCAATTTTGGTGTGAAAGGTCAGGCGAGCATCAGCGGTCAGGTTGTCATTGATGTCGATCCTGATGATGGTCAAGTCATTGCCCCACAGGATATTGGTATTGATACCATCTATGATAACTATGCTGTTGAGCTTTATGTTGGTGAACATTTAGTGAACGCTACTGAGGTAAAAACCAGTGGTAGTGATGTAACTGGATTAGGTCAATACCAATTTGAAAACTTGTCACATGGCATTGATTATCAGGTTAAAGTGAAAAGCCCAAGTAACAGCTATATCAGTAGCTTTATGTTGGTTGATACGACAATTACTCCTTCAACGAATCAAACTGATAACGAAATGAGTGAGACGTATCAATTTGCTCAGCCAACGGATAAAGTTGAAGGGGTAAGTTTTGCATGGAAAGGGAGTGCTAGTCTCAGCGGTAAGATTTACTTAGATAAAGATGATGACGGCATTTACACTTCGGAAACAGACTCTAGTATTAATGAGGTAGTGACTGTAACGTTAACCAATGAAGCGAACCCTGGTATTCAAGTTACTCGCACAATTAAGGCCGGTGAAGTCAGCTATGAAGTTGCCAATATTATCCCTGGTAAATGGAATATTGTTGTCAGTGGCATACCGACTACCCTAATGGCAAGTTTTGACCCTGATGATGCCCACCATGATGCTAATGGCTCGTTAAAAACACCACAAACCGTGGATATGGCAATCGTGGATGTGGTAGGTAATTTAACTGACCAAAACTTTGGTTATATCAATGGAGGTATTATCGAAGGTAAGTTAGTTCAAGACAGTGCCGGCGTTGGTTTGACGGGGCTAGCTAACCACTCAGGATTATCTGGAGTGAATGTCTACCTGCTAGACAGTAATAAAAAACATGTTATGGATAAAACAGGCAAACCAATGTTATCAACAACGGATAATAAAGGTAAGTTCAGCTTCCGTAACTTAGCGGTAGGAAGTCATGATGGTAACAGCATTACCCATAATATTCGGGTTCTTTACGGTGAATACAATGATGGGGTTGTTAGTTCAAATAGCAACAGTCCGTTGTATGAAAAAGTACCTTTCTTTGAAAAATATACTGATATCAAAGGTAATACCATTGAGCATGATCAAATAGATATATCTGCCCCGCCGTCATCAGTGACGTATAACGGTATGGGTGGTGCGCATACGATACCAGTAGCATTAAAAGATATGTCGATTACTTTTGCGAGTGCTGAGGTAAATGATATGGCGTTGGGTTACCGTGCAGCAGATGCGGATATTACTATCATCAAAACAGCGTTAAAAGATAACGTGGTGGTAGGTGATATTGTACCGTATACCCTTAAAGTCATTAACAATAAAGCACAAACAGCAAATATCAAAATTAAAGATATTTTACCGGCGGGCTTTAAATTTGTTAAGGGTTCATCACGAATTAATGGTAAGAAAGTGATGGATCCGAAAGGTGGCAGAACGGTGACGTATGAAAAGGTAAGTTTATCGGGTAATGGTGAAATGGTCATTAGTTACATGTTAGTTGTAGGCTCAGGTGTTACTCAAGGCGAGTATACCAATACGGCTATGGCGCTAAATACATTAACTGGTAAGGTGGTGTCAAATATAGCACAAGCAACAGTGACAGTGACGTCAGATCCATTATTTGATGACGCTTTAATTTTCGGAAAAGTGTTTATTGACAGAAATGGTAATGGTGTGCAGGATGAAGGTGAAGAAGGCCTTGGTGGCGTGAAATTAATCACGGTACGCGGAGAAATTATCACAACTGATGCACATGGTCGTTATCATTTAGTGGGCGTATCAGGCGGTCGTTGGGAGCGTGGCGGTAACTTTGTTATCAAACTTGACCCAAGAAGCTTACCGAAGGAATACCGTGTTAGTGGACGTAATCCTAAAGTAGTAAGGGTATCACCAGGCTTACCAAGTAAAGTCGACTTTGGTGTGATAGAAGTTCAGCCATAATTATTTAACCTAGATAAAATAACAGACAAGGATGTCTGTCATTAAAATATTACCCCGTTTATCGGGGTTTTTTTATTAAGAATTTGATTTAAGATAATTTATTGTCAATAACTTAACCAAATTTATAACCGCTTTCTATTATTTATTCACTTAATAAAGATTGTTTTAATTAATTCATTGTGTCAGGAGGTGTTAATTGGAATGGCAACACATTTTCAAACAAAAAAATTAAGGGGTAAGTGTTTTTTAAATTCAACGGGAGGCAAGTAGCCTAACGAAGAATGTAATCGTTTATGATTATACCAATAAGCATAAGCCGAAAAAGCGCGTTGTAACTCAGCCGTTGAGTTAAAACGTTGGTCTTTTACAAATTCCGTTTTAATTGTTTTAAATGTCGCTTCCGCTACCGCATTGTCATAAGGACACCCTTTCTTGCTTAATGAATGCGTGATATTAAATGTCTTAAAACAATCCGCTAATAACCGATTATCAAACTCTTTACCTCGGTCTGAATGAAATAAATCTAATTTCGATAATGGCAGTTTAATTTGGCTTAATGCCGACATAACAAGCTCTGCTGTTTTATGTTGACCAACATGGTAACCGACAATCTGCCTATCGGATAAGTTCACTAAAACACATAAATAGTTCCAACGTTGCTTAACTTGAATATAGGTTAAATCCGCAACAACAATTTGTTTTTTATCACCTACATCAAATTGTCGTTGCAGGTGATTTTCTGTGGCGGTTTCATTCACTTCCGTATTGTGAGATTGATAACGTTTAACGGTGTATTTTGATACCAGCAATAAGGCTTTCATCACCCGAGCAATGTAACGGCGTGACACCCAAATATTTTCTTTTTGTAAATCAAAACGAATTCGTCTTGTACCATAAGACTGATAGCTCTGATTAAATAGCGTCACGATTTTATCGGCATAAAGCCCTACTGATTTTTGTCTATTCAATTTACACTGATAATAAGCATAATATCTTGATAATCCTAAATATTGACATAGTTTTGTTATGCTATAACGATGTCGATTTGCTTTTAGGATAGCGATTTTCTTCCTATTATCAGTGCTGCTTGCTTTAGAATATCGTTTTCCATACGCAGCTGTTTAAGCTCTTTACGCAACGCGATTAGCTCTTGTTCTTGTGGACTGCGATTATCTTTTGTTTTAAATGAGCCACTTTGGCTTGATTGCGTTATCCAACGGTCCAATGCTGATGGCGTCAAATCATATTCTGCAACGATTTCACTACGTGATTTACCATGTTGATAAAGACTGACCATTTGCTGTTTAAAATCATCTGTGAATGTTCGTCTTTTGCGTTTAATCTTATTCATATTTGTTCCTTTTTTAGTTGTGATAAGTTTACCTTACCCCTTAAAAAAGTTGTATGAATTAGTGTAGCCGATCCACAGGATTAGAAAATTGATCTAAATTTATGTATTTATTTTCAGATTCCAAAATTTTTTTGGCGAGACGAATATGAGAACCAGGGCCTGTTTTATGATCGGAAAGAATAATTTTAGCACCATAACTTTCTAATGTTTTAATTTTTTCACGGCTGAAATTATCGGGGATAACTAAGTGAACTTTATAGCCAAGATTTATAGCTGAAAGTGTAATTCCTAAGTCTGTGTTGCCTCCTGTTGCTTCCAAAATTATTTTTTTATTATTTAAAATTCCACGTTGGTGGGCATCCACAACCATAAATTTACCAGGTCTAGATTTTACACTACCTCCTGGATTAAATTCTTCAAGTTTTACGAATATGGGTGCTTTTTTATAATCAAAAATATTTTTTAATTTTACAATGGGAGTATTGCCAATATAACATTATAATGTTTAACATATTATTTAATATATCCTTAACTTTAAAGTCACTTAATTATGAATACAATAAAAGCGTATTATTTGTACCCAGATATACAATGTTTAACAGCAAAAATAATTAATATATATGGAGAATATATTTAACTCAATTCTACTATAGCGTTTTCAGAGGGGGGGTCAAGAGGGAGATCACGGGGAAATGTGTCTAAAAAACGATCCAAGTATAAAAATAAATTTTATTGACACTCAATTAATAGAAACATCCAAAATAAATGACATTGGATCGGCTACACTAATTCATACAACTTTTTTAAGGGGTAAGGTAAACTTATCACAACTAAAAAAGGAACAAATATGAATAAGATTAAACGCAAAAGACGAACATTCACAGATGATTTTAAACACCAAATGGTCAGTCTTTATCAACATGGTAAATCACGTAGTGAAATCGTTGCCGAATATGATTTGACACCATCAGCTTTGGACCGTTGGATAACGCAATCAAGCCAAAGTGGCTCATTTAAAACAAAAGATAATCGCAGTCCACAAGAACAAGAGCTAATCGCGTTGCGTAAAGAGCTTAAACAACTCCGCATGGAAAACGATATTTTAAAGCAAGCAGCACTGATAATAGGGCGAAAATCGCTATCCTAAAAGCAAATCGACATCGTTATAGCATAACAAAGCTATGTCAATATTTAGGATTATCAAGATATTATGCTTATTATCAGTGTAAATTGAATAGACAAAAATCAGTAGGGCTTTATGCCGATAAAATCGTGACGCTATTTAATCAGAGCTATCAGTCTTATGGTACAAGACGAATTCGTTTTGATTTACAAAAAGAGAATATTTGGGTGTCACGCCGTTACATT
>NZ_LZHH01000120.1 GCF_001690595.1 Gilliamella sp. Choc5-1
AAATCAGTAGGGCTTTATGCCGATAAAATCGTGACGCTATTTAATCAGAGCTATCAGTCTTATGGTACAAGACGAATTCGTTTTGATTTACAAAAAGAGAATATTTGGGTGTCACGCCGTTACATTGCTCGGGTGATGAAAGCCTTATTGCTGGTATCAAAATACACCGTTAAACGTTATCAATCTCACAATACAGAAGTGAATGAAACCGCCACAGAAAATCACCTGCAACGACAATTTGATGTAGGTGATAAAAAACAAATTGTTGTTGCGGATTTAACCTATATTCAAGTTAAGCAACGTTGGAACTATTTATGTGTTTTAGTGAACTTATCCGATAGGCAGATTGTCGGTTACCATGTTGGCCAACATAAAACAGCAGAGCTTGTTATGTCGGCATTAAGCCAAATTAAACTGCCATTATCGAAATTAGATTTATTTCATTCAGACCGCGGTAAAGAGTTTGATAATCGGTTATTAGCGGATTGTTTTAAGACATTTAATATCACGCATTCATTAAGCAAGAAAGGATGTCCTTATGACAATGCGGTAGCGGAAGCGACATTTAAAACAATTAAAACGGAATTTGTAAAAGGCCAACGTTTCAACTCAACGGCTGAGTTACAACGCGCTTTTTCGGCTTATGCTTATTGGTATAATCATAAACGATTACATTCTTCGTTAGGCTACTTGCCTCCCGTTGAATTTAAAAAACACTTACCCCTTAATTTTTTTGTTTGAAAATGTGTTGCCATTCCACGCTTTCAGTGCCACCATCTAAGGTGCCACTCGGTGGTTTGTTATCAATATCAGCAACCTGAGCATAACCTTGCTCATAATCACTTAGCACCATGACATCACAGTTGTGCTCAGCATGGGTTTCA
>NZ_LZHH01000121.1 GCF_001690595.1 Gilliamella sp. Choc5-1
AAAACCGTGGATGGTAAAACCACCGAATTTTTGTATTCGTCTCATCCATGAGACTCACCCTTGCAAGGCCAACGCTAAAGCGTTGTTCAAATTTGTTCCAGACAAATTTGTGGCAAGACCATAAATTAATTGCAGAATGTGCCGATAACGATAAATTCTGGCGAAGTTATATTTATGAACCCGATAGCCATCGACCCCTTGCCCAAATCCTTGGAAAAGCAGGACAGTCAGAAAAGTTAAAAACCTACTGGTATCAAAATAACTACTTAGGCACTCCTCATCGCCTTACAGACAGCCTTGGCGACACTGTCTATGAATGCGAATACAGCGCCTATGGCGAAATCACCTATGAACACTGGCCACAAGCTGAAAATAATATTAAACCCGTCAATCCACTCAGATTTCAAGGACAATATTTTGATGAGGAGACAGGTTTACATTATAATATTAATCGCTATTACGACCCATTTACAGGCAGATATATCACCCAAGATCCGCTTGGTATACTAGGCGGACTAAATAGTTATCAATATGCCGGTAGTGATCCGATAAATTGGGTTGATCCGTTAGGGTTGATTAAGGTTGAAAATAATGGGTTTGAAGGGATTGCAGGGAAGGAGAAAACCAATACTACAATCAACGATACAGCTGGTTCTATACGTGATGTAAATCCGGGGTATCCTACAGAAGGTAGAACTCATAATTGCGTCAATTGTGTTATAGCTACTGATGCAACATTAGGTGGTAATCCAGCTTCTGCTTTACCGATTAATTCAAAAAATGGAGTTCCAATATCTGTGTTAGAAAAACAATATGGGACAAAATTTCAAAATATTAATGGTCCTAATAATATTATTGAGCAAATGACAAATGCGGGCTCTGGTGCAAGAGGTATTGTATTTGGTTCTTATGGACCAGGGCAACCAGGACATGTTTTCAATGTAGTGAATCAAAGGGGAATTATACGTTTTCTAGATGGGCAAACTGGCAAAGCTGCAGATATGAGCAAATTTAAATCTTTCAAATTTTTAAGGACTAATTGATGATTACTTTTTTTGAAGCAATAAATAAAGCTAAAAATTATTTAGCTGAATACGATGTTCCTGTAGAGATTACTGTAATAGATAGATTTTCTGAAGGATGGCTTTTTTGTTTTCAATCTAGAGAATTTTTAGAAACTGGTGATTTTTCAACACAATTAATAGGTAATTGTCCATTTATAATTGATAAAGATAGTGGAAAGATATACGAATTAGGAACAGCATATCCCCTAGATATATATCTTCAAGAGTATGAAAATAAAAAAAATAAAACTCAATGTTAATATCATAATTTACTATATACAAAATTTACCAGAATGGATATCTGATATCTGTCCCCTTAATAGTCGACACTATTTTAATAATATAAATCAGGAAACTACTACAAAATCATATAATACTGTGATTGATTCATCTGTAGATGTAGCTAAAGATATTACAGATATTAAAAATGGACATGCAATAATTAAAGGTGACCTAATAACTGTAAATGGTAGAACATATTTACGAGAAGCAAATGGTACATTAGCACCCATATCGGGAAAAGGTTTTACGACACTTGATAGAGGGGAATTTAAAATTCTTGCAGTGTATAAAACATTCGGTAATACAAAGCAAGCCAATCAAATACTGAATAACATGAGGGCATCTGAAGAGGCAAAATTGAAAGCATTTGAAGTTTGGAAAAGGAACAAAAAATGATTGGATTTGATTTAATCTTAGAAAAAATTTTTTCTGAAATTGTTTTACAAAAAGCTCTTTCAAAGTCTTTTGGAATTTCTAAAAATAGCATATTAATTACTGATGATTATGTCAGTTATCAATTAACAGATGATATAAAAATATGGTGTATGGTAAATCAGATTAATGGTGATTTTTTATCTCTTTGTCAGTTTTTTATTCGAGATAATAAAATAGAATATAATCCTAAAGTTATATCGAGGAGATTAAGTTATACTTTAAATACAAAGTGTTTAATTCCAGACGAAAACATAAATCCGTTAACATGGATAATGATTTCACCTGATTGTTCAGAAAAAACAGTTATTTTAGACTCAGATGAATTAGATAATGATCGATATGTTGTAAGTAAAATATGAATAATAAAATCACAAATAACATCTTAACTATGGCGATCTTCCTATTATTTTTTAAACTTAGCAAACTTAGAAATTAACTTGTTTTGTTCTACTTTAATTGTTCCCAATCTAGCAAATCAAACAGTTGTACCACAGAAGTGGACGGTAATGCGGTTAAAGTGAAACTGTAATTTACTGTCAGAAGCGGCCATCTACCTTGGGCATGAGCCCAATCAGTATCTGGTGAGCTGTGAATCTGGCATTTATCATTTTGTGCGTGAAACGACCGAGTCTAAACAGGCTAAACTGTTAGCTATCAGCGATAAATATGGTCATCGGCATAATGTGATTTACGATAGTGATGGTAAGCTCATTGGCCTTGAGCTATCAGGCGGGGTAAAACGCCTTGCCTTTAGTTATTCAGCCCTAAATCCAACACTGATAACTGAAGTTAATGAACTAACGCGCCCATCAGATAAACAATCTTGGCAACCGCTACGCCAAATTATGCGCTATGATTATAATGAGCGTCAGGAGTTAATCGCTGCCAGCAATACTTTAGGCCATACCGAGCAGTATGTTTATGATGACAGTCATCTGATTATTCAGCGTAAGATGGCGGGCGGCGCGGTGTTTAACTGGCAATGGCTTGGGGAAGGCAATAGTGCTGTCTGTCATCAGCAAATCACCAATCTTAACGGCATTGAAAGCCGTTATGAGTGGGATAAGGCCAGCGGTAAAACAACGGTTTATCAGTCTGATGGCACCACTTTAAGCTATGTGCATAATCCACAAGGGAAGCTGATTAGTCACACCAATGCAGCCGGTCAAACCACCACCTATGACTATAATGAGCATGGTCAGTTAATTAAAGAAACTAATCCGCTCGGTGGGGTAACACAATACCTGTATAACGACTTTAATAAGCTCTCAACTCTGATCACCCCTGATGGGCAGCAGACAGATTACTACTGGTGGGGTGAGTGTGTTAGTGAAGTGATTCAGGGTAACCGTCGCTGGCAATACTACTTATCATTATAATGATGCCGGTCACTTGATAGAAAAGCGCGAATACGGCAACACGCCTGACGTTGCGCCACTTATCACCCAGTATCAGCGTGATATTACCGGCAAACTTATCGGCCGTATTTTTGCCGATGGCGTGACTGAGCACTATGAATATGATGCTTATGGTCAGTTGATTAAAGTCAAAGACGGGCAAAATGTATTAGTCTGGGAATATAATTTGGATGGTCAACTCACAGCTGAACACCAAAACTGGGCGACTATCCGCCATCGCTATGATGATAACACTGGCTTACTCAGTGGCACGAAACTGCCCGATGGGCAATGGTTAGAATATTGTCACCTAAATGGACAATTACGGGGCATAACGCTAGATGGGCAGTCGTTAATCGGCATGCTGTATGATAACTCGGGGCGTGAATGTGAGCGTCGTCAGGTGTAATGGTCTTTACTTAATCTGACATTTGAGTTATTTTATAACACAAAAAGGAGAGTCAGAAATAAATCAAACCGCCAAAATCATTAAACCTAAATTAGGACTTTTAGAATTAGCTAATCAACTCGGTAACGTTCAACAAGCTTGCAAAGTCATGGGATACAGTCGAGATAGCTATTATCGCTTTAAAAAATTGTATGAGCAAGGGGGTGAGCTTGCGCTTCAAGAAATCAGTCGTAAAAAGCCTATCGAAAAAAATCGGGTAGAGCCACATATAGAACAAGCCGTTGTCAATATGGCCTATGAATATCCAGCTTATGGGCAACATCGAGTTGCCAATCAACTTCGTCAAGAAAGCATCATGGTGTCAGGGAGTGGGTACGCTCTATTTGGCTACGTCACGATTTAGAAAGTTTTAAAAAACGCTTAATAGCCCTAGAAACCAAAGTGGCACAAGAAGGATGTGTGCTCACTGAAAATCAATTACAAGCCCTTGAAAAAGTCAAAGCATCAAAAGAAGCGCATGGTGAAATTGAGACACATCATCCGGGTTATTTATGTGCACAAGATACCTATTATGTAGGACACATTAAAGGCATAGGGAAAATATACCAACAAACATTTATTGATACCTATTCCAGACTCGCTTTTGCTAAAGTCTATACCGAGAAAAACAGTCTGATTGCTGCCGATATGCTCAATGATAAAGTCCTTCCTTTCTTTGACAGCGAACAAGTGCCGCTGTTACGCATTCTTACAGACCGAGGGACGGAATATAATGGCCATAAGGAGAGCCATGCTTATGAGCTTTATCTTAATCTAGAAGATATTGAACACACCAAGACCAAAGCCTAC
>NZ_LZHH01000122.1 GCF_001690595.1 Gilliamella sp. Choc5-1
TCCATTATTATCACATAAATAGTTAAGATGCTGCCTGTTCGCCGATAGTGTTTATGATGACGTATCCCCAATGTAAAAAGAGATATCCCACTATATACCTTTTTGGTTAGAGCTTGTCAGTAGCTTAAGCTCTTTACAATTCACGACGTTTATCAGCAATTCACTTACGTTCATCTTTCTATTTAGCCTAGCCCCTCATGACATGCTACTTGCCATTACTTAATGTTACCTCACGATACGCATTAACCTTGCTATTCCTCAAGGGGGTACATTGTCAGGAAGCTCCATACCAGACCGTTGCCAATCTCGCACTATCCCTAGGCTACTGTTAGTCATATAACAGGTTGACTCATATTTTATATAACATAGTGCCTATAAAATATGCCAACAATGATAATAACAGCTTGTGCACTTATTTAACTTCACAATAGGTCAATTCTAGCTTAAACTATATGCTGATGGGTTCTTTCGTTTCCTTGGTCAATTCAATAATTTCTTATTGAATACCTTGGAAATTCCAGAATATCAGATATGATTAATTGAATTGTCCAAAGAATTAGTTCTTTAAATATATGAGATTTGTCTCTCACAGACTAAAAAATTATTCTTTACCGAATATAGGTTACACAATATCCTTTCGGACATGTGTAACGTCCTACTCAGATATTGTGAAGGGTAGCTAATTAAAGTTGTTCACTTTAATAGCCCACCTAACTTTATTGAATAAAATCAATAAGTTAGGTGCCATAAGCACGCCCTTGTCGCACTTACATTGATTGGGTAAATGTACGGTTAATTACGTCATTTTGTTGTTCTTTAGTTAATGAGTTGAAACGCACTGCATATCCTGAAACACGAATAGTTAATTGTGGATATTTTTCAGGATGTTCCATCGCATCTAATAATGTATCACGATTTAATACATTAACATTTAGATGTTGACCACCTTCTACTGTAGCTTCGTGATGGAAATAACCATCCATTAAACCAGCTAAGTTGCGTTTACGCACATCATCATCTTTACCTAAAGCATTTGGAACGATAGAGAAAGTATAAGAAATACCATCTTTAGCATAAGCAAATGGAAGTTTAGCAACAGATGTTAATGAAGCTACCGCACCTTTTTGGTCACGACCGTGCATTGGGTTAGCACCTGGTCCAAATGGCGCACCAGCACGACGTCCGTCTGGAGTATTACCTGTTTTCTTACCATAAACAACGTTTGATGTAATGGTTAATACAGATTGTGTAGGTGTTGCATTACGATAAGTTTTAAGTTTTTGAATTTTCTTCATAAAACGTTCAACTAAATCAACAGCAATATCATCAACTCGTGGATCATTATTACCAAATTGTGGGTATTCACCTTCAATTTCAAAGTCAGTAGCTAAACCATCTTCATCACGAATTGCTTTTACTTTTGCATACTTAATCGCAGAAAGAGAGTCAGCTGCAACTGAAAGGCCAGCAATACCACATGCCATAGTACGAATAACATCACGATCATGAAGCGCCATTAATGATGCTTCATAGCTGTATTTATCGTGCATATAGTGAATTGCATTTAATGCTGTTACGTATTGTTTTGCTAACCAATCCATAAAGTGGTCTAAACGAGCAAACACTGTATCAAAATCTAAATATTCATCAGTGATTGGAGTCTCTTTAGGGCCAACTTGCATTTTTAATTTTTCATCCACACCGCCGTTGATTGCGTATAGTAGAGTTTTAGCAAGGTTTGCACGTGCACCAAAGAATTGCATTTGTTTACCAACAATCATTGGGCTTACACAACATGCAATAGCATAGTCATCATTATTAAAGTCAGGACGCATTAAATCATCATTTTCATATTGTAATGATGATGTATCGATAGATACTTTTGATGCGAACTCTTTAAATCCACTTGGTAATTTTTCAGACCAAAGGATTGTCATGTTAGGTTCTGGTGATGGACCCATTGTATATAAAGTATTTAAGAAACGGAAAGAAGTCTTAGTTACTAATGTACGACCGTCAACACCCATGCCAGCGATAGATTCAGTTGCCCAAATTGGGTCACCAGAGAATAATTCATCATATTCTGGTGTACGCAAGAAACGAACCATACGTAACTTCATAACAAAATGGTCAACAATTTCTTGTGCTTCTTTTTCAGTAATTAAACCAGCGGCAAGATCACGTTGGAAATAGATATCAAAGAAAGTTGAAGTACGACCTAAAGACATTGCCGCACCATTTTGTGATTTAACCGCAGCTAAATAACCAAAATATGTCCATTGAACAGCTTCTTGTGCTGTTTTTGCAGGTCCAGAAATATCAAAGCCGTATTTAGCAGCCATTTCTTTAATTTGACCAAGTGCACGATGTTGCTCAGCGATTTCTTCACGACGTTGCATAGTCATTGCTAAATCAACACCATTTTCAAAATCAGCTTGTAATGAATTGAACTGTGCAAATTTGTCTTGCATCAAATAATCAATACCGTAAAGTGCCACACGACGGTAATCACCAATGATACGACCACGACCGTAAGCATCAGGAAGACCAGTGATAACACCAGATTTACGACAACGAAGGATATCAGGAGTATAGATATCGAAAACACCTTGGTTATGAGTTTTACGATATTCAGTGAAGATTTTTTTGACTAAAGGATCAAGCGTTCTGTTATAAGCTTTACAAGAATTTTCGATCATTTTGATACCACCAAACGGAATAATTGCACGTTTTAGTGGTTTTTCAGTTTGTAAACCAACAATTTTTTCTAAATCTTTTTCGATATAACCTGCATCATGAGCAGTAATTGTTGAAATAACACTTGTATCAAAATCCACAGGAGCATGGGTTGCATTTTCAACTTTAATGCCTTCCATTACTTTATCCCATAACTTAGTAGTAGCTTCTGTCGCGCCAGCTAAGAAAGACTCATCGCCCTCGTATGGCGTGTAGTTCTTTTGAATAAAATCGCGGACATTGACACTATTTTGCCAATCACCATCTTTAAATCCTTTCCAAGCAACTGCTTGTACTTCGTTTAAATTACTCATAATTTTCACCTCAGGTTTACAAAAATATCTATTTACCCTCATATATGTTAGGGCAAATATCATAAAATCAATGTGGCTTACGTAAATATAAAGCCCAATAAGGTAGCGCGACCGCTAAACCACCTAAAATATTCCCGATTGTAACTGGAATTAAATTGTTGAATATAAAATGCGTTACAGTTAAATCTTTAAATGTATCTGGCGCTACATTAACCGCTTGCCAAAATTCAGGGGAAGCAAAATTATTAATCACAATACCCATTGGTATCATAAACATATTAGCAATGCTATGTTCAAAGCCACTAGCAACAAACATAGCAACAGGAAGAACCATGATTAACATTTTATCAAGTAAGCTACGGCCAGCATAACTTAACCATGCAGCCAAGCAAACCATTAAGTTAGCTAAAAAACCAAGGAATACCGCTTCAACAAAAGTATGATGTAACTTGTGATCGGCAGTTTGCAATACATTCAATCCCCACTGTCCGTTAGCTACCATATACTGACCCGAAAGCCAAATCATCATTACAAACAGTATAGCACCAATAAAGTTACCAATATAGACCAAAATCCAATTACGGAACATTTTTAACCAAGTTACTTTATGCGTCATTCTTGGTAAGATAGTCAAGACGGTTGAAGTAAAAAGATCAGCGCCACAGCAAACAACTAACATTAAGCCTAATGAAAAGCAAATACCTCCAACTAATTTAGCCAAACCGAAGGCAACGGTTGCTGTGCCAGTTGTAACGGTAATATAAAAAACAAAAGCAATAGAGATAAAAACACCTGCAAGAATTGCAGATAAAATCGTGCTACATGGGTGTTTATTTACTTTGTAGTTGCCAATGTCTTCGGCAATTTGTGTCATTTGTGCGGGGGAATAGGAATCCACAAGTTTATCTGTACTCAAACTAACATCCTCAAAAAAACTAGGGTTTTATGAGACGCATAGTATACTCAAAATTTGAAGCAGATCACGTTTTTTTATTAAAAAAAATTATAAACCAAAAAAACCATTATTTATTAAATAAGTTATTTATAATAAAAATTTAATCAGCTAAGTTTTTATGAGAAATTTATCTGCCTTTAATGTACTAACCTTACTTAACACTAAAGAAAACAACAAACAAAAGGATAAGCTGTATATGACTTGCAATAACTATTGATTATTTAATAAATTTTTATAAAAACATCTTGCGTTCAAATCCAAAATAAATAAAAATATATAAAATATGAATAAATATTCATTTTAAAAGGGTGCAAAATGAAAGAGCGAACGACGGAATTAGTTGAAGGATTACGGCATTCAGTACCTTATATCAATGCACATCATGGTGAAATATTTGTTATATTACTCACTGGTGCTGTTTTAAAAAGTAATAATTATTCAAGTATCATCAATGACATTGGACTGCTATATAGCCTTGGTATTAAACTGGTTATTGTTCATGGTGCACGTAATCAAATTGATGAATCTCTTATAAACCATAAAATCCAACCTAAATATCATAAAAATACTAGAATTACTGATGCAAGCACTTTAGATATTGTTAAACAGGTCACTGGATTGTTACAACTCAATATTACAGCAAGTTTATCAATGAGTTTAAATAATACCCCATTACAAGGTGCACATATCAGTGTTGTAAGTGGTAATTTCGTCATTGCACAACCTTTGGGGGTTGATGATGGTGTTGATTATTGCCATACAGGAAAAATTCGGCGTATTAATAAAGAGTCCATAGAACAACAATTAGAACGAGATTCTATTGTATTGTTAGGCCCTGTTGGTGTTTCAGTTACAGGCGAAAGTTTTAATTTAGCTTCTGAAGATGTTGCCGCTGAAGTAGCTATTCGCTTAAAAGCCGATAAATTGATTGGTTTTTGTGCGGAGCAAGGTGTGTTAGATGAATATGGCCATGTCATCACCGACCTTTATCCTGTTGATGCTGATAATTATATTAAACAAAAAGAACAGCAAGATAAGCATTTATCCAGTGAGGTACGTTTTTTGCGAGCAGCTTCAAAAGCATGCCGTAATGGTGTTAGGCGAAGCCATTTGGTAAGTTATTTGGTTGATGGTTCGATTTTACAAGAATTATTTTCTCGTGATGGAATTGGAACACAAGTTGCAATGGAACACTCTGAACAAGTTCGTTCGGCAAAAATTAACGATATCGGTGGAATATTAGAACTTATTCGGCCACTTGAAGAACAAGGTATTTTAGTTAAACGTTCACGTGAACAATTAGAGATGGAAATTGATAAATTTACTATTATTGAACGCGATAACATGACCATAGGTTGTGCTGCACTTTACCCTTACCTAGAAGAAAAAATGGGCGAAATGGCATGTGTGGCTATTCATCCAAATTATCAAAACTCATCTCGAGGAAATATTCTTATTGAAAAGTTAATAGAACAAGCAAAGCAGTTAGGACTTAAAACAATTTTTGTCTTAACTACACGTAGCATTCATTGGTTTCGCGAAAAAGGCTTTAGCCCTGCTGAAGTGGATGATTTACCAATTAAAAAGAAACAACTTTATAATTATCAGCGAAATTCAAAAATCCTAATGTTTAATATTATTTAGTGTTTTACAAAACAAGTAAGGGCTACTTTTTTATTATAACGTTAAAAAAGAAGCCTTTACTTATCAGGCATTAGTAAATTTTTTTACCACAAACAGCCCTTTTAATTTCATGAAGCCCCCACGCATTTGGAAATGATATCATGCCATCATGACTAGAAATTACTATTCCTTCTGTAATTGGCTGGTGATTAATCGTGGTCTGGTGCGATTCACTCGTGAAATACCAAGCATAATCCCAATTTGATTTTGGATAAGTAGGTCCATAACCATAATGTGTAGCTTTAAGTGTTCTGCCCCATTCGCCAAAAACGCCTAAACCAATACCTCGTGTAAATACATTATATACACGGCCTTGATAACTATCTAAATTCCCACTTGCAAAACTTGAAGCACTATTTAAATCTTTACGTTCTAATAATTGCATAGGGCTTGTGCATTTTAATCTTGCATCTGCTTGATTAGCTACATATCCAGGCTGAGGCTCAACCCATAAACCTAATGTAAATGTATAATTATCACGGATATTAGCATCTGATTTTAATGTTGCTGTAATAGTGGCCTCTTTGACTGGGTCCTTTAAAGTAACAATTCCCTCCCTATCAACCTCTACAAGGCTATTATTACTTGTAAAATTATAATCGTTTTGCATTCCACTCATAACAAGTTGGAACTGCGCACCTGAAAAGCCAGTTGTTGGAAAATGCTTACGTGATACAGTAGGTTCAACTTTAAAACCTTGGTTTATTACATAATCATCAGTATGTCCACCACCAACAGCTGGATTCGGTTTATCTTTATTTATACCGCCTAAACCAAGTTCTGTTAGATTCCATTGAGCATCATTTTCAGTTCTATCATTTCTAACTGAACGCCATTGAGTGCCTGAATCTAACTTTGTTGCATTTGGTTTTGCAAAACAGGCCTTAGCAATCATTATCTTATATGTTTTGGTTATTGGTTTTTCTTGGGATGAAGTTTTAATGCTACTTACAGGATCACTTTCGTTAGGGTCACCATGTGTTGTTTTAACTTTAATATCCTTTGCTATAATTTCTAATTGTAAAGGCATTTTGTACTTATTATGACTGCATGCAATATCATCATAATCGGCTTGGGCAATAATTTTACCGTCATTATCTTTCCAAACATGAGTTAGATTAACTGTAATTGGTGTAATTGGATCAAAAGCATCACCATCAAAATCAAAATAATCGCCATTAGGGTCACTTGCTGTTCTAGGTGTAAAATAACTTTTTATAATAAAATTACCAAGTTTAGTATTCTTATCAAAATACTTTGCGCTACCACTTGTTATATTGCCATATATTTCACTATAATCGTTTCCGTTATAGCTAAATCCAAGTTTATTTATTGTAGTATCGGTCAAAAAAAATACAGGTTTAGTGCCTTGAATTGCATTGATTGTTGAGGATGAAATTGCTGCATTAGCTACATTAAAACTATTTAATGCAAAAATAGTAGAAAAAAGACCTATTTTTGCAATTTTATTTTTAGTATCTAATACCCAAAATGTATATTCACAATTCTTATTCAAATGCGAAACAAATTGAGAGTTGAATCTATTTAAAAAATGATATTTTGTTAAAAAACGTAGATGACATCTTCTATTATATTGTTTCATATTTAATTCTCAGTTATTTACAATTAAATAATCAAATATTTTTCTAATTCCTATACTTAATTATAGGAATTACTCTATTTCATTACAGTAATTTAAGATGCTACTGTAATGAATACATATAAAAACAAATTTTAACTGCTTTACTAACTTTTATGATACGATTAAAACCGTATAAAGTAATTTAATAGAATACTTTATGAGTTTTTAGAAGATTGTTTTCATTATAAATTATACCACCCCCTTATATTTCCTACATTAGGATAAATTAAATCAGGTTATTACATATAACGAAAGCGTTAGAACTTTTCTTTGTCATTATAAAAAACCAAGAAAAGTCCTTTTTATCAGAATGATGAAGATTTTTAAAAGGCTCTTCAAATACCTTTCTTACTAGTTAAACAAGAGTTAACTATAAATGTTTACCACAAACAGCCCATTTAGGTTCATCACGTCCCCATGCACTTGGAAATGATATCATGCCATCATGAGTAGCAACCACGATTCCTTCAATAATGGGTTGATTATTATTATCAATGAATGTGTGTTCTTCATCTGTGAAATACCAACCAAAATTCCATTTTGATTGTGGATAAGTAGCCGGTATACTTCCATAACTTGTATTTAGCACTCTTCCCCACTCGCCTAAAACACCTAAACCAATACCTCGTGTAAATACATTATATACACGATCTTGATATCTATCTAAATTATCGCTTGCAAAATTTGAAGCGTTATTTAAATCTTTGCGCTTTAATAATTGCATAGGGCTTGTGCATTTTAAGTTTGCTTCTGCTTGATTAGCTACATATCCAGACTGAGGTTCAACCCATAGATCTAATGTAAACTTATAATCATAATGAATGTTACTGTCTGACTTTAGCTTTGCAGAAATAGTGACCTCTTTAACTGGGCCTTTTAAAGTAACAATCCCCTCCCTATCAATCTCTGCTAGATTACTATTTGTGGTAAAGTCATAATCTTGCTGTATTCCACCCATGACAAGTTGGAATTGTGCACCAGGAAAGCCAGTTGTTGGAAAATGCTTACGTGACACAGTAGGTTTAACTTTATAGCCTTGGTTTATTACATAATCATCAGTATGTCCGCCACCTACAGCTTGATTCGGTTTATCTTTCCCTGCTCCCGTTAGATTCCATACATCTTCAATTCCACCGTTATTACTCTTAACTGAACGCCATTGATTTGTTGGATCTAAATTAATTCCATTTGGTTTAGCAAAACATGTTTTAGCAACCGCGATTTGATATGTTTTGGTTATCGGTTTCGTTTCAGATGATGTATTAATATTACTTACTGGATTACTTTCGTCAGGAATACCAAATTCTGTTTTAACTTTAATATCGCTTGCTGTAATTTCTAATTGTAAAGGCATTTTGTACTTATTATGACTGCATGCAATATCATTATAATCGGCTTGATCAATAATTTTACCATCACTATCTTTCCAAACATGTGTTAGATTAACTGTAATTGGTGTAATTGGATCAAAAGCATCACCATCAGAATCAAAATAATCGCCATTAGGGTCATTTAGTGCTGCTCTAGGTGTAAAATAACTCTTTATAATAAAATTACCAAGTTTAGTATTTTCATCAAAATACTTAGTGCTACCACTTGTTATATTGTTATGTGTTTCACTATAATCGTTTCCATCATAACTAAATCCAAGTTTATTTATTGTAATATCGGTCGCAAAAAATAGAGGTTTAGTTCCTTGAATTGCATTGATTGTTGAGGATGAAATCGCTGCATTAACTACATTAAAACTATTTAATGCAAAAATAGCAGAAAAAAAACTTATTTTTGTGATTTTTCTTTGAGTATTAAATACAGAAGATATACCTAAGAAATCCTTATTTAAACCCAAAGTCAATCGAGAATGGATATTATTAAAAAAATAATATTTTGTAAAAAAGCTCAGATAATCCTTTATATTTTGTTTCATATTTATTTCTCAATTATTTATTATTAATAATCAGCATATAGATTATTAAAGTTAATTTTTTATAAACTAAAATCTCTTTAATTACTTGATCAGTTATAATAAAGATCTTTAGCCTTTATTATCGCTCATTTTTTTTGAACTATCAAAACAAAATCAACACAAATTGAATGTAAAATAGTCAAAGGTGTTTTTCTGTTTACTTTACGTTAACACATAAATTTTAAAAACATAATATTTTCTTATTAGTTTAAAGTATAATTTCCTCTTATATTGTTTTTACATTATCAAAACAGCATTAAATACAATGTTACTCGTTTTTTTACATCAACTTAAGAGGACTCTATTAT
This sequence comes from Gilliamella sp. Choc5-1, assembly GCF_001690595.1. GTDB lineage: Bacteria > Pseudomonadota > Gammaproteobacteria > Enterobacterales > Orbaceae > Gilliamella > Gilliamella apicola_M. The sequence continues at coordinate 9,605 of NZ_LZHH01000122.1, forward strand.
TGGGAGAGATCTAATATCCACAAAAAGAAAAATATTGGAAATAGCCAAATTATTTACACTTTATAATTAAAATAACAATCAAAATCTAATACTTTGTTTTTAGATGATTTTTCATATAATTTAACAAGACTATAGTCGCTAATTAAAAGTTTAGAATTTTTTTGTTTCTTTTTTTATTATTCATACCACCTTTTTATTGAAGTACTTATTACTATTTCTGCTTTATCATTATTTGAAGAAAAGTAAGTTTTTAATTACACAACTACATATAAATATGACTGTTTTTAATAAATAAGCGAATTAGGCAATATATTAAACACTATACAATTAGGCATTTCACAAGTATTGATAAAAAGTATAATATATAGCACTATTTAAATTATCGAAAAACCAATTCAACCATAAAGATAACATCATGCAAAAGTTTAATGTCAAAACCTTTCAAGGGTTAATTCTTACGTTACAAGATTACTGGGCTAATCAAGGATGCACCGTGATTCAGCCTTTAGATATGGAAGTTGGCGCGGGGACTTCTCATCCTATGACTTGTTTACGAGCCTTGGGGCCTGAGCCAATTAATGCTGCTTATGTTCAACCATCACGCCGCCCAACCGATGGTCGCTATGGTGAGAACCCAAACAGGCTTCAGCATTATTATCAATTTCAAGTTATCTTAAAGCCTTCTCCTGATAATATTCAAGAGCTTTATTTAGGTTCGTTAAAACAATTAGGTCTTGATCCAACTGTTAATGATATCCGTTTTGTTGAAGATAATTGGGAAAACCCAACCCTTGGTGCTTGGGGGCTTGGTTGGGAAGTTTGGTTAAATGGTATGGAAGTAACCCAATTTACTTACTTTCAACAAGTTGGTGGGCTTGAATGTAAGCCAGTTACTGGTGAAATCACTTATGGACTTGAACGCTTAGCAATGTATATTCAAGGCGTGGATAGTGTTTATGATTTGGTTTGGAGTGATGGTGCATTTGGTAAAACAACTTATGGCGATGTGTTTCATCAAAACGAAGTTGAGCAGTCCACTTATAATTTTGAATACGCCAATGTTGAATTTTTATTTTATTGTTTTGAACAACACGAAAAAGAAGCCAAGTTTTTGCTTGAGTTAGAAAAACCACTACCACTACCTGCTTATGAACGCATCTTAAAAGCGGCTCACTGTTTTAATTTACTTGATGCTCGTAAAGCAATTTCAGTAACTGAGCGACAACGTTATATTTTGCGCATCAGAACATTAACCAAAATGGTGGCAGAAGCCTATTACGCATCTCGCGAAGCTCTTGGCTTCCCTATGTGCCAAAATTCACAATCTAACGAAAGTGCATCAAAGTAGGAATTAGAAAATTATGCAAAAAACATTTTTAGTGGAAATTGGTACCGAAGAGTTACCACCAAAATCACTCCGCACGTTAGCAGAAAGCTTTGCGGCTAATTTTATACAGCAACTTGATAATGCCAATTTAGAACATGGCGAGGTGCTTTGGTATGCATCGCCCCGTCGTTTAGCATTAAAAGTTTTAAATTTGAATAATACGCAACCCGATAGCCAAATAGTTAAACGTGGTCCTGCGGTCAGCGCAGCCTTTGATGCCAATGGCAATGCAACTAAAGCTGCTGAAGGTTGGGCTCGTGGTTGTGGTATTACAGTTGATCAGGCTGAACGTATACAAACTGATAAAGGTGAATGGCTTTCTTATACTCAAAATCAAAAAGGTCAGCCAGTTGTTAATTTGTTATGTGATATGGTTAAAACCGCATTAAGCAAATTACCTATCCCTAAACCAATGCGTTGGGCGGCTCGCCAAGTTGAATTTATTCGTCCATGTCATACTGTTACCATGTTGTATGGTGATGAACTTGTGCCTGGTACGATTTTAGAGATTAAATCAGATCGTATTATTCGTGGCCATCGTTTTATGGGTGAGCAAGAGTTCACTATTGATAATGCAGACCAGTATCCTGAAATTTTGGAACAACGTGGTAAGGTAATTGCTGACTACGATAAACGTAAATCTATTATTAAACAACAAGCTGAAGAAGAAGCTGCAAAATTAAATGGTAAAGCAGATTTAACAGATAATTTGCTTGAAGAAGTTTCCTCTCTAGTTGAATGGCCTGTTGTGTTAACTGCTAAATTTGAGGAGCGATTTTTAGAGGTTCCTGCTGAATCATTGGTTTATACCATGAAAGGCGATCAAAAATACTTTCCTGTTTATGACAAACAAGGCAAATTATTACCAAACTTTATTTTTGTGGCTAATATTGAGTCAAAAGATCCTCAAGTTGTAATTTCAGGTAATGAGAAAGTGGTTCGCCCTCGCCTTGCCGATGCTGAATTCTTTTATCAAACTGATTTAAAACAACGTTTAGAAGACCGTTTGTCTCGTCTTGAAACAGTTTTATTTCAACAACAACTTGGAACAGTTAAGGATAAAGCAATTCGCATTGAATCGTTATCTGGCTTTATTGCCGATAAAATTGGTGCTGATGTTGAGCAAGCCAAACGAGCGGGCAAATTAACAAAATGCGATTTAGTGACTAATACTGTTTTTGAATTCCCTGAAACACAAGGTATTATGGGGCGTTATTTGGCCCTTAAAGATGGCGAAAGTATTGAAGTTGCAACCGCCATTGAAGAACAATATAAACCGCGTTTTGCCGGTGATGAATTACCAAGTACTGCTGTTTCTTGTTCAGTTTCTATCGCTGAAAAATTGGATACTTTAGCCGGCATTTTTGGTATTGGTCAGCATCCTAAAGGTGATAAAGATCCTTTTGCATTGCGTCGCGCTGCTATTGGTGTTTTACGTACTATTGTTGAAAAGGCACTGCCTTTAGATCTTGTTGAACTGGCAGGTTATGCAGCTTCATTATATGGCGATAAGCTTAATAATAAAAACGTAGTTGACGATATTGTTAATTTTATGCAGGGTCGTTTTCGAGCTTGGTATCAAGAACAAGGCTTTGCAATTGATACGATTCAAGCAGTTTTAGCACTTAATCCAACTAAACCCGCTGATTTTGATGCACGCGTTAAGGCAGTAACTCACTTTAGAACCTTGCCCGAAGCCTCGTCATTAGCCGAAGCTAATAAACGTGTATCAAATATTTTATCGAAATCTAAAGCTGAGATAGTTATTCCCCAAAAAGTCAATGCAGCTTTATTAGAGGATGGCGCAGAAGGTGATTTAGCTAAACAAGTTGCCATTTTAACCGACAAACTAGTCCCTTATTTTAATAATGGGCATTACCAAGATGCTTTAGTCGAATTATCTTCGCTTAAAACACCTATTGATGCCTTTTTTGAGTCGGTGATGGTGATGGTTGATAATGAACAAATCAAATTAAACCGATTAGCACTTTTAGAAAAATTACAAAATTTATTCTTAAAAGTTGCGGATATTTCATTATTGCAAGCTTAATTTACGAATTTAATCATTCAAAAATAATAGTGGTAACTAAACCAGTTACCACATATAAGGAACTTACATATAAATGCAAAAAAAAATCTCTTTTCCTTTAACTTTTACACAAACTCGCAATTTTATTCGTAATCGTATTACGCAATTTGTTCTTGTTAGTCTAACACTAGCTTTAATTCATGCGTTTTTTAATTCTTTCTTTGACAAACAAAATCTAGCTGAACAAATCTATTTTTCACGAAATTTAACTAACTATATTTTATTCGTGATGCTGACATTACTAATTAGCATTATTTTAAAAGCAATTAGTATAGCAACAATTTCTAACTTTTATATCAGCGATAAACTTAATTTAAATCTATTACTGTCTAAAGCGTTATCAAATACATTAAAAATTATTCTTTTTTATCTTATCATTGGTGTCTTTATATTTTTTATCTCATTTATGTTATCTATAGTGCTTATTAGTTTAAATTTGCTTTTACCTAAAGAACTTATTTTTATATTAATTTTTTTAGTACTACTGATTCCAATCTTAATTTTAATTATCTTTTGTAACTTCTTTTTTGCTTCGCTAGTTGAACCTAGTCAAAACAATATTCTTGACTCACTTTCATTAAGCATTCAGTTATCAAAAACACAGTGGCGCCCAGCTATTTTGATGGTATTAATCTGCCTAGCATTTGTGATGGTTTTTGCTCAATTAGCTATTGCGTTTGATAATGACAATTTTATCCTTGATACGCTCTTTTCTTTCTGTAGTATCTTTTTTGATATTTTTGTTACTAGCTTTTTCTATCGTCTTTATATGCTAGCAAATAGTACCTCTAACTCAGCAGCACCACCTAACAATGATGATAAAAATAAAGAAGACCACAAATTAATTCTTTAATTGTTATTCATATCCTTGCCAACTCTATTTTGGTAAGGATATTATTTACCATATACTATTTTGATTTAACTAAATCTATTGGATAAAAGCTATGACTCCAGCAATTGATTTACTTAAAAATTTAAAAATGAAATTTAATATCCACCAATATAAACACGATCCAAACCAAACCCACTATGGGCAAGAAGCTGTCGATAAGCTTGATCCAAGCTTAAATATTACTGCAGCTCAAGTTTTTAAAACGTTAGTTGTATGTTTGAACGGTAACTCTAAAACTCTAGCTATTTGTGTGTTACCCGTTGATGGTTATTTAGATCTTAAAAGTGTGGCAAAAGCATTAAACTGCAAAAAGGCAGATTTGGCAGAACCTAATTTAGCACAAAAAGTAACCGGATATTTAATTGGGGGAATTAGCCCTTTAGGCCAAAAACAAACGCTCCCAACACTTATAGATTTAAGTGCTATTCAGTACAACACTATGTTTGTATCTGGTGGCAAAAGAGGCCTAGAAATTGAAATATCACCTCACGATTTAACTAGCATATTACAAGCCAAATTAATAGAAATAACGACTTAACATGGTTAATGGCAATCAAGTTTGAATATAGCCAATGAGTTAGAAAATCAATATGGTAACTAGGTAGGTATCTATTTTTTTATAACACCTTTTATTTTAGTACAATAAAAAAGGCATAAGACGCCGCCTTATGCCCTTAAGTGTTCCATCAAAAATCATCGACAGAAAGAAACACAACTTATTTGATTGCTTCTTTTAAACTTTTACCAGATACGAATGCTGGTACTTTGCTTGCTGCAATTTTAATTTCTTTACCCGTTTTTGGATTACGGCCAGTACGTGCTTTACGCTCATTAACTTTGAATGTACCAAAACCAACTAATTGAACTGGTTCACCAGCTTTTAATGATTCAGTAATAGCTGCTAATGTAGCTTCCAACGCTGTTTTAGCAGCTACTTTAGTAATATCAGCTTTGCTAGCAATAGCGTCGACAAGTTCTGTTTTATTCATGGGGGATATCCTTACATGTTATTTTATTGTTAAAGTTAACATTATAAACGGAGCTAAACTTAACATTTAGCATCGTTACTGTAAACGTTATTTAGATTACATTACTGTTAAATGTAGTCTATATTTGCCTAATATTAAAGAAAAATTTAATAAAAAATAAAAAAATTATACTTTAAGCCGCTTAATCGCCTAAAAAAACACCAATATTACTTGTTTTCGTTACTCGAATTTCATCTTTTAAACTTTTTATTAATTCATTTTGTTCGTTGTTTTTATCACGCAATAAGCGAAACAATTCCCACTGTAAATCAAATTCATCAATTACACTAGGTAAAACTTGTTGTTCATCTTCGGTTAGTGAAACATTATTTTTGGTCATTTCAAATTCAGCAACTGTGGTGGCGGATATACTACTTACTTTAGTGCTATGTTCGGCAATTTCGCCACTTAAATAGGAGTGTAAAATTTCGCTAAGCGCGTGACATGCATCAATAGCAGGGTAAACCATATAAGGGCTATCGTTAGTTACCGTGGGAATAATCGCTTCTAATTTTTCAAGCTGTAAATCAAAATTGATTTTAGCATCTTCAACCAATAATGACTCCCAAACTAAGTCCAGTATTTTTTTATAGCTTTTAGGCACTTCATCATTTTGTTGCTGCTGGCAATAAAACAAAAAATTAGGGTACATTCGTTCACATAGGCAAGCCATAAATAAACGTTGTTGCCATTGTGGTAATTTTTCTATTCTTAATTGAATGGGGTTTTTAATCATTGATGAAACCTTTTTGATTGTTGATGCACTGCTTCAATTAAATATTGCACATGTTCGATAGGAATATCTTGATGGATACCATGACCTAAATTAAAGATATGGCCATTATAAATACCAAATTCACTCAAAACACTCTCTACATTAGATTCTATTGTAAGTTTGTCGGCATATAAAACCGATGGATCTAAGTTTCCTTGTACCGCAATGTGTCCTTTTTGAGTAATAGCACTTAAATTAACTGTCCAATCAACACCAATGGCATCACAACCTGTATTGACAATGCTATCTAACCATAATCCCCCACCTTTTGTAAAAAACGTAACAGGTACATATGAAGTGATATCTTGACTTTTATGGCCACGTTTTAATTTTGATAAGATTAATTGCATATAATGCAGCGAAAATGTTTGATAACTTTGATGGCTTAATACGCCTCCCCAAGTATCAAAAATCATAATAGATTGAGCTCCAGCTTGAATTTGTGCATTTAAATATAATGCGATACTGTTTGCGAGTTTTTCAAGTAGTTGATGCAACGCTTTGGGCTCACTATAAAGCATCTTTTTAATTTTGGTGAATGCTTTGCTACTGCCCCCTTCGATCATGTAGGTGGCTAATGTCCATGGGCTGCCTGAAAATCCAATTAATGGGACTTTGCCATTAAGTTCTTTTTTGGTTAAACGAATTGCATCCATTACATAGCTAAGTGATTGCTCTGGATCGGGAATCGGTAATTGCTCAATATCGGACATGCAAGTGATCGATTGTGTAAACTTAGGACCTTCACCAGCTTCAAAATATAAGCCAAGCCCCATAGCATCAGGAATAGTTAAAATATCCGAAAAAATAATAGCCGCATCAAGCTCGAATCGTTGTAATGGTTGTAAGGTGACTTCACAAGCTAATTCTGGCGTTTGACACATTGTCATAAAATCACCCGCTTTTGATCTTAATTGACGATACTCAGGTAAATAACGACCAGCTTGGCGCATCATCCAAATTGGTGTGTAATCAACAGGCAAACATTGCAAAGCGCGTAAATAACGATCATTTTTTAATTGACTCATATTTTCAGCCTTTAAATATAGACTTTATTTTGTTAAAAAGCTTCAGGAAAGCATGTGTTTCAGTATAAAAATCAGTTAATTTATCTATTTTTTGTGATTTAAAATCTGCGGTTGTGATAATGTATGTTGCGCATAATTAATCAAAGTCTCAGAGATATTTTGCATTACACTACTTTCTGGTGCAAAACGATGCCAATAGAGCATTCGTCTTTGATATAATCCTTCAGTTAAATTAATTAGCTCGCCACTTTTTAATTCTTGTTCAATTTGCAATTTAGGTAGCATACAACAAGCGGAACCTTGCTTAGCGAGTTGCACAAATGCTTCAGATGAACTGGTAATATGGCAAATGACACTGCCAGGCGTAAGGTTGAAGTTTTCTTGCAAAAAGGCTTGATGCATGTCATCTAAATGATCAAATGCAACCGCTGGTGCTTTTAATAATGAAGCTCGACTTACACCGTTTGGAAAGTATATTTTTGCAAAATCAGGTGAAGCCACAAAAATATAGTCTAAAGCACCTAATAAATCAGACAGACAACCTGGTAATGGGTTAGCTTGGATGCTAATTGCACCCACTACAGTTCCTAAGCGCAATAATTCTAAAGTATGTTCTTCGTCTTTGACTTGAATATCAAAACGTAAGATATTTTTATTCAAAACGGGTTTTAATGCGGGTAAAAACCAAGTTGCTAAAGAATCTGCATTAATCGCAATTGATAAAGACAATGGTGTGGCATTTTGCTCGTTATCACCTAACCATTGCTGTTCAAGTAATTCAACTTGATGTAATAAGCCAAGTAAATGTTCACCTTGCTTAGTTGCCTTCGGAGGTATGGTTCTTACCAACAATTGCTGACCAAAAAAGCTTTCTAATTGCTTAATGCGTTGCGATACTGCTGGCTGTGTAATACACAGTTTATCTGCTGCTCGCTCAAATCCTCGCTCTTTTATCACTGCATCTAACGCTTGTAATGCTCTATAATCTGGACGCTTCATAATCTCTTTACTATGATTTGATTATTGCTTGAATGTTCAAGCTAATTGGATATCGCAATAAGTTTTAAATATATCAAAAAGTTGATATATTTTCTTAAAATACTGATGATTTTTATTTTCTAATTGGGTACTATGCCATATCTTCAATAATTTTTCTTTCAAAATTTTATTTTTTTAGAAAATTATCCTTAAATTAGGGCGGTACCATGACTCAAGACGAATTAAAAAAGGCTGTAGGTTGGTCAGCATTAAAATTTATCAAACCCGATTCTTATGTCGGAGTGGGCACTGGCTCAACGGCATCTCATTTTATTGATGCATTAGCAACAATTAAAGATCAAATCAAAGGCACTGTTTCAAGCTCAGAAGCATCAACACAAAAATTAAAAAGCTATGGTATTACTGTATTAGATTGTAATGAAGTCGATTACTTAGATGTTTATGTCGATGGTGCTGATGAAATAAACCACCATTTACAAATGATTAAAGGCGGTGGTGCAGCTTTAACGCGTGAAAAAATTGTTTCTGCCATTGCTAAGCAATTTGTTTGTATTGTTGATGAATCAAAAGTTGTTGATGTTTTAGGTTCGTTTCCATTACCTGTTGAAGTGATCCCTATGGCGCGTTCTTATGTCGCTCGCGAATTATTTAAATTGGGAGGCAAACCAATATATCGTCAAGGTGTCATTACTGATAATGGTAATGTTATTTTGGATGTTCATGATCTTGTCATTTCAAATGCAATAGAGTTAGAAAATCGAATTAATAGCATTGCAGGGGTGGTTACTGTTGGCCTATTTGCTAATAAAGGGGCGGATATTACTCTAGTTGGCTGTAGCTCTGGTGTAAAAGAGCTGAAATTAGCTAATTAGAATCAACTTATCATGTTGTATAACAATAAGTACCCATTCGCATTTTGAAAAAAGGAAAGAGAGGAAATAATGGTTGTTCAGACTTTAACCAAAGATGAAAACAAGTTTTTGTTACTTGAAGGTGTTCATCCTAGTGCAATAGATGTATTAAAATCCGCTGGTTTTACGAATATTGAATATCAAAAAAGTGCACTATCGTCCGAAGAACTAAAACAAGCCTTAAAAGATGTCCGTTTTATTGGTATCCGCTCAAGAACGCAATTAACCAAAGAGATCATCGACTCAGCACCAAAGCTTGCTGGCATTGGTTGTTTTTGTATTGGTACGAATCAAGTCGATCTTGATGCTGCCACTGTAAAAGGTATTCCTGTATTTAATGCGCCATTTTCAAACACTCGATCAGTTGCTGAACTTGTTTTGGCTGAAGCTATTTTGCTATTGCGCCGAGTACCCGAAGCAAATGCTAAAGCACACCAAGGAAAATGGAATAAGATTGCCACAGGTTCGCACGAGGCTCGTGGTAAAAATTTAGGTATCATTGGTTATGGGCATATTGGTAGTCAACTAAGTATTTTGGCCGAATCATTAGGGATGAATGTCTATTTTTACGATATCGAAACAAAATTGCCTTTAGGTAATGCTAAACAAATTTCAACAATGGAAGAATTACTTGCTATAAGCGATATTGTCTCTATGCATGTACCAGAAAACGCAACAACTATCAAAATGATCAGCGATAAAGAAATTGATGCGATGAAATCAGGCGCAATTTTAATTAATGCTTCGCGTGGTAAAGTTATCGATCTTGATGCATTAACCAAAGCATTAAACACAAATAAACTTAGTGGCGCAGCTATTGATGTTTTTCCAACTGAACCGGCTAGTAATAACGATCCATTTGAATCACCATTGTGTCAATTTGATAACGTAATTATTACCCCACACATTGGTGGGTCTACTAGCGAAGCTCAAGAAAATATTGGTATTGAAGTTGCCACAAAACTAGCTAAATATTCGGATACTGGCGCAACGCTGTCAGCCGTTAACTTTCCTGAGGCTTCTTTACCTATTCCAACTAAAGGCTCAAGCCGTTTTATTAATATTCATCATAATCAACCTGGTGTTTTAACAGCAATTAATACGCTATTTGCCGAGCAAGGGTTAAATATTTCAGCACAGTATTTGCAAACCGATGCTAAAATTGGTTATGTTGTGATTGATATTGATAGAGTTGAGCAAAGTAAAGCTGAAGAATTACTTGCAAAATTAAAATGTGTACTTGGCACAATTCGGGCAAGGTTGTTGTTTTAAGTTACATGTGTTAAATACCACCAATCTTTTGATAAGTGGCTAATCACTATTATTTAAATGAAATAGTAGTTAAAGCAAATCTGACATTGTTTGATTTTAAGGGCTTACACGTGCAGTTATTTCTTCATCGTGGTAAGTCCTCTCTAGTCTCCATCCGATAATTATTCTACTGCGTTAATAACAGAATGCTTATCGCTCTACTGTAACCTAATTCTTGTTGCAAAATATTCATTTCTTTTTATTTAATGAAATAAACTACAAAATCTATTTTATTTGCGCTAATCGCATTCGTTAGTTTTTACTTTAATAACATTAATTCCTTTTTGGGTTAATGCATCATAATATTTATTATCTAAATTATCATCAGTAATAATCGTATCAACAGCACTTAAATCGCACACAACATTTGGGCTACGGCGACCAAATTTTGAAGAGTCTGCTAATAAAATTAATTTCGCAGCAGCTTTACTCATAGCTACACTACCATGATAACTTTCGTTAAAAGTGGTAACTCCACCGACTAGATCCACCCCATCGGCTCCCATAAATAACTTATCAAACGTATAAGATTCAAACGCTGCAATAGCTAAAGCATTATTACTATGGAAAGAGGCTGATTTTCGACGAAATGTGCCACCAGTTAAAATAATGGTTTGATCATTATCATTTGCTACTAGCTCATTAACCATGTGTAAACTATTGGTCATAATCGTTAAGTTATTAAACCTTGCTAATATAGGGATCATCTGTGCAACTGTGCTTCCTGCATCAAAAATGATAGAATCGCCCTCATGAATAAGTTTAGCTGCTTCTTCTGCAATGGCTTTTTTTTGTGCCGTATTAATATAAGTTTTGTGATCAATGGCTCTATCTCCAACCTCACGGTTGAGCATAGCACCGCCATATGTGCGTAAAACTAAACCACTTTCATGCAGTTGTGTGAGATCTTTACGAATTGTTGTACCTGTTGTTTTAAAATGCTCTGCTAACGCTTCAACACTAATTTGCCCATTTTTTTGCAAATACTCCAAAATCGCTGTTTGTCGTTGTTTCACTTTCATTATTAGATCCACCATGATTATTGATACGCATAATAAACTATCTTACTTTAAAATATATTATTTCATAATGAAAGGGAATATTTTTCAAAATAAAAGTTTGCTAGTTATTATTTTTTGCAGATAATGCCACAATCAATGCGCTTTGGCAGGCAGAATCATTCGGGAAAATATTTTCAGGAATAATATTAGCAACCGATAATCCATGCAGTTGAGCAATTGGCTTTGGTAACGCAAAAACAGTAATACCTTTCATTAATACAGAATCAATAACTACTTGATGTTCATCTAATGAAATTGCAATTAATACTCTTGGCTTAAATCGTGTTGTTTCATTACGACCAATCCCCAGATAAGTTCCTTGTTTCATTGCTAAAAAGGCTCGATTAAAACGACGAATTTGAACCCAACTAAAAATAATTTGAATGCACCAAGCAATTAGAGCAATAGCTATTAGAGTGGTCGTCATATGTGTGATTTTCCAGTTAGTTTAAGTTAGAAGCAAAAAGTGCGATAAATTTTAAATTAATTTTCGCACTTTGTTTTAACTAGAACATTACTTGTCCGCCTGTAATGTTAATTGATTGCCCAGTGCAATAAGAAGCTTTATCACTTGCATAAAATAACAATAAATTAAGCACATCTTGATAATCACAACCTCGTTTTAGTGGCACTTTATCAATATAGACCTGTTCAACTTGGCTTTCAGGAATACCTAGTTTTTTGGCATATTGAGGTAATAATGATTGGAACATAGGTGATTTAAGCAAATTACCAAGCATTAACGAGTTAACAGTAATACCATATTCAGCGAGATCTAAAGCTAAAGATTGTGTTAATCCAACCCCACCAAATTTGGCAGCGCTATATCCCGAATTATGTTTGCTACCGACTTTACCTGATTTTGAATTAATTTGAATAATTCGACCTTGAATATTGTATTTAATCATTAACTTAGAAAACTCTCGCGCACATAAAAAATAACCTGTTAGATTAACATTGACGGATAATTCAAAATCACTCAATGTAAAATCGGTAATAGGTGATGCTTTTGCAACACCGGCACTATACACCATTAAATCAACACGTTTAAATACACTATCAACATCTCGAGCTAATTGCATCACGCTTTCTTCGTTTGTAGCATCAACACCAAAACCTTTGGCTGTGCCAACGCCATATTTTTGATTAATTGCTTCTGCGACTTTATTAGCATTGTCAATATTTAAATCAGCAACAACAACATGATATCCTGCATCAGCAATACCATTACATAAAAATTCGCCTAGGGTTTGTCCCCCACCAATAATGACTGCGACTTGTTTCATTTTTAGATTCCTCATCAATTTAAAATTTTAATTTCATCACCAATAGCAAGTTGGATCGGGCATTGCCCATCTAGATGAACCGTTCCGGGTAACTCAGCCTGATGGCTACCATCAAACTTTAATGTGATGTGCCCTAATTGACGAAAATTAGCATTAGCAACTTCACCAACCGAAGTGATGAGATAACTTTGGTTACCTAATTGAAGTGTTTGCCCCGCCAACAGTTCTAGTTGAAAATTATCATGACTGTGAATAAAGCAATAATCGGCTAAGTCTGATGGAGCCCCCTCCTTAAATAGGATTAACATACCATCTGCTAAGGCTTCTTGAGCAAACTCTCCAATATGATTAATTTTTGATTGATAAATAGTTTTTGACATTATTTAACCTACTTAAATATTTATATAGTTTTAAGGTTTTCGTTCCTAGCAAACACTAGCTAGCAAACAAAATATGATTACTGGTAAATAAAGAACGAAATAGCCCAAGCAAGCAACACGGTTGGTGCACCTGTTAAAAAACGCCCAACAAGCACAGAGGGAACGCCAACACGTACCGTATCTTGTTTTGCTTCTGCAAGCGATAAACCAACAGGAATAAAATCGCAAGCAGCTTGAGCATTAATCGCAAAAAGTGCAGGTAATGCTAATTGAGGCGGAATATTACCCAAACCAATTTGCACCCCAACTAATGTACCAATAACTTGTGCAATAACAGCTCCTGGCCCTAAAAATGGTGAAAGTAATGGAAAAGAACAAATTAAAGCTAAGGTAACAAGCCCTATGGGATTGTTTGCTAGTGGAACTAAGCCATGAGCGATAAAATTCCCCAAACCTGATGCGATAATGATCCCAATAATTGCAGATACAAACGCCATAAATGGTAATATTGTTTTAAGTACAGTATCTATGGTGTCTCGACCAGCCTGAAAAAAGACCGCAACACCAGATCCCATTCCAATACCAATTTTTGCTAATAACCCATCGCTTTGCTCAGTGATTTTTTTACTAGTATCGTATTCTTTATATTCAGATGATGTGTTATTGGCTTGCTGCTGTTTATGATTTGATTGAACTTCGGTTATTACATCACTTTCTTTTTCAACCACCTTAATGTTGTTTGATTTAACCGCAGAAACATAAATATCCTCAACAATATATTGAGCAAGAGGTCCTGATTTACCTGTTGCGTGAATATTGATAGTTGGAATACGATTTTTAGGATAAATACCACATCGTAACGTACCACCACAGTCAATTACGGCAACACCAATTTCATCTTTAGGTGGTTCACCCTCTTTAAAACCATCAATAGCTTGCCACCCCGTTAATTCAACTAAGGTATCAACTATTGCTGGACGAGTACCAGCTGCAATATAAACAATCTTTTTACCCTCAATTACTGGAAGCTCTAATGGACCACCCCAACCTGCTTCACCTTTTTCAATTCGAATAAATTTAGCCATTTTTATATTCCTTATTACTGTTATAGATGAACTTTTCTTTCTAATTTAATCCCCATTTTTCTTTCAAAAATGGCTGTACAAAAGTCCGTAACCCAACCTCTAAAAAAGTTAGTCACTAAGCCAACAAAAAAATAGCTCACAGCAAGGGGGCCAAGTGGCAGGCCTAATTTAGTTAAACCAGCAGCAATACCTAAATACACAAATAGCTCACCGGGGTTAACATGTGGAAATAATCCATTCATTGAATGGCAACTATAAGAAGCAGCCGCATAGTAGCTTGGTTTGTAAAACTCAGGCATAAAACGCCCTAAGCTTAAGGTCATTGGATTACAAAAAACAAAGGTACCAATTAATGGTAATAAAAGATATCGAGAGATAGGGTTACCTGCACATGCTTGAGCTAAACGCTCAATACGATCTTGCCCAATAAATTTAATTACAGCGTTCATTACAACAAGTAGTGAAATTAACAAAGGTAAAATACCTGTTACCATCCCAACAAAGACTTTTCCACCTTCTTGAAATAAACCAATAAACCATTCGGCACCAAATGAGATAGCGTCGATCATATTTCCTCCTGTTTTTGTTAAAGTTCGAGAAAATATTATCAATTAAGAAAGAATAAAACTTTTAACTAGATCACAATTTAAAATATTTTCTTTTATTTTGAAAGAAAATGTTTTAAATAAAAATAATGAAAAAATAAAAAAGTCATAGGTTACTGTAATGGCAATAATAGTAAAAAAATAACTTTTTTCATTGGACATTAACATTAAGTTGGCGTAATTTTGTCAATACGGGTATTTATTATTCAATTTAAAGGAGAATATATCATGGCTAAAAGTACGACTTCTGCTAAAAAGTTACAACAATCAGCGATTTTGTTTCCAACTGATTTAGGTCAACAGGCATCAAAAGATATTTCTGGAGCAATGAATTCTGTTTTAGCAGATGTATTTGCTTTATATTTAAAAACTAAAAACTTCCACTGGCATGTTAGTGGCCCTCACTTTCGTGATTACCACTTGATGTTAGACGATCATGGTGATGAGTTATTTGCTATGACAGATCCAATTGCAGAGCGAGTACGTAAATTAGGTGGCACAACACTACGTTCAATTGGTCATATTGCTAAATTACAAAGCATTGAAGATAATAATGCTGATTTTGTCGAACCATCAGATATGCTTGCTGAACTTTGTCAAGATAATGTAAGGCTCACTGAACGTATGCGTGTTGCCCATGATATCTGTGATAAATATAACGATACTGCAACTGCAAGTTTAATTGAAGAGTGGATAGATCAAACTGAACAGCGTGCATGGTTCTTATTTGAAGCTGGCCGAAAAGTCGACTCATCAGGACATTAATAACTAATTATTAATGACAATAATAAGAGGTATATTCAATGCCTCTTATTAAAATTACGTGGAGATTTAAGATGAGTAAAAAAATTGCTGTATTAGTTGGGAGTTTACGTAAAGACTCTTATAACTTAAAAGTGGCAAAAGTTTTTCAGAAAATTGCACCACCATCACTTTCGTTACAAATTATTCAAATTGGGGATCTACCTTTATATAATGAAGATATTGATATTGATACCCCTCCTGCCTCGTATACTCGTTTTCGCCAAGAAATAGCTGAATGCCAAGGTGCTATATTTGTCACACCTGAATACAATCGAGGTTTACCTGCTGTTATTAAAAATGCCATAGATGTAGGCTCACGTCCTTATGGTAAAAGTGTTTGGTCAAAAAAAGCAGCGGCTATTATTTCTGTTTCTCCGGGCGCAATTGGTGGATTTGGTGCAAATCATCAATTACGTCAATCATTAGTGTTTCTTGATATGCCTACCTTACAGCAACCGGAAGCTTATTTTGGTGGAGTAAGTACTGCCTTTGATGAACAAGGCAATATTACCGAAAAAAGCAAAGAATTTTTATCATTATTTATCAATAGTTATGCTGCTTGGATTGAAAAGTTAAGCTAATTGATATAGATTTTTATATTCACAGCCAAATTTTTTGGCTGTTTTTTTATTAATAACTAATTCAGATTTTTTGTAATGATTTTATCTATTCCAACAAGCGAGCAAGAATTATTAAATCGGGCAGAGTTAGTTGCAGGTTATAGCTTTGGTGAAATAGCACAATATTTAAACATTCCCATACCTGCTAATTTAAACAAACAAAAAGGTTGGGTTGGTAACCTCATCGAAACTTTTTTAGGCGCAAATGCAGGCAGTAAAGCCGAACGAGACTTTGTTAAACTAGGTATAGAGTTAAAAACAATCCCTGTTGATAAACAAGGAAAGCCATTAGAAACAACGTTTGTCAGTGTTACGCCATTAATGGCTAATCATGGCGTTATTTGGGAAACAAGTCATGTTAAATACAAACTTGCCAAGGTACTTTGGATTCCAATTGAAGGTGACAGAACAATTCCTCTTGTAGAGCGAAAAGTTGGAAAACCGATTTTATGGGAACCAAATCAAGAACAAGAACAACAGCTAAAACAAGACTGGGAAGAATTAATGGATATGGTAACGCTTGGCAAAGTTGAAAAAATTACTGCTCGATATGGTACTTATTTACAAATTAGACCTAAAGCCGCCAACGGAAAAGCCCTTACCGAAGCAATTGGTGAAAATGGGCAAATTATTTTAACTCGCCCACGTGGGTTTTATTTAAAAAAAACATTTACGATGCAGATCTTACAAGCTTCAATGTGTAGTTACCATCAAAGTAAATAAATTAAAAAATAGGCACTAAAAATTATTTTTATCTATAAAATCAAATTATTGTCTAAAACAACAAGTGGTTATTAGATAACTTTATCTACAAATAATTTATTCCTTTTGTAAAAAACTTTCAGGAAAAGCATGTGTTTGAATATAAAATTATAATTTAAAATCACTTAAATCATCTTCATTAATTTCAGCATCAATTTGGCCAACTAAATATGAGCTCATTTCAGCTTCTTGAGGTGCTACTTGCACATTATCAGAAACAAGCCAGTTATTAATCCATGGGATTGGATTGGATTTAGCTTCAAACGGCAATTTTAGCCCGACTGCTTGCATACGGATATTAGTGATGTATTCGACATATTGGCATAATATATCTTTATTTAAACCAATCATTGATCCACCCTCAAACAGGTATTCTGCCCATTGTTTTTCTTGATTCGCGGCTTGTAAAAATAAGTTATAACAATCTTGTTCGCACTCTTTGGCAATTTCAGCCATTTCGGGATCGTCTTCACCACTACGTAGTGTGTTGATCATAAACTGAGTGCCAGTTAAATGCAGCGCTTCGTCGCGGGCAATAAGTTTAATAATTTTGGCATTCCCTTCCATGAGCTCTCGTTCAGCAAAAGCAAATGAGCAGGCAAAACTAACATAGAAGCGAATAGCCTCAAGTGCATTAACACTCATTAAACATAAGTAAAGTTTCTTTTTAAGTTCACGTAAATTAATGCAAACAGTGCGATTATTGATATTATGCTTACCTTCACCAAATAAATTATAGTAACTTGCATAGCTAATAAGATCATCATAATAACCTGCAATGTCACCTGCACGTTTTTGAATTTCTTTATTAGTGACAATATCATCAAAAACCACAGATGGATCATTAACGATATTACGAATGATATGAGTATATGAACGAGAATGAATGGTTTCAGAAAACGACCAAGTTTCTACCCATGTTTCCAATTCAGGTATTGAAATAAGTGGCAGTAAAGCCACATTAGGGCTACGACCTTGAATTGAGTCAAGTAACGTTTGATACTTTAAATTACTGATAAATATATGTTTTTCATGTTCTGGTAACGCAGCATAATCGATGCGATCTTGTGAGATATCAACTTCTTCAGGGCGCCAAAAAAAGGAAAGTTGTTTTTCAATTAGTTTTTCAAACATCTCATATTTTTGTTGATCATAACGCGCAACATTCACTGATTGTCCAAGGAACATTGGTTCTTTAAGCTGGTCGTTATGCACTTGCGAAAAGGTACTGTAATTCATACTCATAAAAGAACTCCTACTCATTTACTGTTGCTTTTACCGCTTCCTTTTGACAGTGTAAAAGGCAAGTTTAATGGGGAAATTACTAGTTTTCCCCGATAAAAAATTGAATTTTAGCGTGTAGCTATTTAGTTTTAATCAAGGTTAAATTTTGCAAGCGCCACCTTCACAGCCATCATCCGAATGGGTTGTTGGAACAATATCACCTTGAATATCTTCAGCGCCATCGCGTGTATTATGATAATAGAGTGTTTTTACGCCAAATTTATAAGCAGTCAATAAGTCTGATAATAGCTGTTTCATGGGTACTTTATTATTTGGGAACTTAGCCGGATCATAATTAGTATTAGCAGAAATTGATTGATCAATAAATTTCTGCATGATGCCTACTAATTGTAAATAACCAGTGTTATTTGGAATTTGCCAAAGTAATTCGTAAAAATTTTTCAGATGGTTATACTCAGGAACCACTTGTTTTAAAATACCATCTTTTGATGCTTTTACACTAATAAAACCACGTGGTGGTTCAATACCATTTGTTGCATTGGAAATTTGTGACGAAGTTTCTGATGGCATTAATGCCGATAATGTCGAATTACGAAGTCCATAGGTTTTAATTGATGCTCGTAGTGATTCCCAGTCATAGTGTAATGGCTCTTTAGTAATGGTATCTAAATCTTTTTTATAAGTATCAATAGGTAAAATACCTTGCGAATATGTGGTTTGACTAAATAATGGGCAGGTTCCCTTTTCTTTAGCTAGATTATTCGATGCTTTTAGCAAATAGTATTGCATGGCTTCAAAGGTACGGTGAGTTAAATTGTTGGCGCTGCCATCGGAATATTTAACCCCATGTTTTGCTAAATAATAGGCATAGTTAATAACACCAATACCTAATGTACGACGATTTAATGAAGAATGACGAGCTGCAGGTACAGGGTAATCTTGGTAATCAAGTAGTGAATCAAGAGCGCGTACCGCTAAATCGGCTAACTCTTCAAAGTCATCTAGAGATTCTATTTTACCTAAATTAAAGGCTGATAATGTGCAAAGGGCAATTTCGCCATGTTCATCATTAACGTTGTTAAGCGGTTTTGTTGGCAGTGCGATTTCCATACATAAATTAGATTGATGAACAGGTGCTAATTGTGCATTAAATGGGCTGTGAGTATTACAGTGATCGACATTTTGGATATAAATACGTCCAGTTGATGCTCGCTCTTGCATTAATAATGCAAAGAGTTCAACGGCTTTAACTTCGCGTTTACGAATATTTGGATCTTGTTCGTATTGGTGATAAAGCGTTTCAAACTTATCTTGATCGGCAAAGAAGGCATCATAAAGTCCAGGAACGTCCGATGGGCTAAATAGAGTAATATTTTCGTTTTTGATTAAACGTTGATACATTAATTTATTGATTTGTACGCCATAGTCTAAATGACGGACACGATTTTCTTCAACGCCACGGTTGTTACGTAATACTAATAAACTTTCAACTTCTAAATGCCAAAGAGGATAGAAAACAGTTGCTGCTCCTCCTCGCACACCACCTTGCGAACAAGATTTAACCGCTGTTTGGAAATATTTATAAAATGGAATGCAGCCTGTATGAAAAGCTTCACCACCACGAATTGAGCTTCCTAACGCACGAATTCGCCCTGCATTAACCCCAATTCCAGCCCTTTGTGATACATATTTAACAATAGCGCTTGCTGTGGCGTTAATAGAATCTAAACTATCATCACATTCAATTAATACGCAAGAACTGAACTGTCGAGTAGGAGTACGAACCCCCGCCATAATTGGCGTTGGTAGCGAAATTTTGAAAGTTGAAACTGCATCATAAAAGCGTTTGATATAGTTAAGCCGTGTCTCTTTGGGATAGTTGGCAAATAAACAAGCCGCAACTAAAATATATAAAAACTGTGCGCTTTCGTATATTTCACCTGTAACACGGTTTTGTACTAAGTATTTACCTTCAAGTTGTTTAACCGCAGCGTACGAAAACGACATATCACGCCAGTGGTCAATAATTTTGTCCATCTGTTCAAAATCTTCTTGAGTATAATCTTCAAGTAAATGCCTATCATAACGCTCACTATCAACTAGTTTTTTCACATGATCATAAAGTGATGGTGGAGTAAATTGACCATAAGCTTTTTTACGTAAATGAAAAACGGCCAAACGAGCTGCTAAGTATTGATAATCTGGCGCATCTTGTGAAATAAGGTCGGCAGCAGCTCGAATAATTGTTTCATGAATATCGGAAGTACGAATGCCATCATAAAATTGAATATGAGAACGTAGTTCAACTTGCGATACCGAGACATTGTCTAACCCCTCAGCAGCCCACGTAATAACTTTGTGGATTTTATCAAGGTTGATAGGTTCTTTCTTTCCATTTCTTTTAGTAACGAGTATTGATTTATTCATTCTTTCTTTCCAATATTAATATATATTTTTTGTTATGATAATTGATATTTATCAAAATATACAATATATAGTACCTATTAATTGAATTTGTCACTATATGTAGTATTATTAATCAATGGTTCAAATTTATTAATTAAAATAAAACGTTATTGATTTTAATAGTTAAAATTTATTTTTCATAAAAAATGATAAGAATAACTTATGCAAGTTAACGTCGTGCTATCGATATCATTTAACTGATTATCGACAAAGTAAAAATTTGCATGAGTTAAAATGTACTTTTTGTACAAGAATTTGATTGCTATTTTTAGATAAATAGTACTTTATTATTTAATATTTTATACTCAAACACATACTTTCCTGAAAGTTTTTAACATTCTTTTAAGATTTGAAAGTAGGGTACACAAATTAGTACATAGAAATACTACTCTCTATTTTACAAGTATTTTTGTTATCTTCTTTTATTTTTAGTTGAAGATTATTGATTTAGTATTTCATTAGATCAAATTCTTTCAGAATATTTTTATAAAAAATAAACATAGCCTCTATTTTTTAGACTTATAACGTTGAATAGAGCTTGAGAGGTTTTGTTCTTCTATCCATGCTAATTTTTCAGTATAATTTTTTTCAGCACCACGAGTTGTTGGGCGATAATATTTTGTATTAGCCATTTCTGGCGGGAAGTAATTTTCACCTGCTGCGAAAGCGTTGGGTTCATCGTGGGCGTAACGATACTCAGCGCCATAACCTAAGTTTTTCATTAAGTTTGTTGGAGCGTTGCGTAAATGCTCAGGAACATCGTAATCAGGTTTTGATTTGGCATCAGTCATTGCTTGTTTAAATGCAAGGTAAACTGCATTACTTTTTGGTGCACAAGCAAGATAGATGATTGCTTGTGCAATTGCACGTTCACCTTCAGCAGGACCAACTCTTGTAAAGCAGTCCCATGCCGCAAGCGCGACTTGCATAGCTCTAGGATCGGCATTACCAACATCTTCCGAAGCAATGGCTAATAATCGACGTGCAACATAAAGCGGATCCCCCCCAGCAGAGATAATTCTGGCATACCAATAAAGAGCGGCATCAGGAGCGGAACCACGTATTGATTTATGTACCGCGGAAATTAAATCGTAAAAACGATCGCCTTGATTATCGAATCTCGCACTACGTTCTCCCATAACTTCTTTGAGTAAATTAGGTGTAAGTTCATGCCCATCTGACATGTCAATTAATAGTTCAAGAGTATTGAGTGCTCGCCTCGCATCGCCACCAACGAATTCTGCAATTTGTTTTTTTGTTTCTTCGGGTAGATTGATGTTTTTATTACCATAACCACGGTTAGGATCGTCCATTGCCTGCTGTAAAATTTGCTCAATGTCATGGTTGGTTAATGATTTGAGCAAATAGATTCTTGCACGAGATAATAATGCAGAATTTAATTCAAATGATGGATTTTCAGTTGTTGCTCCAATAAACGTAACAGTGCCGTTTTCGACATAAGGTAAAAACGCATCTTGTTGACTTTTATTAAAACGATGAACTTCGTCAACAAATAATATAGTGCGGATCCCTGCTTGCTGATTAATTTTAGCACGTTCAATTGCTTCACGAATATCTTTTATGCCAGATGTAACGGCAGAAACTCGTTCAACTTTAGCATTAGCATGATGAGCAATAATTTCAGCTAAAGTTGTTTTGCCCGTGCCTGGCGGCCCCCAAAGGATCATTGAGTGTAAATTTCCAGCTTCAATTGCTTTTGGTAGCGGTTTATCTTTCCCCAATAGATGAGATTGACCTATATATTCAGCTAGATTACGTGGGCGCATTCTAGCTGCTAATGGTTTAAATTCATCAGTAGTAAATTCAAAAGACATACTCGGCATGGCAGGTATTTATCCGCATTTGTAAAATAAAACCTATTATATACTTGTTATTTTGTAAGTGAAAAAAGAAAAGAAAATATCTTTCCCCACTAGAATAAAAACGGTAATATTTCAATCTTATATAGTAATCAAAATATATTTAACATATTTTTATAGAAGAAATACATAAGGATTGGCTATGAAAAAGTTTTTACTTTTAATTGGAGCATTAGTTAGTTTATCTGCATGGGCTGGCGATAAAGAAGTATTACAACAACGTTTAGATAAAATTGACGGGTTTTATGCAAGGTTTTCGCAAGATGTGAAAACGGCCGATAATCAACAAGTACAAGAAGGTAAAGGCGATCTATGGGTTAGTAGACCTTACTATTTTAATTGGACGATGAATGAACCTGATGAAACATCGATTATTTCTGATGGAAAGAATATGTGGGTATATACACCAGCAGTTCAACAAGTTAGTGTAATGGACTTGAAAAAAGCGATTGATAACCGATTAATGTTACTAATTACTGACAGTCAGAACCCAATTTGGAATGTTTATAATGTCACTCGTAAACAAGATTCGTTTACCCTAAAACCAACAGATGGGTCTAATCAAGACTTTATTATTTCGGTATTACCTACAGGTATGATTTCTAACTTTACTATTATAGAAGAAGATGGCCAACGTAGTTTTTATGACTTGTCTCGACAAACACTAGGTAAAGTCGCATTAGATAAATTTAAATTTACTCCGCCAGCAGGTGTAACTGTTGATGATCAACGTTAATTAATTTTACAGTACTTAAAGGTGGTTTATGGAACAATAACTCCCTTCAAAATAGTACAGTCAACAAGTAGAAAATTATCTATAATAAAAATAAAAGAAAATTTAGACATGAAAAAGATGACTGAACACTAAATTTATCTATATAAAAAAGCCCAAGCCAATATCTTACTATGAATAAAGCATGGGCAATCCAACTTATGAACACCTTACTCCCTAATTATTAACCAATAAATCCACTACCAACTCAACCTGCAAATCCGTATCATTTAATGCAGGAATATAATAAAACGTTTTTCCGCCTGCATTAAAAAACAGTTCTCGATTTTCTTCATCAATTTCATAAAGGGTTTCAATACAGTCTACCGAGAAACCCGGACAAATAACGTGCACGTTTTTTATGCCTTGCTTGGCTAGCTGTTCTAATACATCACTGGTATTGGGTTCGACCCATTTGCCTTTGCCAAATTTGGATTGGTAAGCCATTTCAATCGGCAGGTTTATGTCATTTTTCTGGCACTTTTCAATTAATAATTGGGTGGTTAGTTTACAGTGTTTTATATAATCATCTTTTCGTTTGTGAATATAACGTTCAGGAATACCATGGTAAGACAGCACGAGCATTTCAGGCTCGCCTTGATCTTCAAAAGCTTGCTTAATTTGTAAATAAAGCGCATTGATATAACTTGGATGATCAGCATAATGACGAATGTAGTTAACCTCAGCCGTTATTTGATTTAGGGCGATGAGTTGGTTAAGTTTATCTATTACCGCAAGTGTTGTGGTGGTTGAGTATTGCGGAAAAAGAGGTAATACCGTAATTTTGGTACATGAGCTAAGATTATTCAATGCCGATTGCATAGAGGGCTCACCATAGGTCATGGCTAATTCGCATTGCACATTAGGTAAACGCTGCTGTAACTTGTTACATAATAATTGGCTATAATGCAATAATGGCGAGCTACCCTCTATCCAGATTTTTTGGTAATGCTTAATAATATAAGGTACCCGTTTGGGGATTATACGGTACTTTAAAAGTGGATACCAAAGTAGTTTAGGCAGATCAACAACATGCCTATCAAGCAGAAATTCAGTTAAATACTGCGTTATGGCTTTAGGCGTTGCGGCGTTTGGAGTACCTAGGTTTACAAGTAATAGCCCTTCTTTTTGGTTCACTATTAATCCTTATTTTTAAGATATCGGCTGATAATTGCAAGAAGCCGACCTAATGCTCCTTGATTTTGTTTTAATACTTGATAGGCGTTTTCACCCATTTGTTGGCGATTATGTTGGTTGTTTAACAATGCATCAATAGTTGCATAAAGTGCATCAGCCGAGCTTTGACAAACTTGCATTCCTTGCGCTGAAATGAGTTGTTCACCAATCACTTTAAAATTGAAAAAGTGTTTGCCACTAATAATTGGGATGTGATGGAGTGCTGGCTCTAGTGGGTTATGTCCGCCATGCTCTACTAAGCTTCCCCCAATAAAGGCGATGTTGGCAATGCCATAAAGTTCTATCAGTTCACCCATTGTGTCGCCCAATATAACTTGTGTTTGCTGCGTTGGAGCATTATTGTGACTGCGGTTTATATAATTTAATCCGCAATCATTAATTAATTTCTCGACGGTTTTAAAGCGCTCAGGGTGACGAGGAACAATAATTAATAATAAATCAGGATGTTTGAGTAATAACCGTTGAAAGGCCGTTAAAATAATTTCGTCTTCACCATTATGGGTACTTGCGGCAATAAATATTGGGCGATTTAATGGCCATTGCTGTTTTAGCGTAGCAATTTTTTGCTGTTGTTGTTCGGTTAACTCAATATCAAATTTAATACTGCCTGTGACGGTTAAGTGGTCAGGCGGTAAGCCTAATGATATAAACCGTTCGCCGTCTTGCTTATTTTGTGCGGCAATAGTGCTGATTTTTGATAATAAGTAGCTAATGGCTGAACCGAGTTTTCGGTATCGGTTGGCTGATCGCTCAGATAATCTAGCATTGGCAATAATTAGGGGGATGTTTTTGTTATGACATTGGCTAATAATGTTAGGCCAAAGTTCGGTTTCCATAATAATTACTAACTTTGGTTGTACTGTTTTTAGAAACCGATGAATTGCACAAGGTAAATCATAAGGTAAATAAACATGGCTGACACTATCACCAAGTAACGATTTGACTCGTTCAGATCCTGTTGGTGTCATGGTGGTGACAGTAATGGGTAAATGCGGATACTGTTGCTTAAGTGCTTGGATAAGTGGTATTGCGGCGATGGTTTCGCCTACCGATACAGCATGAACTAAAATGCCGTTGGGCTTGACTTTGTTTTTGCAAAAACCATAACGCTCAAGCCAACGTTTGCGGTAAGCTGGCGCTTTAAGGCTACGCCAGAGTAGCCTTAGCCAGACAAAGGGTTGTAGCAAATACAATAAAATAGTATATAAAATTTGCATACGAGTTAAATGGTTATGTTAAAAAAGTGTTGGCGATAATAAGCCAATTCAGCAATCGAATCACGAATATCTTCAAGTGCTTGGTGTGAGCTTTGTTTGCTGATGCCTTTTAATATTTCGGGATTCCAACGTTTGGCTAGCTCTTTAATTGTGCTGACATCTAAATAGCGGTAATGAAAATAGCTTTCTAAATTAGGCATATAGTTAAATAAAAAGCGTCGATCTTGCCCTATGGTGTTGCCACAAATTGGTGAGCTGTTTTCTGGCACCCATTGTTTTAAAAACTCAATGGTTTGTAATTCGGCTTGTTGTTCGCCGATGGTACTTTGGCGAACACGATCAATTAATCCTGATTTGCCATGTGTGTTTTGGTTCCATTCGTCCATTAGTGCTAATTGCTCATCAGATTGGTGAACGGCAATGACAGGTCCTTCAGCAAGGATATTAAGGTCGGAATCGGTGACGATCGTTGCAATTTCAATAATGCGATCAACGGCAGGATCTAGGCCAGTCATTTCAAGATCAATCCAAATTAGATTGTTGCTATTAATTTGTGTTTGTTTGGTCATAATATGTGATAGATAATTTCTTTTTGATACTGAGTAGTGTAGCATAACTGGCAATCTGTTTTAGTAAAAAATGAGTACTATGGCAAAAATTCAATTATCCAATAATCAAAAAAGACGCATGGCAGCTAAACATCAACAACGGTTAGCAACAAAGCAAGATGAAAGTTTATCTAACTTTTCATCACCGCGCGATGGCGTGGTTATTAGTCGTTTTGGTAAATCGGCTGATGTTGAAGATAATACCGGCAATATTTATCGATGTAGTATTCGTCGAACTTTGCCTTCATTAGTCACTGGCGATAAAGTGGTGTGGCGTGAAAGTTTAGAGTCTAATACCAATGGTGTGATTGAAGCGGTTCATCCTAGACATTCTGAATTGGTTCGACCTGATTTTTATGATGGCGTTAAACCCGTTGCGGCAAATGTGGACCAAATTGTGATTATATCGGCAGTATTGCCAGAGTTATCTCTTAATATTATTGACCGTTATTTAGTTGCTTGTCAAGCAACAGAGATAAAACCAATTATTGTTTTAAATAAAATTGATTTATTAAACGATGCCGAGCGAGCAAATGTTGAAAGCCAGTTAGCTATTTATACTAAAATTGGTTATCAAGTGTTGTATGTTTCATGCCTGCATCAACAAGGTATTGCGGTATTACAAGATATTTTACAAGGTAAGATTTCTATCTTAGTTGGGCAGTCTGGTGTGGGTAAATCAAGTATTATTAATTTGCTGTTACCGCATCAATCACAATCAGCCATGACAGGGGATATTTCAGAAATATCAGGACTTGGTCAACATACAACCACATCCTCTCGGCTTTATCACTTACCAAACGGTGGTGATATTATTGATTCTCCAGGGATCCGTGAATTCGGATTATGGCACTTAGAGCCACAGCAAGTGATTAGTGGTTTTAAAGAGTTTAATAATTATTTGGGCGGTTGCCATTTTCGTGATTGTAACCATTTTGATACGCCAGGGTGTTTACTACAAAAAGCCGTGCAAGATGGTGAAATTGCTCAATCAAGGTTAGATAACTATCATCGAATTTTGCAGTCAATGCAAGAAGTTAAGGCAAAAACTAATAAAAGTTATAAATAATCAGTTATACTATTTTAGTGGGCAGTTAGGTAAATCATTATTCTTTCAATTTATAAATAAAATAATAAGTTAACCAAACTATCCGCTAAAATGAGTAACTATTTAATTTGTGATGAGAAGTCATTATTCTATATCGCCTTTAACTAAAGGTACAAATATTACCTCGCCCATATTTTTAGCTACAAAGCTATCGCCAACACGTTCAATTAGTTGTAAAGCTTGTTTATCTTCACCAACTGGAATCACTAATCGACCTTTATCGGCTAGCTGTTCTAATAGGCTTTGTGGTACTTCAGATGCGGCGGCGGTAACAATGATGCCATCAAATGGTCCACGCTCAGGCCAACCTAACCAACCATCACCATGGCGCGTTGCAATGTTATGAATATCAAGTTGCTTTAAACGGCGCTTGGTATTCCATTGTAGGCTTTTTATTCGTTCTACTGAACAGACATTTTCAACTAATTTAGCTAAAACGGCAGTTTGATACCCTGACCCTGTGCCGATTTCAAGCACTTTGGAGTGTGGTTCTAATCTTAATAGCTCTGTCATCTTTGCTACAATATAAGGTTGAGAAATGGTCTGACCACTGCCAATTGGCAATGGACGATTATCATAAGCTTGATGCGAAAGCGCTTCATCAACAAAATGTTCCCGAGGAACACAGGCAATAGCATTTAAAACGCGCTCATCTTTTATGCCTTGTTGACGCAAGAATTTAATTAAGGATTGCATTTTTAAACTTTGCATTTGGGCTACTCATTTTCCATTATTAATTCACGAATCACACTTGTTGCATAACAACCTGATGACAAATAAAAATCAAGCTCAAGAGTGCAGCAATCTAACCATTGCCAATTAAGCTGATGTGCTCGTAACAATATGGATCGCCTTGCTGTTTCTACTCGCTCTTTTTTAAATAAATCATTAAATTCAGACCAAGTTTCTAAACATTTTTGCTCAAACTCTAGTGCTTTACACAAAGTACCGAGTGGGGAATCGCCGATCATAGGTGCTGTAATATTAAGTTCACCGATATCTAAGCGCTGTTGTAACAGTGTTAATTCATCATTCTGTGCAACAAACCAACTATTGCGCTGTGCTAATTGTAATATATCGCCATCAAGCACGGTTTGCTGTAAGTTTTGTGCAATTCGTTGGCTGACAATATCATTAAAAATTGCACTTCGTGCAGCTGAAAGATAAAAACTGCGTTTTTTGCGATCTTTTACCGAAATTTCGCCTTTAGCCCAACTTATGGCTTGAGTAACATTATTTCCATCACGGCCAAAACGCTGTTCGCCAAAATAATTAGGTACGCCGTGTTGTTTGATTAATGCTAATTTAGATGCGATTTCGGATTGATTACTTAAATCTCTTAAAATAATTTTAAAATAATTACCCTTTAAAGCACCAATTTTTAATTTTTTATTATGCCGAGTAACGTCTAATATTTCACAACCTGCTAAATCAAATGCCGAAAAGTCAGGTGTTTGTTGACCAGGCATATGTAAACTAAACCACTGCTGAGTTACTGCATGACGATCTTTCAACCCTGCATAACTCACTAACTTTGGTGAAATACCAACATATTTAGCCAACTGTTCAGCCACAAATAGGGTATTACAATCACGTTTTTGCAAAAAAACTAAAACATGTTCGCCTTCACCAGTCAACTCAAAGCCAAGATCTTCTGTCACATTAAAATCTTCGTATTGTTGCTTGTATTGTCCTTTAGTGGTCGGTTTGCCATATAAATAATTAAGTTGTGCTAACACTATTATTGCCTATTGTATAATTTAAACTGTTTCGGATTTTTTACTTAATAACACTACCGCTTGGCAAGCAATGCCTTCTTTACGCCCAGTAAAGCCTAATTGTTCAGTTGTTGTTGCCTTTACACTAATTTGATCAAAATGAACTTTCAGATCTTCTGCTATATTAACTCGCATTTGATCAACATGCGGTCGCATTTTAGGTTCTTGGGCAATAATAGTAGTATCTAAATTAACTAATTCATAACCTTTAGCTTGAACAAGGGTATACACATCTTTCAATAATATTCGACTATCTATACCTTTATATTTAGGATCTGTATCAGGAAATAGCTTACCGATGTCACCTAATGCCAATGCGCCAATTAAAGCATCGGTTATTGCATGTAACACAACATCACCATCAGAGTGAGCAACAAGGCCATATTGATAAGGAATTTTTACCCCAGCAAGAGTTATAGGACCCTCTCCACCAAACTTATGAACATCAAATCCATGACCTATTCTCATACTTTTACCTATTTGGAATCTGCTTAGTTAAATAAAAAGTAGCCAATGCTAAATCTTCAGGCCGAGTTATTTTTATATTATCTCGGCGGCACTCAACCAATAAAGGATGACCACCACAATACTCAATGGCTGAAGCTTCGTCAGTAATAACAGCACGATCATTTAATGCTTGTTGCAAACATGTTTTTAGTTCGCCCACATTAAACAGTTGAGGCGTTGCAGCTCCCCATAAATAAGTTCGGTCTTGAGAATAATCAATAACCGTATCATTATCTTGATAAGCTCGCTTAACCGTATCACTAATACGAGTAGCTAATATGCCACCTTGCTTTTTATTTGTTACTGTTTCAATCAAGCGCGTAATATCATCATGATCAACACAAGGCCTTGCAGCATCATGAACTAATGCCCACTGTTCATCATTCAGCAATTTTAATCCGGCTAAAACAGAATCAGCACGAGTTTCACCGCCTAACGTCATTTTAATCTTATCATGCAAGGCGATCGAAAGGGTGTTAAATAGATGATCTTCAGGACTGATTACAACAATAACTTGAGTAATTTGAGGATGCGTTAATAATTTATGTAACGTATGTTCTAAAATCGTCTTTGAACCGATTTTTAGGTATTGCTTGGGAATTTGGCTATTCATACGGCTACCAATTCCTGCTGCCGGCACAATAGCAATAATATTATTAAGATTATTTACGTTATGCATTATTGTTTTTTTGTATCCGAATCAATAATAATTCGATAGAAAGATTCATTAGCTTTAACCATCCCTAAATGACTACGTGCACGCTCCTCTATTGCTTCATAACCTCGTTGTAAATCATTAATTTCAGCAAACATTTGCTCATTACGAGCCTTTAATTTTTCATTATCAGCACGCAAATTGACTAACATTTCGACATTATCTCGATAATCGTACACGTTATTTTTACCACACCATAAAGCATATTGCAGATAACCAAACACGACGAGTAATAATAAAGGGAGCTTCCATCTTATCATTAGCTTAATATTATCCTTTATCTATATACATTTAACGGGTTTTGGTAAACCAGCAAGTTTAGTTGCTTGTTTGGCTGGACCATCTGGAAATAACTTATATAAATAACGACTATTGCCCTTTTCTGCACCAAATTTCTTTTCCATCGCTTTAACTAACGCACGTATAGCCGGCGAGGTTTTATATTCTAAGTAAAAATCACGAACAAATAAGATAACTTCCCAATGAGCATCGGTTAAATCAATGCCTTCTTTGGTGGCCAATTCAGGAACCAACTCAACAGTCCAATCCTGCCAATTATTTAAATAACCTTTATCATCGGTTTCTATCTGATCTAACATTTTTTAAAGCATATTATTTAATTTGCGTTATATTATACTCAATTAATCAAAAACCAACACTAATTTTGATGACTAATGCACCATCGCTTGCCTGATCCTCATAAAATTTGATGAAATTTAAAGCAAACAATAAAAAATCTTAAAATAGCTATTTACAAATAAGCAAGTCTCCTTTAATATTCACAGCCATTGCGGAAGTGTGGCTGAGCGGTTGAAAGCACCGGTCTTGAAAACCGGCGAGGGGCGACCCTCCCAGAGTTCGAATCTCTGCGCTTCCGCCATCTTCCTACAAAGATCATTTAAAAACCAAATCGTACTATTCTATTTTTAACTATCCCCTAAATAATACGACCCGAAAGTAGAAAATTCTCTATGATAAATGTAAAAGAGGATTTAAACATTTTTATTCGCTATAGCATCAAGAAACACAGGCTTTCCAGACCGATAGCTCAGTTAAAAATAATCTAGCGATACAACATGTAGGAAAACATCGAGTTGTTTACATTTCATGATTAAATAATTCTTAGAACGGGCATAACCCGTTTTTCCCAAAATGGCTTAATATTTGTTTTCAATTCTTTAAATTGTTGAATATTTGCGATAATGCCAAACCTTAATTCAAATTTTGTCTCAATATTATTATTTTTTTAATCTCCAGACGGTATAGACTCCTGAATATTTTTTACAAAAATATTTACCTGAAAAAGCAAATAGTTGAGTAAATAGCCAATAGTACAGCTTACGTATGTAGGAAAACGCCGAGTTGTTTACACTTCATGGTTAAAATAATCCTCTAAAAACTCATAAGGCGTTTTTCCAAAAATCGCTTTATGTGGTTTAACAGTATTATAAAAATTAATAAAGCGTTTCAGTTTTTGTTTTCTATCTTTTGAATCGTTAAATATATGCTGATTATGTACATAGCAATTCAAAGTTCATATCACTCTTTCGGCTTTCCCATTCGTTTGTGGGCAGGTGAGCTTGGTGAATTTTTGATTAATACGATGGCTATGGCACGTTTTAACAAATAGGTGTTCACTGGTGCCTTGATATTCACGTCCATTATCGGAATAAATACATGTAGTGGTATAAGGACACTGGGCTAACACATCGTTTTGTAAAAATTGTGCTGCACTAAATTGGGATTTATCAGGGTAAATACCGGCATAAAGCTCACATGAAAAATCATCAATGCCAATAAATAAATTATCACTTATCAAATAGCCCTGTTTGCAAAGCAACAATTCCATTCTTGTTTTTGAACGATAGGCTATTTCTCTTATTTACACTTTGTTGAAACTAGTCAGCTTTGAAAGGATTTTAGCACTATTTTATCTAAAGCATGTCTTTTTTTGTGTTTCTTTATTTCAGTATTAATTATATTGAAATGCTGATATTCTCACTTTTTCATTCTTAATAAATTTTATTAAAAATCAACATAATACATGTTATGTTTTATTGTTATTTTGGAAATAAAAAAATTTTTAATTATTTTTTTAAATGGTCATAACCTGTCCATAACATCCATTAAATTATCTCTGAATATTTATTATATCAATATTAAGGAGAGAAAAATGGCTATTTACCGTTCTGACACAGATCTTGCTTTTTTAAAACACTGTAGTAATGACGATTTAGAATTGTTGGTTTCTATTTTAACCGTTGATCCTACTGATAATAAACCTCGATATACAGAAGAATTAACAGGATGTGAGATGTATAAAAGATATTATCCCAATCATAACCGATATTGGGAAAGTATTGCTGCTGAGCTACAAACCTATGGAGCTAATACATTTGTCACAAAACTATTTAGAGGGGGGAAAGGTGTTTCTTATCGCGAGATTTTAATTGATGTTTGTAAAAAGAAAAAAGTGAATTTTAATGAAAATTCTTCAATAGAAGTTATTGAAATGAATTTGCTTTTAAAAATGCTAGAAGAGTCATTAAAAGAAATGACAACAGAACAACTTAATCAGGTATCAAAAGATATGCAAATGGATTTAATGAATCCCACTCCTGAGTTAATTTTGATGTCAATTCAATCAGCTATTAATCTTTCAGGTTTTGCTGCCTATACTTTTGCTACTCGCACTCTTGCTATGGTACTAAGTCAACTTGGTATGAAAGTTCCTTTTGTTGTTTATACTTCCTTAACCACAGCGATGAGTTTTTTAGCAGGTCCAATAGGTTGGGGAATAACTGCATCTTGGCTAGCAAGTGATTTTGCTTCTCCTGCTTTTAGGGTCACAGTTCCTGCATGTGTAATTGTCGCATATATGAGACAAAAGTATCTAAATAAGGAAATTATCAATAAGAATTGAGGCACAAATTTAGGGAATATAACATGTCTGAACATGATCCATTATGTATGAGAATTTATACGATATTAGTGCGTTTATTTCTTGGGGGAAATACTTTCAGTAACAGATTTAGCTCATGAATTTAACGTTTCTAAACGAACGATAAGTAGAGATTTCAATAATCGCATAAAGATGATTCCTGATATAGAAATTGAAGATGTTAAAAAAGGATATTTTAAATTATCTAAGTATTCTGAAGGTTCATTAAAAACTTATAGAGACATATTACATTTTAGTCGAATAATTGATATTGATAAATTATTCCCTAAACATGCTTTTGATCATAAGTTTATTGATATTCTACTTTCAAATAAAAATCATTCACCATGTATTATTTATACTGATTCGTTAGATGAACAACCAAGTATGTATGCTCCTTTTCTTACCATTGTTCGATCTATCATTGATAGATCGTTAATTACAATAAAAATGAAGAATGATGTATGTAATAACTTTGCTCCTTATAAACTCATTCATTTTAAGGGGCATTGGTATCTAGTAGGAGAATTGGAGAAACATATTTTTGTTATAGCGTATGACGTTATTGAGCATGTAAAAGAAATTAAAACTTTTTTTAAGTTTGATTTGAATATTTCTGAAACAATTCAGGAGGATGCTTTTATACAATCACTTCCTCATTTTAATTATACGGCTAAGATTTTTCACAAAATTAACAAACATAACATTTAAAGGAAATAAAAATGTCTATTTTTAGAATTATTAGTATTACCTCTGGACTTATATTAACCGTTTCTTCTATTTATGAAGCTCAAAAAGTTGTAGGGAAAAAATGCAATGAATATGCATTATCAACAAACCAAAATATAGCGGCTAGAGTAATAACTAGTTTTGTTGTATCGGCTGCTATTGGTGGCACAATTAGTAACGTTATTAAATCTATCTATAAATAAAATGAAAAGAAAACAATGATGAAAAAGATATTATTACTGCTAATATTAGTTGGAAGTACATTCAATTCTTTTGCTGTTCAATTAAAAGTGAATGTTCAAAACTACTACAATAGCTTAGCTGGAATGTATAGCCAACATGTTTATATTACCTCTATGGAAAATTCGGTTGCAATAAACGGCGTAACAATCAATAAAGGAAATTGTAGAATAGGTACGTCACCTAGAGAGTATAGAGTTACACTAAAATACGGGCAACGTGTACGGGTAACACCAATTATTGGATGTTCAGTTCTTGAAGTTAAAGTTGCAACAAATAAAGGTACGAAAACCTATTCGTTTAAATAAATACTTTTAATGTTGATCCTGTAAATACACAAATTTATTTACAGGGTCGATTCTGATACGCTGTTTATCTAAACAAATAAAAGCTGCTCCATTTTGTCAAAAAGTTTCAGGAACGCACCACGTTTATGTAAAAAAAATAAAAAAATCACTATGTTACTCATGAATAAATATTCTCTAATTTGCCGTTTAGTTTGATTTTTAAGTAAAGGTAAACCTTTAGTATCAACCTGCAGTATTTCGCTCAGAAAGGTTTTGTTATCGCCTTTAGCTTACCGTCTTAATTTATTTTCAATAGATTTTTCGAATTTAACCAGATAGTTAATACCCTAACTGATGGTTTTATAAAATTCATTTTTACTACTTAAAAAGACAAAAACTCTAATCGGTCTTTATTTAGTACGCTATAAATGGTTGGGAAACCATAACGCGCCTAGCCAAATTAGTAACGGTTATTTTCTTTATGATATCAGCGCTCTATCGTTTATTTGTGATAGAGCGTTAATTTTGTTTTTTTATGAATATTTATTACAGCCATTTCTCAAATTACTGTAAACAACACGAGGAATTTTTATATATTCCCTCTGCTATACTTTATTATAGACTTTGTTTATTTTGGTAATAAAATCAATGCATTATAAATAATTAATTAACAACCTATTATTTTGTGAGATTTTGTGGTAAAAAGTGGGAGTAAGTGGTGAAAATGAACTTTTAATTAACATTTTGATTTTTTTAATTAAAAAATGACAAAAAATTTATAAATAACAATTCTTTTATGTTTAGTGGTGCAATTTCAATCAATTTAGATAATAAAGGGCGGTTAGCTATTCCTACTCGCTACCGTGAATCTTTATCTGAAGGTATGGTTTGCACAATTGGTTTATACCATCCTTGCTTAACTCTCTACTCTTTATCTGAATGGAAATGTATAGAGCAGCAACTTGCGACATTATCAACGATTGTAGAAGCTGAACGTAGAATTAAGAGACTATTATTGGGTTATGCAACTGAGTGTTTAATGGATAATTCAGGTCGAATTTTATTACCACCTACGTTACGTACTTATGCTAAATTAGAAAAAAATACAATGTTTGTTGGTCAATCTAATAAATTCGAAATTTGGGATGAGGTAATTTGGTATCAACAAATTAAAGACGATATTGCCGCATTACCAACGGATATTGAAAACTTATCAGATAATTTAAAAAATTTAACTATTTAATAAGAGTAAAAGATTGATGGATTACCAACACAAAACGGTTTTATTAAACGAAGCTGTAAACGCACTAAATATAAAAAAAGATGGCATTTATGTTGATGGTACCTTTGGGCGAGGCGGTCATTCTCGTTTAATACTTGAACAACTTGGTCCACAAGGTCGATTAATTGCGATTGATCGTGATGAGCGTGCTGAGCAAGTTGCTTTACAAATAACAGATCCTCGATTTACTTTTATTAGGGGCGAATTTTCAAATATTTACCAATATAT
Organism: Gilliamella sp. Choc5-1; assembly: GCF_001690595.1. GTDB lineage: Bacteria > Pseudomonadota > Gammaproteobacteria > Enterobacterales > Orbaceae > Gilliamella > Gilliamella apicola_M. Next base: position 45,828 of record NZ_LZHH01000122.1, read on the forward strand.
TAATAATTTTGAACTATTAGGTAAGATTGATGGACTTTTGTTAGATCTTGGTGTTTCATCCCCACAACTTGATGATCCTGAAAGAGGGTTTTCTTTTATGCGAGATGGACCGCTTGATATGCGCATGAATAACCATAAAGGTTTAACAGCAAGCGAATGGTTACTTAGCAGTGATGAAGATGATATTTCATGGGTGTTAAAAACATTTGGTGAAGAAAAATTTGCCAAACGTATTGCTCGATCGATCGTGGAGCAAAATAAAGTTTCGCCAATCACCCGTACTTTAGAGTTGGCTAATTTAATTGAAAGAGCAACACCAAGAAAAGATAAAAATAAGCACCCTGCTACACGTAGTTTTCAGGCTATTCGTATTTATATTAATAGCGAATTGGAAGAAGTTGAGCAAGCACTAAATAGTAGTTTATCCGTACTTGCAGGTCAAGGAAGATTAGCGGTTATCAGCTTTCATTCACTAGAAGATAGAATTGTAAAGCAATTTATTGGTAAGCATAGTAAAGGTCCTAATTTACCTGCTCGATTACCACTAACAGAGCAGCAAATTAAACAATATGGTAGTGCTAAATTAAAATCTATTAGTAAAATCAAGCCAAATACTATTGAAATCAAAAATAACCCGCGCTCTCGAAGTGCAATATTAAGGGTAGCAGAAAGGAAAAATGAATAGCAACCAATACAATGATAATTTTCAAAATAACACCTATATTGATAAAGAGATTCAAAAAAGACCAAATAGAAGTTTATGTGGCTTAATTATTAGTGATTTATTTGGTCATCAAAAACTTTCATTATTATTACTTGTAATGATAGTTATTTCAGCTGGTGCGGTATTAATAACAACTCAGCAGGTTCGTAAGCAGTTATTTGAGCGTGAGCAACTTTTATTAGAACAAGATGTATTAGAAAGCGAATGGCGGAATCTAGTTATTGAAGAAAATGTCCTAGCTGATCCTAAAAGAGTAGAAGAAAGAGCAAAGAATCAATTAGGCATGTCTTATGTAACGCCACAAAATGAAACAGTTGTTGTGATAAAGAGTAAATAATGAAATCTGTCACTAAACATAAGAAAAACAAAATAAAAAAGGCTACCAAAACAACTAAAGCCAATAAGTTGAATAACAGTAAAAAGCAATTTTTTACACCCAATCGTTTTTATATTATATATGGTTTAATTATTTTTGCGATTATTTGTCTTATTGTTCGAATGGCACTGTTACAAATTATTGAGCCTGACAAACTTATTGCTGAAGGTAATAAACGTTCACTTCGTCATCAGGAAATGGATGCTCCAAGAGCAATGATTACTGATCGTAATGGGCGTGCGTTAGCCGTAAGTGTGCCAATGTTTGACGTTTGGGCAGATCCCAAAATTGTTGTACAAAAAGGTGGAGTTAAAGCGGATGATATTAGATGGCAAGGATTAGCTCAAACGTTAAATATTCCAATGTCAACGCTAGAACAAAAATTAAACAACCCATCAATGAGATTTGTTTATTTATCTAAGCAAGTAACGCCAACAATATCTGATTATTTAAAAAAACTAAAATTGCCAGGGATATCCTTTGCGAAAACATCTAAACGTTATTATCCAGCAGCAGAAAATATAGCCCAATTAATTGGGCTCACAGATATTGATGAAAATGGTACTGAAAAAGGTTCTGAAGGTATTGAAAAAAGTTTTAATAAATGGTTAATAGGTGAATCGGGGCAAAGAGTTGTAAGACGTGATCGAGTAGGTCGTGTAATTGAGGAATTGCAACGTACGGAAAGCGAAAAGGCATCAGACTTAACATTAAGTATAGACGAGCGTTTACAATCGCTAGTGTATAGTGAACTTAATCAAGCTGTTGAATTTAATAAAGCAGACAGTGGAACAGCTGTATTGATTGATGTACATACTGGTGAGATTTTAGCGATGGCAACTAGTCCATCTTATAATCCTAATAATCGTTCATCAATTGATTATAATTTATTGAGAAATAGAGCAGTTACTGATGCGTTTGAACCAGGCTCTACGGTTAAACCGCTAGTTGTAATGGCTGCTTTAGAAAAAAAAATTGCTAACTTAAATACTATTATCGATACTAGACCGTTTTATGTTAATCGCTATGAAATTAAAGATGTGTCATATCAAAAAACATTAAATTTGGCTGGTATCTTAGAAAAATCAAGTAATGTTGGCGTAAGTAAGCTCGCTTTGCAAATGCAGCAGGGTGATCTGGTAGAATTCTATAGCCGGTTTGGATTGGGGCAACCAATAGGGCTTGGTCTAGGTGGGGAAGTGAGCGGTTCTATTGCAGCAGATAGAACCAGAAAATGGGCGGATATTGAACGAGCAACATTTGCGTTTGGATATGGATTAAGTGTGACTCCATTACAATTGGCAAGAGCTTATGCGACCATTGGTAGTTATGGTATATATCGGCCTGTTTCTATTTTAAAAGTCAACAAACCTGTTAAAGGTGAACGTGTGGTTTCAGAAAAAGTAGCTAAAACAGTTGTGCAATTGATGGAAGCGGTAGCTGTAACAGGGGGGGGTACCAAAGCATCAGTTCCTGGGTATAGCGTAGGTGTTAAAACAGGAACAGCTAAAAAATTAGCTGGTGGCAGATATGTTAACCAATATTTAGCGTATACCGCAGGTATTGCACCAGCAACAGGACCAAAATACTCCCTTGTAGTTGTGATTGATAATCCTAAAGCGGGTCAATATTATGGTGGTTCGGTTTCAGCCCCCGTCTTTAGCCGTATTATGGGCGGAGTATTAAGAACAATGAATGTAAAACCCGATCGTCAAGTTGATGGTCAAATGATTATTTATTAATAGGTAGGAAATGATAGCTATAAGCACTTTTAAGAGATTGTTTGAATTGTTAGGCGGAAGTAATCAACTAAAATTAGAGGACTTTCCGCTTAATCATTTACGCATTGATAGTCGTAAAGTAGAAAAAGGTGATGTGTTTGTTGCTATCAAAGGACATACGGTTGATGGACGAGAATTTATTCCTCAAGCCATTTCATCTGGTGCGGTTGCTGTTATAGTTGAAACAAATCGAAAATCAAGTAATTTAACAATTAAGTATCTTGAGCACGATAATAAATCAGCAATTCCACAAATTAGTGTTTTCCAGCTTTCACAACGCCTATCTGTGATTGCTAATGAGTTTTATCATTCTCCATCAAAAAAATTATCTGTTATTGGGGTAACAGGAACCAATGGAAAAACAACCGTTAGTCAGCTTATTGCTCAATGCACAACATTGTTAAATAAAAAAACAGCACTAATGGGAACTATTGGTAATGGAATTTATAATGAACTTGAGCCATCAGTTAATACAACGTTATCAGCAGTAGATGTGCAAACTTTATTAGCTGAATTTGTAGAGAAACAGGTCAAAGTTGTAACGATGGAAATTTCCTCACATGGACTCGCCATGGATCGGGTTAAAGGGCTAAATTGTGCAGCTACCGTATTTACCAATTTGAGTCGCGATCATCTTGATTACCATAAGACAATGAGTAAATATGCAAAAGCAAAATGGTCGTTATTTAGTTCTGATGAAAAAGAAAAACAAGTTTTAAGCTCAGGTAAATCAATTGTTAATTATGATGACAAATATGGTAAACGATGGATTGATAAACTACGAGATGTAACGGCAGTATCATGCCAGCCTAAATCATTGCGCCAGTTGAAGTCTTTAAACAAGTCTTATGTTGGAGTTTCGATGATCGAATATCATGATAAAGGTGCTAAAATTCATATAGATTCAAGTTGGGGAAATGCTATTGTCAATAGCCGGTTATTAGGTGAATTTAATGTTTCTAATTTGTTATTGGCTATAGCGACACTTTTAACATTGAACTATCCATTTTTTTCTGTAGTGAATATGGCCTCTTTTTTGACTCCCATTTGTGGACGAATGGATGTTTTACATGTAAAAGATAATCCAACAGTTATTGTTGATTATGCTCATACCCCAGATGCTTTACAAAAAGCGTTGCAAGCAAGCCGAATTCATTGCCAAGGAACGCTATGGGTGATTTTTGGTTGTGGTGGTGATAGGGATACAGGTAAAAGACCTTTGATGGCAAAGGTAGCAGAACAATTTGCTGATAAAATTGTTTTGACTAATGATAATCCACGCACTGAAGATGAAATGAAGATCATTGATGATATTCAACAAGGTTTACATCGTACTGGCAACATACAAATCATTACCGATAGGGTTGAAGCTATTAAACAAACATTGAATCAAGCAGAACCAAATGATGTAATTTTAATTGCAGGTAAAGGACATGAGGACTACCAAATAGTTGGTAAAATCAAATATCACTATTCAGATCAAGAAACAGTGAAAAAACTTCTAGGAGTAGAGAATCAATCATGATTCCAGTAAAAATTAAACAAATAAAAGAAATAGTGAATGGTAACTCTTATTATATTCAAGACGAAAATAGTGTTATTAACTCTATTTGTACCGATTCTCGAATGATTACTAAACAATCTTTATTTATTGCACTTGTTGGTAATCATTTTGATGGACATGCTTTTGCAGTGCAGTCTATTAAAGATGGTGCTATAGCTGTGATCGTAGATCATAAACTTAATAAAACAATACCGCAGATTGTTGTCAAAGATACTCGCCTAGCTTTAGGGAAAATTGCGAATTTTGTTCGCCAACAAAGTACTGCAAAAATTGTGGCACTTACAGGCTCATCAGGTAAAACATCAGTTAAAGAAATGACTGCTGCCATTTTACAAAATTGCGGGCAAACCCTCTATACACAAGGTAATTTCAATAATGATATTGGCGTGCCATTGACAATGTTGAGATTAACTAAACAAGATCAGTTTGCCGTAATAGAATTAGGTGCAAATCATATCGGTGAAATTGCCTATACTACAAATATTGTTAAACCACACAGTGCTTTAATTAATAATATTGCTGAAGCACATATAGAAGGCTTTGGTTCACTTGATGGCGTGGCAGTGGCTAAAGGTGAGATTTTTGAAAGTTTATCTAAAGATGGTATTGCTATCATTAATTTGGATAGTTGTTCTGATAAATGGTCTACTCAGTTAACAAATAAGACTGTTTGGACATTTTCGTTGGCAAACTTGTCGGCCGATTTTTACGCAAGTAACATTCAATATGCTGAAAATACAACTTTTACATTACATACACCAAACGGTGAATGTCCTATTATATTACCTTTAATTGGTGAGCATAATGTTTCAAATGCTATCGCAGCATCAGCTTTAGCACTCTCTGTTGGTGCAACATTTAATCAGATACAGCAAGGTTTAGCCAATTTAAAACCAGTAAAAGGTCGATTATTCCCAATAAGATTAAATCAAACCCAATTAATTTGGGATGATTCTTATAATGCTAATGTTGGCTCAATGTCGGCAGCAATAAAAGTGTTGGCAAAACAGCCAGGCTATCGAGTTTTGGTCGTTGGCGATATGGGGGAACTAGGGCCTGAATCTGAAAAATATCATCGACAAATAGGCGAACTTGCTCGCGATGAAAAGCTTGATTGTGTAGTAAGTATTGGCAAATTAAGTCAATTTATTAGTCTGTATAGTGGTGAGGGTCACCATTTTAATAACAAACAAGATGCAGCAAATTTTCTGTTAACGTTATTACGTCAACACCCAACTTTAACTATGCTAGTTAAAGGTTCTCGTAGTGCAAAAATGGAAGAAATCATCGAAAAAATTCAAATTAAGCAATAAAGCGTTAGGATTAAAATTATGTTGGTGTGGATATCAGAATATTTAGTGAAACATTTTACCTTTTTTAATGTTATCTCTTATTTAACTGTAAGAGCTATTTTAGGGTTATTAACTTCTTTAGCAATTTCTTTATTTTTTGGTCAGAAAGTTATTGATAGGTTGCAAAAATTGCAAATTGGGCAAGTCATCCGTCATGATGGACCAGAATCACATTTAAGTAAAAAGGGAACTCCCACTATGGGAGGAGTGCTTATTTTAGCATCTATCGTATTATCGGTACTTTTATGGGCAGATCTTCGTAATCCTTATGTTTGGGTAACCTTATTTGTTTTAATTGGTTATGGCATTATTGGCTTTATTGATGATTATTTAAAGGTAATCCGCAAAAATAGTGCAGGCCTTATTGCAAAATGGAAGTATTTTTGGCAATCGGTTATTGCGTTAATTGTTGCTTTTGGCCTTTATGTTTACGGAAAAGATAGCACGGTAACAGTACTCGTTTTACCATTTTTTAAAGATGTTATGCCTCAATTAGGATTATTATTTATTCTACTTAGTTACATTGTGATTGTTGGGGCTGGAAATGCCGTTAATTTAACTGATGGACTTGATGGGCTTGCCATTATGCCAACTGTTTTTGTTGCTGCTGGTTTTGCGCTTGTATCTTGGGCAACAGGTAATGTTAATTTTGCAGCTTACCTACATATTCCTTATATCAAATTTAGTGGCGAATTAATGATTGTCTGTACCGCAATTATTGGTGCTGGACTTGGTTTTTTATGGTTTAACACCTATCCTGCTATGGTTTTTATGGGGGATGTTGGCTCATTAGCTTTAGGTGGTGTGTTTGGAATTATTGCTGTTTTATTACGACAAGAATTTTTATTACTAATTATGGGTGGAATTTTTGTTATCGAAACTTTATCCGTGATTTTACAAGTAGGCTCATATAAATTACGAGGTAAAAGGATATTTAAGATGGCACCGATTCATCATCACTATGAATTAAAAGGTTGGCCAGAGCCTAGAGTTATTGTGCGTTTTTGGATTATTTCATTAATGTTAGTTTTAATTGGATTATTAACTCTAAAATTACGTTAATTTAAACATAGATCAGGATTGAATCATGGTTAGCTATCAGGGCAAAAATGTTGTAATTATTGGATTAGGCATTACAGGTCTTTCTTGTGTTGATTATTTTCTTGATCAAAACGTTATCCCAAAGGTAATTGATACTCGTTTAAAACCACAAGGATTAGAGCAATTAGATAATCGTGTTAATTATCATTTAGGTGACTTAAATATTGATTGGTTGTTAAAAGCTGATTTAATTATCACTAGCCCAGGCATTGCATTATCAACTCCAGAATTGAAAAAAGCAGCTGAAAAAGGTATCGAAATTATTGGTGATATAGAACTTTTTTGTCGTGAAGTTAATCTGCAACCAAATAAAAAAATTGTTGCGATCACTGGAGCTAATGGTAAAACAACGGTGACAACATTGGTTGGTGATATAATTAAATCATCCGGTATTAAAGTGGGTGTTGGTGGAAATATAGGCGAACCTGCATTATCCCTTTTAAAGCAGGAATATGATGTATATGTTCTTGAATTATCAAGTTTCCAGCTAGAAACAACATATAGTTTGCAGGCGACTGTTGCAACAATTTTAAATATTTCAGAAGATCATATGGATCGGTATCCTCTTGGTTTAATGCAATATGTCGAGGCTAAGCAACGTATTTATCATAATGCAAAATATTGTGTAATTAACCATGATGATAAATTAACTATTCCAACTGATAAACAAAGCAAATGTGTTTCATTCGGTGTGAATAAAGGTGATTATCATTTAGATGTCCATTATGAACACCTAATTGCACAAAAACAAAGCGTGTTAGATACTAAAATGATAAAACTAATTGGGTGTCATAACTATCTTAATGCGTTAGCTGCTTTAGCAATTGCAGATAAATTAAATATTCCACGACAATCAAGCTTAGCAACAATAGCCTCCTTTCAAGGCTTGCCACATCGTTTTGAACTGGTTTTTGAGCAAAATGGTGTAAAGTGGATTAATGATTCTAAAGCGACCAATGTAGGTAGTACGGAAGCGGCGCTAAAAAGTGTTATTTGCCACGGTAAACTATACTTATTATTAGGTGGTGATGGCAAATCAGCTGATTTTTCTCCTCTATTACCTTACTTACAAAATAACAATCTTGAGGTTTTCTGTTTTGGGCGAGATCGTTATTTGCTTGGTAAATTAGCTCCTAATATAACAACAATAACTGAAACAATGGCTGAATCGATGCAAATCATTGCTCAAAAAGCAATATCAAATGATGTAGTATTACTTTCCCCTGCTTGTGCAAGTTTAGATCAATTTAAAAATTATATTGAACGAGGAAATCAATTTGCAAAATTAGCCAAAAAATATGCTCAAAGAGGTAAAAAATGACATTCTTTTGGTTAAAAAAACAAGTTAACCCACATATACCATTTGATAACCAATTACTTTGGACTGTGCTTGGTTTAATGATATTTGGTTTGATTATGGTGACATCAGCTTCAATGTCATTTAATGAAAGCAATCCTTTTTTTTATACACAACGGGAGCTTATTCAATTAGGACTATCGTTATTTTTAATGTTTATTACACTGTATATTCCGATGCAACGTTGGCAACAGTTTAGCTCTGCATTACTGATTGTTGCTATTATTATGTTAGTTGTTGTACTTGGTATTGGTTCTTCAATTAATGGGGCTTCTCGTTGGATACCTCTAGGTGTGTTTAATTTTCAACCAGCAGAGCTTTCAAAGTTAGCTTTATTTTTATTTTTAGCTGGTTATTTATCACGTAAATTTGAAGAAGTAAAAAATGGCTTTTGGGGTTTTTTTAAACCAATGGTTGTTATGGCAGTACTCTCAGTTTTGTTACTTAAACAACCCGATTTAGGTACAGTTATCGTTTTATTTATGGTAACTATCGGTATTTTATTTATTGCTGGCGCACAATTGTGGCAATTTATTGCTATTTTGTTAACGGGCGTTGGAGCAGTGATTTGTTTGATTTTGTATGAGTCTTACCGCTTAACACGACTGTTAACCTTTCTTGACCCTTGGCAAGATGCAACAGGTTCTGGTTATCAATTAGTTGCATCATTAATGGCAATTGGTAATGGGGGTATTACCGGGCAAGGTATGGGTAATTCCATCCTAAAATTAGGTTACCTACCTGAATGCCATACCGATTTTATTTTTTCGATTATTTCTGAAGAATATGGATATATAGGTGTAGTTGCTTTATTGTCACTGCTTTTCTTTCTGACATTTAAAGCGCTTGCAATTGGTTATAGAGCGTTAAATGAGGGCTTACTGTTTTCGGGGTATTTAGCCTGTGAAATTGGTATATGGTTTGGCTTTCAAACATTTGTTAACGTTGGTGTTACATCTGGTATGTTACCAACCAAAGGATTAACATTACCATTTATCAGTTATGGTGGTTCAAGCCTTATTCTGAGCAGTATTGCAGTTGCAATACTGCTCAGAATAGATTTTGAATTTAGACAACAACAAGCACAAGCACGAATAAGGTTAATAAAATAATGAAAAAGTTGTTAGTTATGGCTGGTGGAACAGGCGGACACGTCTTTCCCGGTATTGCTGTTGCACATTATTTAATGAAGCAAGGTTGGCAAGTCAGATGGTTAGGTACCGCTGACCGAATGGAGGCACAGCTAGTTCCTGAAAATGGTATTAAAATCGATTTTATCGAAATATCAGGGCTACGAGGCAAAGGTGTGGTGGCATTATTAAAAGCGCCTTATAAAATTCTAAAAGCTGTTTTACAAGCTAGAAAAATTTTAAAAGCATATCGTCCTGATGTTGTTTTAGGCATGGGGGGATATGTTTCTGGTCCTGGAGGAATCGCAGCTAAAACACTTGGCATACCGGTTGTAGTGCATGAACAAAATGGTATAGCCGGTTTAACCAACAAGTGGCTAGCTAAAATTGCAACTAAAGTTTTGCAAGCATTTCCTACCGCTTTTCCTAAGGCTGAAGTAGTTGGTAACCCTGTACGCAGTGATCTTTTAACTGTGGCAAAACCAGAAGAAAGATTTAAAAACCGTAATGGACCAATCAGGATATTAGTTATGGGGGGAAGCCAAGGTGCCAAAATTATTAATGATATAGTGCCGCAAGTAATAACAAAATTATCAAATAAATATGAGGTGTGGCATCAAACAGGTAAAGGAATGTTAGATTCAGTAATTCAGTCTTATCAAAATTGTGATATGACAAATAATAAAGTAACTGAATTTATATCAAATGTTACTGATGCATACAATTGGGCTGATATTGTGATTTGTCGAAGTGGCGCTTTAACTGTTAGTGAAATTGAGGTTGTTGGTATCGGCGCTATTTTCGTACCATTTATGCATAAAGATCGCCAGCAGTTTTGGAATGCAAAATCACTATCAGATATAGGAGCTGCCCATATTATAGAACAGCCAGATTTTAACGTTGAATCACTATCAAATTTATTATTAAATTTACCTCGCAACAAATTACTTGAAATGGCAATTAAAGCTAAAAGCCTTTCTATTGTAAATTCCACTGAAAAAGTAGCGAAAAACCTTGATTCAGTGATAAAATAATAAGCTTTAGATATAAATTTTATGTGGCTTTTTGCTCAAAAATTTAGGGTTGCTGTGTGGCTAGGGCAATAATTTGTTTAAGCTAAGAAAAATAATTGCAATACAAATAAGCCATGATGATATAAGGCATTACACTACACAATAAAAAGAAGAATTTAGGAGTCCAATAGTGAATACAAGGGATTTAGCGGAGTTAAGAGCAATCATTCCTGAAATGAAGAGAGTCAAACATATTCACTTTGTGGGGATTGGTGGCGCTGGTATGGGAGGCATTGCTGAGGTTCTAGCTAATGAAGGTTACAAAATCAGTGGTTCAGACATTGCAGAAAATGCGGTCACTCAACATCTTGAAACATTAGGTGCAAAAATTGTTATTGGTCACGCTGCTGAAAATGTGCTTAACTCTAGTGTTGTTGTTATATCTTCGGCTATTTCACAAGATAACGTTGAAGTAATTGCAGCACGTGAAGCGCGTATCCCTGTGATTCAACGAGCTGAAATGTTGGCTGAACTAATGCGTTTTCGTTATGGAATAGCTATTGCTGGTACACATGGAAAAACCACCACTACCGCAATGGTTACTGCTATTTATGCCGAAGCCAAACTTGATCCAACATTTGTCAATGGTGGCTTAGTTAAGGCGGCAGGAACACATGCTAGATTAGGTAATAGTCGTTATTTTATTGCTGAAGCAGATGAAAGCGATGCATCATTTCTTCATTTGCAACCAATGGCCTCTATTGTAACAAATATCGAGCCAGACCATATGGATACATATCAAGGAAGTGTTGATAATCTTAAACAAACATTTATTTCATTTTTACGTAATCTTCCATTTTATGGCTTAGCTATTATGTGTTACGACGATTCTATTAATCGTGAATTATTACCGATTGTGGGACGTAAAATTATTACGTATGGGTTTAGTGAAGAAGCTGATGTTGTCATTAAAAATTATCGTCAAAAACAAGGAGTCAGTTATTACACCGTTTGTCGCCCAAACTGCCCAGATTTGCAGATTAAACTAAATGCGCCCGGAAAACATAATGCCTTAAATTCGGTAGCCGCAATTATTGCTGCAACTGAAGATGGCATTGATGATGAATCAATTATCAACGCACTGGCTAAATTTGCTGGCACTAACCGACGTTTTGATGTATTAGGTGTATTTCCTCATGTTGACGGTGGTGATATTATGGTGGTTGATGATTATGGTCATCATCCTAGTGAAGTTAATGCAACAATTCAGGCCGCAAAAAATGGTTGGCCTGATCGACGGCTTGTAATGTTATTTCAACCCCATCGATATACACGTACTCGCGATCTATTTGATGATTTTGCACAAGTCCTTTCTCAAGTCGATACGCTTGTAATGTTAGATGTTTATTCGGCGGGAGAACAGCCTATTATTGGGGCAGACAGCCGATCTTTATGTCGTTCAATACGTAATCGAGGCAAAGTTGACCCAATTTATGTTTCGGATTTAGATTTGCTACCTGAAATTATGCAAGAAGTATTACAAGGTGGTGATTTATTAATTACACAAGGGGCTGGTAGTGTTGGCCGTATTGCGCGCCAATTAACCCAAACTCAATTATTCTCAAAACAGGTTTTATAAAAATGGTTGATAAAGTTGCTGTATTATATGGTGGTACCTCTGCTGAACGAGAAGTATCACTTAAGTCAGGTAAAGCTGTGCATGCAGGATTGTTGGCAAATGATATTGATGCGCATCTTATTGATCCCCAATATCATCCTATTACCAATTTAAAAGAAGAAGGTTATACAAAAGCTTTTATTATTTTACACGGACGTGGTGGGGAAGATGGTATTATTCAAGCGATTTTGACTTATCAAAATATTCCTTATACAGGTAGTGATGTTTTATCATCTGCATTAACAATGGATAAGTTAAAAACTAAATTAGTGTGGAAATCACTTAATTTACCTGTTGCTGATTATGTTATAATAGAAAAATCACAATCAATTGATACAGATGCTATTGTTAAACAACTTGGTTTACCATTGTTTGTAAAACCAAGCCATGAAGGTTCAAGTGTGGGAATGACCAGAGTTAATGAAGCATCTGAATTACAGTCTGCTATTAATGTAGCTTTCAAATATGATAGCATTGTAATGGTTGAGTCATTTTTAGCAGGTCCAGAATTTACAGTTGCAATTGTAGGCGAAGATGTTTTACCTACAATTCGCATCCAACCCACTACTGAATTTTATGATTATGATGCAAAGTATTTATCGAACTCAACGCAATATTTTTGTCCTAGTGGATTGCCAGATAATAAAGAACAAGAGATTAGTAAATTAGCATTAGAGGCTTATAAAGCTGTGGGTTGTAGAGGTTGGGGACGAGTAGATATTATATTTGATGCTAATCAAAATCCGTATTTGCTTGAAGTTAATACAGCGCCAGGTATGACAGATCATAGTTTAGTGCCAATGGCAGCCAAACAATATGGTTGGTCATTTAATGAACTTGTGGCCAGAATTTTAAATTTGGCAACACTATAATTGACCTTATTTTATGAAGCAAGTTAGGCAGGCAGCGCATAGACGAGAAGATAAAAATAGAAGGCGATTGCTTATCTTTCGTAATACTGAACAATTAATTGGATTTTTGTTCTTTATTATAATTATTTTTATTTGTATTTGGGTTGTTCAAAGCTTCAAAAATTGGATGGATGATCCCGAACAAATGGTATTATCACAATTAACATTAAGTGGTGAATATACTTATACAACTGAGAATGATCTTCGTGAGGCCATTCTTGGATTAGGATTACCTAACACTTATATTGGACAAGACGTGAATGATATCCAACAAGAAGTGATGCGATTTCCATGGGTTAAAAAAACAAGTGTGCGTAAACAGTGGCCTAATAGGTTAATTGTCTATGTGGAGGAGTATAGACCTGCGCTTTATTGGAATGATCTATTTTTACTTGATGAAAATGGCAATATTTTTAGTGTACCACTTGACCGTATTACTAAACTACAATTGCCAAGGCTATATGGCCCTGAAGGTAAGGCCAAATCGGCTTTAGAAACTTATTATAAATTAGAGAGTCTTTCCAAAAAACTAGTGAATAATCAGTTAGCATTACAAATTAAAGTGGCTATAACTGATGAAAGAAATGCATGGCAATTAATGGTGGAACCGTGTGTATCGGGTTTTTGCCTTGAAAATCAGGAAATAAAGCTATTGTTAGGCAATGAAAATATTGAACAGCGATATCAACAATTTATTAAATTATTTCCTGAAATTCAATCACGGTTGCCAGAAAATGAAAGAATAATGGTCGCTGATTTACGTTACGAAAATGGTATTTCAGTGCAAAAAGAAAAAATGGTGCAGAAAGGAATAAATTAAGGCTGAAGTATGAAAGCAACAGAAAAAAAATTGGTTGTTGGACTAGAAGTTGGTACCTCTAAAGTACTTGCTCTTGTTGGCGAGGTTCTTCCCGATGGTATTATTAATATTATTGGAGTAGGACACTGTCCATCAAAAGGGGTTGATAAAGGAGGGGTTAACGATCTAGAGGCCGTCGTAAAATCAATCCAACGAGCAGTTGAACAAGCTGAACTAATGGCGGATTGCCAAATATCTTCAGTATATCTAAGCCTTTCAGGTAAACACATTCGTTGTCAAAATGAAATAGGCATGGTGCCAATAGCGGATGAAGAAGTAACAGCAGAAGACGTCGACAATGTTGTTCATACTGCAAAATCGGTCAGAATTCTAGATGAGCATCGTATATTGCACGTTATTGCACAAGAATATTCTATTGATTTACAAGAAGGTATTAAAAACCCTATCGGCCTATCTGGCGTAAGAATGAAAGCTAAAGTTCATTTAGTCACTTGTCATAATGATATGGCTAGAAATATTGTTAAAGCTGTTGAACGTTGCGGATTGAAAGTCGATCAACTTATTTTTTCAGGGTTAGCTTCTAGTTATGCTGTTTTAACCGATGATGAAAAAGAATTAGGGGTTTGTGTTATTGATATGGGGGGGGGCACAATGGATGTGACAGTTTATACTGGAGGTGCTTTACGTCATTCTGTTGTAATTCCATATGCTGGTAATGTTGTTACTAGTGATATTGCCTATGCATTTGGTGCACCACCGATGGATGCTGAAAATATTAAAATTCGTTATGGATGCGCTGTTGGTTCACTGATTGGTAAAGATGAAGTTATTGATGTACCAAGTGTTGGCGGTAGGCCTTCTCGTTCATTGCAACGCCAAACCCTTGTTGATGTAATTGAGCCTCGCTATTCCGAGCTTCTTTTATTGGTAAAAAAAGAATTACTTACACTACAAGATGAACTTAAAAAACAAAATATTAAATACCAATTAGCAGCAGGTATTGTATTAACAGGTGGAGCTGCTCAAATAAAAGGAATGGTTGAGTGTGCTGAAAAAGTTTTTCAAAATCAAGTTCGTATTGGGCAACCACTAAATATATCAGGGTTAACTGATTATGTACAAAAACCATATTGTTCAACAACTATAGGGTTATTACATTATGGAAAACAGAGTTTATTAAATGATGATGCTAAAGATAGTAATAAATCATCATTAAAAGGGATAGCTAAACGATTGACCGGTTGGTTTAAAAAAGAATTTTAGCTAATATATTTCAAGAACTTCGTGGACATTGTAGATGATTATCTGTACAATGTTTCAAGATCGTAAATTTGGAGATAAGTTATGTTTGAGCCTATGGTTGCAGATGATGAACCAGCAGCAGTCATTAAAGTTATTGGTGTCGGTGGTGGCGGTGGTAATGCCGTCGAGCATATGATTGCCGAGCATATTGAAGGTGTTGAATTTTTTGCGGCAAATACAGATGCGCAGGCATTAAAAAGAATTAAGGTAGGTCAAACTATCCAAATTGGTACTAATGTAACTAAAGGACTTGGTGCTGGTGCTAATCCAGAAGTTGGTAGGAACTCAGCTGAGGAAGATCGCGAGGTCATCCGTAGTGCTATTGAAGGAGCTGATATGGTTTTCATCGCAGCTGGTATGGGTGGGGGCACAGGAACAGGTGCTGCACCGGTAGTTGCTGAAATAGCAAAAGAGTTAGGTATACTAACTGTCGCTGTTGTTACTAAGCCTTTTGGCTTCGAAGGCAAAAAGCGTATGGCCTTTGCTGAGCAGGGTATTGCTGAATTAGCGAAACATGTTGATTCACTGATAACTATTCCAAATGACAAATTATTAAAAGTATTAGGTCGTGGAGTGAAATTACTTGACGCTTTTGCGGCAGCTAATGGTGTTTTAAAAGGTGCGGTACAAGGTATAGCTGAGCTTATCACTAAACCTGGTCATATCAATGTTGACTTTGCTGACGTAAGAACAGTAATGTCTGAAATGGGATATGCAATGATGGGCTCTGGCCGAGCTAGTGGTGATAATCGAGCTGAAGAAGCCGCTGAAATGGCAATTTCTAGTCCATTACTTGAAGATATTGATTTATCTGGTGCTCGAGGCGTATTGGTAAATGTAACTGCAGGATTAGATCTTGGTTTAGAAGAGTTTGAAACTGTTGGTAGTACGGTTCGTGCATTTGCTTCTGACAATGCGACAGTTGTTGTTGGTACAACTTTTGATCCTGATATGTCTGATGAAATTCGAGTAACAGTGGTTGCAACTGGCATTGGTATAGATAAACGTCCAGAAGTTAAAATGCCTAAAACGATTCCACCACATAATGGATTATTTGGCCAAAATAATGAGTTAGGACAATCAGAAGAGAAATTAGCTAAAGTTGTTAATGAGCCAACGGTTTCTCCTCTTGATAATCGTGAGATTTTAGATATTCCTGCTTTCATACGGAAGCAAGCAAATTAAAGTAAAGTTGAACTTATTTGATTTTTTATTGTCAAAATCAATAGGAACAAATAAAAAAGTAGGTGCAAAGTGAAACAAAGAACATTAAAAAAGACTATTCAAGCAACTGGTGTTGGTTTACATACCGGCAAAAAAGTTACTTTGACATTACGTCCTGCGCCTGAAAATACAGGTATAATTTACCGTCGTACTGATTTAAATCCATATGTGGATTTTCCCGTGGATGCAAAATCTGTGCGTGATACAATGCTTTGTACTTGTTTGATAAATGAAGATAATGTTCGTATTTCTACTGTTGAGCATATTAATGCTGCACTAGCAGGGCTAGGCATTGATAATATTATTATTGAAGTTAATGCCCCTGAAATACCAATTATGGATGGTAGTGCAAGTCCATTTGTTTATTTATTGCTTGATGCTGGTATTGCTGAACAAAACGCACTTAAAAAGTTTTTGTGTGTAAAAGAAACAGTTCGAGTTGAAAATGGTGATAAATGGGCTGAAGTAAGGCCTTATAGTGGCTTTAAACTGGATTTCACTATTGATTTTCAACATCCGGCTATCGACAGTAGTTCACAACGTTATCAACTAGATTTTTCGTCTGAATCGTTTATTCGTCAAATCAGCCGTGCTAGAACATTTGGTTTTATGCGTGATATTGAAGCATTACAATCTAAAGGTTTATGCCTAGGTGGTAGTTTAGATTGTGCAATTGTTGTTGATGATTATAAAGTGCTTAATGAAGATGGTTTGCGTTTTGAAGATGAGTTTGTGCGTCACAAAATGCTTGATACTATCGGTGATTTATATATGAGCGGTCACAATATAATTGGTGAAGTTGTTTGTTATAAATCAGGTCATGCATTGAATAATCAATTATTGCAAGCATTGCTAGCAAAACAAAATGCATGGGAATATATCACATTTACAGAAGAGCAAACTGTACCACTTGCATTGGGTACCCAACAGCTTATTCTCGCGTAAAATAATAAGTAACATTTTATATTATAGACGCTCCTGTTTTTAATAGGAGCGTTTTTATTTTATATTAAAGAGATAGTAATATGAATAACAGTCATTTTTTTGCTCATTTATCACGATTAAAATTAATTAATCGTTGGCCTTTAATGCGTAATGTAAGAACTGAAAATGTATCAGAGCATAGTTTACAGGTTGCTTTTGTTGCACATGCTTTAGCAATAATTAAAAACAAGAAATTTAATGGAAATGTTAATCCAGAAAGAATTGCATTGCTGGCAATGTACCACGACGTTTCAGAAGTAATAACAGGCGATCTACCAACACCAACAAAGTATTACAATCCACAAATAACGATTGAATATAAAAAGATTGAAAAAATAGCACAGCATAAACTTATCAATATGCTTCCAAAATATCTACAGGAAGATTTTAAAACACTCATTGATGATGATTTTTATAACGAAGCAGAAAAAAGTATTGTAAAACAGGCTGATGCATTATGTGCCTATCTTAAAACGATTGAAGAATTGAGTGCTGGTAATAATGAATTTAAATTAGCAGAACAACGTTTAAAGAAAACTTTATCTGAACGCAGCAGCCCTGAAATGGACTATTTTTTAGATGCTTTTCTACCTAGTTTTAGTTTGTCATTAGATGAAATAACGATGTAAAAATAATTTACCTAGTTAAGGTATTATCTATTACAGCTAATCCATTATTTTCAGATCATAAAATATGATATTGCCGATAAGAAAGATATTTTAATAACGGTAATAGTTTTTAGTTGTAGCTAAACTTTAATTGATAGATACAAAATTTAGGGTAAGTTCTATTTTAATTTAATGCTGTATTTTATGTACTTTGATTAAAGAACATAGTATCTATTATTTCCTATTAAACTTATTTTTACTGATAAGATCATTAACTTGCATCATTTTAGGCTTAGTTATATTATGAAAGGAATATAATGTTATTTAAGGAATAAATTATGTTAAAATCAATTGATCCAACAACAACCCAATCTTGGAAATCCCTTCAAGCTAGTTACGAAAAACACTACAATAAAACCATTGCACAAATTTTGAAAGAAGAACCGAAACGCGTTGAAAAACTTACTATTCCTTTTGAAGAAGAGTTTTTGGTTGATTTATCTAAAAATAGAGTGACACAAGAGACGCTAGAATTGCTTTATAAGCTAGCTGATGAATGCGATCTAATTGGTGCTACTAAAGCCATGTATAGCGGTGAAAAGATTAATCGTACAGAAAATCGGGCTGTATTGCATGTTGCATTACGTAATGTATCAAATACACCAATTTATGTTGATGGTAAAAATGTGATGGATGATGTTAACGCTGTCTTAGCTAAGATGGAGTCATTCAGTAAAAAAATCATTAATGGTGAATGGAAAGGATACACTGGTAAAGCCATTACTGATGTGGTCAATATTGGTATTGGTGGTTCAGATCTAGGGCCAGTAATGATTACCGAAGCGCTACGACCTTACAAAAACCACTTGAACATGCATTTCGTATCAAATGTAGATGGCACACATATCGTTGAAGCGTTAAAAGGCTTAAATCCTGAAACCACCTTATTTTTGGTTGCATCCAAAACTTTCACCACTCAAGAAACTATGACAAATGCACAAACAGCACGAGCATGGTTACTTGATACTGCTAAAGATGATAAAGCAGTTGCTTTGCACTTTGTTGCTCTTTCAACTAATGCTAAAGAAGTTGAAAAATTTGGTATTGATACAGCTAATATGTTTGAATTTTGGGATTGGGTTGGTGGACGTTATTCATCTTGGTCGGCAATTGGCTTATCGATTGTTTTATCAATTGGTTTTGATAACTTCAAACAATTTTTAGCCGGTGGTCATGCGATGGATAAGCACTTCCAAAGCGCACCAATTGATAAAAATATCCCAACGTTACTGGCATTAATTGGTATTTGGTACAACAATTTTTGTGGTGCCGAAACCGAAGCTATTTTACCATATGATCAGTACATGCACCGTTTTGCGGCTTATTTCCAACAAGGAAATATGGAGTCAAATGGTAAAAGTGTCGATCGCAACGGTAATAAAACACCTTACACAACAGGTCCAATTATTTGGGGCGAACCAGGAACCAATGGTCAACATGCATTTTATCAATTAATTCACCAAGGTACTAAACTCATCCCTTGTGATTTTATTGCACCAGCAATAAGCCATAATCCAGTTGGAGATCATCACCCAAAATTATTATCTAACTTTTTTGCTCAAACTGAAGCTTTAGCTTTTGGTAAAACAAAAGAGCAGGTCGAGCAAGAGTTCATAGCTGCAGGGAAAAATCTTGATGAAGTGAAGTCTGTTGTACCATTTAAAGTATTTGAAGGTAATAAACCAACTAATTCAATATTAGTGAAAAAAATTACACCTTATGCTCTTGGTGCCTTAGTTGCGATGTATGAGCATAAAATCTTTACTCAAGGAGTTATTCTTAATATATTTAGTTTTGATCAATGGGGTGTTGAACTTGGTAAACAACTTGCTGGACGTATTTTACCTGAATTAGCAGATGATAAACCAGTTAGCTCTCACGATGATTCAACCAATAGCTTAATCAACCAATACAAAAAATGGCGTTAAGTATTATTAAAATAAGATAAGTTATAATATAAAAAAACCTTCAGCTAAAACTGAAGGTTTTTTATAATAGTGAAAAAATTATTTTTTCACACGCATTATTGGAGTTTTACCTGCTTCGACAGAGCCAGATAATTTATTTAATTCTATTATGGTTTCCATATTAGAAATAACTACCGGAGTTAATACGGATTTAGCTTTGCTTTCAAGTAGAGGTAAATCAATTTCAATAATGGTATCACCTACTTTTACCTGCTGACCTTCTTCAGCAACTCGTTTGAAGCCTTCACCTTTTAGTTCTACTGTATCAATACCAAAGTGAACAAAAAGCTCAATGCCTTCATCCGATTCTATAGCAAAAGCGTGGTTGGTTTCGAAAATTTTGCCTATTTTTCCACTTAATGGAGCGACAATTTTATTACCAGAAGGTTTAATTGCTACCCCATCACCAACGATTTTTTCAGCAAAAACCACATCTGGTACATCTTCGATTTTGACAATTTCGCCACTTAAGGGAGCAATAATCTCGATGCTGTTTTTATTATCATCGGATACGAATTGCTTAATTTTATCGAATAGACCCATTATTGCCTCCTAACAAATTTGCTTTTCAGCAGTGTAATTTTCAATTAAATCAATAATTTCTTTAGAAGTTGCTTTTTCTAATACAGTATCAGCAAATTTTTTCGCTTCTTCATAGTTAGTATTGCGAATTAATTTTTTGATTTTAGGAATTGATACTGCACTCATACTAAATTCATCAAGTCCCATGCCGAGCAATAAGATTGTGGCTCTTTCATCACCGGCAAGCTCTCCACACATACCTGTCCATTTACCTTCTTTATGAGAAGCATCGATAACATTTTTAATCAGCGTTAACACTGAAGGCGAAAACGGATTATAAAGATGAGAAATTAATTCATTACCACGGTCAACGGCAAGCGTATATTGTGTTAAGTCATTGGTACCGATACTAAAAAAGTCTACTTCCTTGGCTAAGTGATGTGCAATCACAGCTGCAGCTGGAGTTTCAATCATTACACCGATTTCAATATTTTTATCAAATGATTTTCCTTCAGCAGTCAATTGTTCTTTAAGAGTATTGATTTCGGATTTTAATGTTCGGATTTCTTCAACAGAAATAATCATAGGGAACATAATGCGTAATTTACCAAATGCTGATGCACGCAAAATTGCGCGTAATTGTGCATGAAGTACTTCTTTACGATCTAAACAGATTCGAATTGCTCGCCAACCTAAGAATGGATTTTCTTCTTTTGGTAAATGCATATAAGGTACATCTTTATCACCACCAATATCCATGGTTCGAACAATAATTGATAGGCCATTAGCTGCTTCAGCAACTTCTTTGTAGGCCTTAAATTGTTCCTCTTCGTTTGGATATGCTTCACGATCCATGAATAAAAATTCAGTACGATAAAGCCCAACCCCCTCGTAGCCATTACGCTCAGCTCCAGCAATATCACGAACAGTACCGATGTTACTACAAATTTCTACTTGATGACCATCAAGTGTGACAGCAGGTAAATCTTTTAATTTTGCCAATTCTTCTTTATCGGCAATGTATTTTGTCTGAACTTGTTTTAGTTTTTCTTGAGTGCTGTGATCTGGATTAATATAAATAGCATTATTTATTGCATCTAAAATAATAAAATCACCATGTTTGATCTCTTGCGTAGCATTAGATGTACCAACAATAGCAGGGATTTCCAAAGAGCGAGCCATAATTGATGTGTGTGAAGTACGGCCACCTGCGTCAGTAATAAAACCTAATACCATGTCTAAGTTTAATTGCGCGGTTTCTGATGGTGTTAAGTCAGTAGCAACTAAAACACATGGTTGGCTTATTGCACTCAAGTCAACAATTTCGATACCTAAAATATTTTTAAGTAATCGTTTACCGATATCACGAATATCGGCAGCACGCTCTTTTAAATATTCATCATCTAAGTTTTCTAATTCTTTAGCTTGAGTTTCAAAAACAGATTGGACCGCAGCGTCTGCACTTGAATGTTTGCTTTGAATACGAGAAATCACTTCTTGTTCAAGATCTTCATCTTCAAGAAGCATGATATGCCCTTCAAAAATAGCAGCTTTATCTTCGCCTAATGTTGATTTTGCGCGCTCCATAATTGCGTGTAACTGTTCACTTGATTTTTCTCGAGCAGCCTTGAAACGTTCGATTTCAGAGTCAATTTTATTATCAACAATTTGTCTATTATTAATAACAATTGGTTCTTCTTTTAGTAATAACGCTTTAGCAAAAGCGATCCCGGGGGAAACAAGTATACCTGATACCATAACATTTAATCCTTATTCAATTTCAAAACCTTTCATAGCTAATCGAGAGTTATTATTCCAATTCAGGAATTAATTTTACTAAATGATCAACTGCTTCTTTTTCATCTTCACCTTCGGCTGCGATGGTAATAATTGTGCCTTGTGTCAAACCTAATGTTTGTAATTTAAATAGGCTTTTAGCACTTGCACTTTTACCATTAGATGTGACAGTAATTTCTGCATTAAAGTTTTTGGCTTCTTTCACAAATTGCGCAGCAGGGCGAGTATGAAGACCATTAGATGCAGTAATGGTTACATCTTGTTTGTACATATTATTGTTACTCCCAAAAATATTTTCATTCTAGCGACCAATATAAATAAAAACTGTCTGAAAGGCTAGTAAGATTTTTCATATATCTTTTATATTAACTCAATCTTATTAGCTTTAATTTATAAAGATAGCTATCTTTTATTAATACTATTTTATTAATATCGGTAGATACGAGTGATTCTATCACTACATTTTTTAAATTCTACCTGTCCATGGATTCCATGTTTGATGTTTTCAAACACAATTTCTTCACTACCATCAAGTTGTGAGGCGTGAATTTCCTCTTTACAGAAAGTTTCAAATCGCTGTAATTCTTGTTCACCATTACCCATTTTATATGATTTAGGTAAATCTTGACTGGTTACATTGGTCTGTATTTTATCCTGTACATCAAGGATAATGACACCTTTATTAGGTAAAAATGAACTACAGGATGCTAGCAAAAACACTAATCCTGAAAAACATAATAGACTTAATCGTTGCAGAGGTAATTTGGCAATTAACCTAACAATGTTCAAAATAATTCCTTTATAAAGCACAGTAACCTGTTTATTATTTGCAATTGGATACGGATTATATACTAATAATCAAAGAAAGTGCAGAGTGCATTTTTAGTGATATTACAAAATTAAGGTGGAGTTTATGTCTGATGCTATTAATTACGACGAATTTAATCGTCAACTAATTCAAAATAAATTCGGTATTACCGCTGCTGAGTTTCATGGTTTTCTTTCTGGAATTTTAGCCGGTGGTAATCATGACGAAAGTTGGCGTTCCTTAGTTAAAGATATGTTGAATAATGGACAGGAGATTGATGAGCGATTAGATGAGCAAATAAAAACGCTTTATCAATTAACAAAACAACAATTTTTTAATGAAAATTTTGAATTTGAGCTGTTGCTTAGTCATCATGACTTGTTTACGCAAATTGATGATTTGGTTGGCTGGGTGAATCACTTTTTGCTTGGTATTGGAATTGCACAGCCAAAAATAAATCACCTTAAAGGTGATGTTGGTGAAGCAATCTATGATCTACGCCAAATTGTTAAATTGGGTTATGATGAAAGTGAAGATCAACAAGAACTTGGTTTTGCATTTGAAGAAATTAAAGAGTATGTTCGTATAACTGCTATGCTCTGTTTTGATGAGTTTAACGAGCCCGATATAGCTACAACGATTCATTAATTAATGTTAATAATTACATCCCATAAAATAAGGCCATAACTATGATAAACAGCAATATCAAAACAGAACTATTGACACGACGGGAAAAACTATTAGACCAAATGACGGCAAATAGCGTTGCACTTTTTTTTGCAGCCCCTGAAATGACACGCAGTAATGACACAAATTACCCCTATCGACAAAATAGTGATTTTTGGTATTTTACGCTTTTTGCTGAGCCAGAAGCAGTTTTTATTATTGTTAAACAACAAGATAATTCAACTAAATTTGTGTTATTTAATCGCAAAAAAGATCCGTTAGCCGAAACTTGGACTGGTTACCGCTTAGGACAACAAGCAGCGCTAGATGCTATTTTTGTTGATGAAGCCTATGCATTTG
Source organism: Gilliamella sp. Choc5-1 (assembly GCF_001690595.1). Classification (GTDB taxonomy): domain Bacteria; phylum Pseudomonadota; class Gammaproteobacteria; order Enterobacterales; family Orbaceae; genus Gilliamella; species Gilliamella apicola_M. The sequence continues at coordinate 69,933 of NZ_LZHH01000122.1, forward strand.
ATGAAATTGCTACCATATTGCCTGATATATTGAATGGTAAAACAGCAATCTATCATGCTGATCAACAATATGATTATGCTGATAACATTGTTGATAATGCGATGGAAACGTTGCGAAAAGGTAATAAATTGAATCTTTCCGCACCCAATTGCATGATTGATTGGCGACCGCTAGTTCATGAAATGCGCATGTTTAAATCTGACTTTGAAATGGCTATTTTACGCCAAGCTTGTCAAATTAGTGCTAAAGCACATGTTCGCGCTATGCAAAAATGTCAGCCAACTATGTTTGAATACCAGCTAGAATCCGAAATTTTACACGAATTTGCTTGGCATGGTGCACGAGCACCATCTTATAACACCATTGTTGGTAGTGGTAATAATGGATGTATACTGCATTATGAAAATAATAGTCAGCAGTTAAAAGATGGCGATTTAGTTTTAATTGATGCGGGTTGTGAATATCAGTACTATGCAGGCGATATAACTCGCACTTTTCCTATCAATGGCAAATTTAACCACGCTCAACTTGAAATTTATAACATCGTTTTAGCATCACAATATCAAGCCATTAAATTATTTAAACCGGGCACTTCAATTATGGAAGTCAATAATCAAGTTGTAAGAACGATGGTAGAAGGTTTAGTAAAACTCGGGATTATGCAAGGTGATGTTGATAGCTTAATTGCTAATAAAGCTTATACACAATATTACATGCACGGTTTAGGCCATTGGTTAGGTATTGATGTGCATGATGTTGGTAGTGGACGAGATCGAATTTTAGAGCCAGGAATGGTATTGACCGTTGAACCAGGGCTTTATATTAATCAAGAATCAGATGTACCAGCACAATATAAAGGTATCGGTATTCGGATCGAAGATAACATTTTAATTACTGACACAGGAAATGAAGTTTTGACAGGTGATGTTCCAAAAGATCCAGCCGAAATTGAAAAATTAATGGAAAATAAATTTACTCATTAATTGTGTCGTTACCGTAATTTTTAAAATAAAAATTACGGTTTTTTGTTTTCATCTACCTAATTATTAATCCAACTTAATTGATTTATCACGGTTAAAAATAATTCTAATTTTTAGGTCTTTTGCTGGAATTGGTTTGTACTTCCAAGTTTTCATGGCATTTATTACCGAACGATTAAATATATTATTAGGATTTGCTTCAACAATGCGAATATTTTCAACTCGCCCATCGCTGTTAATATCAAACATTGCTACCACGTAGCCTTCTAAGCGCATATCAAGCGCTCGGCGTGGATACTCAGGTTGATTCCGTCTAATTGGAGAAGGATTACCTGAATATTGGCGATTATCTGAAAGTTTGGGTGCAACAGAGGTATTTGCCAAATTATCACTAACCACTTCTTGCCTAACTTGTTTATGAGAAGCTTTTTGGACTGGCCTGCGCTTTTTTTTCGGCTTTTTCTCTTTTTTTACTACAACTTCCTTTTGGGGTTCAACCGTTGATTTATCGGATATTTTTTCGAGAATAGATTCAGGATTTTCTTCCTTAACTACTTCAGGTTCAACAACAGGATCAACTGGTTTTTCTTCAATTTGTTTGTTATCGATCAGTTCACTATTTTCCGCACCTTGAATTTCAGGGGTATTTTCAACTAATGATTGTTCAGGGGCGGCAAATTGCGATAGATCGACCATAATAGCTTTAATCGCATTATCGCCTTCATCAACAGCAACATTTTTAGCAAACAAGACAGAACTAAAGAGCAGAGCAAATAAGATCAGATGCGACAATACAGAAACTGATGTACATACATAGGTGTTTTTAGGTTTTTTTTTAATTGGACTCAAAGGGGTCTTAGTATCATCGAGATCTATATCAAAGTTAATCTTCATAATAATAATCATATTTAACTTAATGACAGTTATTCTAAATGAAAATGCTTATCATTTGTAGTATTATTTTAAAATAAGATGGATGATACCTTGTTGCATAAAGATATTTATCAGATAATAGAAAATAAATATCTATTATTTGTAGTGGTTAGGCTGATGAATACTCCATCAATGAATCAAATACTCGATCTTGTTAAAAATGATTTAGTCAAAGTAAATGAGGCAATACAGGCAGAACTAACTTCTGATGTGGCTTTAATTAATCAATTAGGCAATTACATCATTAGTAGTGGTGGCAAACGTATACGTCCTGTTATCGCATTATTAATAGCCAAAGCACTCAACTACCAAGGCGATAAACATATTATCACTGCTGCTTTTATTGAATTTATTCATACCGCCACCTTATTGCATGATGATGTTGTTGACGAATCCGATTTACGCCGAGGCAAATCAACCGCCAATGCACTTTTTGGCAATGCCGCGAGCGTATTAGTTGGCGATTATATTTACACACGCTCTTTTCAAATGATGGTACGTACAGAATCGTTTAAAGTATTGACGATCATGTCGGCTGCAACCAATGTAATAGCTGAAGGTGAAGTACAACAGTTGATTAATTGTAACGATCCAGATATCACAAAAGAACAATATTTAGATGTAATTTATCGAAAAACGGCACGTCTATTTGAAGCAACATCGCATTCTGCTGCTGTCCTAGCTGGAGCTAGTGAGAAGCAAGAACTCGCCTTACAAGAATATGGAAAATATTTAGGCACAGCCTTTCAAATCATTGATGATCTACTCGATTATAGCGCTGATAGCATCCAAAAATTAGGTAAAAATTTAGGGGACGATCTTAACGAAGGCAAGCCCACTCTACCGCTTTTACATGCTATGCACCACACAAAAAACGCCCAAGATGCGGCATTAATACGCCAAGCAATAGAGCAAGGTAATGGTCGACAATTATTAGATCGCATTTTAAACATCATGGACGAATGTGGTTCGCTAGATTTTACGTTACAAACAGCCCAAAAAGAAGCGCAAAAAGCGTTTGACGTTATCGCAATTTTACCTGATTCGCCTTATAAACAAGCGTTACAAGATCTTGCCTTATTGTCAGTAAAAAGAGAAAACTAACTAGCCAACAAATCAATTGATAGTATATTTTTATACTCAAACACATAGTTATCGGAAACTTTTTATCAATAGTTTCATATACAATAAATTAAATTTAAGGTAATTATTTATGCTTAAAAGGTTTTGGCCTGTTTTGTTAATTTTTATCTCGATGATTTCAGTGCAAGGCAGTGCCTCAATAGCCAAATATCTGTTTCCTGTATTAGGGCCTGAAGGGATGACAGCTTGGCGATTATTTTTTTCAGCAATTATGCTAATTTTAATATTCAAGCCGTGGCGTAAAACACTGACAAAACAAGCACTAAAATACATTTTTTTATACGGTATTTCAATTGGTTGTATGAATTTAGCGTTTTACAACGCAATCGCAAGAATTCCGCTAGGTATTGCAGTTGCCATTGAACTCACGGGGCCAATTATGGTGGCGATGTGCATCTCGCGTAAAGTACTTGATTTTATTTGGTTAGGTGTTGCTATTATTGGCTTGGCTATGCTTTTACCCATTGAACAAGCTTCAAGCAATTTAGATCCCAAGGGTATTTTATTTGCGCTATTAGCTGGAAGTGGTTGGGCGTGTTACATCTTATTTGGACGCAAAGCCAGCACTATTTATGGCTCAGCCAGCGTAGCGATTGGATCAGTCATTGCTTCGTGCTTTTTATTTCCTATTGGAATTTGGCAAAGTGGCAGTACCATGTTTTCGTTGGAATTGCTCCCAATGGTTTTTCTGGTCTCATTATTAGCATCAGCAATCCCTTATGGATTAGACATGATTGCACTACCAAAATTACCGGCACAAACATTTAGTACATTAATGAGCTTATCGCCTGTTTTTGCCGCGCTTTCTGGGCTCATTGTTTTGCATGAACAACTAACCCACTACCAGTGCTTAGCCATTATTTTTATTATTACCTCATCAATAGGTACAGTGCTAACTATGAGTCGTCCAGTAAAAATAAAATCGAGTAAACCAAACAATTAAATAATTAAAACCACTATTGCACTATTTATAAGTGCGATAGTGGTTGTACGGCAAGCTATAGTTAACAGTTACTAAGTACTCAGATATAACTCATTTAATTGAAAATTTAGTATTAATGACTTAACGAGGAGGTAATCCCATACCACCGCCCATTAATCCTTTCATTTGGCGCATCATCTTCATCATGCCGCCACCTTTCATTTTTTTCATCATCTTTTGCATATCTTCGAACTGTTTTAACAGCTTGTTGACATCTTGAACCTGAGTTCCCGAACCGTTGGCAATACGACGTTTACGAGAACCTTTAATGATTTCAGGATTAGCACGCTCTTTTAATGTCATTGAACCAATGATTGCTTCCATTTTGATGGTAATTTTATCATCCATCTGTGCTTTAATATGATCAGGAAGTTGACCAACACCGGGTAATTTAGCTAACAAAGCCCCCATTCCGCCCATATTACGCATCTGTTTTAACTGATCTTGGAAATCGTTAAAATCAAATTTATCACCTTTTTTTAGCTTTTTGGCAATTTTTTCTGCTTTTTCGCGATCGACGTTACTTTGTAATTCTTCAATTAAAGATAGCACATCGCCCATACCTAAAATACGTGAAGCAATGCGATCAGGATAAAATGGCTCTAAAGCGTCTGTCTTTTCACCCATTCCTAAAAATTTAATTGGCTTACCGGTAATGTGGCGAATTGATAACGCTGCACCACCACGAGCATCCCCGTCAACTTTTGTTAAAATTACACCAGTAAGCGGTAATGCATCATTAAACGCTTTAGCGGTATTAGCGGCATCTTGCCCTGTCATAGCATCGACCACAAATAGTGTTTCAATTGGATTGACAGCATGATGGAGCGCTTTGATTTCATCCATCATATCGCTATCAACATGCAAACGGCCTGCTGTATCGACAATTAACACATCAAAAAATTGCAATTTAGCATGCGAAATAGCTTTATTAACGATACTGACTGGCTTTTCAGAAATATCAGATGGAAAAACTTCAACATCAATAGCTTTAGCTAACGTTTCGAGCTGTTTAATCGCAGCAGGGCGATAAACATCGGCAGAAACAACCAACACTTTCTTTTTATGTTTTTCTTTTAAAAATTTAGCTAGCTTAGCAACGCTCGTTGTTTTACCTGCCCCTTGCAAACCTGCCATTAAAATCACTGCAGGTGGTTGAGTTGCCAAATTGAGCGAACTATTAACCTCACCCATAGCAGTTGTTAATTCTGCCTGAACTATTTTGATAAATTCTTGACCTGGGGTTAAGCTCTTATTGACATCTAATCCAACAGCCTTTTCTTTAACTTGATTAATAAATTCACGAACTACGGGTAGTGCAACATCGGCCTCAAGTAGTGCCATACGAACATCGCGCAATGCATCTTTGATATTATCTTCAGATAATCTTCCTCGACCACTAATATTGCGGAATGTCTGTGATAAACGGTCGGTTAAATTCTCGAACATATTAACTCTCGTAATAAATGAAAAATTGCCATTATCATATCAGAAAATTTCAATAAGTCCCACGATCATAATTTTGCACTGACTTGACACAAAATTATGTTCCTGTTGAAATGAAGAAAGAGAAAAAGACGATTATTAATAATTACAAAACAGAATAGATTAGATTAGATTAAAAAGGAGAAAATCGGACATGGTAAAAGTAATTAGTACTGATAAAGCGCCAGCAGCTATTGGGCCTTATGTTCAAGCAGTAGATTTAGGTAATATGTTATTTGCCTCAGGACAAATTCCATTAGATCCAACAACGGGTGAAATGCCAACTTGTGTTAAAGAGCAAGCCAAACAAAGTTTAGCGAATGTTAAAGCGATCATCACTGCGGCAGGCTATCAAGTAAGTAATATCGTTAAAACGACTATTTTCTTAGCTGATATCAATGACTTTGCTACGGTAAATGCAGTATACGAAGCCTTTTTTATTGAAAATAATGCATCTTTCCCTGCACGTTCTTGCGTACAAGTAGCTCGAATTCCCAAAGATGCCAAAGTCGAAATCGAAGTTATTGCTGCTAAATAAATTTGCTTACCAGATTAGCACCAATAGGTGCTAATTTTTGTCAAAAAGTTTCAGGTAACTATGTGTTTCAGTATAAAATTAATATAAAAACATAATTTTTGGGGGTATTTTGTTCTTTAATTCCTCTTATTAAAAACGGCAATTTTCCAACCAAAAATCAACTTAATTATTTGCTATTAAACTATTATTTAATGATTGATCGCCAATAGAGTTGGTGCAATAATCTACAATTATTTATTATTATTATTTGTACCAATTGGATTGTAAAAATGTTTGAAAAAGTAGAGCCGTACGCAGGGGACCCCATCTTATCACTAGTAACTGAATTTATTAATGATAGTCGAGACAACAAAATAAATTTAAGTATTGGTTATTATTATGATGAAAATAGCATAGTGCCTCAATTACAATGTATTAAAACGGCGCGTGATTATATCTATCATCACAACCAAGATGCTCAATTGTATTTACCCATGAGTGGCCTACCAGCTTATTGCCAAGCGATCCAATCTTTATTATTTGGTGAAGATCATTCGGCCTCTAAAGATAAACGTATCGCAACGATACAAACCTTAGGTGGATCGGGGGCTCTTAAAATAGGTGCTGATTTTTTATTTCGCTATTTCTCAAATTCACAAGTATGGGTCAGCGATCCAACTTGGGAAAATCACATCGCCATTTTTAATGGTGCAGGTTTTAAAGTAAACCAATATCCTTACTTTGATGAACAAACATGTGGCGTAAAATTTGAAGCAATGCTTGAAACATTAAATCAATTACCTGCTAAAAGCATAGTCTTACTACACCCTTGTTGCCATAACCCAACTGGCGCTGATCTAACGCAAGCACAGTGGGATAAAGTAATAGCTGTTTTACAAGCACGAGATCTTATTCCATTTATGGATATTGCTTATCAAGGCTTTGGCAAAGGTATTGAACAAGACGTTTATGCGATTCGAAAAATGACAGATGCAGGATTGTGTGGATTTGTTAGTAACTCATTTTCGAAAACATTTTCACTTTATGGTGAACGAGTGGGGGGATTATCTGTTTTATGTGATAACAGCCAGATCGCTAACCGCGTGTTAGGGCAGTTACAAGCAACGGTTCGCCAAAATTATTCAACCCCAGCAGCATATGGCGTGCAGTTAGTGAGTTATGTTTTAAATAATCCAGAACTTAAAGCACAATGGTTAAAAGAAGTCGACTCTATGAGAACTCGCATCGTAACCATGCGATCAACTCTAGTTGAATTATTAAAAAAAGCGGCACCTGATTGTCATTTTGATTATTTAGTAAAACAGCAGGGCATGTTTAGTTATACCGGTTTTAGTAAAGAGCAAGTTACACAATTAAAAGATAATTTTGCTATTTATTTGGTGGGTAGCGGAAGAATGTGTGTAGCGGGTTTAAATCACCATAATATCGAACGTGTGGCAGAATCATTTGCTGCACTAAAACAATCATGTTAATAAAGGAGTGTATTTTTATGTTCCATAAAATGTTAATGCTAATATTAGGTATAGCAATGACGACTCTAGTTGTTGGATGTAACACCGTAAAAGGTGTTGGTCAAGATGTCGAATCGGGTGGAAAAGCCATTTCACACACAGCCGAAAAAGTGAGTGATAAAATGTAACTAAGGTTATAGACTATCTACAAATATTTTAATGTCTTAAATATATTTGGTTAAATGTCACGTATTTTATTTACAGTTACATTATTTTTACTTGTTGGGTGCAGCTCGTTAAACTTTCGAACTGCACCTTTAACTATGGAAAATTGTCAATATTCAAACCTGTCAGGTATTGAATTTTTATTAAACCCACTCCCTTCAAATAAACCAAGCTATCAGCATGTTTATATTAGCCAGAGTCGAGAAGGCAAACATTTGCCCAGTAGTTATGCAGGAATAAAAGGCAAATTAACCGATCAAATTCTTATTCGCAATTATCCCAAACAGACATTTTGGCGAACACCAAATTTATTCGAAAGAGCCTCTTTATATGATGATGGATATGATGACATTTACATCAGCAAAGCACAAAAAGAGGCACGTGATCGAAAAGCAAAATTTGTAGTAAGGCAAGCCGTGTTACAAAATTGCCAAATTGTTTATATCGCTATTGATTCTTTAGCTAAAGACAGAGATAATCCTTTGCTAATTGAATCTAACGATTTATCGATTATTAAACAGGTACAAAAATGATCAAGGAAAAAGAACTTAAAGGATTAGGCGGTTGGCTAATTTTAGTTGGTATTGAATTATTTTTTTGTTTTATTTTTATTGGATATGTTACTTTTTCTAGACTAAATGCGATTGATTTTATCGACGTATGGACAAAATTATTGGATCCCTACTCGGAAATGCACACAATTCATTTGGGTCTGTTTATTTTAGGTGACATGGGGCTAAATTGTCTATTTTTGCTTTTAAACGCTTATATTATATTTTTATATTTTACTAAAAGTTATAAATTTCCTAACTTTTTTATTATATTTAGTAGCAGTTTTATTGTTTTTAAGCTAATTCAAAGATGTTGGTATCTTTTTATAGTGTTACCATTTGAAGTTAAATTTGAGTTTTCTTTTATAAAAGATATTGTGATAGCAATCATTTATACCAGTATTTGGATTGCTTATGTGTTAAAGTCAGTGCGAGTCAAAAATACATTTGTTAATGGTCGCCATAGTGAAATTACTCATAGCGACATAATTAGTTAATTTGTTTTAAGGAAATAAAATGACATCAAATTTAGACAATTTAGTAAATGGAAAAGTAACAAAAGCGGTTATCCCTGTTGCAGGTTTGGGTACTCGTATGTTACCAGCAACTAAAGCTATTCCAAAAGAGATGCTCCCTGTTGTTGACAAGCCACTTATTCAATATGTAGTTAAAGAGTGTATTGCCGCAGGCATAACTGAAATTATATTTGTTACGCACTCATCAAAAAACTCAATTGAAAACCATTTCGATACTAGTTTTGAATTAGAAGCCATGTTAGAGGCGCGTGTTAAACGCCAACTATTACAAGAAGTACAGGGCATTTTACCTAAAAATGTTACCATAACTAGCGTCCGCCAAGGTTTGGCAAAAGGGCTTGGTCATGCGGTATTATGTGCTTATCCTTTAGTTGGTGATGAACCATTTGCTGTTGTTTTACCTGATGTGATTATCGATGAATACGAAAGTGACCTTGCTAGTGATAATTTAGCTGCAATGATCAAAAATTACCATGAAACCAAACATAGCCAAATCATGGTAGAGCCAGTGCCAAAAGAATTAGTTTCTTCTTACGGTATTGTTGATTGTCGTGGTCAAGAGCTATCTGCGGGTAATGTTGCACAAATGTACAGCGTAGTTGAAAAACCATCAGTTGAAGAAGCACCATCGAACCAATCCGTTGTTGGACGTTATGTTCTATCTGAAAAAATCTGGCCTCTACTTGCCAAAACTCCATTAGGTGCAGGTGGTGAAATTCAATTGACCGACGCAATTGCTATGTTACTTGAAGAAGATCCTGTCGATGCTTATTGCATAAAAGGCCGTAGTCATGACTGTGGTAATAAATTAGGTTATGTACAAACTTTTGTTCAATATGCAATGCGCCACAAAAGTTTGGGTAACGATGTTAAAGCTTGGTTAAAAACACTTTAGTTTTAACAATATCAAACAATACTAAAAAGGACACGGTTTGTGTCCTTTTTTTATTCATATAATGAACTTTGCCAACACCCGCTTTTTAACGTTTAGTACTCCTAACAAAATGTGATTTTAACAACTCGATATTTCCTACACCTATACATAATTAGCTCATTGCGTCGATGGCATTTATTATTGATTCTCGTAATTGATTACAGGTCATATCATCTAATGCATTATTATATTTACTAGTTAGGATAAATAAATCTTCAATATGTTCACCAATTGTGGCAATTTTAGCACTACGCAGTGATAAATCTAAATTAGCAAATATCTCACCGACACAAGCTAGTAATCCGGGTCTATCTAATGCAATAAGTTCCATATACGTTTGTCTTTCATTAAAAGAAGATAAAAAATTAACTTGCGTTGGTACACAAAAAGATTGCAACTTTTTCTTTGGTGGTTTGATTGATACACCTTGATAAACTGGGCGTTGCAGTGCCTTTTCAAGCGCTTTTATAATGTCTTGATGACGATCTTCTTGCACTGTTTGCCCATTTGGTTCAAGTACAATAAATGTATCAAGAGCAAATCCTTTTTTATTAGTGATGATAAGAGCATCGTGAATAGTTAAATTATGCATACTTAATATATTACAGACAGTTGCAAATAGATAGGGCCTGTCTGGTGAATAAATAAAAATTTCGCTACCACCATGATATGGGTTTGGATTAATTAACACTAAGGTTTGAGTTAAATCATGGTGTAATAAATTTTGGGCATGTACAACAATTTGTTCGGTTGTATAACGCAGAAAGTAGTCAACGCGATAGTTTTGCCAAAAATTCTTGATTTGCCATTCATCATAATTTTGCTTTAGTAACATGGCTAATGCTTCTTGCTTATGTTGTCTTGCGATATTTCGTTGCTCTGGAATTTGGTGAATACCTGAATCAAAAGATCGCATTGCGGTAAAATAAAGCTCACGCATTAGGCTTTGCTTCCAACTATTCCAAAGTGTTTCATTAGTTGCACAAACATCGGCAATAGTTAAACAAAGTAAATATTGTAAACGACGCTTACTTTTTACTAGTTGAATGAATTCTCGAATTACGGCAGGATCTTGCAAATCGCGATTTTGCGCAGTTACAGACATAAGTAAGTGATAACGCACTAACCAAATAATTAAATCGGTATCTTTGGCATCTAGCTGGTGTAATTGGCAAAATTTTTCAACTAGCTTTGCGCCTATTTCGGAATGATCACCATGTCGACCTTTACCAATATCATGAAATAATCCTGTGATAATTAGAAGTTCTGGTTTAGATAATTTAGTAAATACGGTTGAACTATTAGGATGTTTTTGTTTACCATCATCTGTTTTTAGATTATCTAATTCAATTAGCAATCGAATAGTATGTTCATCAACCGTATAGGCATGAAAAAGATCAAATTGCATCATTCCTGCAATATGTTTCCATTCTGGAATATATACGGCCAATATGCCATATTGGTGCATTGGTAAAATAGCTTTCTTTATTGCATCTGGATGTTTGATGATCATCATAAAGATTTGTCGAGCTTTAGGATCTTCGCATAGCAAAGTATTCAATTTTTTTCTTGCAGAACGTAGCTGCCTAATAGTATTTGAATAAAGCCCCGTAATTTGCGGATTAAGCAACATTGTATAAAAAAGCTGCATAATCATAACAGGATCTTTTTTAAAAATCTCATCATCTTTGACATCAATGAGTTTGTCACGAATTTGAAAATGTTCATCAATATCATAAGGTTTATTTTTTGAATTATGCTCAAGAATAGATTCATAAAATAGCTGTAATAACATTTGATTAAGTTCGGTAATATTGTGAGCAACGCGATAATAGTCGTGCATCATCTTCTCAACAGGCGCATTACCTTCGCCTTGATAGCCTAACATATTGGCAATGCTTAACTGACGATCAAATAGTAGACGATTATCATAACGTGTTATCACACAATGAAGCGCAAAACGCATTCGCCATAAAAATTTACGACACGTTTTGAAGTCTTCAATATCTTCAGGCGTTAAATAGTTGAAATCTGCTATTTTTTGTAAAAACTCGCCACCAAAATGGCGGATTGCTATCCATTGAATGATCTGCATGTCTCGCAACCCACCTGGGCTATTTTTTAAATCAGGCTCTAGATTATAAGAGGTGCTATGATATTGCTTGTGACGCTCTTGTTGTTCTTGAATTTTAGCTTTATAAAATTCTCGAGATGGCCAGATTTTATCGCTAAAAATTTGCTTGTGTAGTTCATCTAATAGTAATTGATTGCCAGAAATAAGTCTTGATTCAATCAAATTGGTCATAATTGATATATCATTTTTTGCTTCTTGTAAGCAAAGTCTTAATGTTCTAACACTATGCCCTATATCTAAATGCAAGTCCCATAACAAACGAACCAAATTGCCAATCTGTTTTTCAATTTCTTTGGTTAATGGATAATCGCTAAGAATCAAAATATCGATATCTGATAATGGATGCAATTCAGCCCGACCATAACCACCAACCGCTACCAATGCAATGCGATTGCGTTTAAAAAAAGAGGAAACATGTTTAGGAATTTGGTAAAAGCGCCATAATCGCTCAAGTAGCTGATCAATAAATTGACTACGTAAATGCACTAGCACATCAATATCAACCTGTTGCTTAAATTGCACCATAGACCATTGTTGAAAGGCTTCAAGCTGCTGTTTTAGATAAGTAATATTTATCTGATCATCATCAAAATCAAGCTGAGATATAAGGTAAGATAAGCGCTTTTTATTCATAGCAATAACATTAAAATTAAGGAAATCTGAACAAGATCCTTACCCGATTTAGTGTTGCTGTCAAGCAACAGTTTATTATTGTAACTACCTATAAAATAGTACAACCCCAAAATAAAAAATAATTCGATCATAAAAAAGCGGTATTATCTATTTAAAGTACACCAAACATGGTGTATAAAAATCACAAGCAACTTAATCTTAATTGCCATAAGTTAAGTTATTATTGACTTAAACTTCTGTACTAACTATTATCAATTAAAATTATCCGGTGTTTTAATGATTATTTGAGTATTAAACGCTATCATTGATAAGCATCTACACAAGTAGTTTTTTTAAATGCTTTAATCATATCGGAAAGTTCTATAATATCAGTGGATATCACAAACATACATATTATCGTATTGCGATTTAAAACATAAATAACCCGTTTAATTCCAACCGATTAAGCAGCAATCAAGCTTTGGTTACCAAATAGTTAATAAGCTAGCAGAGAGAATTTTCATGTTATTTTCAAAAAGAACACAAGGGCACCTTATTGCACTGATGACAGTGTTTATTTGGGGAACAACCTTTATTGCGACTAAAATTTTATTAACCGATTTTAAGCCAATTGAAATTTTATTTTTTCGATTTAGTTTGGGTTATATTGTTCTTTGGATCTTATCACCACATTTTTTTTCTTGGCAGGGTATTAAGCAAGAATTTATGTTTTTATGTGCAGGGCTTTGTGGTGTCACTTGTTACTTTTTATGTGAAAATATTGCATTAACCTACACAACAGCGTCTAACGTTGGCATCATTACCACTTTAGCGCCAATATTTACTGCCATATTATCAATATTTTTTTTAAAAGTCGAAACACCACCTAAGCGTTTTTATATTGGTTGTTTATTTGCCGTTGTAGGTGTTGGCCTAATTAGTTTTAATGGGCAGTTTGTACTTTCGCTCAATCCTCTTGGCGATTTGCTCACTATGTTGGCTTGTTTGTTTTGGGCGTGCTATTCGATTTTAACAAAAAAAAGTAGTAATTATGGTTACAATACGATTTTGTTAACAAGACGATTCTTTTTTTATGGTTTGATATTGATGTTTCCTGTGTTGTCTTTCTTTGATTTTGAATGGAATTTATCTCGTTTTACTTCTCCTATCAATTTGCTCAACATGCTATTTTTGGGTATTGGTGCTTCAGCAATTTGTTTTGCTTCTTGGAATTATGCTGTTAAATTAGTGGGTGCAGTTAAGATTAGTATCTATTTATATTTAGTGCCGATTCTTACCATTATTGCGGCTGTAGTTATTTTGAATGAGCCTTTTACTTGGATTGCAACTATAGGCACATTCTTTACACTCTGCGGTGTATTATTGTCAGAAGGAAAAATCCGCATAAAAAGAAACTAATACTTATAAAAAGCCCAAAGACACATGATAGCTTTGGGTTTGAAAACGGTTTTTATATTTAAGATGGTTAGTTAATTATTGCGCCCTTTTGTCAATTGCATCCATAATAATTTTCCCAAGGTGTTGGTAATTTTCATCAAAATGATGTCCCCCCGGTAATTTGAATGCTTCACCTTTCATTTCAGGTTGTAAACATCCGGTTTCGTCTTTTTCTTCTTCGCCATAAATGCAAAATAGTTTGCTAGCTGGGATTTTGCTGATTTCTGGACCAGTTTTTATTTCAGTACCTGACTGACCAAGCCAACCACTGATTTCGATTTCAAAATTAGCATCTTTTGAAAAGGCGATCATCACAATGGCTTGAACACTATTTTGATCTGTAGGTGATAACCGGTTATAAAGTGACGGTAAAATGTCACCTCCAAATGAATAGCCTGTAAGTACAAAACGAGTTGTTCCCCACTTTTCACGATATTGTTGCATCAAATAGCTGAGATCTTTGGCGCTACGCTCAACTGAACGGTGTTGCCAAAATAATTTTAATGCATCAACACCCACAACAGAATAACCGTTTGAAGCCATGTATTCGGCTGATACTTTATCTAAATCGCGCCAACCACCATCACCTGAATAATAAAGCGTCACCGTATTTGGATGAACTTCTTTGGTGGTTGCAGGTAATTCAATAACAGGTAGCTGCTCATGTTTGCCAAATAGAACTGATGCAAGATGCAGGCTTAATAGTTCAACTGGTGATGCTTGATATTCGCCAATTGATGTGGTGACAGCGATCTTCTTTTGTTGCCGCGGAAAGACTGCAACTTCTTCTTCAGGTGGATTATTCCAAATTACTTGCCATGTTCCATGGTTTGCTTGAGTTGGCAATGGATCATCGCAATCTTTATGATCTAATATAAATTCTATTGATAACGCTTTTGCATCGTCACGTTGTTGCTCGGCCAACCATCGATAAGCAAAAGTAGCGCCCTCGCGCATTCCTGCAACAGCAAAATCAGACTCACCCAATATTTTTACTGCTTGGTTAAATCGGTTTTGTTGTTCGGCACAACTTGCTTGTGGTTTTAGTTCAAATTGAACTAGTTTTGCTCCCATTTTTTTAGATAACTCTAAAAGTGTTTGTTCGGTAAAATGATTTTCATTAGTAGCAATAATTATCGCTGCGGCTTCAGCTGTTTGTTTAGGAGTTGCTGATATTAGTGAAAAATCATTGCTAATTGTTATCGTTTTTACTGATGCGCTGCTTTGATTTTTTACCCAATCCCAACCAATAAAGGCCAGTAATGTTATGAGTATTATGATTATTAGCAATAAAATATAGCGTAAAAGTTTTTTCATATTATGGTTTCTTACTTTTTTTAGTCCTGTTATTCCACCTGAAATGAGCATGGTTGTGTCAATGATCGCAACTAAAGGATCAAGCCCTGCTGGAACGGCCATATAACGGGGTTCCCAATGTGTTGCAAACTTCTCTTTAAAGCGCCGTAATCCTTGGAAATTATAAAAACGCCCACCTCGACGAAACACTAATGCTCCAAGTCTTTGAATCATTGGTGCACCACGACGACGTTGCATTCCGGCAAGTGGCACCATTCCTAAACTAAAGTATTTAAAGCCTTTTTCTTGATAGTGTAAAATCAAACCGACCATCAAAAATTCCATTGTTAATTTGGGTATATCTTGCACAACGCGCATTAAGTCGATACTGGCCGAATAGTTTTGCTCTGTTTCTAACAAATTAACAAAAGCAATAATTCGACCTTCATATTCAATAGCTGCGATTGTAAAATTATCTAAATATTGTTTAGAAAACGCCCCTAACGAAAAGCCTTTTTCGTTTGAATTTTTGTTTTTAAGCCAAGCATCAGATACCGCTTTTAACTCATCAAGCGGTGCCGTTTTTGGTGGGTAGAATTTTAAAGAAAGGCCATCGCGTTGACCACGATTCCATGTATAGCGAAGATCTTTATAAATTTTTGATGTTAAATCAAATATTTTTAAGTTAACTAATGCTTCTTCACCAAGTTTAACTGTGCGCAAACCAATATCCATATAAAAAGGCAGATTGGCTGCTTTGACTTGATAAAACACTGGGCGCAGGTGATGTTCGTCACATAAATCACGAAACGACCAAATCAAATCGGCTTTTTCGGCGTTATCACCTATTGGATCATAAAGCGCGACCATGCTTCGTCTACGTCTTGCGTACATAATAAATGCGCTTTGGTTGGCATTGAAAAGTAATGATTTATCACCACTCATAGCAAGCCCACCTTCAGGCTGTTTTGAACCTAAAATAATTTTGTAGGCTTTGTTAAGCTGTTCGTCGCTTGGTGTGTTTAAAATAGGTAATGCTGGGCGGAAAATCCAAAATAGCATCACACAACTTAATAAAATAAAGCTCCCTAACGCTGCTCGTAGCGCACGAGGAACTTTGCTATCTAACTCAAATTGCCACCATAATGCGTGGCTATAAGGAACATCTTGATAGATGAATAATATTACCCAGACAAAAAGGGCAATCATGCAAAAACAAATAGCAAAAAAATGAAAAGAAAACGGTATGATAATCAAGCGGCTTTTTCGATAAAAAGCATGTCTAAAATGGATTAATAAGAGGGTAACCAATAATAATATGCCTGCTTCTATCCAGTGTAATCCTCGTAGTAATGAAAGCACACTCCCCATCAGTAATAATATGACTGACACGCCCCAAGCTGAAAACAATCGACGGCGAAGCCCCATTGCAAGTAATAAACATAAAATACCAATTAAGCTAGCACTTAGGTGTGCAATATTAATCACTTTTTTGGGTATAAAAGTACTGACTAGTTGATGATTAAACCCAGGTAAGACACTTGAAAACATCATCACAACACCCGCAAAAAATACTGTCACAGCCATAACAGTAGCGGCAATGCCTGTTTCGGTTTGTTTAGCTTGTGGCGCTACTAAAAATGTTTTTCCTTCGTTTGCGAGTAATAAAATAGTGGCAGGAATAAGAGGCAGTAAAATATAAATAATACGGTAAATAAGTAGGGCAACTGTTAATGATGCGGTTCCAATTTCTGATGATAATACCGCTAACATAATGGCTTCAAATACACCTACACCACCAGGCACATGACTTAATACTCCTGCAACTAATGCGAGGATATAAATCATAATAAAAGTGAAAAAATTAGGTTGTATAGGCAACAAAAAGTAGAGTATAGCGCCGGCTAAAATAGCATCAAATAATGTAATAACAAGTTGGCAGCTTGCTAAACGCATGTTAGGTAAACGAATAGTCCATCGAAATAATTTAAATAATCGGGTGTCTTTATTTGGCTCTTGTGGCAATCGGTGGCAATATAAAAAAGCGAGTAATAAAGCATAGATGCTAAATACGCTGCCTGCTGTTAACCATACCCCACTTTTTGTTATATGAAGCGCTAACATGGTTTGATGGGGGTGAATAAGAGCGGCGATTGCAGCAAATAATGGTAATGAAAAGCCTAATGATAATGTCACAAAAAACGACATTCTAGCCACGTCGATGGTGGTTAAACCTTGTTTAAAGTAAAGACGACAACGCACCGCACCACCAGATAATGCCGATAGCCCGATTGCATTACCAATGGCCGAAGCACAAATTCCACCACTAATAATTGTTGAGGGTTTTAATTTAACACCGGCATAACGGGCAGCCGACCATTCGTAACAAATTAACATTAAGTAGCTGCCTATCGCACATAGGCTTGAAAATACAATTGCATGTGCTGGCAGGTGATTTATAGCATATTTTAACTCGTTAAGGTTGATTTCCTTAAGTAAGTGCCAACACACAACAAGCGCAATAAAAAAGATAGATAGGCCAAATAGTAAAGCTAAAAATTGGCGATAGCGGGTGAAGTATTCTATGAACTGCCAAGGCAAAACTTTACGCGCTGATATTTTCACTTAATCAACTCCAATATTTGCTTTAATAATATTTTTATCTGCGCATTTTACCTGCCCAATCTCGTTAAAACAATCATGAATGTATAAAAAATAGCCTCATTAAATTTCTTTTGATTTATGTTTTCAGATTCTTGACATTTTTAATATAAATAGTTAACAGTTTGTTTATTTATATAATATAGAGATATCAGCCTAAAACGACAAGAAAGGAAACTATAAATAAATGCTATTAAAACGATAAAAACCCTATCACAATGATATGCAAATAGCTAAGATGAGTTATTCATCCTAAATGGGGATTGAGTTACTATGTTTAGTAAAGTATTTACTAACTATTTTTGGACCGAAATAAGATGAATAAATTACCAAATACGCAATTAACTCAGCAACAGCAAAAAATGGTTTTGAATATCCAATCTTTTGTAAAGCAAAAACTTGCCGATGATTTTACAGGTCATGATATGGCGCATATTGAACGAGTGGTGAGATTGGCTGAGCAAATTTTGCAACATGAACCCAAGGCTAACTGTTTTATTGTGATTGTAAGTGCTTATTTACATGATATTATTGATGACAAAGTGGTTGACGATGTTAACCAAGCTATGATTGAACTACGTCAGTATCTAATATCGCTAGCTTTGACTGATAACGACATTGAGCTGATTTTTGCTATTATCGAAAACATGTCATACCGAAAAAATCTTACCAATAAGAAAACGTTATCGCTTGAAGGCCAAATTGTGCAAGACGCCGACCGTTTAGATGCCTTAGGGGCAATTGGTATTGGGCGAACTTTCTATTATGGTGGAAATAAACATAATGTAATGCACGATCCATCAATCCCACCAAGAACGTCAATGACAGAACAGAGCTATAAACAACCTAATACTGTCATTAATCACTTTTACGAAAAACTTTTTTTACTTAAAGATATGATAAATACACCGGCGGCTAAAAAAATGGCTGAACAACGACATCACTTTTTAGTTCAATTTGTTGCCCAGTTTGAAAACGAGTGGTTAGGTAAAAGTTGACTATTCGCTTTTTATCGTTGAGTTAAGTAAGTAGGCATTAACTAACTTAGAAACTAATTTTAATCAGTCTTTAAATAGCTATCCCTTTGCACAATTAAAAATGTACTGGCGCACCGGCACACTACAGCAGAATTGAAACGTTCCTAATCATTCCATCAAAGGCATAATCAATTTATGCTTGAACAATAATGTTTAGTTTATGCTGATATCCATTGTGTTTTTAACTTATGAAATAAGTTTTTAGCCACTGAATTTAAAATTGAAACGGTATAGAGTCCTGAATATTTTTTACAAAACTAGGCAACTAAAATAAAAACAAATAATAAAAGCAAAATGGTGAAACACGCATTACATCTGCTTTAACATCCAAAGATAGGCTTATATAAAATTCGTGTAATCGGTAAAACGGCTAGAGCTAAAAAATCATTTAAAAAAAGAGAGAATTGTTTTAATGTTGGCAGTGATAAAATTTACTCGATAATTTTTGAAGATGCTATTATAGTTAGCTCAATAAATCTTATTAAATTGTCCAGTTTTTATTCAAGGGGGTGTTATGAAAACCATTCTAACGGTTATCGGTAAGGATCAAACCGGCATTATTGCAGGTATTAGCCAGAAATTATATGAATTAGACATTAATATTTTAGATGTCAGCCAAACTATCATGGATGAATATTTCACAATGATTATGTTACTTGATTTATCCAAAGTTAATATTTCATTTGATGAAGCAAAAACAGCACTTATTCAAACAGGCGATAACCTTAAAGTAAAAGTGAATCTACAGCGAGAAGAAATTTTTGAAGCCATGCATCGTTTATAATCTAATTTTTATACTTTTTAATAAGGATAATACCAATGGAAACTAAGCAAATCCTCGAAACCATTACAATGATCGAGGAAGAAAAACTCGATATTCGCACAATAACTATGGGTATTTCATTGCTTGATTGCATTGACAGTGATGGAAAAAAAGCTCGTCAAAAAATTTATAACAAAATTACTCATCTTGCCAAAAACCTTGTTAAAATTGGTGATGAAATCGCAGCTGAATTTGGCATTCCAATTATTAACAAACGTATTTCAGTTACCCCTATTTCGTTAATCGCTGGTGCAAGTGATGACAAAGATTATGTTGAGTTTGCCAAAACACTTGATGAAGCTGCCAAAGCGGTTGGTGTCAACTTTATTGGTGGTTTTTCGGCGTTAGTACAAAAGGGTTACCATAAAGGTGATGAGATTTTAATAAAATCAATTCCACAAGCACTTGCACAAACAGAACGTGTTTGCTCATCGGTCAATGTTGGTTCTACACAAACTGGGATCAACATGGATGCAGTAAAACAGATGGGAAAAATCATCAAAGAAGCCGCAAAGTTAACGGCAGATAACAGCAGTATGGCGTGTGCTAAATTAGTGGTATTTGCCAACGCAGTTGAAGATAATCCTTTTATGGCTGGTGCTTTTCATGGAGTAGGCGAAGCCGATTGTGTGATTAATGTCGGCGTAAGCGGTCCTGGCGTTGTTAAACGTGCGCTTGAAAAAGTTAAAGGGGAACCATTTGATGTTGTTGCTGAAACGATCAAAAAAACAGCGTTTAAAATCACTCGTATGGGACAGTTGGTTGGTAAAGAAGCTTCTGAACGTTTAGGCGTTAAATTTGGTATCGTTGATTTATCATTAGCACCAACTCCTGCAATTGGTGATTCGGTTGCTCATATACTCGAAGAAATGGGATTACAAGCCGTTGGTACCCATGGCACTACAGCTGCACTAGCGATGCTCAATGATGCCGTAAAAAAAGGTGGCGTAATGGCCTGCGGTCATGTTGGTGGATTAAGTGGTGCATTTATTCCTGTTTCTGAAGATACAGGAATGATTGATGCAGTAAATAATGGCGCACTTAATCTTGAAAAACTTGAGGCAATGACCTGTGTTTGCTCGGTTGGGCTTGATATGATAGCGATTCCAGGTGACACACCTGCTGAAACTATTTCTGCGATCATCGCTGACGAAGCAGCAATAGGTGTAATTAATCATAAAACAACTGCTGTTCGCATAATTCCTGCTATAGGATTAAACGTTGGCGACAATATTGAATTTGGAGGGCTACTTGGTCATGCGCCAGTTATGCCAGTAAATAAATTTAGTTCATGTGATTTTATTAATCGTGGTGGACGAATTCCTGCGCCAATTCATTCATTTAAAAATTAATGTATCAGTTTTCAATAAAATAACTATTTTATTTATCATTTTGTTTATCACGCCTACAATAATAAAGTAGGCGAGGTATCCAAAACTAAAATGCTGTATCGAATTTAAACAAATATTTCAAAATACAAAAGATCAAAAGCAAAAATTTAAGATACGAATCAATCTTGTTTAAATTAAAAATTTCAGCTATTGTAACCCTAATTATGTCATTATAAGGATATTATTATGTACTGTCCGTTTTGTAATGCAGATGATACAAAGGTGATCGATTCACGTCTTGTTGGTGAAGGATTTCAAGTCCGACGTAGACGGCAATGTGTTGAATGTAATGAAAGATTTACTACATTTGAAGTTGCTGAATTAATTATGCCTAATGTCATTAAAAGCAATAAAGTTCGCGAACCATTCAATGAAGATAAATTACGTAATGGTATGAAAAGGGCTCTTGAAAAACGCCCAGTGAGTTTTGATGCCATTGAAGATGCGATTACACGTATAAAATCTAAACTAAGAGCAACAGGTGAACGTGAAGTCCCAGCAAAATTAATTGGTGACTATGTGATTGAAGAACTTAAAAATCTAGATAAAATTGCTTATATTCGTTTTGCTTCGGTTTATTTTAGTTTTGACGATATCGAACAATTTAGTAATGAAATTGCTAAGTTACAACAAAAATAATCAACAATATGACTGCAATTTGCAATAAAGATCACTTCTATATGCAACAAGCCATTGATTTGGCTAAGCTTGGTCGTTTTACAACAACACCAAATCCTAATGTTGGCTGTGTCATTGTTAAAGATGATCAAATAATTGGCAAAGGTTATCACCAAAAAGCTGGTGAGCCTCATGCCGAAGTTCATGCACTAAAAATGGCTGGTGATGAGGCAATCGGCGCAACAGCTTATGTGACATTAGAGCCTTGTAGTCATTTTGGTCGAACACCTCCTTGTGCTGATGCGCTTATTAAAGCTGGCATCATTCGTGTAGTAATTGCGATGCAAGATCCTAACCCTAATGTTGCAGGTAATGGTATTAAACGCTTAAAAGAAGCAGGAATAGATGTCACCATTGGCGTTTTAACTGAGCAAGCAGAAGCTATTAATAAAGGCTTTTTAAAACTCATGAGAACAGGTTTGCCTTATATTCAACTTAAACTAGCCGCCTCATTAGATGGTAAAATTGCCATGGCATCTGGTGAAAGCAAATGGATAACATCAAATAAGGCAAGAGAAGATGTGCAACAGTTCCGAGCTCAAGCAAGCTGTATTTTAAGTACTCGTGCGACTGTGCAAGCTGATAATGCAAGTTTAACAGTTAGATATAACGAATTACCTGATGAAATAAAAAAAATCTACCTACCGGAAAAAATTCGGCAACCTATTCGTGTAATTATTGACAGTCAAGATCAGCTAATAGGTACTGAAAATATTTTCAATCAGCCAGGTGAAACATGGGTAGTACGAAAAAAAGATAGCCTTATTGCAAAACAAAATACCAAATTAATTATAGAATCATCTAGTTGTAAACAAATAGATTTATCTAAATTGTTTGCATTATTAGCCGAAAAACAAATCAATTCGGTTTGGGTTGAAGCTGGTGCTCATCTAGCTGGAGCTCTAATAGAACTAGATTTAGTGGATGAATTAATTATTTATTATGCACCAAAATTACTTGGTCATAATGCGTTAGATATGTGTATATTGCCAAATCTGCAAAAGCTTTCATTAGCACCACAATTTCAATTTGAATCGGTTGCTATGGTGGGCGATGATCTTCGACTTATTTTAAAAAGAAAATTACTTGCAACTTTGTAAAGGGTTAATAACTTTTTTCAGTAACATTCAAAACTAAAAATTTAATAGTAAGTTAGCCGGTATGTATCAAATAACAAGATTCGCCACACTTGATATCGATCTTTTTTTTAATTTAGATGAGTATCGTATTATCGAAGACTTCGGTTATGGTGATATTTCAGGAATAGGAAAAGTCTGTGGTTATCAAATTCTCTTTTTTTATATTTCGGATAATGTTGAGGCATTATCAATTGATGAAGTTATAGACAACACTTTCTTATGTGATAAAGCAAATCAAATTTTAGGTTTTCTTGGTTTTGACTTTAAAATTGGTCAGTCGTTTAAGTTAACCAATCAGTTTAATCATAATTATAGATTTAAAGATCATATCTATGAAGATCACGTGCGTTATTATTATGTTTTCGATAACATTTTTATTACTTTAGGTATTAATTTGGAAGGGATTTTGGTTTCATTTGAAATGGTTAACAATCAATGTATTATCAATAATCGCCTTGAAATTTTTAGATCTTAGCATTGTCTTTAAATTTTACTTAAAACATAAAGTTGCTAGCCACTGTTAGTCATTTTCAAGAGATCGTGTAAAATCCCATGAGTATAAACAAGGTTACTTATGGGATTATTAATACTAACTACCTTGAAGAATTGCTAATAAATCCTCCGGAGTTTTAACTGCGTGAATTCGTGTTAGCGTATCTTCAGCAATCACTGCTCGGGTTAGTTGACGTAAAATATCTAAATGTTCATTGGCTTTTGCAGCAATACCAATGACAACATAAGCTATATTATTATCTTCGTCCCAATTGACTCCTTCAGGATAATATATGATTTTGATTCCAGTTTGGATAACACTATCACGTTTTTCCGTTGTACCGTGTGGAATGGCGATTCCGTTACCTAAAAAAGTCGAAATTTGTTTATCACGATCAAACATTGCTTGGGTATAGTCATCTTTGACTAACTTAGCTTGGATCATCTTTTCTGATACATCTTTAATTGCTTCTTTTTTAGAATAGGATCCAGTTACGATTGAAATATCATGTACTGTCAAATTTAATGTGCTCATTTCTATTCCTTACTAAAATGAATATACCGAAATAAATCGGTATATTTCTTGATTGATTAAACTGATTTTTTGGCAACTAATTGTCGATTTTGATGAATACGTACTAAACCTAATAAAATAGCGCCAACTAGTGCACCTACGAAGATACAGCCTACCCATAAAAATGGTTTATTAACCAATGGCAGAACTAAAAATCCTCCATGTGGCGCTGGAACTTGAATTTGACATATGAATGTCAATACTGATGCAATTGCAGAAGATAACATCATAATTGGAATTACTCGCAAAGGATCCTTAGCCGCAAATGGGATTGCACCTTCTGTAATATGTGTCGAACCTAAAACATAGTTAACAAGTCCAGCAGCACGTTCTTCTTCTGTGAAAGCTTTGCTGCGGAAAATAGTGGTAGAGAATGCAATAACAAAGGGTGGTACTATACAAGCAGCAGACACACCTGCCATGAAATAGAAATTTCCTTCACCTAACAACATAGTGCCAGTAACATACGCTGCTTTATTAACAGGACCACCAAAGTCAAACGAACACATTGCTCCAATAACAATACCGAGTAAAACAGGATTTGCAGATTGTAATGATTCAAGGAAAGATTTCATTCCATTATTAATACTTGCAATTGGACCACCAAGTAAAAACATACCTGCACCGATAACAAATACACCAATTAATGGCATAATAAAAATCGATTTAAGTCCTTCAAATGAACGGGGTAATCCATCTAACATTTTTTTGACATAAAGCATTAAATAGCCTGCTGCAAAGCCAGCTATAATTCCGCCTAAGAATCCTGCACCGGTAATGTTGGCAATTAAGCCACCAACAAAACCAGCCACCATACCAGGTTTTCCACCTATTGAATAGGCAATAAACCCAGTAAAAATTGGTACCATTATGCCAAATGCTTGCCCACCTATTTTCATTAACAATGCAGCAAATTCATTATATTGGGCATTATTAGGGTCAGCTGAATAGATTCCCCATAAAAATGATAAAGCAATTAGTACTCCACCAGCGACAACAAATGGTAGCATGTTTGACACACCACTCATTAAGTGTTTATAGATTTGGCGTCCAATCGATTCTTTTACTTGGTTTGATGAAACTGTGTTATTAGTGCTATTTTGTGCGCCTTTACGAACAGGAACTGTACCTGACATAATTTTTTCGATTAGTGCTGCAGCCTTATGTATACCGTCTTTAACCGGTACTTCAAGCACGGGTAAACCATTAAAGCGATCTGGATTGACATCTTTATCTGCTGCAATAATAACGCCAATTGCATTGACAATATCAGCATCAGTAATGGCGTTATCAATACCACCAGCACCATTGGTTTCCACTTTTATTTCGGCTCCAGCCTTTTGGGCCGCTGATTTTAAGGCCTCTTCAGCCATATAAGTATGCGCGATACCGGTTGGGCAGCCTGTAACGGCTAATATTTTTTTCATAACAATCTCCTTTACTTGATTAGGGTAACTTCAAGTTGATCCATATAGATATTGATTTTATTCAGTAAACCTAATCCGTCTGATTCTGCAACGTTAGCACCTGTTGCTGATGCCTTTTTTATAGCTTTTTCAATATGTTGTTGTTCAGGTAGCCATTCACTAAGAAAGGCGGCTAGTGACGCATCACCAGCACAAGCCGAGCTAATTAATTTGATTTTTACAGCATTGCAAAACCAAATATTAGTCCCATTAGAAAAGTAAAGCCCTTTAGCGCCCATGGTTAATAAAATATTTCTCGCTCCTTGTGCATGAATATTTTCTAGTGCAGCAATGACTTGTGATTTTGTTTTCGTTTCAAAGCCAAAAATCTCTTTTACTTCATCATCATTAGGTTTAATTAATAGTGGTTTATAGGAGAGTAAATCACCTAATTTTGGGTGACTAATATCAAGGATAACTTGAATATTTTTTTTGTTGCATAAATTTAAAATAGCCTCGTAATATTCAGATTCAATATTATTTGGCAAGCTACCACTGATGACTAAATAACTATTGTTAACCAGTGATTCAATAATAGTTAGCATTTCTGTTTTTTTATCATTAGGTATAAACGGACCTTTACTGACTAATTTATATTCGTTTTCATTATCACTGATAAAAACATTAATACGCGTGATATCATCAATAAAACAGGGTTTTGTCTTGACCTGTATTTTCGTTAGTTCATCAATAATATATTTACCAGAAAATCCACCAAAGAATCCTAATGCACAAGTAGGGCTATCAAATCTATGCAATACGATTGAAACATTGACTCCTTTGCCATTCGGGCTATATTCAGTATGAGAGGTTCGATTAACGGCATTAGGGGTAAGCCCTTGACAATGAATATTCATATCGATTGCAGTGTTAAGTGTTAATGTATAGATCATCATCTTGGCCTCTATAATTTTCCTGCACATCCACATGTTGTAATAATTTTTTTGACAATGTCTTTCATTGCTGCTTTTGCAGGTTTCATATAATGGCGGGGATCATTGGCATCGGGATGTTCAATAAAGTATTGTTTTAATGCATCTGAAAATGCAATTTTTAATTCTGTCGCAACATTTACTTTACAAATTCCACGCTTAATACACTCACGCACGTCTTTCTCTGGAACACCCGAAGCGCCATGTAATACGAGAGGAATATCAACCATAGAGCGAATTTCAGATAGACGATCAAAATCCAGTTTTGGCTCTGATTTATAAAGACCATGTGCTGTACCAATGGCGATAGCGAGGGAGTCAATTCCTGTTTTTTCAATAAAATCTAAAGCTTGTTTTGGATTAGTATATAAAGCATCTTTATCATTAACGATTAAATCATCTTCAACGCCACCAAGGCGACCTAATTCAGCTTCAACACTAACATCGTAACGGTGAGCATATTCAACTACTTGTTTGACAATGGCGATATTTTCTTCATATGGAAAATGGGAGCCATCAATCATGACCGATCTTACTCCTGCATTAATTTTATTGACGATGTCGTTATATTCTTCGTGATGATCTAAATGGACAGCTAATGGAATGTTATGCTTTTTTGATAAAGCATTTGCTATAGCAAGTATATTTTCTGTTTCTGCATAACTGTATGTACCAGGTGTACCAGCCAAAATAACAGGCGATTGTAATTCTGTTGCTGTTTCAACAACGACCTGCATAGTTTCTAAGTTATGGATATTAAAGGCAGGCACAGCATAATGTTCTGTTTGAGCCTTTTTTAGCATGTTATTACTTGAAATAATAGTCATATAACTTCTCCTTAATAATCTAATTCACTTTGTATTATGTTAATAACTTTTGTTTTGAAAATTAATTTACTTAATTATGATTTCAAAACGAAAGTTATGCTAGTAATAATACCGTGAGTTAGATCACAAAAATTAACATTACTTTTAAAACGAAATAAAAAAGATTGATAAATTTTCGTTTTGATAGTTAACATGTGTATGTGAAACGCTGTGGGATAAAAAATGTTAATTATTAATAGTATGATTTATAAGATAAAATTCTAATAATAGTTTGATGTTGACCTAATATATGATTAATTCTATTATCACTATCCTTAATTTTTATCTATGGCGTAGGAAATAAAATTGGTTAGAGCATCTTCAGGTTTATTAAAACGACGATTACAAATTGCAGAAATTGTTCGTAAGCAAGGTGAAGTTAAAGTTGATGAATTATCTGAATTGCTTCAGGTCTCAAATGTGACTATTCGTCAAGATTTAACTTATTTAGAGCAGCAAGGATATTTAAAGCGTTCTTTTGGTGGTGCAATTTATGTTACCCCTGAAGGTGTGTTTAATCAGCTAAGTGTCAATACACCAAGTTATATACAAAGTAATAGTTGTGATATTGAATTAGTCAAAACCTGTTTAAGCTATATTAATGATGGTGATACATTGTTTTTAAGCCATGGAAATTTGATAAGAAAATTGATTCCGTTTTTACATTGCAAAAAATCATTAATACTTATTATGAATGACATTAGTAGTGCACAATTAGCGAAAGAGTTTACCGATGCTGAGGTAGTGCTTGTTGGTGGAGCCATACTGGAAGGGAATCTTTTGTTAGATAACAAAATGATCAATTTTATTTTGAATCAATTTTCTATATCGCATTTTGTTACCGAATTAAGTTCAATCAATACTGATAATCAATTGATTATTGAAAGTTTAGAACAGGTTAGAATTTATCAACAAATAATGAAAAAAGCAGCACATACAATTGGCATATTACCGCAACGTATTATTCATAATAATGATAATAGTATTGGAACTTTAGTTGATATTGATATGGTGATGTTATCAAGATCTGCTGTAACCGAGTATCATCAACAATTATTAGATGCTAATTTTGAGCAGCTTATTTCAAATAAATATTGTGTAACTTATCAAAATAAATTGGAGACATAATATGCATTTTAAAATCTGCACGATAGGTGAACTGCTAGTTGAGTTTTTAGCAAAAGAACAAAATCAGCGTTTCGATCAAGCTGGGGAGTTTATCGGCCCTTTTGTTAGTGGCGCCCCTGCAATATTTGCAGATCAAGTTGCAAAATTAGGTTTTCCCGTTGTTTTTTTTAGTTGTGTAGGAAAAGATATTTTTGGGAAAATGTGCATCCATCGCCTTAAAAGTGATGGTGTTATTATTGATGGTATTACTCCACATAATAAGGCCAATACAGGTAGTGCGTTTGTTACTTATAAAGGTTCTAATGAAAGAGATTTTATTTTTAACATTCCAAATAGTGCATGTGGTTTACTTTCGTTTAACCATATTAATGAAAACTTATTAAGAGATTGTACTCATTTGCATGTAATGGGATCATCACTTTATTCATTTCGTGTGATTGATGCTATGAGAAAAGCATTGGATATCATCAAAAGTAAAGGCGGTACAATTTCATTTGATCCTAATCTGCGCAAAGAAATGTTTGATATACCAGAAATGGAACAATCTTTCGATTATATTATGGAGTATACCGATATATTTTTACCCAGTGAAAGCGAAGTTAGCTATTTCATTAACAATAATGAAAATGAACAACAAACTATGTTTAAGTTGCTTAAAAAAGGCATTAAACATATTGTGGTAAAAGGGGGAGCTAAAGGAGCTAAATATTATGGACTTGATGAACAAGGTCATTTACAAACACTTCATGTTGATGGATACAAGGTCAACTCAATAGATCCAACTGGTGCGGGAGATTGTTTCGGGGCAACATTTGTCAGTTTAATGTTAGCAGGTTACTCTGTTGAACAAGCCTTGCAATATGCTAACGCTAGCGGCGCTTTAGCCGTATCTAAAAAAGGTCCTATGGAAGGAACTTCTACATTAGCTGAACTAAAACATTTCCTTTTTCATACTTCAATTGAGTAGTTATTAAAATTAATGTGATTATCGGAATTATAGGCAAAAAAAACCCAATAACAAAAGTTATTGGGAAAACATAAGGAATAGGAAAACAATGAAATAATACATTGTCGAGACATAGTATGTACTTTTTTTTGAAGAAAGTCTGTAAAGATATGTGAATAATTTATTAAATAGTTCGTATCTATCATGTTAAATAAACGTAAAGGATAAGTTTTTAGATAAATATAGATATTTCAAAATGTTATCTATAAAAACATCTCTAATAACGAATTCAAAAATAACTTGCCATGATCAGTTACCAACCAGTTTTGTTTATCCTCAATTATATAATTTTTTTCAATGGCTGTTGTTATTTGTTTTTCAACTGAGTGTAAAGGTAAATAAGTCCGTTGTTCAAATTCATGTTTAGGTGTTGGTTCAAAAAGCCTAAAACGATTCATAAAAAATTCAAAAGGTAATTCCTCTTTTGGAACTGTATAATATTTATCTAAATAACGCCCCTCTAAATATCCTTTTGGATGACGAGTTTTTATAGTGCGAATAATTTTTCCATCAGGTTGCGTTAATTTACCATGAGCGCCACATCCAATGCCTAAATAGTCTCCAAATCGCCAATAATTTAAATTATGTTGGCATTGTAATCCTTCTTTAGCATAAGCAGAGGTTTCATACTGTTGGTAACCATTTTCAGTTAATAATTGATGACCTTGTTGATAAATTTCCCAAAGTTTATCATCATCAGGTAAAACTGGTGGTTTTGAACCAAATAGCGTATTTGGCTCAATAGTTAATTGATACCAAGATAAATGCGGTGGTGCAATGGCAATGGCTTGTTTTAAGTCATATAGAGCATCATCAATACTTTGATTTGGCAAACCATGCATTAAATCTAAATTAAAGCTTCTTAAATTTAATGTTTTGGCAATTTTTCCGGCTGTAATTGCTTCTTTGGGATCGTGTACCCGTCCTAATTTAACAAGTTTATCGATCTGAAAACTTTGCACACCAATTGATATTCGGTTTATACCCGATTGCTGATAGCCATTAAACCTTTCTATATCAACCGAATTTGGGTTAGCTTCGATAGTGATTTCAGCATCCTTATGTATAGGGATGATCTTATTTATATTTGATAATAATTTATCAATCAACTCGGCTGAAAATAGACTAGGTGTACCTCCACCGATAAAAATTGAATGAATTGAGCGATTTGAACAGAAAATAGTATCTTTTTGCAAATCTTTAAGTAAATGCTCTATATAAGATTCATAATTTGGCGTTTTTTTTATGGTATGTGAATTAAAATCGCAATAGGGACATTTTTGTACGCACCATGGCATATGAATATATAAACTTAATGGGATTTTATACATAAACGTAGTGTTACCTGAAACTTTTTGACAAAAACAATTAGAGCATTGTTTCACTATTTATAGTGCTTTATTTTACTCCAATTCTTTAAAAAATGCTTTTGCATCTATTATGTTTTTATTATTCACTTAAGAAGTATACAATTATCAATAAGTTGTTAAATTTATTATTTAGGAGTAAATATGAGTATATATAAAGAGATTTTAGATAGTAGCTTATCAGGTGCATCCTTAAGCCCATCAGTAAAACAGTCAATTTATGGTGAACTACCAATTTTAGTTATTAATCATAGCACTTGTTGTGCTGCTGTTGCATTACAAGGTTCACACCTATTATTTTGGCAACCATCTACTGAACAAACACCAGTTGTTTGGCTGAGTAACAAAACAAATTTTAAAAAAGGAGTAGCCATTCGAGGTGGAGTGCCTGTTTGTTGGCCTTGGTTTGGTCAGTTAGGCAATCCTTCTCATGGTTTTGCACGCATTGTCGAATGGACATTAGATTCATGTAAAGAGGACGAGCAAGGTGTTACCCTTGTTTTATCGCTCACTAATAATCCGCAGACAGAATCTTATTGTAGCAAACCTTTCTCGGTATCATTAAATCTTCATCTAGGTAAAACTTGTGAAGTTTCTTTAAGCTGCTTAGCAGACTTTGATGTAACTAGTGCTCTACATACCTATTTTGGAGTTGATAATATTAGTAGTGTTGTAGTCAAAGGTTTAGGTGAAGCTTATCAAGAACGACTTGCTGATGAAAACAAACCGGCGACTGTGGGGCAATTGACATTCAATCAAGAAGTCGATCGTATTTATACCAATGCAAGTAATCAAATCACTGTTACTGATGGCACTCGAACAATTCAATTAACCAATACTAATGTAAGTGATGTTGTTACTTGGAATCCATGGATAAATAAAGCTAAATCAATGGGAGATTTTGGTGATGATGAGTATAAATCTATGGTTTGTGTCGAAGCAGGCTGTATCACAAAACCATTAAAGTTATTACCGAATAAAAAATCAACTTATGGTTTTAAAATAGAATTGATCTAAGTGTGCATATAATATTCCATATACGTAATCAATATTTTACTGATTTGTAATATGATTAATTGATTGCGTTTAGAGGGATAACACTTTATAATCCCTAACGCTTTTTAAAGTACTAGTTTGATAGCCAATTACTGGGTCGCCTGTAATTGGTTTCTATTTTAAATAATTAAGAGAAATTAATATGTTTACATTTAAAGCTGAAGTTAGAAAAGAGCATGGTAAGGGTGCGAGCCGCCGCCTGCGTCACGCTGGTAAATTCCCAGCCATTATTTATGGTGGAACTGAACCTGCAGTCTCTGTTGTGCTTGACCACAACCAAGTTTTTAATATGCAAGAAAAACCAGAATTTTATTCTGAAGTGTTAACTATTGAAGTTGACGGAAAAGCAGTTAAAGTAAAAGTGCAAGCAGTACAACGTCATGCATTTAAACCAAAATTAGTTCATATGGATTTTGTACGAGCATAATTTGCTTATTGGGAAATTACCCAATAACTTGTTTCAAACAAAAGGTCACCCAAAGGTGGCCTTTTTGTTTTAGAGTAAATAAAGGATAATGCCTATTACTATGATTTATCCTATTAATTGGGTATACAGCAACCATTCAACATAATAGAATAATTACATTATACCATCGTAGGAGAAAACCATGTCTGATATCCCAGCTTGCGATTTAGTTATTTTTGGTGCTAAAGGGGATTTGACAAGACGTAAATTATTACCGTCTTTATATCAATTAGAAAAGCACGGAAAGCTACCTGAACAAATAAAAATTTTAGGCGTAGGGCGTGCTGATTGGGATCATGCTGCTTATTGTGAGGTAGCAAAAGAAGCGCTAATCTCGTTTATGCCAGAACCGTTAGATGATAATATTTGGAAACGATTTAGCCAACGATTGGACTTTCATAAATTAGATGTTAATGATAGTGCTGGTTTTGAAAGATTGAAAAATAAACTTGATTTGAATCATCCAGCTATTTTCTATTTTGCAATGCACCCAGGTGCTTTTGGAACTATTTGTCAAGGTTTAGCTGCTGCAGGATTAAATCAATCGCAAAACCGCATTGTGATGGAAAAACCGCTTGGAACAGATCTCAATTCATCTCGTGAAATCAATGATTCAGTGGCTAAATTCTTTAGTGAATCGCAAGTTTATCGTATTGATCATTACTTAGGTAAAGAATCAGTATTAAACCTATTAGCTTTACGATTTGCTAATACAGTTTTTGCGTCATTTTGGGATCGTAATTCTATTGATCATGTCGAAATTACGGTAGCTGAACAAGTAGGTATTGAAGGGCGTTGGGGATATTTTGATAAAGCTGGTCAAATGCGTGATATGGTACAAAACCATTTATTACAAATATTAACAATGATTGCCATGTCCCCGCCTGCTAATCTTGAAGATGATAGCTTGCGTAGTGAAAAGATAGCTGTACTTAATGCGCTTAGACCAATTAACAAAACCAATATTCGAGAAAAAGTAGTTCGAGGACAATATACAGCAGGCTTTGTTAATGGTGTTAATGTGCCAGGATATTTAGAAGAAGATGGCGCAAATCAAAAAAGTAATACTGAAACATTTGTTGCAATTCGAGTTGATATTGATAACTGGCGCTGGGCAGGTGTTCCTTTTTATTTACGTACAGGTAAGCGCTTACCAAGTAAATGTTCTGAAGTTGTAGTTTATTTCAAACCATTACCACTTAATTTATTTAGTGAATTTTATCCAGAATTACCTCAAAATAAATTGACGATTCGTTTACAACCTGATGAAGGTATGGATATTGAAATTCTAAATAAAGTACCAGGATTGGATAGTAATCATAACTTACAAACCACTAAACTTGACTTAAGTTTCAGCGAAACTTTTCACCAACAAAGTGCTGATGCTTATGAGCGTTTATTACTTGAAGTTATGCGTGGTCGCCAAGCATTATTTGTTCATCGTGATGAAGTTGAGGCTGCATGGAAATGGGTTGATTCAATTATTAGTGCATGGGAATCAGAAAATGATGCCCCAAAAACCTACCAAGCTGGAACTTGGGGACCAGTCGCATCCGTTGCCTTAATCACTAGAGATGGGCATTCATGGCACGAATTTGAATAAAGGAAAAGTAACTATGTTTACGCTAAATAAATATCAAAATAGCCAATTATTGATCGAAGATTTAACTTCACATATTGTCAATGAATTAAAACAGGCAATTATACAAAAGGGGCATGCTTCAATTGCTGTTTCAGGTGGAAAAACACCTATTCCACTGTTTGTTTCACTTAGTCAACAAAATATAGAATGGAGCAGAGTTTTTATTACGTTGGTGGATGATAGATGGGTTGATGATACAGATGATGCTAGTAACGAAAAGTTAGTGAACACTTATTTATTACAAAATAATGCTAAATTGGCTAATTTTGTTGGTTTAAAAAACAGTTGTAATAATCCATTTGATGGTGCAAAAGTTACAGATAAACTTTTAGATAAAGTCCCGATGCCATTTGATGTAGTGATTTTAGGTATGGGAGAAGATGGACATACTGCCTCGTTATTCCCTGGCGCTGCTAATTTGGCTAACGGTTTAGATATGAAATCAGGGCGGAAAGTTGTTGGTATGACACCATTAACAGCACCACTAGATCGTATTACATTAACATTGCCAGCTATTTTAAATAGCAAAAATATCTACCTACATTTAGTTGGTGAAAGCAAATTGCGTGTATTAGAACAAGCCGAAAAAGATAATGATGTTAATCAAATGCCTATTCGTGCTGTTTTGCAACAGGACAAAGTTAATATAATTGGGTTTTGGACTGTATCTTGAGTTTTGCTGCAGTAACTCAAACTTAATCTGACAGACACGTATTACTCATCGGCCTGCATTTTAACAAAATGCGTGTCCGATGAGCAAAATAAATTCTCCAATTGCTTTTCCTTAACCAACCCCTTTGCATCATTCCATGTTTGCCATGGTGTCCTCCCATAACAATATTTTCCTGAATGAGCTCTTTCTCGATTGTAAAATTCAAGCCATTGCTCAATATCGTTTTGTATTTCACTCAATTGCGTGTAAATCTTACGTCGAAATAAAATATCATAACATTCTGTTTTCATCGTCTTATGGAATCGCTCACAAATACCGTTAGTTTGTGGGCTGTAGGCTTTGGTCTTGGTGTGTTCAATATCTTCTAGATTAAGATAAAGCTCATAAGCATGGCTCTCCTTATGGCCATTATATTCCGTACCTCGGTCTGTAAGAATGCGTAACAGCGGCACTTGTTCGCTGTCAAAGAAAGGAAGCACTTTATCATTGAGCATATCGGCAGCAATCAG
>NZ_LZHH01000123.1 GCF_001690595.1 Gilliamella sp. Choc5-1
CAAAGACTAAATTAATCACCAAACGGTATACACTCCTGAATATTTTTTACAAAAAATATAACCTAAACCGTAAACATCACATCATTAAAGTATCTATCTTTTTCTTATTTGTGCGGTGGCTAACAAGTTTATAAATTTTAATTGATACTAGCTGATCATACCTTTTAACAAATGAAAAACCACAAAGACTAAATTAATCACCAAACGGTATACACTCCTGAATATTTTTTACAAAAAATATAACCTAAACCGTAAACATCACATCATTAAAGTATCTATCTTTTTCTTATTTGTGCGGTGGCTAACAAGTTTATAAATTTTAATTGATACTAGCTGATCATACCTTTTAACAAATGAAAAACCACAAAGACTAAATTAATCACCAAACGGTATACACTCCTGAATATTTTTTACAAAAAATATAACCTAAACCGTAAACATCACATCATTAAAGTATCTATCTTTTTCTTATTTGTGCGGTGGCTAACAAGTTTATAAATTTTAATTGATACTAGCTGATCATACCTTTTAACAAATGAAAAACCGCAAAAGCTAAATTAATCACCAAACGGTATACACTCCTGAATATTTTTTACAAAAAATATAACCTAAACTGTAAGCATCACATCATTAAAGTATCTATCTTTTTCTTATTTGTGCGGTGGCTGACAGGTTTATAAATTTGGATGCCTAACCATAAAACGTTTAGCTAAAACGGTAACAATTATTTTCTTTATAATTTAAATACCTTATCTATTGTCTAAGATGCGGTTTTATGAGGTATTGATTACAGTCGTTTCTCGAATTACTGTAAATAACGTGAGTAATTCTGACATTTATTGCTTGATCTATCGATAAGAATATTGGCACAAATAGCACAATTTAGTATATAATCGCCCCTTATTTTTAAGACACTTTAAAACAAAAGGTAACAAACAGTATGGGATTTAAATGTGGGATTGTCGGATTACCGAATGTAGGTAAGTCAACGCTTTTTAACGCACTAACTAAAGCAGGCATTGAGGCAGCTAACTTTCCGTTTTGTACTATCGAGCCAAATACTGGGGTTGTGCCGATGCCCGATCCACGTTTAGATGAGCTAGCTAAAATTGTTAAACCACAACGCACTTTGCCAACAACGATGGAGTTTGTTGATATTGCAGGCCTTGTTAAAGGGGCGTCAAAAGGTGAAGGCCTTGGCAATCAATTTTTAGCCAATATTCGTGAAACCGAAGCCATTGGGCATGTTGTGCGTTGCTTTGAAAACGAGAACATTGTCCACGTTGCGGGTAAAATCGATCCTGCTGAAGATATCGAAATTATCAATACCGAGCTAGCATTAGCCGATCTTGAA
The DNA here is from genome assembly GCF_001690595.1 of Gilliamella sp. Choc5-1. GTDB lineage: Bacteria > Pseudomonadota > Gammaproteobacteria > Enterobacterales > Orbaceae > Gilliamella > Gilliamella apicola_M. Next base: position 1,355 of record NZ_LZHH01000123.1, read on the forward strand.
GCGTGTGAACGAGCAATAACTCGCCAACAAAAACGCGCTAAAGGTGGTGACAAAGACGCCAAATTTGAAGTGGAAATCCTTGAAAAGTGTTTACCTCATCTTGAGCAAGGCAAAAAACTACTCTTATTAGATCTTAGCAAAGAAGAACTTGAAGCCATCAAATACCTTAGTTTTTTAACGTTAAAACCAACTATGTACATTGCCAATGTGAATGAAGATGGTTTTGAAAATAACCCTTATTTAGATAAAGTAAAAGCAATAGCAGAACAAGAAAAGGCGGTTGTAGTGCCAGTTTGTGCAGCAATTGAAGCTGAACTTGCTGAACTTGATGATGCCGATCGTGATGAGTTTATGCAAGATTTAGGTTTAACCGAACCTGGCTTAAATCGTGTGATTCGTGCTGGCTATAGTTTACTTAATCTGCAAACTTATTTTACCGCAGGCGTAAAAGAAGTTCGTGCTTGGACCATTTCGGTTGGTGATACAGCTCCACAAGCAGCAGGAAAAATTCATACCGATTTTGAAAAAGGCTTTATTCGTGCGCAAACCATCGCTTTTGATGATTTTATTAAATACGGCGGTGAGCAAGGTGCTAAAGAGGCAGGAAAAATGCGCGCCGAAGGTAAAGATTATATCGTGCAAGATGGCGATATTATGAACTTCTTATTTAATGTATAGTTGATTATTTTACGTCGCCTTTTGGCGACGTTTTTGTATTGACTTTATATAACTAATTAATATTAAGTTAACATTAAGATAAAATTAATTTTTTTACTTAAACGCAGGTGTTTCCTGAAACTTCTTGTCAAGCGTTTTAATAACAGATTGGTAAATATAAGGACTGCTCACTTTTATGTTACTCACTTTTCAACAAGCCAAACAGCAAGTACTACAAAGCGTATCAACCATAAAATCACTCACTCACGAAAAAATTGGATTATTCGATGCGCTAGATCGAATCACTGCTGAGAATGTGATTTCACCAATGAATGTGCCACAATTTGATAATTCTGCGATGGATGGTTATGCGGTTCGATTAGCGGATCTTAAGCAATCAACCTTATTACCCTTAGCAGGGGCAATTTTTGCAGGCGATGATATAAGCAATCTTCATTGGCCACAAGGTACTTGTTTACGCATTATGACAGGCGCTCCAGTGCCAAATGATGCCGATGCGGTTGTTATGCAGGAGCAGACCGAAAAATCTGATCTAGGGATTACCTTTTTAAGTAACGTAAAAGCTGGCGATAATATTCGTCGTATAGGTGAAGATGTTAAAAAAGGTGCGATCACAGTCAAAAAAGGGACTAAATTAACGATACCAACACTATCGACACTTGCAACATTAGGCATTAGTGATCTTGTTGTCTTTAAGAAATTAAAGGTAGCCATCTTATCAACGGGGGATGAATTAACGCCAATTGGTGAACCGTTATCAGGTAATGGTGCTATTTATGACAGTAATCGCTTTACGCTAAAATTATTACTGAGTAAACTTAACTGTGAAATTGTTGATCTTGGTATTATTGTTGATGATCCAAACCAAATTAAACAAGCGTTGATAAGTGCATCAAATCAGGCTGATTTGGTGATAACCAGCGGCGGTGTTTCAGTCGGTGATGCTGATTATACCAAAACAGCCTTAGAAGAGCTGGGTACAATCAACTTTTGGAAAATGGCAATAAAACCAGGCAAACCTTTTGCTTTTGGTAAAATCGGCAATGCGCTATTTTGTGGTTTGCCGGGTAATCCTGTTTCAACCTTGGTGACATTTTACCAATTAGTGCAGCCTTTGATTTTGGCGCTTTCAGGGCTTGAAGATTCATCCAAAGATTTAAGCTTTAAAGTTAAAACAGCAACAAATCTTAAAAAAAGTATTGGCAGATTAGACTTTCAACGTGGCATGTTGCAAATCAATGCACAGGGCGAATTAGAAGTAAGTACAACTGGAGCGCAAGGTTCGCATATTACTCAATCATTTAATCAAGCAAACTGTTTTATTGTGCTTGAACAAGAACGAGGCAATGTAGCTAAAGGTGAACTTGTTACTGTTGAGCTATTTAATGCGCTATTAAAGTAGCCTAGGTTCAGATTAATGCACTATTTAATATCAAAATAGTGCAACCAATATCGCACCTGCCGCGATCATGGCAACGCCAATCCCTGCTAATAACGAGATCTTTTCACCAAATAAAACCACAGCAAACACAACCGCAAACACAACACTTAATTTATCAATTGGCGCAACTTGCGACACCTTGCCTTCTTTGATCGCCATAAAGTAAAATAGCCAAGATAACGCACCTGCAATACCGCTTAGCGCAATAATAAGTAATGCCTTTTTATCATTAAAAAAAGTGTTGATAAGATTTAATTTACCTTGAACAACAACCACACCGACTAAAAAAATGGCCATTACAACGGCACGAATTGCAGTTGCGGTGTTAGCATCAAGATGCTGTAAACCTATTTTCCCTAAAATAGCTACACTTGCCGCAGTAATAGCAGAAAGTAATGCGTAAATAAGCCATGCACTCATATTAGTATTTATCGACTTTAAATAGATATTGTTGATTATTGGAATTAGTATTACATTGTTGCGATTTATTCATTACACCACGACAATCTTCTAAAACACCGTGAACTTTTGACCAATGATAGGTCTTACCTTCGTCGTTTTTGCCACCACATCCGACTAATGCTAAGCTAAACATTAAACAAGACATCCCAATAATGGCTGATTTCATTTACTCCTCCTTTTTTGGCAAACGCATTGAAATAATAAACGGTATTACGTTTGTTTTTATTTGAATTATTCTACTTCAGAATCAATACGATTAATAGCTTGGCTACCACCTATTTTTATTAGATGAAAAGAGCGATTACCTTTGTAGGCATTTAATAATTGTGGAGGTTCGTCTAATGGTTCATCAGCTAGCTCAAATGCCCCCCAATGAATAGCTATTGCACAATGACAATTGAGTTCGTCATATAATTGTACAGCTTGTTTGGGGTCAATATGTTGTGATTGCATATACCAACGTGGTGCATAAGCGCCAATAGGGATTAAAGCCAAATCAATTGAAGGAAATCGCTTAGCGATCTCTTTTAATTCAGCAGAGTAGCATGTATCCCCCATAAAATAGACTGTCTTTGATTGATCTTGATTATCAATATTAGATTGAATCACCCAACCACACCATAATGCTTTATTTACATCAAATAATCCACGATTGCTCCAGTGTATAGCCGATGTTGCCGAAAAAGTAAGCCCATCAACAGTTACGCTATCCCACCAATCTAATTCAGTAATCTGTTTTGCTCCCAATTTTAATAATGCTTTTTTTAAACCAAGAGGAGCCATTATTGCAATATTAGGAAAACGCACAATTAATTTCCGAATGCTATGATAATCAAGATGATCATAATGGTTATGTGAAATTACAATAAAATCAATCTGCGGTAGTTGTTCGATTTCTAAAGCTGGAGGTGTGCGACGTTTCGGTCCGATCAATTGTAATGGCGAAGCTCGTTTAGAAAAGATAGGATCTGTCAAAATCATTTTACCGCCCAAACGAATCAATGTTGTTGAGTGACCAATCCACCAAACTCTATCATCGGGCAAGTCAAGATTTATTTGCTCAAACCACGTCTGATTAAAGTTGTGATAACCCTCTTTAGGAGGTAAAACTTTACGTTCAAAACGCCAACGCAAAAACTCACTTATTTTTATTTTAAAAGATTCGTCGTGCCTAAACCCTTTAGCTGTATGATGTTTTTTGTTAGTAATTAAATCTTGCTTTTTATTATCTATCATTGTTACAGTATCTTTACCACTAGTTAGTTTATTTATTTGCCGTACGTTCAATTATTACAGCAACATTTCGAGCATTAGCTATTGCATTCGGTTTGGATACTTTAACTTTAAGCCAATTAACCGAAAATTGTTGAATAATACGCTCAGCAATACGCTCAGCAACACATTCAATCAATTCAAAATTCGAACATTCAACCAATTGTGTTATAGTTTGACTAACCACAAAATAATCTAAGCAAAGTGATACGTTATCACTTTCTCCAGCAGGTTTATTATCCCACGCCATTTCAAGATCAATAATTAATTTTTGTTTGATGGTCTTTTCCCACTCATATACGCCGATGGTGGTTAAAACAGTTAATCCTTCGATTAATACCCTATCTTTGCTATATGTATTCATACCTGATTCCAAAACATAAGTTACATTAAATAGAGATTACCGAATCTTGTTAAATTACGCTATAATTTATTGCAAATAATATAAGATATACAAAATTATGACTCGAATTTTTCAACCATTTACCATTGAGCCAAATAGTCTTGTTACCCTAGATGATAATGCATTTAACCATCTTATTCGCGTGTTACGCATGAAAGTAGGTGAAAATATTATTTTATTTGATGGTTCAAACCATATTACTCCTGCAGTTATATATGAAATCAATAAAAAAACAGTTACAGTAAAAACCTCTTTGCCCATTTTAGATAATCGTGAATCACCATTAGATATTCACTTAGGGCAAGTGATTTCACGCGGTGAAAAAATGGAGTTTACAATTCAAAAATCAGTCGAATTAGGCGTAGCGAGTATTACCCCACTCCTTTCTGAACGTTGTGGCGTCAAACTTCATGAAGAAAGGCTCGAAAAGAAAATCCAGCAATGGCAAAAAATTGTTATTTCTGCTTGTGAACAATGCGGTCGAAACGTGATCCCAGTTATTCATCCAGTAATGAAGTTAGAAAGTTGGTGTGCTAGTTTAACCGAAGGCTTAAAACTCAATCTACACCCCAAAGCTGAATATGGTATTAAACAGTTGACTAATACGCATAAACAAATTCACTTACTAATTGGACCTGAAGGTGGTTTATCTGATAATGAAATTAGCATGACACATAACTATCATTTTTCAGACATTTTACTCGGCCCTAGAGTGTTGCGAACAGAAACTGCAGCATTAACGGCTCTCACCGCCTTACAAGTACATTTAGGCGATCTTGGATAAATATATCTTATACAAATGATAAGTAATGATTGCTTTGCAACTGAACTTGTAACGAGTATGATAACAACAAATATTAAATTTTAATTTGGGTATTATGATTAAAAACCTGTTAAAAAGTTTCAGGAATACCCATGTTTCAGTATAAAACAATTTTATAAAGACAAAATAGGTAAGGAGTCATCATGATAAAGCTGGGCATTGTAATGGATCCAATTAGTCACATCAAAATAAAAAAAGATACCAGTTTTGCCATGTTACTTGAGGCGCAAAAAAGGGGTTATGAACTTTTTTATATTGAAATGAATGACCTTTTTCTAGATACTGGCGAAGCTTATGCCACAACTCGCTCTTTAACAGTTTATAACGATAAAGATCATTGGTTTGAATTTGGGCAAGAACAGACAATTCCACTAAGTGACCTTGACACAATTTTAATGCGTAAAGATCCACCTTTTGATACTGAATATATCTATGCTACATACATTCTAGAGCGTGCCGAAGCTAACGGTGTGTTAGTCGTAAATAAACCACAAAGTCTACGCGATTGTAACGAAAAGCTTTTTACCGCTTGGTTTGCCGAGTTTACACCAAAAACCTTGGTTACACGTCAAACACAGCATATCAAAGCTTTTCACGAACAACACCATGATATCATTTTAAAACCACTTGATGGCATGGGGGGATCATCCATTTTTCGAATCAAACAAGACGATCCCAATGTTTCAGTGATTATTGAAACGTTAACCGAACATAACACACGTTATTGCATGGCTCAAAACTTTATTCCTGCGATTAAAGACGGTGATAAACGTGTATTAGTGGTTGATGGTGAACCTGTACCTTATTGTTTAGCACGAATCCCTCAAAAAGGTGAAACTCGTGGCAACCTTGCTGCTGGAGGACATGGCGAAGTTAGAGCCTTAAGCGAAAGCGATTGGCATATAGCTAAAAGCATCGCCCCAGTTTTAAAAGAAAAAGGCCTACTATTTGTAGGACTTGATATCATTGGTGATAAGTTAACCGAAATTAACGTTACCAGCCCAACCTGTGTTCGTGAAATTGAAGCAGCTAACCCAGGCCTTTCAATTACCGGTATGTTAATGGACGCAATAGAACATCGATTAAATAAAAAGAGTTAAACAATGATTAGAGAATATAAACCCACAGATTTAAACAGTGTAATGACGATATGGTTGCAAGGTAATTTGCAAGCTCATAGCTTTATCAATCCTGAGTTTTTTAAACAAAATTGTGATTTAGTAAAAATGTTAATTCCAATGTCTACTTTATACGTTCAAGACCTTGATGGAGTTAAAGGGTTTATCGGTATAACTGAAAATTATATTTCAGGTCTATTTGTAGATGAAGCTTTTCGCCGGCAAGGAACAGGTAAAGCTCTTGTTGAAAAAGCAAAACAACGCCATAACGAACTGTTGGTACATGTTTATAAAAAAAATACTAATGCGATCAACTTTTATCTTTCTCAAAATTTTGAAATTGTTTCAGAATCGATCAATGAAGAAACAAATGAACCAGAATTATTAATGCACTGTAATGTTGAACACAACGTTAAAATTGGCAAATGTGCATTATAAAATTAACTTGAATGTAAAACTATGAATTTAAAAAACCATTTTATTATCGCAATGCCAACACTTGATGATTCTATGTTTAGTCATTCAGTTATTTATATTTGTGAACATAATCGTGATGGCGCTATGGGGATTATGATTAATAAACCAATTATTGAACTTAATGTGGCAACCGTTCTTGCACGTTTAGAAATTACATCACCTACAAGTTGCGCAGAACTAGAACAACCTGTATTTTGTGGTGGCCCCATTGCTGATGAACAGGGTTTTATTTTACACACACCTTTAGATGGGTTTGCTTCTAGTATTCAGATTTCAGATGATGTGATGATTAGTACTTCGCTTGATGCACTTAAATCAATCGGCTCTCCTGAACAGCCCCAAAATATCTTTTTGGCTTTAGGTTATTCAAGCTGGCAGTCTCTACAACTCGAAAATGAAATTGCTCGTAATGATTGGTTAGTGGTTGATGCCGATCCTCAAATTATTTATGAAGTTGCCATTGATGAACGTTGGCAAAAAGCCGCTCAATCACTTGGAATCAATATGAATACTATTTCACACCAAATGGGAAATGCATGACCCATGGCAACCATTATCGCATTTGATTTTGGCACTGCCAGTATTGGAGCGGCTATTGGACAAGATATAACTAAAACAGCCAATCCTTTATGCTCGTTTAAAGCCCGCGATGGTATTCCTAACTGGCAAACTATCGAAAAGGTCTTAAATGAGTGGAAACCCGACTTTTTAATAGTTGGGTTACCCTTAAATATGGATGGTACAGAACAACCTCTTACGGCTAGAGCACGCAAATTTGCTAACCGATTACACGGTATGTTTGGCTATCAAGTCCATCTACAAGATGAGCGCTTATCAACTGTTGAAGCTAAATCTCATATATTTGCATCTCGTGGTTTTCGTGCACTGAAAAAAGGTCATGTAGATGCTACATCGGCAATCATTATTTTAGAAAGTTGGTTTGAAAATAATTAGTAATTTTATTTAATTGGTTATTTTGTAAATAATTAATCGCCATTAAATTTCATCCTTGCTAAAATAGTAACAACTTTTTATTGTAAGGACTACTTACCGTGTCAAACAACAATTCTCTTAGTTATAAAGATGCTGGTGTCGATATTGATGCTGGCAATGAACTTGTTAATCGTATTAAATCTGTTGTTAAAGAAACCAAACGACCTGAGGTTATGGGTGGACTGGGTGGCTTTGGCGCACTGTGTGCTATTCCACAAAAATATAAAGAACCTATTTTAGTATCTGGTACCGATGGTGTCGGAACTAAATTACGTCTAGCCATGGATTTAAATCGCCACGAATCAATCGGCATCGATTTAGTAGCAATGTGTGTTAACGATCTGATTGTACAAGGTGCTGAACCTTTATTCTTCCTTGATTATTATGCTACCGGCAAACTTAATGTTGATGTTGCAGCCACTGTGGTAACTGGTATTGCTGAGGGTTGTAAACAATCGGGTTGTGCTTTAGTTGGCGGTGAAACAGCCGAAATGCCGGGTATGTATCATGGTAATGACTATGATTTAGCAGGATTTTGCGTTGGTGTTGTTGAAAAGTCGGCTATGATTGACGGTAGTAAAGTACAAGATGGTGATGCATTAATTGCATTAGCATCAAGCGGTGCTCATTCTAATGGCTATTCATTAGTGCGTAAAATAATTGAAGTCAGCGGTGTAAATCCTGCCACTGAACAGTTAGATGGCAAAACTCTTGCCGATCACCTACTTGCACCAACTAAGATCTACGTTAAGTCCGTTCTTGACCTTATTACTCAAGTTGATGTGCACGCCATTGCCCATATAACTGGCGGTGGATTCTGGGAAAATATTCCTCGTGTTTTGCCTGAAAATACTCAAGCAGTCATTAATGAAGCTAGTTGGCAATGGCCAGCAATATTTAATTGGTTAAAACAATCGGGAAATGTTAGCCGTCACGAAATGTATCGAACTTTTAACTGTGGTGTTGGCTTAATTATTGCTTTACCAAAACAGTTAGCCGATAAAGCAATTACTTTACTAAATAATCATGGTGAAAAGGCTTGGCTATTAGGTGAAATTAAACACGCTACATCAGGCGAGCGCGTTGTAATAAAATAGCGTACAATCTATTGGAGATATTATTCAACTTTATAAGTTGGATAATATCTATAAACTATTCCCATAATTATCGATTTAAACAATAATCTATGGTATGACTCTAAGATATTATTATTTTATTTTCAGTCGTCATCATTCATCTATTAGAAACCCAAAAAATCAACGCATTTTACTTCAAAATTAATGTAAAATAGCTCAAAGCAATCTAAGTTTTTGATACAATAATATAAAATATTATAACAAAGTAATGTCATAACACTATAAAATAAAAGGTTTTTTAATGATCATATCAGACGCTAATAGTGCGGTGTCATCCGTCGCTTATCGGGCAAACGAAGTCATTGCTATTTACCCAATCACACCAAGCTCAACCATGGCCGAGCAAGCTAGTACTTGGGCTGAGTTTAATAAACCAAATGTCTTTGGTGATACACCAAGAGTGATTGAAATGCAATCCGAAGCAGGTGCAATTGCAACCGTTCATGGGTCATTAATGACAGGTGCACTTGCAACTTCGTTTACTTCATCACAAGGTTTGCTTTTAATGATCCCATCGCTGTACAAAATAGCCGGTGAACTGACTCCTTTTGTTTTGCATGTTGCCGCACGTACTGTTGCAACGCATGCTCTTTCAATTTTTGGCGATCATTCTGATGTGATGGCAATTAGGCAAACTGGTTTTGCGATGCTTTGTTCTAGTTCAGTGCAAGAAGCGCAAGATTTTGCCTTAATTTCGCAAATGGCCAGTTTTAATAGCCTTGTTCCTTTTGTTCATTTTTTTGATGGATTTAGAACCTCACATGAAGTTAATAAAATCTATCCAATAAGTGATGACCAAATCCGTAATTTATTACCACACGAAGCCATTAAAGCCTATCGCTCACGAGCATTAACGCCTGATAAACCGGTAACTCGAGGTACATCAGCTAATCCTGATACATACTTCCAGTGCCGAGAAGCGATAAATACTTATTATGATAATGTCTATCAACATGTTGTTGATGCTATGGATGCTTTTGCAGCAGAAACAGGCCGAAAGTATCAACCATTTGAATATTATGGTGCTAGTGATGCTGAGCATATTATTGTTATTATGGGATCTGGTGCTAGCACCGCAAAAGAAGTAGTTGATGTTTTACTTAAACAAAACGAAAAAGTCGGGGTTGTGATCGTTCGGCTATTCCGCCCATTTTCAGCCAATCATCTGCTCGAAGTTATTCCAAGTACTGTTAATAAAATTGCTGTGCTTGATAGAACTAAAGAGCCGGGAGCACAAGCCGAACCGCTTTATTTAGATATTATGACCGCATTTGCTGAAAGCCTGTCGCGCAAAGAATGCGCAACTATGCCACTTATTATAGGTGGACGTTATGGGTTATCATCTAAAGAATTTGATCCTCGTTGTGTACTTGCTATTTTTACTGAACTTGGATTAGATAAACCCAAACCACGTTTTACCGTTGGTATTTATGATGATATAACTGGGCTTTCTTTACCTTTACCTGACCAATCAATACCACAAAAATCTGCTCTTGAAGCGCTATTTTATGGGCTTGGCAGTGATGGCACGGTATCTGCAACCAAAAATAATATTAAAATTATTGGTGATAATTCTCCTTTTTATGTACAAGGATATTTTGTATATGACTCTAAAAAGGCAGGAGGTTTGACGACTTCACACTTACGAGTCAGCTTAGATCCAATTGATTCACCCTATTTAATTACCAGTGCACACTTTATTGGCTGCCACCAAGATCAGTTTATCGATAAATATCAAATTGTTAATAAGTTAAAAGACGATGGCATCTTTTTGCTTAACACGCCGTATAGCAAAGATGAAGTTTGGCATAGACTTCCAAAAGAAGTGCAAGCTCAATTAATACAAAAACGAGCACACTTTTACATTGTCAATGCGGCAAAAATAGCTCGTGAATGTAATTTAGGTGCAAGAATTAATACCGTTATGCAGGCGGCATTTTTTCATCTAGCTGGAATTTTTAAAAACGATTTTAATATCGCCCAATTAAAAGAAGTCATTGCCAAAAGTTACAGCAGTAAAGGACAAGATTTAGTTGAAAATAACTGGAAAGCGCTCGACTTAGCTATAGCTTCGCTTGAACAAATACCACTTAGCTGTGTTGACCAAAGCAGTTCAACAATGCCATCTATTGTACCTGCTAACGCGCCTGATTTTGTTAAAACAGTCACTGCTGCAATGTTAGCTGGTTTAGGCGATAATTTGCCTGTATCAGCATTTCCACCCGATGGAACTTGGCCTATAGGTACAACTAAGTGGGAAAAACGTAACATTGCTGAAGAGATCCCTATTTGGCAACCCGAACTCTGTACCCAATGTAATCATTGTGCGGTTGCTTGTCCTCATGCAGCTATTCGAGCTAAGGTTGTTGATCCTGATGAAATGATCAATGCGCCTGATTCATTAAGCTCACTTGAAGTAAAAGCTCGTGATATGAAGGGACAACGATATGTTTTACAAGTTGCACCAGAAGATTGTACGGGCTGTAATTTGTGTGTCGAAGTTTGCCCAGCTCGTGATCGTAATAATTTTGAAATTAAAGCCATTAACATGCAATCACGTATCGATAATCTTGAGACTCAACGCACTAACTTTGAGTACTTTACTGCATTGCCTGATCGTGATATCAGCACGCTTGAACGCATTGATGTGCGCACATCACAATTACTTACACCGCTATTTGAATATTCGGGTGCTTGCGCAGGTTGTGGCGAAACACCATACATCAAATTGTTGACCCAACTTTATGGTGACCATTTAGCCATTGCCAATGCCACTGGCTGTTCCTCAATTTATGGTGGCAACCTCCCATCATCTCCTTACACTACTGATCGAAATGGTCGTGGTCCAGCTTGGGCAAACTCATTATTTGAAGATAATGCAGAGTTTGCATTAGGATATCGTATTACTTATAACCAACATAAAAAACGAGCGTTACGCTTACTTGATTATGTAGCTGGCGACATTTCGCCCGAAATAGTCATCGCCTTAAAATCGCCAGAAACCTCTATAGCGGAAAAACGTCAACAAGTCGAGTTATTACGTGAACAGCTTGCACACTTAGATTCTTCGCAAGCACAAGAGTTGATGATAGATGCAAATTATTTGGTAGATAAGTCAGTTTGGGCTATTGGTGGCGATGGTTGGGCTTACGATATTGGATTCGGCGGGCTTGATCATGTTATGAGTTTAACTGATAACGTAAATATATTGGTATTAGACACTCAGTGTTATTCAAACACTGGAGGTCAACAATCAAAAGCTACGCCGATGGGTGCGGTATCAAAATTTGCTGATTTAGGTAAGCATAAAGCACGTAAAGATCTTGGTGTTAGTGTAATGATGTATGGCCATGTCTATGTTGCACAAGTTGCATTAGGTTCACAACTTAACCAAACTCTTAAAGCCTTACAAGAAGCCGAAGCTTATGATGGACCATCTTTAGTTATTGCTTATAGTCCTTGTGAGGAACATGGCTATGATCTGGCTAAATCGCATGAACAAATGAAAGATCTAGTTAAATCAGGATTCTGGCCTTTGTATCGTTACGACCCACGCCGTATGGCAGAAGGCAAACCAGGATTGGTGCTAGACTCAAAAGCACCAAATAGTGAGTCACTAACTGGTATCTTACTAAAAGAACAACGTTTCCGTCGTTTAGAAACACTTGAACCTGTAATTGCAAATACCTTGCATGAACGTTCAACAAAAATGGCAGAGTCTAAATATAAATTCTTACAGATGCTAGCAACCTATTCGGATATTGAAACACCAGCAGATAGCTAACAATGATCACCAACGGTAAAATAGTTACCCTCGGTAATTTACAAATCATTATAAAGGACTGTTATTAATACAGTCCTTTTTATGTGCTTTTTTTGAGCAATAAGGCACCAAATAGGTGCGTATTTAGCTTAATCTGTCCTCAATAATAACTATCTTATCGTTAACTTTTTGTTATCTAATACTGTACAAATCAGTAATCTTAGTGATTTTTTAAAACTTGGTATTATTTTTGCATGATTGATAATTGACCATATAAAAATTAATTAAATGGGAGGTGAATCATGATATCCAATTTAAACGTCAGTAGAAGAAAATTAATCACATTTTCCAGTGCGGCAATTGCAGGGCTATCTATTAATCAATTATTATCTAAAGCTCATGCAATAGAATCGCAAAACTCGATTTCATTCTCTCTACCTATGCTTGAAAATGTTGCAACGCCTGATATTAACAACCCAATAAGGCTCAATTTCAATGAAAATGCGCTTGGTATGTCACCACGTGCAAAACAAGCTGCAATTGATGCTGTACCAAAAGCTAATCGCTATGCCAAAGCCGAAATGCCACTACTTAACAAACGATTAGCTAAACATCATAAAGTCGATGAAACTCAAATTTTATTAACTGCAGGATCATCGGAAGGTATTCGAAGTGCTATTTCTGCATTTGTTAAGCCAAATACTCAATTAGTCATTCCAGAGCTTACTTATGGTGATGGAGAACATTTTGCACAAATCTTTAATTTAAAAATTACTAAAGTACCAAGTTTGCCAGATTGGCAGATCGATATAAAAGGCATACAAAAAGCTGCTGAAGATTATAATGGATTTTCAATTGTTTATTTGGTTAATCCAAATAACCCTACTTCGACAGTTTTTGCAACAGGTGAAATTGAACCTTGGATAAAAAGCAAACCTAAAAATACGATCTTTATTGTTGACGAAGCTTATGCTGAATTTGTTAATGACCCTGTATTTAAGTCAGTTGATGAATTAATTGCAAAAGGTTGTGACAATATTATATTACTTAAAACATTTTCAAAAATCCATGCAATGGCTGGATTACGAGTCGGTTATGCAGTCAGCTCAGTTGCAAATATTCAAAATATGGCTCAATATGTAGCTGGCGAAAAACTCAATTATTGTGGTGTTTGCGCTGCACTTGCATCAATAGATGATCAACCATTTTTAACATACTCTAAAAAAGCGATCGATGTGTCACGTCAAATCATGGAAAAAGCGTTATCAAATCTAGGTTTACACTATTTAAAATCACAAACTAATTTTATGTTTCATCAAAGTCCGATTAATTTAAAAGATTATCGTGAATTAATGAAAAATAATTTCATATTGATTGGTAGAGACTTCAATCCTGCAACAAATTGGTGTCGAATATCACTTGGTTCACCAAGCGAAATGCTCTATGTAGCAAATACAATGAACGAATTAAAAAATAAAGGCAAGATTTAACAATAGCTATTTTATTACAGATAAAAAATAAGCTCTTTAATATTGATTAATTTAAAGAGCTTTTTATTATTATCTTATTCTTTAAAAAAGGAAATTTAACTACCCATAACGCGACGCGCCATCCAGTAACGCTTCTTCCAATAACTGTCATTTAAATTTGAATAAGTTACACCTTTTGATGTTGAAGCATGTAAAAATTTACCATCTGCATAATAAATGCCAACGTGTAAACCGCTTGCTCCGCGACCTGTTTTAAAAAATACTAAATCACCAGCTTTAGGTGTGTTCACCTTAACACCTAATTTAGCTTGTTCAGCAGCACTTCTTGGCAAATTTTTTGAAAATTTGTTTTTAAAAAAGTTCATCACCAAAGCTGAACAATCACTACCGGCTAAAGTTGTTCCACCATAACGATATGGCGTGTTTTGCCATTTTTTATAGTGAGATTCTATTTTAGTTAACATAGCTCGGTTAGATTTAGTATTTTTAGCAGAAACTTGACTTTGGGTAGTACTACAGCCAAATAACATAAAAGCAGAAAAAATCAATGTAATTATTAAAAAATGTCTTTTTATATTAATGCAATTGCTGAGCGACATTCCTAATAGTCGATTGTCTTTTTTTGTCATTTCTTTTTATTCCTTTATTTAACGTCGACCAATGCGAATAACGTCTTGCTACTTTTAAGCTTTTAGGTAACACACCTTTTTCCCATTCAGTTTTATCTAATTTAGACAATCTGACTGGGCTCGTATCCGCATGGCTGCGATGATTTAAGCTTTCTTTAAGGCGAATTAATCGTAAAGAAAGAAAACAGATAATAACATCATCAACACTTAATTTATTATAACCAGAAAGCTGATACCGCATTCTAGAACCATAATGCTTGGCAGTTTGCATTAAACTACCAACTACAGCGCCAACCAATGCAGCTGAACCAAGTGAAATACCACCTGTTGCTAAATCAATACTTGCACCAATTGTTGCCCCCGATACAAAGCCTTTAGTCAAATGCATGCCCATTGTTTTTAATGCATCAATATTAAAAAGGTCAGCATTATAACGGCCTTTGATTAAAGGCAAGCTTTCTTCACTTTCTTGGGTTGAATCAAATTGATACAATTTCAATAATTCGTTAATCGCTGTTTGTTCTCGTTTTCTAACTTTATTTTGCATATCAGCAATAGCTTGATCATCGTTTAGTTTAGCCATTTCATAAAAGGCGGTGACATCAACGAGCGTTTCAGCAATAATCCGATTAGCCGTTTGATTACGAGATTTACGAATTTGTGCGATTTTATCTAGCCAATTATCTAATATTTCTTTAGCTGGTTCAACCAGTAAAGCAAGGCTATGGTATAAACGCTCTTCACCATCTAAAGGAGGGAAAATAGCGTCAAATCGAATAATAGCATGAATCCCAATACGTGACAGTAATCTTTTCCATTCATTTTCATTTTGGTTGCTATCAGCAATAAAGTTTAAAACGGCTAATATCGGTTTATCGCTATTGGCTAAAATAGCTAATTCATCATGATATTTAGGCAATACAGGTTCACGAACATCTATCACATAGATAGCAACATCACTATTTAGTAGTTGTTTGATAACTTTTGCTTCTTGATTAAAGGTACTTTCAGCCTCTGGGCTTTGTAAAAAAAGAGTTAATTTGTCGACACCATCAAGTTTTGCATCAGTAGGTAGTAATTGGTTAATATAATCATAAAGCGCTAAACTGTCTTCTAATCCTGGCGTATCATAAAAGATAATCGATTTATTATTCTCAAGTGGTAAAGTTATTGATTCAACATGTCTTGTGGTACCTGGACTATCAGACACATGACCAAAATGACTATTGCGAATTAAAGTGCGTAATAAAGATGTTTTGCCGACATTAGCATGACCAACCATAGATAATTTTAACGTTGATAGCATGTTAGAGATCCTCACCTAGCCAGTCAGGTTGAGCCAACTGTAAAGATAATGATTGCCAATTATGATACTGTTTACCTTGATTAATAAACCAAATACGCGTCTGCTGAGATTTATTAATCAGTTGATTAATAAAATTCAATACTCCCCTATCTGGCGCTCTATCGGTATCAACCGCAATTAATAATTTTTGAGCTGGCGTTAATTGCAAATAATCTAGAATATTACTGCGCTGTTCACGGGTATTTAAAAAACCTAAAAATGAAACAGAGTCAGGATAATGCCAACTTTCTTGTACATCTACGGCAACCAAAAAAGCACCCTGGCCATCTTCAATGGAATTCATAGAAAAATTCCATTGATAATTACTGTTGCCTAGCTTATCAGCATCTTCAATGTTAACAATTAATAATGGTTGTAGTTGGTTGGCTAAGGCTTGATAATCGGAATGAGAAATATTTAGCTGAATCTGACGACAACTAATCAACCAATTAACGCCACAAAATACCATACATAAAAATCGTAGCATCAATCCATAAACAATAAACACACCCAATAACCAAACAGCCCACGACGAACGAATTTCACCAGTGTTTAAAGCATTTTCACTTAATTTTATTATTTCGTCTTTAGGAATGTCAAAACCAAATAATGATGGGAAATAGCCTAGATAGTGCGTTAAACGAACAATGGTATCAGAACTAAGTAATGTAGTTTGCCACTCAAAACTATAGTGCTTGGTTGAAAATAACACAACTAAAACTAATAATGCACAACTTAAAATCACAGTCCAAAATAGGTTAAGCACAAATCCAATAAGCCAACGTATGCGGGAACCAAATAGTTCAACAAATGCAGGAATCAATTGTTGCACCGTTTTTTTTTGAGAAAGTTTTTTAGCTAACCACAGCCAGCAATGAATCAATAAACTACCACCAAAATTGGTAAAGAAAAAAAACGAACCAAGCCAAATAATTAGTGTAATTAAATGGACTCCTAATAAACTAAAAAGTGCCCAATACAAATTGATAGGGTTTTGGCTTAAAGCCCCCAATGCTAAAGAACTACCTAAAAATACAGATAACAATAGCAATAATACAAAAGACAACTTTACAGACTGTATTAGTATTTTTTGTGAAGAATATAGCCCGTTTTGTTTTGACAATATAGTGGCTCGCATCACAATTCGATCAGTGATCGATATCTGTTCCGCTCTTACTTGTCGGTTGATGTCTTGGTCAGCAAACCGTCCAGATTCGCTTTCAATTAAATGGATTGTTTGAGTCAACCAGAGGGATTTTAGCTTTTGTCGCATTAGACTTAATCTTCACCATTATAACCAATAAACTATAAAACAAACGCGACAAAAGTCGCGTCAAAAAGTCGAATCAATTATTGTGTAATTTCACTAATTTTACTTAATAATGTTTGAATTCGTTGTTGCCATATTTGTTGATCTTGTTTTAGTTTTTCGTTTTCATCACGTAATGCTTTCATTTCATCAGAACTATCATTAATCAGTTGCTCCAACTCTTGATTACCTTGTTTTAAAGTAGCAATCTCTTGTTGTAATGTGGCGATAGTATTAACGGTATGTTGGATTTTATTTTCCAATTGATTCAATATTTCTAATGACATATTTTTCCTCAAGCTTTATTTATTTGGTGTATAATATTAACTATTATACCGAATTCATTCTAAAATCAACACTATTTTAAACTTTAAGTTGGAGAAAATTATGCGTAAACCACTTGTTATGGGAAACTGGAAGCTCAATGGTAGTAAAGATATGGCTAAAAGCCTAGTTGCAGGGCTACGAAGCGAACTATCAAATAACACAGCTTGCAATGTAGCAATTGCACCACCAGTTGTTTATCTTGATTTTGTAAAACATCAATTAGATGGGGCTAATATCATTTTGGGAGCACAAGATGTTGGCGTGAATCTTTCTGGTGCTTATACTGGAGAAATATCCGTTGAAATGTTAAAAGATATTGGCGTAACTCACGTTATTATTGGACATTCTGAACGTCGTACTTATCACAAAGAATCAGACGAATTTATTGCTAAAAAGTTTGGTGTCATTAAAGAAGCAGGATTAGTGCCTGTATTATGTATTGGTGAAACCGAAGCTGAAAACGAAGCTGGCCAAACACAAGTTGTTTGTGCTCGTCAAATCGATGCAGTAATTAAAGCACTTGGTGTTCAAGCATTTAATGGTGCAGTAATTGCTTATGAACCAGTTTGGGCAATAGGTACTGGCAAATCAGCAACACCAGAACAAGCACAAGCTGTTCATAAATTTATTCGTGATCATATTGCTAAGCAAGATGCAAAAGTAGCGCAGCAAGTAATCATCCAATATGGTGGTTCTGTTAACGATAAAAACGCAGCGGAGCTCTTTACTCAACCTGATATTGATGGTGCATTAGTAGGTGGAGCTTCATTGAAAGCGGATGCTTTTGCAACAATTGTTAAAGCAGCCGAACAAGCTAAAAAATAAATCGCAATATAGTAGATAATAAAAAGACGCTTAATAACATAGCGTCTTTTTATTATTAAATTAATATTATTTTTGGTTTTTTAGCCGGTAACGCGAAGGCCAAATTTTTTCAACAGGGACTTTTAAATATTCAGAAATAATTCGCTCATACTTAGGGCAATGTCGATATAAAGCATTTCTTAAAGTATCAGCCTGCAATCCACTATCTCTCGACAATGCTCTTAGACTTCCGCCTCTTATTTTAATTTCACCTACTACTCTAGATGGTGTCCAGTCTTGATCTTGTTCTCTCATTATGAGATCCTCTATTAGTTAGATTCGTGCTATTGTAAAGATTATCGGTATCACAATATTAAAGAAATAATAATAAACCATATAGCAAAGAATAACACATAAAATGACGAATTAAAACAATAAAAACGAAAAACACTAAAAATGGAATAGAAAATGACAGAAAACAAAGTAAAAAAACAAGATAAAACGGAAAAAACACGAGCTTTAACTAATACAGGAGTTATTAACTTTAGAAATAGATTAAATCTTGTGTTAGAAGGCATATCGGGGAATGCTTTTGCCAAAAAAGTTGGCATGTCAGAAGCGGTAATAAGAGATTATTTATCGGGCAAAACTTATCCTGCACTAAATAGACTAGCCATTATTGCACAAAAGTGCGATGTACCTATTGAATGGTTAGTAACGGGAAAAGGAGAGTGCCGTTTATTGCCTGAATCTGCAAATCGGGGAGTGGTACATATTCCATTTCATCATTTAAACGAAACTAATAAATCTTATTCTCAAATTGAGTCAATCCCATTTGATATTACCTTAATAAAACATCATGGCTGCAACCACGAAGACTTAATTGCACTATGGGCCAAAGGCGATAGCATGGAACCTACGATATCAAATCATGATATTATTATTATTAACAAAGCATATAACAAACCCATTGATGGCTATTTGTATGCAGTTGAATATGAAGATCAAATTAGTATCAAACGTATACAAAACCAAGGTGCTAATTTGGCATTACTTTGTGATAATTCGAAGTACCCAGCCATTATTGGTGATAAGTATGGAGCACAAGAATTTAACATTATTGGATTAGTTGTATACCTTTTAAAAGATTTTAACTGATTCCATTTATTCTCTAAATAATACAGCTTTAAAAGTTTTGACTGATAAAACTGTATTATTCCTAGTGGTTTTTGTTTTTTTCTGCGAGGGTAGCATCCCGTAAAATATTAAAAACTTTCAGGGGATTATACGATTTAGTATAAAGTTAAAATAAAAATGAAATTAACATGATGATTGCTATCAGTATAACTTCATGTTTTTTTCCTTCGGTTATGCTAAAATTAATATCAAGTTTTTTTATTAATTTTACCTATTAATATAGCTATTATGCCAAATATAAACACTCGAAAAAAAGTCGTTGTCGGTATGTCTGGTGGCGTTGATTCTTCTGTTTCTGCTTATTTATTACAACAACAAGGATACGATGTTGTTGGGTTATTTATGAAAAATTGGGAAGAAGACGACACAGAGGAATATTGTTCAGCCGCTGTTGACTTAGCCGATGCGCAAGCAGTTTGTGATAAGTTAAATATTAAATTACACACAGTTAATTTTGCTGCCGAATATTGGGACAACGTGTTTGAGCACTTTTTATCGGAATACAAAGCAGGCCGAACACCAAACCCTGATATTTTATGTAATAAAGAAATAAAATTTAAAGCTTTTTTAGAATACGCAGCAGAAGATCTTGGTGCTGACTTCATTGCTACAGGACATTATGTTCGTAAACGTCAAACAGGTGATAAAGTAGAATTATTACGAGGGATCGACAATAACAAAGATCAAAGCTACTTCCTTTACACCCTTAGCGAAACACAAGTAAGCCAAAGCCTATTTCCTGTCGGTGAACTTGAAAAACCACAAGTGCGCAAAATTGCCGAAGAACTTGGTTTAGCAACAGCCACTAAAAAAGACTCTACCGGTATCTGCTTTATTGGTGAACGAAAATTCAGTGACTTTTTGGCTCGATATTTACCTGCACAAGCAGGAAATATTCGCACTGTTGATGGAAAAGTCATCGGTCAACACCAAGGGCTGATGTATCATACATTAGGACAACGTAAAGGATTGGGTATTGGTGGTTTAAAACAGGCCGATGACACACCATGGTATGTGGTTGACAAAGATTTGACTAATAACGAATTAATTGTAGCACAAGGCCATGATCACCCTGCACTATTTTCAAATGGATTAATCGCTCAACAACTACATTGGGTTGACCGTAAAGTAGTAACAGAGCCATTTAGCTGCACAGTAAAAACACGCTATCGTCAACATGATATAGCTTGCCAAGTGATACCTTTAGCTGATGACAAAATCAAAGTCATATTTGATAATCCCGTTGCGGCTGTTACACCTGGCCAATCCGCAGTCTTTTATCAAAACGAGGTTTGCTTAGGTGGCGGCATTATTGAAGAACAAATAAAAAGCTGTAAGGAGTACTAAATTGAATAATAAATACCATCATATTGCCATTGCCCTTGCTGGTGCGACACAAAGTGCTATATTAGTACCGCAATTAGCTAATACAGGTATTTGTAGTGCTGCTCTTTATGAACAAGCTATAAAAAGTATATTTAAAACCTCGCCAAAAACAACGGACGATGTTTATGATGGTATTAAAAATGTTAAAACAGGGTTACAAACGCTAATACAACTATTATCGTCAGGACAAAAAGAACAAACTCAAATTATTCGTTACTTGTTTGGCGCTCTTAGTATTACAAGTAAATTATTAAAAAATAAAGACGCATTAGATAAGATAGACCAACGATTAAAACGTATTTCAGGACTTTATCTAGACATAAATGATGAAACTGTTAGTACTAATATTGATGATCTGTCCTATTCATTAGCGGGGATTTATTCTGATTTCGTTAGCCCAATATCAACTAAAATCAAAGTTACTGGCAAAATTGAATTTTTACAAAACTCATTAGTGCAAGCAAAAGTAAGAACGGCACTTTTGGGTTGTGTCCGATCGGCCATTTTATGGTACCAAGTTGGCGGCAGTCGTTTTCAGTTTCTTTTTAGCCGTAAACGCATTTGTGAGGCAGCTCAACAACTATTAGACCAAATTAATCGTACAAACTAATTTGTACTTTATCACTGATATTTCAAAATAATAACGGAGTTAAACCGATGGAATTATCTGCACTTACTGCCCTTTCACCAATTGATGGGCGTTATGGTGACAAAACCACAGAATTACGCACCATTTTTAGCGAATATGGTTTATTAAAATACCGTGTTCAAGTTGAAGTTCGTTGGTTACAAAAACTAGCCTTACACGCAGATATTTTAGAGGTGCCAACTTTAAGCCAATCAGCTATTAATCATCTTAATCAAATTGTAGACCAATTTAGTGAGCAAGATGCAAGTCGCATTAAAGAAATCGAAAGAACCACAAATCACGATGTCAAAGCGGTAGAGTACTTTTTAAAAGAAAAAGTCAGCACCAATGAAGAATTACACGCGGTCAATGAATTTATCCATTTTGCTTGTACATCAGAAGATATTAATAACTTATCTTATGCATTAATGCTAAAAACAGCTAAAGAAACTGTCTTAGTGCCATATTGGAATAAACTCATTGATAAAATCACCTCGCAAGCTATCGCTTATCGTGATTTACCGCTGCTTTCAAGAACGCACGGGCAGCCTGCTACACCATCAACAATTGGTAAAGAATTTGCCAATGTCGCTTACCGCTTAAAGCGCCAATTAAAGCAACTAAAATCGGTTGAAATACTGGGTAAAATTAATGGTGCTACCGGCAATTATAATGCACATATGGTTGCTTATCCGCAAGTGAACTGGCATAAATTTAGTGAAGAGTTTGTTAACTCACTAGGGTTAACTTGGAATCCTTATACCACTCAAATTGAACCTCATGACTATATTGCCGAATTTTTTGATTGTGTGGCTCGTTTTAATACCATTATGATCGACTTTGATCGCGATGTTTGGGGATATATTTCACTAAATCACTTTAAACAAAAAACTATTGCTGGCGAGATCGGATCTTCAACCATGCCACACAAAGTTAATCCTATCGACTTCGAAAATTCAGAGGGCAACTTAGGGATTGCCAATACAATTATGAACCATTTAGGTAGCAAATTACCTATTTCCCGTTGGCAACGTGATTTGACCGATTCTACAGTGTTGCGTAATCTAGGTGTAGGTATTGGTTATGCCATTATAGCTTATCAATCAACCCTAAAAGGATTAAACAAACTCGAAGTCAACCAAGACTACTTACTTGAAGAACTTAATCGCAACTGGGAAGTATTAGCCGAGCCAATTCAAACAGTAATGCGCCGTTATGGTATCGAAAAACCTTACGAAAAATTAAAAGAATTAACTCGAGGCAAACGAGTTGATGCAAAAGGCATGCAAGAATTTATTGACTCATTAGATCTACCCGAAAGTGAAAAAACACGGTTAAAACAATTAACGCCAGCTAACTATATCGGTTATGCAGTTAGTTTTGTTGATAATTTAGATTAATCACTTAAATTCAATTAGCCAGATACATTTTACACTCTATCTGGCTATATTAATTTTTAATTAATTGTATTAACTAAATCGATATACAAATTGTGTAATAAAAATAAATCATTTAAGCAAAAATAAAACGGAAAACCCCATTGAACATTCGCATTGCAACACGAAAAAGTCCTTTAGCGCTATGGCAAGCTAATTTTGTTAAGCAACAACTGCTAGCTGCTCACCCCAATTTAACTGTGGAATTAATTCCCATGGTCACTAAAGGTGATATATTGCTGGATAGTCCCTTATCAAAAATTGGTGGTAAAGGGCTGTTTGTTAAACAGCTTGAACAAGCCATATTGAATAACGAAGCCGATATTGCAGTTCATTCAATAAAAGATATTCCTACCGAGTTTCCAAAGGGACTAATACTAGCTACCATTTGCAAGCGAGGCGATGTTCGTGATGCATTTATTTCAAATAATTATTCAAGCATAGATGAGCTTCCCGATGATGCCGTTATTGGAACATCAAGTCTACGACGCCAATGCCAGTTAAGAGCTAAATATCCACACCTACAAATTAAAGATCTCCGAGGCAATATAGGTACTCGCCTAGCTAAACTTGATAATCAAGAATATGATGCAATCATTTTAGCTTCTGTTGGTTTAAAACGCCTAAAATTAGAAAATAGAATAAAACAATATATTGATACGGACTTAATTTTACCTGCTGTTGGTCAAGGTGCAATTGGAATTGAAACTCGAACAGATGATAAAAAAATATTAGAGATTCTTTCAGTACTTGATGATAAAGATAGCCGAATTTGTATCCAAGCAGAAAGAGCAATGAACAAAACCTTACAAGGTGGTTGCCAAGTGCCTATTGCCTGTTATAGCCAACTATGCAATGATATTTTGACTTTACAAGGATTTGTTGGGAGTGTTGATGGAATGCAAATAATTAAATCTCAATTACATGGCCCTGCAAGCCAAACGGAACAATTGGGGCACAATCTAGCAATACAACTATTAAGCCTAGGTGCTGATAAAATATTACAGGAATTAAATGGCAAATGATTTATGTAACAAGACCCTCGCCAGAAGGCGAGGAGCTAGCTAAACAATTAAACCTTGCCAATTTATCAGCAACTCACCTTCCCTTATTTGATATTTTACCCGGAGCTGAACTGGTTGATTTAGAGCAACAACTTAATCACCTTTTGCCGTCAGATATTGTAATTGCACTATCGCCACAAGTTATTCACTCCATCAAAATTCATTTGCCAAATTTATCTTTTCCTGCAAATAGACACTATTTTGCAATTGGTAAAAAAACAGCAGAATTATTAAGCCAACTAACCACAACCAGAGTTAATTATCCTAAACAAGAAAATAGTGAAGGTTTATTAGCCTTGCTAAAAAGTACAACACTAACACATCGTACTGTCCTCATTTTACGAGGTAATTCAGGAAGAAATTTATTAGCTAACACATTAATAACCCAACAAGCTCAGGTCAAAATACTAGAATGCTATTACCGCAAACCAATAACCTATTGTGACAATATTTTAGCTAACAATATAAAAAATCAAATCATTATTATTACCAGTGTTGAACACTTAATGCGACTTGAAATTTATTGTCAAATACAACACAAACAACAAGCAAAACTCATTGTTACTAGTGAACGAATTTTCAAAAAAGCACAACAGTTAAATTGGCAAAACATTTTGCAAATAGCTGGAGCAAATAATCAAATTTTATTTAAAACAATGCTAACTCTATGTCATAATGCCAACATCAATTTCGAATAAATCTAAATGAGGTTATTTTATGCCGTTAAAATATTATGGTGCCAATGCAACACTTTCAACAATAAGCACAACTTCATTTAGTCAACCAACAATAACAGTGATTGAAAATGAAGCGAATGAAATTATGAAAAAAGATAAAAAAGAGCAAACAACCACTCAACAAAGTCCTGCAATAGAATCGAAAGCTCAAACCCAAAACATTAATAGTAGTAACCGCAATAACACAGGCAAAGCAACAGTTTCAAAATTATCGATAATAGCTATAGTATTAACTGCTTGCTTAGGTGGTCTTGGTTTTTATTATGGCCAACAGCAATTTGCAAAACAGCAAAAGACCATTTCAACATTACAAACGGAACTGGCCAATTTAAAGCAAACAACCAAGCAGAGCATAACAAATGATTTACACGATAGTATAAATGATGCTGTTAACAAACAAAATCAACAGTTCAGCAAATTAGAACAGCGAGTAGAACGTCAACTCGGTGATCAGCAAAAAGTACAACAACAATTAAGCTATCAAGTAAATGACACCTTAAAGCTAAACGAAAAAAGTTTACAAAACATCAACGAACGTTTAGCCGCTATGTCAACCACAGATCATAAAGTCTGGTTGATTTCACAAGCAAATTATTTAGTTCATTTAGCGGGGCGTAAAATTTGGAATGACCAAGATTACACATCAGCACGACTATTACTTAAAAGTGCCGACGAAAGCCTAGTTCAAGCTGATGACCCTAGCCTATTACCAGCACGTCAAGCAATTAGTAAAGATATAAACTCACTTGCTCAAGTCAGTTTTGTTGATACAGATGGTATTATTATTAATTTAATTGGGCTATCAGATGCCCTTACTGAATTACCTTTAGTTGGCAATTATCAAGAAATTGACCTTGGCATGACACAATATAACGAAGACTCAGCCAATAAAAATGATACCCAAGCAATTCAAGTCGAAAACATTAACACAGATAACAATCAACAAGAGCATACAAAAGAAGTAACATCGTCAGTCAGCGACTGGTCTAGCAATTTATTAAGTAGTGCAAAGACTTTTATGGATAAATTTATCACCATTGAAAAGCTCGATAATAAAGATAACGACTTCAAAGAATGCTTACAACAAGCAGGTCAAGATGAAAAACAAATCGTCCACTGCCAAATATTAAAAACGCCATTGAGCATAGAACAATCGCTTTACCTGCGTGAAAACATCCGTTTTCGCCTATTGATTGCCGCACAAGCAGTGCCAAGACATCAAGACTTAATTTACCAACGCGCACTTAGTGACACTGCAACTTGGGTTAATGCTTATTTTGATGGTAACGCACCAAGTGTTAAAGCATTTATTAATGAGCTTGATAATTTACAAAATCAGTCAATCAGCAATCAAAATGTGCCTGAAAACCTAACTAGTATCAGCGAACTTGAAAAACTAATGCAAACTCGCGTTCGTTCAATGTTGGCAAAATAGGAGAATAATCATGATAAAAATATTAATTATTTTCTTAGCGCTAGTAGGTGGATTTTTCCTCGGTCCGTTATTACAAGGCCATCAAGGCTTAGCAGTATTTGAATTTGTAAATTACCGTGTCAGCATGTCATTTAATTCATTTATGATACTTGAATTAATTGGCCTGCTTTGCCTTTATTTAATTTATTGCATTTTCAATAAAATATTTAACTCTAAAACAGCCCTAGGCAACTGGTTACGTTTAAAATCACCTAAAAAATCGATAAAACGCCTTGAACAAGCACAAATTTTATTATTAGAGGGTAATTATCAACAAGCAGCAAAACTCTTTACAAAAAGTGCTAAAGGGGCAAAAAACACCACGTTATCGTATTTACTTGCTGCACAAACACAAATTGACAACGATGAATTAATTCAAGCCAACCAATCGTTAGAACAAGCGGCTAGAACCTGTCAATCTAAAGAGATGTTTGCCTTTCAATTAGTACAAATTCGATTACAACTAAAAAACCATGAATACCCAGCTGCACGTATTGTGCTAGAGCAACTACTAAACGAAAAACCGCGTAACATTGAAGTACTCCGATTAGCCGATCAACTTTATTACGAAACTGGCGATTACCAAGCTGTTATCGATCTATTACCAGCAATGTATAAAGCTAAAGCTTATAATGAATCGCAATTAGATCAATTTAAACAAGTAGCTTATATTGCCCGAATCAAACAATTATCGACCGATAGTGATGCTCAAGCATTGACAAAATGGTGGCATTCTCAACCACGGGCTATATTGAACAATATGACATATCAAAAAGCGATGGCAACCTATCTTAATCAAATAGGCCAAAATAGCGAAGCTGAAAAACTATTAAAATCGATTAGCAAACTTGAACAAAAAGAAAGAACTTAATAAAACTATAAAAAACAGGGCAATGCTCTGTCAGATTAATGACAAAGAACCCGCTTTTTGGCGGGTTCATTGATCTAATATAGAGGAGTCCATTATTAAAAGGAATTCTTTTACTTAGATCACCGAACGGTTGATAGCAAACATAATTTAATCACCGATACCTATGTTACAGCCGGAAATGTCCATGATTCTCAGCCTTATATGGCTCGATTAAAACGCCAGTTAGAGCGGTTTGGCTTTAATCCGGTTGGTGTGGGTCTTGATGCAGGTCATTTTCGGCGTCCATTTGCCATTTACTGCTAGCAGAGCAGATATATCCGGTGTTGGGTTATTCAGGCCCAACCCATGGTGCGAATCCCAAACAACACCACGGACATCGCTATAAGAGCGAAAAATGAATTACAAAAAAATGATTTTCATTGGGATATATGTCAGAAATTACTTTTTTTAAATCACTTAACGTCATATTCTCTTGTTTTGCATGTTCTTCTGTTAATTGCTCAAGGGTTATTGGTGTAACACTAATTATTTTTATAGTACAAAAATACTCATCAGTTTCAAAAGTTCCAACACGAAGCTTATCACCAATTTTAAAATGTGATTCACTTTTATCTCGAATGGTAATGACTTTTAAACCAGCTAAAATATCATCCTTAAAACGTTGATAAAAAGTAATATCATTTTGCACAGCATTATCCCTATGTGAAAATTAGTCAAATTACTTAACAAGTATTAATCAAGCAAAGTAAATGTTTGTTTGTCCTGCGTTGTCGAATCACTACCAATATACACATTAAATTTTCCTGGTTCGGCAACATATTGCATTTTATTGTTCCAGAATTTTAGCATATCATATTTAATCACAAATTTTACTTGACCCTTAGTGTGCGGTTTTAAGGTAATATTATCAAAACCAATTAACTCTTTCACTGGGCGACTAACCGACGCTGTCACATCTTGCAAATAAAGCTGGACGGTCTGCATACCTTCTCTATTCCCTGTATTTTCAACATTAACGGTGACAATAATTTCACCATCTCGATTCATTTTAGTACTTGATAACGAAAAGTCCATCGCAAAATTGGTATAACTCAAACCAAATCCGAAGGGGAATAAAGGCTCATTAGGACTATCAAAATACGAGGTTGTATATTTGCCCATATTTTCAGTACCACGAGGACGGCCTGTATTTAAATGGCTATAATAGACGGGGATCTGCCCAACATTATAAGGGAAAGACATGGGCAATTTACCCGAAGGGTTATAGTTACCAAATAGTACATCGGCAATGGCATTACCTCCTTCAGTTCCTAAAAACCACGTTTCAAGCATCGCATCAGCTTGAGCATATTCTTCTGATAACGTTAGCGGACGACCATTCATTAAGACAATGATCAAAGGTTTACCTGTCTTTTTCATTGCTTTAATTAATTGTTTTTGAGTTGCTTGCAAAGATAGATCTGTTCTGCTTGATGATTCATGAGCCATACCTTCTGCTTCACCAACAAAAGCAATAACAATATCAGCTTTTTTAGCTATTTTCACCGCTTCTGCAATCATTTTATCGGCTGGTCGATTATCAAATTTAGTTGTTTCTCCGTATAAATTTAAAAACCGATATAAATTTTCATCATCAGAAAGATTGGCACCAAATGCATAGCTAATTGATTCAGGATTTTTAACTGCATTTTTAATACCTTCTAATGGAGTTACCGCTAAATTAGCACGCCCAGCTCCCGACCAACTCCCCAAAATATCACGTTTTGAATCAGCTAATGGACCAATCACCGCAATTTTCTTATTTTTAGCTAGCGGTAATATCTCATTCTCATTTTTTAATAACACAATACTGCGGCGTGCCACATCACGAGCTTCTTCACGATGTAATCGATTATCAGCAAACATTGTATCAATATCTAATTTTGGATCTAAATTACGATTAGGATCACTAAATAACCCCATATCATATTTAAGTTCAAGTACATGACGACAAGCTTGGTTTATTTCATCTTCTGTAATGGCACCTTCTTCGACTAATTCAGGCAAAAATTGTAAGAAATATTCATCATTCATACTTATATCAATGCCAGCTTTAATCGCAACACGTACAGCATCTTTCGGATCACTAGCTACGCCATGATTAATAAGTTCACGAATAGCTCCATGATCACTAACAACAACACCATCAAAATGCCACTGATTCCGTAGCACTTCGGTTAACAACCAATGATTCCCCGTTGCAGGAATACCATTAACGCTCACTAACGAAACCATCACAGCTCGACTACCTGCATCAATTGCTGCTTTATAAGGTACAAGATATTCTTGGAACATTTTGCGTTCACTCATATCCGTACTGTTATACTCACGTCCTGCTTCAACTGCGCCATAAAGTGCAAAATGTTTTACTGATGTCACCAATGATTTTTTATCGGCAAGCGATTGCTTTTGCATCTTTTCAACAAAAATACGTCCAACTTCTGAGGTTAAATAAGGATCTTCACCAAATCCTTCAGACACGCGTCCCCATCTAGGATCACGCGTAATATCAACCATTGGAGCCCAAGTTATATTTAACCCATCCGAGGTAGCTTCGTCAGCTGATACTTCAGCAGCTTTTGCAATTGCACTACGATCCCAAGTGGATGCAATACCTAAATTAATCGGAAAGATAGTTCTATGTCCATGAATTATATCAAAACCAAAAAATAGAGGAATTTTATTGGGAGATTTTAGAGCACGTTCCTGCATTTGAGAAAGGTCAGGTTCGACAACAGTATTAAAAATGCCACCAATTTCACCTGCTTCGATTTTATCAAGTACTTTGTCTAACGTTAGATCACCACCAACACTAATTAGGCGTAATTGTCCCGCTTTTTCTTGAAGCGTCATTTTTGATAATAGATTATCAATAAAAACTTTCTTTATTTCCTTTACTTCGCTATTAGGTTCTTGTGCAAACAAATGCCCAGAAAAGATAAGAAAAAATAAATATATAGCTACTTTTTTCATCATAATAAATATTGTTATAATTAAGAGGATAGACAAGTAGACATCATAACGTATTTACGAAAAATATCGTTTTTTATCTACTTATATTCAGGTTTAAAACATCATAATAGTTATTGCATCCCCTTATTCAAACGCTGTCTTTTCTGAAATTTTTTACAAAGTTCAAGGGATAATATTGCCGACAATTGTTAGCAATATCAACTCAATAACACATTAATCTCTAAAATTGGTAAATTGAAACGGTTGACCAAATTCGTTATTTTTAACTAATGTCATAGTAGCTTGTAAATCATCACGTGATTTACCTGTAACTCGAACTTGTTCTCCCTGCACTTGAGCTTGTACTTTAATTTTGCTATCTTTGATCGCTTTTACAATTTTTTTAGCTAACTCTTTATCAATACCCTGCTTAAGTTTAACCGTAATGCTATAAAGCTTACCGCTGTGCTCCATTTCTTCAGGGATTTCAAGTGCACCACCATCAATACCACGTTTAGCAAGTTTATCTCGCAAAATGTCAAGTAATTGTTGTACTTGGAAATCAGATTGGCTTACTGCTTTAATCGTTTCATTTTTTTCATTTAACTCAAACGATGCTTCAACATTTTTAAAATCCCAACGGGTGGTGAGCTCTCGAGTAGCGTTTTCAACGCCATTTTTAACTTCTGGCATTTGGATTTCAGAAACGATATCAAAAGAAGGCATAAATTCTCCTCTTCTTCTAATGGTTATAACTTAATGGTTATAAAATAAAGTTATGACCGCCTAAAAGTTAGGCGGTTTTAAAAGCAAATGTAAAATTAATCAATCGTACGTAGTAATTCGTTGATACCTACTTTACCTAATGTTTTAGCATCCACTTTTTTCACAATAACTGCGCAATAAAGGCTATATTTACCATCTTTCGTTGGTAAGTTACCGGAAACCACTACAGAGCCTGCAGGCACACGTCCATAGTGAACTTCGCCCGTTGCACGGTCGTAAATTTTAGTACTTTGACCAATAAACACACCCATTGAAATTACGCTGCCTTCTTCGACAATTACACCTTCAACAATTTCACTGCGTGCGCCAATAAAACAGTTATCTTCAATAATTGTTGGGTTAGCTTGTAACGGCTCTAAAACACCACCAATTCCAACACCACCTGACAGGTGAACATTTTTACCAATTTGCGCACAAGAACCAACAGTTACCCATGTATCAACCATAGTACCTTCATCAACATAAGCACCAATATTAACATAAGATGGCATTAATACGGTATTACGAGCAACATAAGCCCCTTTACGTGCAATAGCAGATGGAACAACACGGAAGCCTTCTTGTTGGAATCTTGCTTCATCATATTCAGCAAATTTTAATGGCACTTTGTCATAATAGTTAGTTGGACCGCCATCAATCAGTTGGTTTTCGTTAATACGGAAAGAGAGCAAAACAGCTTTTTTTAACCATTGATGAGTTACCCAATCACCATTGATTTTTTCTGCGACACGCATTTTACCACTGTCTAATAAAGCAATGCATTGGTTAATCGCATCACGTGTAACTGTATCAACATTTGACGGTGTAATTTCAGCACGACGTTCAAATGCTGATTCAATAATAGTTTGTAATTGTTGCATCTCAAGTTTCCTTTAATTTATAGCCCGTTAGCAAATAATAAATAAATGAGTAAACAGTATAATATAATCTTTCCTGCTTTTTAAGTGCTTTAATCAGATAGTCAAGAACAATATAAAACCAATCGAAAACAATCAAAATGCTAGTAGATGAAATGCAAATAATGGCAAAGCGACATAAAAGCAAAAAAGCAAATAAAATCAATAGTAACCAGCAAGCATAGTGCAGTTATTAAGTAATTTGTTGTAAAACTAGGTTATTTGCATTTGATGATTAAAATAATCTTCTAGAAACACATAAGGCGTTTTATCTAAAATCGCTTTGCATTGATATGCTTATTATACTTTCTGTTTTTCTATTTGTTTATGGACAGAGGCTTGGTAAATTTTTGATTGATATGATAGTTGTCACTCATTTTATTTAAACAAAGACAAACAACTCAATTCTTGTCAAAAAGTTTCAGGAAAGCATAGTGTTTAAGTAAAAAATTAAAAAAAAATCAGTGATAAATGTAAGAAACACCTACAACTAATTACTTTTATTGAAATAGAAAATAAAACATTTTCGAAAAAAACATAATTTATTTGGATGATGCCTCACAAATTTAGTATGTCAAATAAGCTGTTGTTGTATTCAAATATACACTACTTACATTGTGATATTTACAAAGATAATCTTATGCAAGATTTAGGATTTTCATTACTGGAGTTGTTAATAACTGTCTGTATTAGTGCCATTTTAGCTGCTATTGGTATTGAATATTGGAAAGAACAGCAACTTCAAAACGAGTTAGCATCTACAACTAAGCAACTCGCTTATTTTATATATGAAGTTCAAATAAAAGCTTCAACTAAAAATGAAAATTATATTATTCATCAATTTACATCACCATGGTGCATTGCAATTACTCGCGATGAAAAACCTGCCTCATGCAGCGAGGGAGTGCTTTATTTCATGAAACCAGATAATTCTGTTGAAATTAGTGAACTATCAAACAATAAAGATGCCTTAATTTTAGGACGCCGTAACTTAGCACAAACAATGTCTTTTCAATTAAGAAATAAAATAGGCACCAGTAGGGTTTTTGTTTCTTTGCTTGGGCGTATCCGTTTTTGTGCAGAAAGCAGCTACATAGCTGGATTACCACCATGTTAAAAACAGCTGGATTCTCCTTATTTGAAATGCTTATTAGCATCATATTATCTAGCCTTATTATTATGGGAATGACATCTTTTTACATTCAACTACAAACCAACAACACGCAATATTACCAAAAAACACGCTTAAAACAGGCTATAGACCTTGGGTTAGCAGGCATGAAAAAGGATATTAAGCGAGCAGGTTTTATTGCTAATGTTCCTAAAAAAATGACAACTAAGGCCATTGAAATTAATGAAAAGATGAAATGTATTATCCTCCGATATGACAGCGAAATTCGCAATTCTTGGGTGTGGAACGAATTAAATCCTACAAAGTCAGATGTCTTTACCTATCGTTATAAAGGAAACAACATAGCTTATAGAACAGGATCACTAAATTGTTTAGAAAACAAGTGGGAAAACTTATTTGATCCAAATGAAATCAAAATTATCTCCTTTCAAATAAAACAACTTCACGATGTGATTGAGCTATCAATTACGGCAGAGCTAAGAAAAAATAAGCAAATTAAATATCACACAACTGAAATTATCAAAAATGAAAATCGATTTTAAATTAAATCCCGTTTCGTCTGGATTTAGCACAATTATGATGATGATCATTTTGATGGTTGTGGGGTTAGTGTTATTAATTGGTTTCAATTTACTTATTTGCTCCTGGCAAAAAGCCACTTTAATGGAAAACCAATACTATCGGCAATTTAATCAAGCTAATTCGTCGTTAACTTGGGCAACAACCCAAAATTGGCAAGCACCTAAAGCCAATTGGCATTGCATGACTGAACCAACATACCAATTAAAAGCCTGCATAAAACTTTCTTTATTAAAAGTTGATAATTATGTATTAGTCCGAGGCGAAGCCCAAGGTGAAGACTTCTTTTTATATACACTCGCACATTTTGATAATAATCGATTGATTGTTGAAAAAGGTCATTGGCTCGATTATTGTCCTGAAAAAAAGGCTATTTTTTGTGAATAATAAAAATTTTGCTGGCTTTAGCTTGATTGAAGTCATGATAACAACACTACTATTTTCAATTATTATGCTAGGTTTTATTAATTACCAACAAGCATTACTTAATAAACATCGCTACTTTGCCAACAACCTTCGTGCCAATAAAATTGCATTTCAGCTACTTGACAGCTACCCCTATACTAACCAGCAAATTATCCCTTCTGGTTGGCAATATAAGATCACAAGTAAAATCTATAATACCGAGTGTAAAATGGTGGAAATAACAGTTAGCACGCCTAACAAACAAATCATCAAACAACAACGTTTTTTTTGCGATTTACATTGATATTTA
This sequence comes from Gilliamella sp. Choc5-1, assembly GCF_001690595.1. Lineage (GTDB taxonomy): Bacteria > Pseudomonadota > Gammaproteobacteria > Enterobacterales > Orbaceae > Gilliamella > Gilliamella apicola_M. The sequence goes on from NZ_LZHH01000123.1 coordinate 35,717, forward strand.
CCGATTAAATTTCTTTCAGTCACCTAACCAGTTATGTAGAAGTTGTAAAACCTGTTGCGTTTTTTCGGCATGAACATTGTGCCCTACCCCTTCAACCACTTCTATTTTTGCATTAGGGAACTGGTCAAAAATAGCTTGGTAAGTATCATCAGTAATATAAGTTGAATTACCGCCTCGTATAAATAACGTTGGTTTTGACCAAGGCGAAATTGTTTGCCAATCGCAAATATGCCCATATTGCTCATTAATAGCTTGAATGTTAAATAACCAACGCTCATTTTTAAACGATTTTAATAAAAAAAGTATGATTGCATCACTAATACCAGCTTGTTTCATTAAATTCATAATCTGTTTTTTATCGGTAATATGGTTGGTAAGGCAATAAGTTAATACTCTTAGAATAATCGCATTAGATGAACTGTGATATTTTATCGGTGCAATATCAATTGCTACTATTTTTTCAATAGTATCAGGAAGCAGTTGTGATAATTGCAAAGCAACCTTTCCGCCCATAGAATGACCAATTAGAATTATCTCTTTTAACTTTAAATCATGACAAAGTTCGGCTACGTCTTCAGCCATCATTTGATAGTCCATTTTATCAGACCAAGGCGAATGTCCATGATTACGCAGATCAACTTGCACAGTTTGATAATACTGCACAAAATCCTTCGCTAGCATATTTAAATTATCTAAACTCCCAAATACCCCATGTAAAAATACTATCGGCTGTCCATCACCCTGTAATTTATAGTTTAATTTCATACTTTAATTCGACCAATTATTTTAAGTGGCATTATTATACGTCTATTTTCAATACCATCACCGATTAATTCAATAACCACAATTTGCATAAATATGATAGAATTTAATACCAACTTTTTAACTAGTGTTAGGCCATATGTTTCAAAATAACCCTCTACTCGCACAATTAAAACAAGAACTCCATGAGCAAACACCACGCGTTGAAGGCACTATTAGAGCTCATGAAAAAGGATTTGGTTTTTTAGATGTTGATAATAAAAAAAGTTATTTCATCCCTATTGCTAAAATGAAAAAAGTTTGCAATGGTGATAAGGTCTCGGGGACAGTAATAAGTAATAATGATAAAGAGTCTTTTGAACCTGAATTATTAATTGAAAGTGCATTGCAAAAATTTATTGGCAAAATAGGCTTTCAAGATCGTGCAATGGTTATTTATCCTGAAAATATGTCAACTAATCTAGCCATTCGTTGCAAAATAAACAAGCAAGTTAGCGAAAAACTAAAAGAAGGCGATTGGGTTGTGGCAACGCTTGTTTCTCACCCTTTGCAAGAAGAACAGAATCAATTTCTTGCCGAAATTGTTCGTTTTGTTGCAGAAAGCAATTCTCCTTACCAACTTTGGCTAAAAACATTAGCGCGCTACGATTTAGAAACTCACGCCCCACAGTTCGCTTCATTATCAATTAACGATACTGAACTTGATAACCGTCAAGATTTAACCGATGTTAACTTTTTCACCATCGATAGCGAAGATACAGAAGATATGGATGATGCAATTGCAATTTCTAAAGGTGAACGAGGAGATTATCAATTGATGGTCGCCATTGCTGATCCCACTGCTTATGTATTGCAAAATAGCGAACTTGATCATATTGCTAAAATTAGAAATTTTACCACTTATTTGCCTGATTTTAATATCCCTATGCTACCCAAAGAGCTTGCAAATAATTTATGTTCATTAAAAGCAAATCAAAAACGTCCAGCAATGATATGTAAAATGAGTATTGACGAAGCCGGTAATATTATTGGCGATGATATCACTTTTATGCCAACTTGGATTGAATCAAAAGCTAAACTAACCTATAACAATGTTTCTAATTTTTTAGAAAATAATGGAGATTTAGAAACTAACAATCCAATTATTAAACAGCAACTTAAACATTTAGCTGACTTAGCAAAAATTCGTATGACATGGCGGCAAAATCATGCTTTAGTTTTTAAAGATAATGGAGATTATCGTTTTGAACTTGATGAAAATCGCCAAGTTAAATCAATAATTAAAGAGTCTCGTCGGATTGCAAATCAAATAGTAGAAGAAGTCATGGTTTTAGCTAACCAAGCTTTAACATTGCAATTAAAAAATAAAATTGGTTTTGGAATTTTTAATATTCATTCAGGTTTTGATAATAAATATATTGAACAAGTAGTGACTTTTTTAAATGATAACGGAATCACTGAATTTGATAAAGAATCATTATTATCTTTTGATGGTTACGTAAAGTTGCGTCGTATAATCGACAATACTCCATTTTTGTCAACAAAGCTTCGCAAATTCCAAAGCCCTGCTGATTTCTCAACTGAACCTAAACCACATTTTGGTTTGGGATTTGATGCCTATGCAACATGGACTTCACCAATACGTAAATATGGTGATATGGTCAACCATCGATTAATCAAGGCATTTATCCGATCACAAGAATTAATCGCACCAGATAAAGATCAATTAAAAAACATGAATGAAAGACGCAAAACATTACGCTATGCAGAACGTGATATGGCAGAAAATCTTTATGCTCAATACTTGTCAAATAAGGTTGGTGAAAGTTTTTCTGCTGAAATTATAGATATCAATCGTGGTGGGGTTCGAGTTCGTTTATGTGATATAGGCGCTTTTGCATTTGTGCCACTTTCAATGATTCATTCTGTCAAGGAAGAAATTATCTCGTTACCTGAGGAAGGAATCATCAAAATTAAAGATGAGGTTTGCTACAAACTTGCTGATACTATCTCTGTTATTATTCACCAGGTTAAAAGCGAAAATCAATCAATTATTACAAAGTTAGCCAACAATTAAAAAATAAAAGAAGGATTATTTTGCTCGAATGTACGGCTTTTTGCTGTTATTTTTACCCCTGATGCAAATCAGGGGTAAAAATAATTAAGACTTTATTGCATTTTTAATATCAAACCTCTTTTTCTTATTAAAAATATCTGTTATCTTTCGGAGCTCTAGAAATAATGAATTAATCATTAAAATGAACAATAATTCAGGGAGGCTATAATGTCAATTCATGGACACGAAGTATTGCATATGATGAGTGGAAACAATTATACCGAATCTTCTTTACTTGATGCTATCAAAAGCAAGTTTGGAGAAGATGCCATATTTCATACTTGTTCAAAATCCAACATGAATGCCGAGCAACTGATCGCTTTTTTAAAAGCAAAGGGGAAATTTAAACCCTCAGTTGATCATGAAACTAAATTTACGGTCGATAATAAAAAAATATGCAAACATTAGAAAAAATTGACCGTATATAAAGTACAATTTTTATAAATTTAATTTAATCTGCTAGTGTTTTTTAAATTAATAAGAGTATATAATTTCGCGCTACAGCAATAATCGTTATAAGTGGCTGTTGTTACTAATAACGTGACTAAATTAGTGGCAAAGTTGCTCGCTTTAAAATTAACCTAAAGAATATGCTCATGGAATTTGATAAATGAAAGTAAGTAATATCCTTATATGCACCTTTGTTGCTATTCTTGTCACAAGTTGTGCAAAAAAAAATTTACCTTTAAAAAATAATGAACCAATTTCCGAAACAGAGCAACTATCTCTATTAAAACAACAAACTGAAACTAACGACCCTTATGTTGTTGATGCTAAAAATCAATTAATTCGGTTTGTTGGTGATAAAAACTTCGATAACTACATTATTAAACAAGGTATTCTAAATTGTAAAGGCGATAATAACCTCTCCTCTTGTGTATTGAATTTTTATTTAAATGAACTATATAAATTAAAGTATCATGTGCAACTCAAAAAAGTAGTTGAGGAAAACCAAGCCGAACATAATATGGAACTAAGTAAAATAAAAGCAACTGAAAACAATATAAAAAGTTATTGCCAATATTCAGCTGATTTCGTTGCAGCAATTTATACAAAAGATAATGCAAAAATAACACAATATTTTCGACCACAATTTAGAATGTCAGAACAAGATATATCATCCTTAAAAGCAAAGATTACTAAAGATGACTATTCTTACTTCCTAATAAACGAAAACCCAAGCATTCTTCAAGAAATGAAAGTGGATTACGTTGAGAAATGCTTAGATGATCCAAAAAACAATATTATCAATTATTTCAATATTTTTAGATAATACTAACGCGAGTCTTTTATGTGCAATTTATTTCCAATTCATAAGTTTAATAAAACTTTAATTTGCAAGGTGCTTTGCATAGCTTCAGCTACTTGTATTAGTTTTTCTGCATGGGCTTTTTCGCTTGATGATGTAGTTGAAAAAGCTGAAAAACTATCTAAAAAAGCTTATGTTCAACCATCTAAAAATATTCCTAATGAATTAGCATCTTTACAATTTGCTGATTACCAAAAAATTTTATTTAATCATAAAAAAGCTTACTGGGGTGATCAAAAAAGTCGTTTCAAACTTGAGTTTTATCATGAAGGAATGTACTTTGATGTTCCAATAAAGATCAATGAAATTGTTAATAACCAAATAACTCCAATACAATATGATCCTAGTTATTTTGATTTAAGCCAGATTAATCTTGATAAACTAGATACTAAAAATTTGGGTTTTGCTGGTTTTAAAGTCCATTACCCAATTAATAACCCAACAAAAACCGATGATGAAATATTTTCAGCTCTTGGTGGCAGTTATTTTCGTGCGGTAGGTAAAGATCAACGCTATGGTCTTTCGGCAAGAGGGCTTGCCATTAACACTGGAGAAATGTCTGGTGAAGAGTTTCCACGTTTTAAAGAATACTGGATTGAAAGACCAGAACCAAATCAAAAACATTTAGTCATCTATGCATTACTTGACTCACCAAGCGTAACTGGTGCTTATAAAATTACATTGATTCCAAGTATTGATACTACTGTTACAGTTCAAGCTAAGGTCTTTTTCCGCGATTCTGTAAAAAAACTTGGCATTGCCCCACTAACCAGTATGTTTTTATTTGGGCCTAATCAGCCATCACCATTGTTAAATTATCGACCTGCAATGCATGACTCTAATGGACTATCAATATTAGCAAATAATAACGAATGGATCTGGCGTCCATTAAATAATCCTAAACGTCTATCTTTTTCATCGTATAGCTTAGAAAACCCAAAAGCTTTTGGCTTAATTCAGCGTGATAAAGGTTTTGATGATTATCAAGATCTCGATGATCACTATGAAAAACGACCAAGCGTTTGGACTGAAATTTTAGGCGATTGGCAAAAAGGACGAGTCGAATTAGTTGAAATCCCTACTGCTGACGAAACTAACGACAATATTGTTGCGTTTTGGGTACCTAAAAAACAATACAAAGCAGGCGATGTACTTGATATAAAATACCGCTTACATTATTCATTACATGAATTACAGCGTTATCCTAATAATATCGCAAAAGCTATTAGTACCCGATTATCACTCGGCGATATAAAACAAGCTAATTTAATTCGTAAACTTGATGGCTCTAATGCGTACGTGATTGACTTCGCTGGTCCTTCATTATCAGAAAAAGACCCAGTCAAAGCTATTTCAAGTATTACTAACGGCTCTATTGTAAGCTGTGATTCACAATACAATCCAATAATAAAAGGATGGCGTGTAATTGTTAGATTCAACGTCCAAGATAGTAAAAAGGCAACAGATATTCGTGTACAACTTGCTTCGCAAGCAACTAATGAAGTGATTTCTGAAACTTGGAGTGGGCAATACCCAGCACAATAGTAATGTAATAGTCATTATTATTATAATAAGATAAAAATATGAAAAAAGATTACTTTGCAAATCTACCTGGTGCTGAAGTTTGGCGTCAAAAATATGAAAATAATACAACACCACCTGATGATGTCGAGTTCTTAAAATATCGTTTAAATCAGATTGGTGATACTGATTCTTTTATTGATGAGCGAAAACAACAACCAAGTTATCCTGAAGTTGAACGCGTTTCAATTCAACCTCAAATCTGGAACCAGCGCTATATTGCCAAGTCAAAACATAACTTTAATATTTTAGCTATAATTCGACGCTTTATTATGTTTGCACTCATTGTAGTACAAACATATTATGGAACCACTTATCTATCTTCTTTATTACCATACCAAAATTGGCAAAAAATCAATTTTATGACTAATTGGGATATCAATCCTGAATTAGCCATCTACAGCATAATACCTTATATCATACAAGGGGCGATTATTATCCTGTTTGCTATTTTGTTTTGTTGGATCTCCATTGGATTTTGGACCAGCATTATGGGCCTAATTTTAGCCGTCATGGGTAAAGACCGTTACACTATTCCTATTCCCAAGGACCCAGCATCACATATCGACGCAAAGCATCGAACCGCTCTTGTTATGCCAATTTGTAATGAAGATGTTGCTCGAGTATTTGCTGGGTTACAAGCAACTTATCAATCTTTAGCTGAAACAGGCCACGCAGCTTGTTGTGATTTTTATATATTAAGTGATACTAACGATCCCGATCTATATGTGAACGAACTTAAAGCTTGGGCTGAATTTAATGCAGCAAAACAAAACAATGGTTGCAACGTTTTTTATCGCCATCGCAAACGCCGAGTAAAACGTAAAAGTGGTAATATTGATGATTTTTGCCGTCGTTGGGGGCACCAATATGAATACATGATGATCCTTGATGCCGATAGTATCATGACAGGCGATTGTATTTTAAAAATGATCGCCATGATGGAAATGACACCTAAAGCAGGTATTTTACAATCACCGCCAAAATCAGTCAGAATGACCACGCTTTATGGACGTATTCAACAATTTGCCAATCAGATTTATAGTGATATATTTTGCTCTGGCACACACTTTTGGCAACTAAGCGAAGCACAATATTGGGGTCACAATGCAATGATTCGCTTAAAACCTTTTATTGAGCATTGCATATTATCGCCATTGCAAAAACGTAAGGGTCCAATTCATATTTTATCGCATGATCTAGTTGAGGCGACTCTGATGCGTCGTGCTGGTTATGGCGTCTGGATTGCTTATAATATGAATGGAAGTTATGAAGAGCTTCCCGGTAATATGATTGAAGATTTAAAACGTGATAATCGCTGGTGTATGGGTAACTTAATTAATTTAAGACTAATCTTCAAAAGTGGTATTAAATTGACCCATCGTTTAATGTTTGCTACTAGTGGCATGGCTTATATTTCGTCATTATTGTGGCTGGTATTTTTAATATTCTCGACACTATTATTATTGGTGTTTAATATTTCTGAGCCTCAATATTTCTTCCAACCTAACCAATTTTACCCAACTTGGCCAAGGTGGGATGAACAATTAGCCATTCAACTATTATCAACCACCATGGTCTTGCTATTTGCACCAAAATTCTTTAGCTATGGCATTATTATAGCTCGAACTGGAGCAAAAGATGTTGGTGGTATATTTAAATTAACCTTATCAATACTAATTGAAATGATCTGGTCTATGATCTTAGCACCAATACGTATGATCTTTCATAGTAAATTTGTACTAAAAGCATGGATGGGCAGTAAAATACAATGGAAATCACCATCCCGAAGTGACGATGCTTTAACATGGGGCGAGTCATTTTATTTTTGTTGGCCACTTTCATTATTAGGTATTGTCTGGTTAGGAGTAATTGTCTGGTTAAATCCACAATTTACTTATTGGTATATAGCCATATTAATACCTTTAACCATTTCACCTTTAGTAATTAGAGTATCTGGGCTTTCAAGTATCGGCATGAAGGCAAAAAAAGCAGGACTATTTTTAACCCCTGAAGAAACGCATCCTACAAGAGCTGTTACTCTTACAGGCGAATATTTAATTAAAACTGAAACTGCATTTGTTGAGCATGGCTTTGTTATGGCGTTGGTCGATCCTATATATAATGCGCTAACTTGCGCTTTATCGACTTCAAGACATAGAGTTAATAATAAAAACCAACAAAAACGCAATGAGCTTATTGAACAATATCAACACATAGACTTAGAAAAAATGAGTAAAGAAAAGCAGTTAGCTATTTTAGAAGACCCAATTATTCTTTCCGCATTACATCGTCATATTTGGCAGCAACAAGAAAAATACGACAATTTGTTCTCAATATGGCAAAATGAACGCCAACAATAAGAAATAGGGCTTTTGCCCTATTTCACTTCTTTTTAGTAACTTATCAAAATCCATGGATATTTTTATGACTTGGCAACCTTCTGCACCTATAAATAATTTACTTAAGCGCGCAAAAATTGTTTCTCAAATTCGTCAATTTTTTGCTGATCGCTGTATTTTAGAGGTCGAAACACCTACCTTAAGCCAATATGCAGTAACAGACGTACATTTAAGCTCTTTTCACACTAAGTTTTTAAAGCCTGGTGAAATCGATGATCAACAAGGGCGAAACATGTCATTAATTACTAGCCCTGAATATCATATGAAACGCTTACTAGCTGCTGGTAGTGGACCAATTTATCAAATGTGTAAATGTTTTCGTAATCATGAAGAAGTCAGCCGTTATCATAACCCTGAATTTACCATGTTAGAATGGTATCGCATCCAATTTGATATGATGCAAATGATTAATGAAGTCGATGACCTATTACAAACTATTTTAGATTGTGAACCTGCTGAACGCATCTCTTATCAAAAAGCGTTTCAACGACATCTTAATATTGATCCTTTGGAAGCCGATCACGCAACCTTAGTCAATGCAGCAAATCAGCTTGATATCGGACTTAACACAGATAATTATGATAAAGATGGATTGTTACAATGCTTATTCACTTTCGGTGTTGAACCACATATTGGTCAAGACAAGCCTATTGCTGTATTTAACTTTCCAGCATCACAAGCTGCATTAGCCGCTATTAGCCCAGAAGATCATCGTGTAGCTAGCCGATTTGAGTTCTATTACAAAGGTGTTGAACTTGCTAATGGTTTTAAAGAGTTGACTAATGCACAAGAACAACGAATGCGTTTTGAACAAAATAATTTAGATCGTGCTAACCAAAATCTACCTACACAAAATATTGATATTGAGTTACTAGCCGCAATGGAAGCAGGACTTCCAGACTGTGCTGGCGTTGCTGTAGGATTAGATCGTTTAATTATGCTCGCCCTAGAGAGCAACAACTTAGATGATGTCATTTCATTTACTTTTGAAAGGGCTTAATTATGTTCAATATTTTAGGATTAACCGAATGGATTGCCATTATTATTGGGATTGTTGCCTTAATGTTATTTGTATTTGCTATAAAATCTCAATCAACAATTAATAATTTACAGCAACTATTCGATCTACAACTAATTCAAAAAAAGGAAGAAAACCAAACTTTAGTAATTCAAGTAAAACAACTTGAGCATGAATTAGAGCAGTATCGACAACAAAATCTAGCGCAGAATGTTAAAATTAGTGAACTCAAAACGCGTTTAGAAGAAACGTTAAGTGCAACACATGAACGACAAACCATACTAGAACAAAGCGAACAAAGGCTTACGACTCAGTTTGAAAACCTAGCTAATCGTATTTTTGAACAGAGTGGCAAAAAGATTGAACAACAAAATAAGCAAAGCCTTGATTTTTTACTTTCGCCACTAAAAGAGCAACTAGAAGGTTTTAAAAAACAAGTACAAGATAGTTTTGGAGAAGAGGCAAAAGAACGCCACACACTGACGCATGAAATCCGTAACTTGCAACTACTTAATGAACAAATGAGTAAAGAAGCAACCAATCTAACTAATGCGTTAAAAGGCAATAACAAAACCCAAGGGAATTGGGGAGAATTTATTCTAAGTCAAATTCTGGACAATTCAGGATTACGTTCAGGTTATGAGTACGAAACACAAGTTAATCTAACCAACGAAAACAATCAACGATTACAACCTGATGTCATTGTTCACTTACCGCAAGGAGGTGATGTAGTTATTGATTCTAAAGTGACCTTGGTTGCCTACGAACGCCATTTTAATAGTGATGACGAAAACGTTAAAGCAAAAGCAATGGCCGAACATTTAACGGCTGTGCGTAACCATTTAAAACAACTTAGTCAAAAAGATTATCATAAACTTATTGGAATTAATTCATTAGATTATATTTTGATGTTTATTCCTGTCGAGCCAGCATTTTTAAGTGCAATAGATAATGACCCAACATTAATTAACGATGCTCTGAAAAGTAATATTATGATAGTAAGCCCCACTACTTTATTAGTTGCATTACGGACTATCCATAATTTATGGCGGTTTGAATATCAAAATCGTAATGCTGAACTTATTGCCGATAGAGCAAGCAAATTATATGACAAAATGCGTGGCTTTGTTGAAGATATGGAAAATCTGGGCAGTTGTTTAGACAAAGCTCAGCAAACCTATCAAAATTCCATGAATAAATTATGTAAAGGTCGTGGAAATGTAATTGGACAAATTGAACGATTTCGTGAAATGGGTGTCGAAGTTAAAAAACCGATTAATCCAGATATTACCTTATTATCAATGGATGAATTGAATAACGAAAATGAGAGTAAATAAACAAAACCTAGATTCACGATTATGGGAAATAAGTGTATACTCATCGCACGCAAAGAGGAATTGAATATGGCAAAAAAGCAAGACAAAGAAGTAAGTTTCGAAGAGACACTTAAACAGCTCGAAACCATTGTAGCTCAATTAGAAAACGGCGATCTACCATTAGACGAAGCACTAAATGAGTTTGAAAAAGGGATCAAATTAGCAAAAGCAGGACAAAAACAGTTACAGCAAGCTGAGCAACGTATTCAGATTTTATTATCTGAAAATAGTGACGCCGAACTGTCAGAATTCTCAAATGATGATAATGAATAGTTTAAAGCCATTACAAGAACGAATTGATTCGTTTTTAACCACCTATATTTCACAAATTGAATCATCTCAACTTCAACAAGCAATGGAGTACAGCTTGCTAGCTGGTGGAAAACGAATTCGACCTATTTTAGTCTATTTAACTGGACAAATGTTTAATTGCCCCCTTTCTAAGTTAGATGAAGTCGCTGCTGCCATTGAATCAATTCATACTTATTCATTAATTCACGATGACTTACCTGCAATGGATAATGATGACTTACGCCGTGGCAAACCAACCTGCCATATCCAATTTGGTGAAGCTCAAGCAATACTTGCTGGTGACGCCTTACAAAGTTTAGCCTTTTCAATACTAGCAAAAAGTAAATTAATCGATGCTGAAACTAAAATTAATATGATAACTGAACTTGCCCATGCCAGTGGCGTTAATGGCATGTGCCTTGGTCAATCACTTGATTTACAGGCCACACATCAATCAATTAATCTTGAACATTTGCAAAAAATACATTGTTATAAAACAGGAGCATTGATCAAAACGGCAATCCGTTTGGGTGCTTTTGCATGCGGTGAAATAGCTAAACCTTATCAGCTAATACTCGATCGCTATGCTGAAGCAATTGGGCTAGCATTTCAAATTCAAGACGATATTTTAGATATAATTGGCGAGCAATCTATTATGGGTAAACCCCAAGGTTCAGACCTTACTCATGAAAAAAGTACATACCCTGCATTAATTGGGCTAGATAGCGCAGTAAAACTAACCCAGCAACTCTATCAGCAAGCTATCGATAGTCTAAAACAAATACCTTATAATAATCAGCCATTACAGGAACTTGCTGGTTATATTATTAATCGCAATAGTTAATAACTAGCTAAAATACAGCATTACATAATGAATTTAGATAATTACCCTTTGTTAAAACAAATAAACTCGCCTGAGGATCTAAGATGTTTTCCTCAGTCACAGTTATCGTCTATTTGTCACGAGCTTAGACAATATTTACTCGCATGCGTAAGTCAATCAAGTGGTCATTTAGCATCGGGACTAGGTGTGGTTGAATTAACAACAGCCTTGCATTATGTTTATCACACACCTTTTGATAAAATTATTTGGGATGTTGGTCATCAAGCTTACCCTCACAAAATTTTGACTGGTCGACGAGATCAAATGCTTACTATTCGTCAAAAAGGGGGACTTCATCCATTTCCTCATCGTAATGAGAGTGAATATGATGTACTAACCACAGGTCATTCTTCAACTTCAATTAGTGCAGCGCTTGGTATTGCAATTAGTGAACAAAAAAAACAATCCGGCAAAAAAGTAGCCGCTATTATTGGTGATGGAGCATTAACTGCTGGTATGGCATTTGAAGCGATGAATCACGCTGGTCATGTTAAGTCCGATATGCTAGTGATTGTCAACGATAATGATATGTCAATTTCTGAAAATACTGGTGCACTTAACCAACATCTAACCCAAATCTTATCAAGTAAAGCCTATACATCTTTTAGGGAAAATAGCAAACGTATATTAGCTAATATTCCACCATTAAAAGAGCTTGTAAAAAAAACTGAAGAACACTTAAAAGGATTAGTCACACCAGCTATCTTATTTGAAGAACTTGGATTTAATTATATAGGTCCTGTTGATGGGCATGATATTGATGGATTGGTCGCAACTTTACAAAAAGTTCGCCAATTGAAAGGTCCACAACTGCTTCATGTAATAACACAAAAAGGAAAAGGCTACGCACCAGCTGAAAAAGATCCGACTTTATGGCATGGCGTACCAAAATTTAATCCAAATGATGGCATATTACCTACTACTCCAAAAGTTGTGCCAACATATTCGCAAGTATTCGGCGATTGGTTATGCGAAATGGCGCAAAATGATAAACGTTTAATGGCAATAACCCCAGCAATGCGAGAAGGTTCAGGTATGACAAAATTTGCAACTAGTTATCCTAACCAATTTTTTGATGTTGCAATAGCCGAACAACATGCGGTAACCCTTGCTGCTGGGTTTGCAATTAGTGAATTAAAACCTGTTGTAGCTATTTACTCAACTTTTTTGCAACGCGCTTATGATCAAGTGATTCATGATATTGCTATTCAAAACTTACCTGTCTTGTTTGCCATCGATCGTGCAGGTATTGTTGGCGCCGACGGCGAAACCCACCAAGGCGCATTTGACTTAAGTTATTTACGCTGCGTACCCAATATGGTTATCATGACCCCAAGCGATGAAAACGAATGCCGACAAATGCTCTACACAGGCTATTTACATAATGGACCTGCTGCAGTGCGTTATCCTCGTGGTGAAGGCAGTGGCGCACAGCTTATGCCATTAACTGCCATTCCATTAGGGCAATCTAAATTATGTCGGCAAGGAAAAAATATTGCTTTACTAAATTTTGGCGCTTTACTTTCAGAAACTTTACAAGCTGCTGAGCAAATTGATGCTACAGTCATCGATATGCGCTTTGTTAAGCCACTTGATGAAAAAGTCCTTTTGCACATAAGCCAAACTCATAATATACTTGTCACCATTGAAGAAAACAGTATTAAAGGTGGTGCTGGTAGCGGCGTCGGTGAATATCTGTTATCGAAAAAAATAAAATGTGATGTTTTAAATATTGGACTCCCTGATAGGTTTATTCCTCAAGGATCTCAAAGTGAGATAAGACAAGAAATAGGGCTAGATCAAAAACACATTATCGATAAAATTAATAATTTTATGAATCAATAGGTTAAATATGGAAACTCAAGCTGTCACTATTCAAATTTTTGGACGAACACTAAAGTTCAATTGTCCTGTTGATGAAGTCGAAGCACTTAATAGTGCTGCAAAAGATTTAGATGAGCGCTTAACAAATTTACGAGAAAAATCCCCTCAGGTTAATAGTGATCAACTTATTATTACTGCGGCACTGAATATTTCTTACGAACTCTCAAAAGAAAAACAAAAAAGCAATGAATTTAGCGATCGACTAAAAATGCTACAACAATTACTCGATTCTGCACTAAATACCAACAACTAATATTTAAATTGTAAATTTAATACAAATGGTATTGTATGATCTGATAAATTTTGTATCATAATAATCACCTCTGAGATGCTCGCGATATGGGTTAGTCCCCTGAGCCGATAATCTTATCTTAAGAACGGAGTGATTTTTAATTGGTGAGTATGCCTTACTTGTAAGGAAACCTAAAAATTAAAACACGATGTTCACCTTGAACCTCGGGTTCAAGGGTTACGACCCTAACGACATCTTGGAGTTTCTTTCGACCTTTTTATAAAAAGTAAAACGGTATGAACATCAGGCAAACAATTCGTCAAAAAAGGCGACAACTATCCCTAGCAGAACGCAATATTGCTCAACTAACGATATATCAACAAATTTTTCACCATCAAGCCATTAAAACCGCAAAAAATATTGCCATATTTTTATCATTTGATGGCGAAGTCGAAACTAGGCCTATTATAGAGTTTTTATGGCAACAAAATAAATCTGTCTATTTACCTATTATTCACCCTTTTTCCTCTAAACATTTACTCTTCTTAAAATATACTAGCCAAACTCAACTTATAAAAAATAAATTTGGTATATTAGAACCAAAGTTAAATGTATTAAATGTACTTCCTTACCATCAACTCGACATTGTTTTTACGCCACTAGTTGCTTTTGATCAACGAGGTTATCGTATGGGAATGGGGGGGGGATTTTACGACCGATTACTAGCAAATTATAAAACTCAACAAATTTTACCAATTGGACTTGCTTTTGCTTGCCAAAAAGTCCAACATATTGAGAACAAACCTTGGGATATTCGATTGCCCGAAATTATTTACGCTTGAATTTATTGATAACAATTTAGAAAATTGTCAAAATTTTCATAATTATCAAAAAATAAATGATTTAGTGTATTATTCCATTGAGAACCTTAAATTTAGAAATACACAAATTTATAGATATAAATTAGATGTTGCGAGTTTAAATATATTTTAACGTATTGAAACCCCCCAATATCCAGCTTTTTACTATGCACTACCGTCCCATATATATGTATTAGTAATTTTAAATTCAAAAATTAATTGATTATTTTAATTTAAAAAAGCGCTTTTAATATACTAGAAAGGAGTGTTGCAATGTCAGAAAAAAAAGTCCTAACCACCAATAACGGTGCCCCAATAGCCGATAATCAAAACTCTCGAACTGCTGGCCCTCGTGGTCCAGTATTGCTTGATGATTATCAACTCATTGAAAAACTAGCCCATTTTAACCGTGAAAATATTCCTGAAAGACGTGTACACGCCAAAGGCTCTGGCGCACACGGTACCTTTACGGTAACAAATGATATCACTCAATATACTCACGCTAGTATATTTGCTAAGATAGGTAAACAAACCCCTCTTTTTGCAAGATTTTCAACAGTTGGTGGAGAACGTGGCTCATCAGACACCGCCCGCGACCCTCGTGGATTTTCAGTCAAGTTTTATACAGAACAAGGAAATTGGGATATCGTAGGCAATAATACCCCTGTATTTTTTATTCGTGATCCACTCAAATTTCCTGATTTTATTCACACTCAAAAACGTGACCCTAAAACTAATTTAAAAGATCCACAAATGATGTGGGATTTTTGGTCTTTATCACCAGAATCACTTCATCAAGTTACTATTTTATTTTCTGATCGCGGAATCCCTGATGGTTACCGCCATATGCACGGCTATGGTAGCCATACTTATAGCTTAATCAATAAAGATGGCGTTCGCACTTGGGTTAAATGGCATTTCAGAACTGAGCAAGGAATAAAAAACATTCATCCTAAAAAAGCAGCAGAAATGGATGGAACTAATCCAGATTCAGCACAAGAAGATTTGTTCAAAGCCATTGAGCGAGGAGATTATCCAAAATGGCGACTTTACATACAAGTAATGACAGAAGAACAAGCTAACAACCATCCAGAAAACCCATTTGATGTCACTAAAGTATGGTCACAAAAACAGTACCCATTAATTGAAGTCGGCGTTATGGAACTGAACCGTAATCCTGAAAACTATTTTGCTGAAGTTGAACAAGCAGCATTTGAACCAAGTAATGTAGTTCCTGGAACAGGTTTATCACCCGATAAAATGCTTCAAGGTCGAATCTTTGCTTATGCCGATGCACATCGTTATCGTATAGGAACTAATTATCAACAACTACCGATCAATGCTCCAAAATGTCCTGTTCATAATTATCAACGTGATGGCGCAATGCGCTTTTATAGTCCAGATAATGCGCCTAACTATGAGCCTAATAGCGTCGATAACGCACCAAAACAACAGCCACAATATGCCGAACCGCCAATGCATGTACCAGCTGGCACAATGGACAGGCATGATCATCGTATTGATGACGACTATTACTCACAACCACGCGCACTATTTAATTTAATGCAGCCTGATCAAAAACAACTGCTTATTGATAATATCGCAGGATCAATGAAAAACGTCAATCAAGACATTCAAATCAGGCAGCTCAAACACTTTTACAAAGTCCATCCTGATTATGGTTCAGGAATTGCCAAAGGATTAGGGATTGATATTGACCTAATAAAAAGTTAGTACTTAAAATAACAATGCCGACTAACTTCGTCGGCATTTTAGAATGTTGGCTACAACTACCGATAAAAAATACACATCGATAATCGCACAAAATTTATAGGAAAGTTTTCACCCACTAGGCTACACGGTATTACCATAGCTTATAAATTAAATTAGTCAACAGCTATCAAAATGGTCATATTAAGTGTAAGTAAACACCAAGTTATTTACACTTTATGATTAAAATAATCCGCTAAAAATCATAAGGCGTTTTCCCTGAAATCGCTTTATGCGGTTTAACGGTATGATAAAAACCAATAAAGCGTTTAAGCTTTTATTTTCACTCTTTTGCATCGCTAAATATTGGCTGCTTATGCCGCATTTCAATTCAAAGTTCGTATCACGCTTTTCAGCTTTTCCATTAGTTTATAGGCAGGTGATTTTTGCTTGATATACCAGTTATCACACAGTTTATCTAAATAAATCAAGATATTATAATATTTTGTTAAAAAGTTTCAGGAGTGTACTACGTTTATGTATAAAAACATTAAAAATCAAACAGATACAAAATACAGGTTTTGTTATCGCCTTTAGCTTGCCGTCTTAATTTATTTTCAATGGGTTTTTCGATTTTAAACAAACGTTTAATACCCTAGCTGATGGTTTTATAACATTGGTTCTTACTGGTTAAAGGCACAAACAGCTTTCATCAGGCTTGTTTAGCATATTATAAATGCTCTAGCGAATGACCATAGAGTGTTTGACCTAATGAGTAACGGTTATTTTTCTTTATGGCGTCCGCGTTATATCGCTTGCTTGTGATAGGACATTAGTTTTGTTTTTTTTATGTATATTTATTACAGTTGTTTCTTAAATTACTGTAAACAATGCGAGTAGTTCCTACATATTAAGCAATATAACTGCATAAACTAAAGTATTAAATTTATCCCTATTAAATAATCTGCTACAACTAAAAATAATAATGAACAATTGCTTTTGATGGTTTATATTGTATATATACTGTTTTAAATAAAGCAGTTAAAGAAATTGAAGATAAAAAAAAGGCTAGTCAATGAAAATCATTAAGCTAATTATTATATTATTGTTTAATTGTGTTGGAGGATTGTTAAGTTATCAATGGTGTTATCGTTTTATCAAAAGACAATACCATACACCTGAATATTATTATTTAATGTATTATGGATTGTGTTATTTCTGTTTTATTCTTATTTCAATCTTCATTTTAAACAAAATAAAAAAACCGTCAGGTTTAGTCTTTTGTGGTTTACTTATTGGCATTTTAATTAGCCTCATTTTTATAATTATTTATCAGTTAATTCAAGATCCTTATTTATATCAGCGTTATTTAATCAATTCGATTGGTATTGATTTGCTGATATCATCATGGGTTACCCTTAATTTTATAATATACCCAGCTATTTTATTATGCTGTCACTACTCAATTTTTTGGATTGAAAAAATATATAAGAAATGTATTTTCAAGCAATGATAAATGCTTCCCATAGATAAAATATTAGGCAGTACTCACGAGTATAAATTACTTATTTAGCCAATACATTGTAGCGTGAGCGAACAATTAACCCTCTGCATAATGCCGACTAAACTTAGCCGGCATTATCATTTTTATAATAGTGCTATTTATAACTTAATTATTTGATTCAACTCATTGAATAATAATGAGTAATCCACTTTAGTAAAGTCCGTTACATCAACTTCGAGCAATTTACCTAAAACAAATTGATCATATTGTCGTGTTTGGCAGACTTGATAAAATTGCTCCTTAGTAATTAAATCATCAGCAAGATTTCGATTTTCTAACCTATCGCCATAATGATAATGTTGCATAATATGGCATAAATGGCGCTCAGGTGAACGATCACGCTGATAACGACGTTGCCATATCACATCAAAATCAGCAACTAAGCGAATGGTTATCACTTGATAGTGATATTGCTCAGCAAATTCACTCAGTTGCTTTTTTTGTTTATCACTAAATGGGTATTCAGAAATAATCACTCTTTTACCTGCATCCATATACAGTTGTAAAACACCGTAATAAAATTGCCAAACTTTGTGCTCTAACGCTTCTTTTTCAGCTTTACAGTTAAAACCGATTGACTCAGCATATAAAATTTTAGCTTCATCAGGGGTTATAACAAAGCTATCTTTAAATTTCTGTTGCAATTGATTAACTAGATAGGTTTTCCCCGTACATGGACAGCCTGCCAGTAAAATTAAATATTTCTGCATGCTTACATACCTTAGTTAATACGACTATTAACGTTAAGAAACAAACTCATTTTATGTTTGACAATTTCCTTAACAGCTCGATTAGCCGGAATAACATTGTGCCGTAACGATTTATTCACTTCGGTATCAGCAAACTTATCTTTGGCAACTTGGGTCCAATTTACTAATAATTCAGTGCCTACATTAAATTTACGAATACCGTTATTAATTAGCTCAGGATAATCTTCTTCTTTAACGCCTGTACCGCCATGAATCACCAGTGGAATATCTACCATAGCGTGAATCTCTTTCAATAAAGGAATATTCACCTCTGTTTTTGATTTAAACTGCCCATGATTAGTACCAATGGCAACAGCCAAGGCATCAATACCCGTTGCTTTAACAAACTCTAAAGCATCATTTGGTTTAGTATAGATTCGATCATTAGGATCGACATGAATGCCCTCTTCAGTTCCCCCAATTGTACCCAACTCACCTTCGACCGACACACCGCGCGCATGTGCATACTCAACTACCGCACGGGTTTTTAAAATATTTTCTTTAAATGGTAAAGAAGAACCATCAAACATCACCGAGGTAAAGCCACTATTGATCGCTTCTTTAATATCATCAAAACTTTTTGCATGATCTAAATGCAATACAGCATCAACAATCTCTTCATTGGCAATGGCCTTTACCGCATTAACGAGCACTTTAAAACCAATATAACGTGCAGTATCAACACTAGTTTGTATAATAATTGGTGCACCAACTTCTTTCGCTGCGCGTAACATATCGGGCAACATTTCTAAATTATGCGTGTTGAACGCGCCCACGGTAAAATTGAGTTTTTGAGCTAATAATGTGACATCTTTTAGTGTGGTATACATAATAATTTCCTTTAATCTCGTTGAACTGTAACTTGTTTGGCGATATTGCGCATTGAGTCCATTTTATTCATCCAAAAATCAATATCGTGCATCGAACCATTTTGTGCTGCATCGGCACGTTTATGGTTGTACAAATTCATCAATGCTTTATAACCCTCTCCAATTGATTTTTTATGTTGTAAACTCTTTTCTAAATATTCAATTGCAAAATCAGCACGATCTAATTGACAATATAACAGTCCAGCTTTTTCGCATAATGCGGCTAAAACTACCGCATCATCAGTTTGGTCAATTTGTTGTAATAGCTGGTTAATATTTTGTTCAATTTGTTCGATTTGCTCTGATGACAGACTGCTTTTTACTTCTGACTTTTGGGTTGATAGCACTTTAGGCTGCTTTTTTTTAAAAAAGTTGAACATATTACGCTCCTAAATTAAAAGTGCTTTAATATTGGGCTTAATATCCATGCATAAAGTAACGCCACAGTCACCGTATCAACATCGGTTGCGGTTGCATTAATAAAGCCCATTTGGTTAAAGATAGTCACAAGCAATGCCGGTAACAAAGTAATAAAAAATCCATGTGCAATACCACCAATAAGTGCTCCACGACGACCTCCTACTGCATTACCAAATATGCCAGCTGTACCGCCCGCAAAAAAGTTAGTTAGCATGCCTGGTAAAATCATGGCTAATCCAAAAACTGGCAAGGTTAACATCGCAATCACCGTACCAATTGACGTAGTAATAAACCCTAAAATTACCGCATTAGGGCTATAAGGGAAAAACACCGGACAATCAAGTGCAGGTATGGCATTAGGAACAACTTTCATCGCAATGCCTCTAAATGCTGGCACAATTTCGCCGAGCAATAACCTAACGCCAGCTAATAACACATAGATGCCTACTACAAAAATAATCGCTTGCGTAAAGGCATACATCACATAATGTTGTCCACCAGACAATGTTGAAGCATATTCTTCACCAGCAAAAAGAACGGTAATAATATAAAGTGGTATCATTACCACCATGACCGATAAATAAGTATCTTGCAAAAATTCAAATGATTTAGGCAATTTCATATCTTCAATTGAATGTTTGTTTTCACCTCGTTCGCCGACCACATAGGCAACCCCTGCTTCAAACAAATAACCAATTGTACAAAAATGCCCAAGTGCTATATCATTAGAGCCAGTGACCTTTCGGATAATTGGTTGAGCAATAGCTGGCATAAATACAGCAAAAAGTGCACCAATAAGACCTCCAACAACAATTAGGGGCACCCCTGAAAGTCCAGCAAAACTTCCAAATACGGTGGTCATGGTTGCCATCCAAAGAATTGCCTGACCAGTTAAAAAGATATATTTCCAGCGTGTAAAACGAGCAATTAAAATATTAAAAATAAAAATCATCAAAAAAGTAAGGGCAATATCACGGCCTAATCCTAATTGATTCATTGCTTGCCCATTGATTGCTTCAATAGATGGAATAATCCCTTGCATATTAAAACCAGCAGTAAAAATATGACCAAAATAAGTCAAACTGCCCACAATGATACTTGACCCTGCATTAAGCACTTGAAAGCCCAATAATGTTTTAAGGCTTCCTGAAATAACTTGTCCTACTGATTTACGTTGTAAAATCAACCCAAACATAGCAATTAAGCTGATCGTTATCGAAGCTTGAGTTAAAATATTATCAATAATAAAGTTAATCACATTCATGATGTTATTCTCCTATTTCTGAATTTAAAGTAGTCCTTTTTGTTGCAAAACTGGACTTAACTTTTCATCGATTTCAGCTTTCGATACAATATTTTTGAGATAGACAATTGAGGTCTGTTCGCTAATATTAAATTTAGCAAACTGAGGGCGGAAATTTTCAGCCGTAATGATGATATCGGCGTTCATTGCCGCGGCAGATGAAATATCGGTATGATCTAACTTAGCCTCAATACCTTTGGCTTTTAGTACATCTTCGGTCGCCATTTGTGCAGCAAAACTACTGCCTAGTCCTGCACCACAAACAAATAAAATGGTTAAATTACTCATCTTCTATCCTCCTACAGGTTTAATGGTCAATCCGACTCGGGATCATTAAATAAAATTGTCTTAAATTGCTGTACCGAATGGCACATTGTTAAGCGTTCAAGTTTTTGTTCATCATTAATCAACTCAATCAAACTGCGCATAATATTGAGATGAGAAAACGAATCGATAGCTGCCAAACAAAATATAATTTTTACCGGACCCATTTCAGAATTACCAAAATCAACAGCATGACGCATGGTTACCACACTCACCCCTAATTGATTTACGCCGTCTTCAGGTCGAGCATGAGCCAAAGCTAAATTCTTGCCTATTACTATATATGGACCATATTGTTCAACGGAGCTAATCATGGCTTCGATATAGGAAGGTAAAATAAATTGTTTTTTTAATAACGGCTCAGCAGCAATTTTGATCGCTTGTCGCCAATCTGAACTATCTTGCTGCAATATGATGTCATCATCAGTAAGAATATCTTTCAACATAGGCTGAATTTTCCTTTTATTGATTTTAAGATTATTGAGCGCTAAACACTTTTCTAGTTGGTTATAGATAGGAGCAGACACAATACCGCCACTTTCTTTAATTAAATCGACAAGTGAATAAAACAGATCGGTCGCATCTACTAAATGCTTTACAACCCGTTGATTAGTGCTGTGTTTAGCTAAAAAATCAGTAATAATAGGGTGATTTTTTTCTTTTAAAATCGGTTCTAACACCAATACAGGGTGACCTGAGTGCTGTAATGGAAATGTAGAAAATATCAAATCAAAATCAAGTTGATCCAACAAAACCAGATCATTACGGCCTAAAATTGCCAAAATATCGATACTAAAAAATTCCTTGAGCGTCTGAGCAAGTAAGTTAGAAGTTGCAATGCCATGATCACATAACACTACAGCTTTAAAATAATAACTACGATCTTGATTAATTGCGCTAGCAAAAGTCGAAAAATGGATAGTTAAAAATGCGATCTCATCATCTGAAATTTTATGACTCAACGTTGTTTCAAAATCGTGCATAAAAGTGGTAATAACGGCGTGAATTTCGCTGTAGTTTTGTTTAACGCTATCGAGCAATGGATTGATAATGTGAATATTATTATTTACTCTAGCGATAAGCCCAGCTAAGTGTTTGCATAGGTTCTCGTATAATTGCTCTTGTTTGGTCGAAAATGGAATTTGTGTTTTATCTTCCACATAATTAACTAGTTTTATAGCTAATAACTGGGCATTTAACCATTCGACATAATTATTAATATCCTTGGTATTAAACGCTTCTAACATATAAATGATGTATTGTTGCTCTTGCCTGCTTATCTGCAAAGCAATCTGTTGACAAGTTAAATGAATAAACTTAGCTATTTCACCCAAATCATTATTATTAAAATCAGTTCTTATCATGGTGAGATGATGATGTTGTTGGTTTCGAACAACCCAAATAGCAGTAAAAATCACAAGTTGTTGAACATAAATTTCATCATGAATTCGATTAATAGTTTGATGAGCTAATTGCAATAATTTATGAAAAAGTGATTGAGGAATATAATTAAACAATTGCTGTTGTATTAAACTTAATTCATGTAAAGGTCTATTTAGTTCCAAATTACCTGCATACTGATTAATAGCTTCATACATCATTAAACGAATAGAGCGCTCTAAACCAATGAACTGCATACCTTGCTTCGGTTGGCTAATTAACTCAATGTCATATTTCTTTAATCGAGCCTTGATTTTACGAATATCATCATCTAAAACACTTTTCGATACAAAATATACATTTTCTTTATGGCTTAAAATGGTAGGAGAAGCAGAGAAAGCAATGGACAATAACAAATCAAACTGACGTTCATCTTTATTTAAAATCGATGAGATTGGTATGCCCAATAATGCATTATAAATTAACTGTTTTTCATCTTGTGACGCATTGATTATAAAACCTTTACTACGTACTGTTGAAATTAAAGGTAACTTTTTTTGTGTTAAAAACTGATTAATTTCCTGAATTTCGTTACGAATAGTTCGCACACTAATCTGAAATTCTTCTGACAACATTTCGACAGTAACTGGATAGTCGATTGAAATAAATTTTTTAAATACTTCAATGGTTCTTGTTCGCATAGAGTTATTCACCTATTTACTTCATAGATTAAGTATAAGTGAGATAGATTTGCTTACCTAGTTGGTATTTTTGCCAATAAAAATGGCAAAAAATTGGATGATGTCTATTTGTATCATGAAAATAAACATTTTATGAAAGAGTATAAGTAGGAATATGCTTAATAAAATTACAATTTACTGAATTAGATAACTAATTGAAAGATAATAACTTTATACTTAAACGTAGGGTTTTCCTGAAACTTTTTAACAAACGATACTTATCGGCTTATTTAGCTTTTTAAAGATGAATGAAAAATTCAAGCTAATAAAAATGATATTTAATTATATATTTTTATGACGGTTTTAACCGTATTGGCTTAACACAACATATTGATTTAATATAAAATTTAAATCGTTAGATAAGTAATACGGTTATAATTATTTAAATTAAGTTATAACAAGGGATTTTTGCCGAACAATTTCAAACAAGCATACACCAGTTGCTACCGATACATTTAGTGATGACACAATACCCGCCATTGGAATGCTGACTAATTCATCACAGTGTTCTTTGGTTAAACGACGCATGCCTTCACCTTCAGCACCCATTACCAATGCAAGTGTGGTTTGTGTTGATGTTTTATAAAAATCGGTTTGATAAAGCGTCTTATCTGCTTCGCCTGCGGTACCCACAATCCAAACTTGATACTCGTCTTGCAGCATTCGCATAGTACGTGCCAAATTGGTTACTCTAACCACAGGCACGCTTTCAGCTGCGCCACAGGCAACTTTTTGTGCGGTGGAATTTAGCGGTGCGGAGCGATCTTTTGGCACAATAATAAAATCAACCCCAGCGGCATCGGCAGTACGAATGCAAGCGCCTAAATTGTGTGGATCAGTCACACCATCTAAAATTAAAATAACTGGATTTGGCTGTTGTTCCATGAGCAAAGGTATATCATTTTCTTGATAACCTCGATTCGGCGTAACCATGGCTAAAATACCTTGGTGCACGCCGTTTTTTGACTTTTCATCTAACCATTGACGATTAGCAATTTTTACAGGCAAGCCAAGTTGTTCTAATTGACGCACAACGGCAAGAAGGCGTTTATCTTCACGCCCTTTAATAATAAATACTTCAATAATTCTTTCTGGCGAACGTGCTAATAATGCTTCAATGGCGTGCAGGCCATAAACTGTTTCACTCATTTATTTGTTACTCTTTTATTTTATTAACTATTTAGTTTTATTGGTTGATTTAGATTTACTACGTTTTTTACTTTTGGCTTTCACTTCAACTTTAGCACTTGCTTTCATGCTTGATTTAGCGTTCGATTTTGCTTTTTTGGGGTACTTGATTTAGTACTTGGTTTAGTATTTTGCTTAGTATTTGGCTTCGCGCTACTTTTTTTACTGGTTGATTTTTTGCCTTTTCGTTTTATTGGTAAATCGGCAATTTGATCGTTTTTGACTTGTTTGGACTTATCTTTTGCCGTTTTACCCAGACGTTTTGGCTTATTATTACTGCCAACCAATGAAAAATCAATTTTACGTTCTTCTGGATTAACATTATCGACTTTCACTTGCACTTTATCACCCAAACGGTAAACAAAACGCGTATTTTCACCAATTAAACGATTGCGCGAACCGTCAAACGTATAATAATCATTTTCTAGCGATGATACATGTACTAAGCCATCAATAAATAGATCGTCTAATCGCACAAAGAAACCAAAGTTTACCACGCTCGAAATCGTACCGTTAAAAACCTCGCCGACATGATCTTGCATGTAATCACATTTTAGCCAATCAACTACATCACGCACCGCTTCGTCGGCACGTCGTTCGGTCATGGAACAGTGCTCGCCAAAATAGAGCATTTCGCTAGTGGTATAACGGTAGCCACCTGTTTTACTGGTTTTTTGTTGTTCATCAGCTAAAATCCATTTAATCGCACGGTGCAAAAGTAGATCAGGATAACGACGAATTGGTGAAGTAAAATGTCCATATTCCTCAAGCGCTAAACCAAAATGGCCGCGGTTTTCAGGATCATAAATAGCCTGCTTCATGGAGCGCAAAATAACCGTTTGTAGCATATCATGATCAGGACGCGTTTCAACCACGGTCATTAATTCAGCGATATCTTTAGGTTTAGGATTAGCTCCGCCCCCAAGCGACAACCCAAGTTCGCTTAAAATACTACGCAAATTATTAATGCGATCTTCATCAGGCCTGTCATGCACACGGAATAATGAAGGAATATCTGCTTTAATCACTAATTTTGCCGCAGCCACATTGGCTAAAATCATACACTCTTCAATAATTTTATGTGCCACATTTCGCTGTGCCAGTTCAATACTTTCAATACGTTTATCGGCATTAAAAACAAATTTCGGCTCTTCTGATTCAAATCCTATCGCACCACGAATAACCCGTGCTTTATCAAGCACATTATAAAGTCCATAAAGATTTTCAAGATGAGGTACCAAATCACGGTAATGCTCACGAAGTTCTTCATCGCCCTCTAAAATCTTCGCCACTTTGGTATACGTTAACCGAGCATGTGAGTTCATTACCGCTTCATAAAATTCATACCCCGTCAAACGCCCACGATTAGACACCGTCATTTCACAAACCAAACATAAGCGATCCACTTGCGGATTTAATGAACACAGCCCATTAGATAAAACTTCAGGAAGCATAGGCACCACGCGCGACGGAAAGTAAACCGACGTACCACGCAAACAAGCCTCTTTATCTAATGCTTTACTAGGGCGAACATAATAACTCACATCCGCAATCGCCACCCATAACCGATAGCCACCACCACGATTTTTTTGGCAATAAACCGCATCATCAAAATCACGGGCATCTTCACCATCAATTGTTACCAAAGGTAATTGTCGCAAATCTCTTCGCCCTTTTTTAGCGCTTTCTGGCACTTGTTCAGTGAATTTGCTTACCTCTTTTTCAACAGCCTTTGGCAATTCATAAGGGATTTCATGATTACGTAGGGCAATATCAATGGCTAAATTTGTGCCCATCATTTCGCCAAGCACTTCTTTAATCACACCCACCGCTTTTTGACGACGCTCTGGTCGCTGTTGTAACTCAACGACTACAACCGACCCCATGCGCACGGTGCGATCGGGTTTACCTGTTATTAAAATATCAAAGTTTAAACGACTATCATCAGGCACCACAAAACCAACGCCTTGCTCGATAAAATAACGGCCAACAATTTGATTACTACGCGGCTCTAAAATTCGCACTACCCTAGCTTCGGTTTTACCTCGGTATTGCGTGCCGATAGGCTGGGCTAAAATTACATCGCCTTGTAGGACTTTTTTCATCTGTTCTGGTGCTAAAAAATAGTCCTCAGGATTACCCTCTACCCGCAAAAAGCCAAAACCATCACGGTGGGCAATAACCTTACCTTTGACCATGTCGAACTTTTCGGGCAAGGCATAACACTTACGACGTGTAAACACCACCTGACCATCGCGCTCCATAGCACGCAAACGCCGGTGCAATGCCACTTTTTGCTCATCATTTTTAATATCAACAGCTTGAGCAATTTTTTCTAAACTGGCAGGCTTTGCTTCTTGTTTAAGGTAATCTAAAATAAGCTCTCGACTGGCAATTGGGGAATCATACTTCTCGGCTTCGCGGTCAAAAAATGGGTCTTTTATCATAAAGGAATATCCTGTGACTAATATTAGCGCTAGCATAACATAGAGTGGTATAAGTTAACATCAACATTCTATTTAATAAGCAAGAATCAATGGATTATTAGCTTAGTTTTAAAAGAATATTTCAGTATCTGAGTTATAGTAAAATAATAACAGTTAGAAAAAAGGAAATAAAAAACATTAATAAAATCAATGTAATTACTAATCTGTTTTTTGTAAAAAACAAGGTCTTTTTTGTTAGTGGATACAGTGGATTGGGTGCGGTGGCTTCGGAGTGATTAAGTTATAGTTACCTTTTCTAACGGATCTTTGTCGCAACCAATAAGAAGGAACACAAAGACAATAGCGATAATCAAACGTATATTCATTTCAATTTTTCATCCATGAATTCATAGTTCTTAATCGGCTTGATGGGGA
Organism: Gilliamella sp. Choc5-1; assembly: GCF_001690595.1. Taxonomy (GTDB): domain Bacteria; phylum Pseudomonadota; class Gammaproteobacteria; order Enterobacterales; family Orbaceae; genus Gilliamella; species Gilliamella apicola_M. Next base: position 63,539 of record NZ_LZHH01000123.1, read on the forward strand.
TTAATGTTCTGTGTTTTACTTCACATACAGAATTATTACTTGAAACAATTATAATCTGTCCTCTTTCTAAATTAAAATCTAAAAGTGGAAATGGCTCTACGAAACCTAAAGGAGAAAATTCCCTGTCCCTGTTATCCGGAGGAAATTCGTAATAAACAACTTTTTTATTATATACATACACTACGGCATCAGAATGCTCTTGATATTTTCCATATTTCCTTTTAGGTCTTTCTACTTTTTTGACATCAATATTTTGTTCTCGCATTAATATGATATACCTTCCACCAATACTGCCACTGATTAACCAAACTTCGTCCCATTTAAAATTAGTATAATCAGATAAGGTTATGGTTTTAGGGTGATTTTCTTCTATATCTTTTAATACTTTTTCTAAAGGAGTTTTGCTACAATTGGTTAGAAATAAACACATAAGTAACAATAGTATGATTTTTTTTCATTATTTAATACTTTTTTGCTTTAGAAATGCTTTTTTTCGCTTCCCATAAACCATGTTCATGATAATAATCTAAAACTTTGCTTGCTAATTCATTATCGGTTTATTTCAATTTTTTATACATGTTTTTATATATCATTGTGAGTAAAATAATTTTTTATCATTTACACTATTTAATGTTAGGCTCTAATTTATAATAAACAGATGAAGTTCCATATCTTTTGACATTAAAAATTGCTTGATTTTTTAATAATATAATGAATTCTTTGTCAAACAAATTAAAAGTAAGAGAATAATACCAATCAATACCTCTTCCTCTACAAGGTAAATGTTCATAATACACGGCTTTTTTATTATATACATATATAATTATGTAACTTGACAATTCGCCACATGTTCCACCTAGACTATGATCTAATTCTTTTACATCTATATTTTTTTGTTTCATTATTAAAGGAAAAAATTTTGACCATATATCAGCATCGACTATCCAAACTTCGTCCCATTTAAAATTAGTATAATCAGAGAGTGTTATGGTTTTAGAATTACTTTTATCTAGATAAGTTACTGCTTTTTCTAAGGGTGTTTTGTTGCAACTGGTTAATGCTACTATTGATATAAACATTAATAATAGAATGATTTTTTTCATTATTTTGTGTTCCATGCCAATTTTGTTTTATATTCTTGTTCAGAAACACCTCCCATCCCATCAATTTTATTTGACCAACTTTGCTTTCTCTCTCTCAATACGGCTTTTACTACTAAATCATTTTTAAAATAAAGATCTAAATAAGCTAACGTTTCCGGTTCAAAATCAATATTCCATCCTTCAGATTCCTTAACACAATATATTCTTTTATTATCAGTAATTATAGTTATTGTCCCTACTTTTGCTTCCAGTAATTTTTCAACAATATCTTTTGTAGTTTTTCCTTGAAACCAATTATTTTTTATCATCAAAATTGACATATCATATCTTCTATTATCAATATTTGTATCTGATGAACCCCAAATTCTAGAATCAAGAGGTTCGCCTTCTTGGCATCCTGATAATATGAAAAATAATAATAAAAGAAGTAACTTTTTCATAATTTAATGATCCAATCATTTTTATAATAACTATAACAGTTGATTTACTCATCGCCCAAATATTAAGCAGTGTAAACCTCTATTATTTTATCGTTTTGATAATATTGTTGTTCATTTTGTATTTATATCATAGAGGAGGGTTGTGTCCACTTTTTGGGATAGGATCTTTATTTCACTTCAATTAATCATTTCCATTTTTTCCTTTTTATGTATCTACGTGGTGTTTCAAGAAAGCTAATAAAAAATACATACAATATAAAAATAAAAACAGCTGACCAGAAAAAAATAATATTTGAAAAAAAACCTTCTCCTGGCTGACTTATAATTAACAGGCTATATAAAGAAATAAAATAAAAATAAGAAAGAGCTAAACGTCGTTTACGATTTAAAGTTTTGTCATTATTGTAGTCCATTGCAATATATTCCGAAAAATAGCGCCGAATAAAACACCCAACAATAGCAAAAAAATAATAGCTAATCCATATTTCAACAGCCATGCAAATCTCCTTATTTTATAATATTACCGTCTCTATCTTTTCTATATGTTGAACCATCACTACTTTCACAGCTATAATAATCTGGTGCATCATCATTACCTATTGTGATTATCAATGAACAATTCTCGACAATTTGTCCTGTATTAATAATTGTTTCTGGCTCTTTAACAACCATGCTGACTTGTTTAGTATCTTTATTAAGTATAAAAGCTTTTTTTAACTGATTAGCTAGTTCTCTAAGAGAAATAGCATCACCAAGAATTTCCACAGTTAATAATTTCTTACTCATTTGTTTGTAAGCGTTTTCTAAATCACGGCGACCATATTTAAATAATTTAAATATTGGATTACCAAACTTATTCAGTTTCGGCACTAATTTCAACTTAGCCCCTACTGACATACTTAAATCTAAACTATCATAAGCAATATCACCAATTGAAGAATCAAAACCTAAAGACTCGGCAGCATCTTTATACCAACTTCTTAAAGGTCCATCAACGTCCATACTTCTGTTGCCGTCATCAATTTCGTTCATAACACCATTAACAATGCCAGCGGTTCCTTCATATATTCCATTTCCTCCATGCGCTATCATAGGAGCTCCAATAAGACATGACCATCCCGCAGAACAAAGTGCTAACCCAGTTTGAATCATTCCTACACCACCAAAAATAGACAAACCATTTTTCACCCATACAAGACTTTGTTCCCACAAATTATTTTCTTCAGTCTTTATTTTCTTTGCACCCTCCTCATAACTCATCTCACCATTTTCTACTTTATCAACGATATTCATAGCAAAGTTATCTACATCATCAATAAAAGCTTGTTTTATTTCGCTGTAATAAAGGTGTTTTTCGCATACTTCGTGAGCGCAGTCCATTAAGCGTTTGGCGTCTCCAATCGAATTTTTGATGTGTCGTCACTCATTTCAAGTGATGAGTCACTTTGCGTATACATCAGGTTTTGAAAGATAGGTAATGAGGTTTCTGAAGAGCTAGGCATTTTAAAACTTGCGCTTTTTGCTGATGAAGAGCTTGCAATATTCACATAAGCAAAGCTTTTAGTGGCGATAATTCGATTATTTCCTATTGGGCATCCACAAGCGACAATGCAACTATCATAGGCAGCCGGTTTACCATCTACAATACAATCATATGTTCCTTCAATAATGGAACCATATCCTTTTGTACATTTAGGACAACTTGCGTAATCGCCTAAGCATGCGATACTTTGACCTTGAGAAAAACCACTATTTGATGCAGAAATCACTTTACCACCTGTTGTCGTATCATCGCCCAACACTGCTAATAATTTGTTCACTCCCTTCCCCCATTTTTTTATTAAAAATTTAATAAGAATTGATGACCATTGCGTTAATTATTCGTTCACACCTACTATGGCGTCATTAAACGCCATAATTAATTAACTTTAGAAATTAAGATTTGTGGCCGTTTTGCTCTCGCTCAATTGCACGGTAACCAATATCATGCCGATAAAAACAACCATGCCAATAGATGTCTTTGGCTTGCTGATAAGCGCGCTGTTGTGCTTCAAGTACTGTGTTGCCAAGTGCGGTTATGCACAATACTCGTCCACCATTAGTGTAGACACGCCCTTTTTCAAAGCTAGTACCCGCATGGAAGATTTTGCAATCTTCGCTTGATTCACTAGGAATACCAAGGATGACATCTTTGGTATTATATTCGCCTGGGTAGCCACCAGCTGCAAGCACCACACCTAATGCTGGTCTTGGATCCCATTTTGATTTGACGGTGTCTAATTTGCCTTCTACCGCTGCAAGGCAAAGTTCTGCCAGATCGGATTGCATTCGCATCATAATGGGTTGTGTTTCGGGATCGCCAAATCGGCAGTTGAATTCAATAACTTTGGGATTGCCGTCTTTGTCAATCATTAAGCCAGCATATAAAAAGCCGACATAGACGTTGCCTTCTTGCGCCATGCCGTTAACGGTTGGGTAGATGATCTTATCCATTACTTTTGCAAAAACCGCATCAGTTACAACAGGAGCTGGCGAATACGCGCCCATGCCACCTGTATTTAAACCTGTATCGCCATCGCCAACACGTTTATGATCTTGGCTAGTTGCCATTGGCTCTACATGTTTGCCATCAACCATGACAATAAAGCTAGCTTCTTCACCTTCTAAGAATTCTTCAATTACAACGCGATGCCCTGCATCGCCAAAGGCGTTACCTGCTAACATGTCATGCACGGCATCTTCGGCTTCTTTTAAGGTCATGGCAACAATCACCCCTTTGCCAGCAGCTAGCCCGTCAGCTTTAATGACAATTGGGACGCCTTTTTCATGAATATAGTTAATAGCTGGAGCAACTTCGGTAAAGTTTTGATATTCTGCTGTGGGGATGTTGTGGCGAGCTAAGAAGTCTTTAGTAAAGGCTTTTGATCCTTCAAGTTGTGCAGCCGCTTTGCTTGGGCCAAAGATTTTTAATCCAGCTTTTTGGAAGCTATCAACAATGCCAATCACTAATGGGGCTTCTGGGCCAACTATAGTTAAATCAATTTGTTCTTGTTGAGCAAAACTAAGCAGTCCTCCGACGTCGGTCGCTTTGATGTTGATATTTTCTAAACTAGGTTCTAGTGAAGTACCTGCATTACCTGGTGCAACAAAGACTTTAGAGACTCGCGGTGATTGTGCAATTTTCCAAGCAAGCGCATGTTCACGCCCGCCATTACCAACGACTAAAACTTTCATAAAAGATCCTTTAACGATGTCTTTTTTAATAAAAAGATAAATATAGCTAATTTATTTTTAATAATAAGCAAAATTGCCATATTATTCATATCAAAATTAATGCCTAAAATGACGCATATCTGTAAATATCATTGCAATATTGTGTTCATTTGCCGCTTGGATCACTTCGTCATCACGAATCGAGCCACCGGGCTGAATTACACACGTTACCCCCGCTGCTGCTGCTGCATCAACCCCGTCTCGAAACGGGAAAAACGCATCTGAAGCAACAACAGAACCTGCAACTTCTAGATTTTCGTCTTGCGCTTTGATTCCAGCGATTTTGGCGGAATAAACTCGACTCATCTGTCCTGCGCCAATACCAATTGTCATGTTGTTTTTGGCATAAACGATGGCATTGGATTTAACAAATTTGGCCACTTTCCAACAAAATAAAGCATCAGACAGTTCTTGCTCTGTTGGTTTGCGTTTGGTGACGACCGTAAGCTCGTTTGGCGATACCATGCCTAAATCACGATCTTGCACTAATAAACCGCCATTAACACGCTTAAAGTCTAGACTGGCTGTTGTAGAGGTTGACCATTGGCCACATTCTAGTACTCGTACATTTTTTTTCGCTTCAATAATGGCTAATGCGTCTTGATTGACAATTGGAGCGATGATAACTTCAACAAATTGTTGTTGAACAATCGTTTGAGCCGTTGCCGCATCTAATGGGCGGTTAAAGGCAATAATGCCACCAAAGGCCGATGTGGGATCGGTTTTATAGGCATTTAGATAGGCGTTTAGGATATTGTCGCTAACCGCAACACCACAAGGGTTGGCGTGTTTGACAATTACACAAGCAGGCTGTTCAAATGATTTGACACATTCAAGCGCTGCGTCGGTGTCGGCAATGTTGTTATAAGATAGTGCTTTACCTTGCAGTTGCTTTGCCGTTGCAATCGATGCTTCGTTAGCGCCTTCTTCAATATAAAAAGCCGCTTGTTGGTGGCTGTTTTCGCCATAGCGCATGTTCTGTTTTTTTATAAATTGAAGATTTAATGTGCGTGGAAATTGTCCTGCTGGTTTGTCGGTTTCGCCCATATACGGTGGTACTTGTTGCCCAAAATAGTTGGCGATCATTCCATCATATTTGGCGGTGTGTTCAAAGGCTTTAATGGCAAGATTGAAACGATATTCAAAAGAAAGGGCGTTTTGGTTATTATCCATCATATCAATGATATGTTGATAATCACTACAATCAACCACAATGGCAACATCTTTATGATTTTTAGCAGCAGAGCGCACCATGGTTGGACCGCCAATATCGATATTTTCAATGGCGTCTTCTAATGTGCAATTTGGTTTAGCAACCGTTTTAGCAAATGGATAAAGATTGACAACCACCATATCAATCGGTGCAATTTGGTGTTGTTGCATAATGTCATCATCAATACCTCGTCTTCCTAAAATAGCACCATGAATTTTGGGGTGTAGTGTTTTGACTCGCCCATTCATCATTTCAGGAAAACCAGTATAGTCGGATACTTCGGTTACGGGTATTTGGTTGTCCATAAGTAGCTTTGCGGTTCCCCCTGTTGAAAGGAGTTCTACATTTCGTTCTGATAGGGCTTTGGCGAACTCTAAAATGCCAGTTTTGTCGGACACACTAAGTAAAGCACGGCGAATGGGTCGAAACTGCTGCATAAATGGCTCCGAAGTTAATATAAAAATCAAATTATTAAGTCGCATTATATATAAATTAAGGGAAGATGTTTAGTATTAACTTGTTAATAAAGTGAATAGAGAGTTGTCAAAATTAGGGTTAATTTGGGTATATATATTGTTAATATTAGAATTAATTTTGTTGAAAAGTTTTGGAAAGCTTCCTAGTAAGCCATATCCTCAATAAAAAACTTTAATAAAATAAATAACTTTCCTGAAGTGTTTTTAATAAAAAAACAAAAATTTTTACTAAATTTAATGAAGATTTGATTTAATTATTTCTTAAAATTAGGTAAAAAATCAGGCATAAATATGCCTGATTGATAACTTTAAAAATCTAGCGAGTTCGTTAATCATCGCTATAGCCTAAACTTCTTAACGCTCGTTCATCATCTGCCCAGCCCGCTTTGACTTTGACCCAAAGTTCTAGATGGACTTTGTTGTCAAAGAATGATTGCATGTCTTTACGCGCTTCAATACCAATTTTTTTAATTTTTTCGCCTTTGTTACCAATGACCATTTTCTTTTGTCCGTCACGCTCAACTAAGATTAGTCCGTTAATGCGGTACATTCCATTACGTTCGTCAACTTTAAATTGTTCAATTTCAACCGTTACTGAATAAGGTAATTCATCACCTAAAAAACGCATAAGTTTTTCACGGATAATTTCTGATGCCATAAAGCGTTGTGAACGGTCGGTAATGTAATCTTCAGGGAAATGGTGTTCGCCTTCTGGTAAGTGTTTTTTGACGATATCTTTGATGATATCAACGCCTTCACCTTTTTCGGCGCTGATTGGCACCACATCAAGGAAGTTAACTTTTTGGCTGATTGCTTGAATATGAGGTAATAGTTGTGTTTTGTCAGTGACGTTATCGATTTTATTAATGACTAATAATACTGGACATTTGCAGTTTTTGAGTTTGTTGGCAACCATTTCATCATCGTCATTCCAATGAGTCCCTTCAACAACAAAAATCACAAGTTCAACATCCCCAATTGAGCTACTTGCCGCTCGGTTCATTAGGCGATTGATGGCTCTTTTTTCTTCAATGTGCAGCCCAGGAGTGTCGATATAGATAATTTGGTCGTTATTTTGCGTGTCAATACCGATAATACGGTGCCTTGTTGTTTGCGCTTTGCGCGAGGTAATGGAAATCTTTTGACCAAGCAATTGGTTTAATAGCGTTGATTTACCTACATTTGGTCGCCCCACAATGGCGACAAATCCACAATGTTGTGTTGTTTCTGTCATTTTATACCTAGTTGGTTGAGTGCTTCTTGTGCTGCTATTTGTTCTGCTTTTCGGCGACTTAAACCACGACCTAAATATTCGCGGTCGTCATTGTCGATTTTGCACTGAATTAAGAATTCTTGTTCGTGATTATCACCAGTGATTTCAACAATAAGATAACATGGGCGTGGTCGATGAGTCCCTTGTAAATATTCTTGTAATTTTGTTTTGGCATCTTTTTGTTTTATCCCAGGTTGAATTTGGGTTAAGCGAGTTTGGTACCACGATAAAATTAATTGACGAATTGTGTCGATGTTGCTATCTAAGTAAATGGCGCCAATAATGGCTTCAACGGCATCAGAAATAATCGATTCCCGACGAAACCCACCACTTTTTAGCTCGCCTTGTCCCAAAATAAGGTCATCGCCCAATTTAAAATCTTTGCCTATTTCGGCAAGTGTTTGACCACAAACAAGCGTGGCTCGCATTTGGCTTAGATCACCTTCATCTTGTTTGAAAAAACGGTGATATAGCTCATCAGCAATAACAAAACTTAAGATTGAATCCCCGAGGAACTCTAAACGTTCGTTATGCTTTTTATTCGCGCTTCGGTGAGTGAGCGCTAATTCAAGTAGTGATAGATCTTGAAACTGATAGCCGATCGATTGTTGAATTTGACTAAATTTTTTCATAATTATAATTTTTAATGTATCCCACCAATACGACTAAAGCGAATCCCTGTTGGCCATTCGTCTGGTTGTTTTTCAAAGCTGATCCAAATCGCAGTTGCTTTCCCCACAAAGTTACCTTCAGGTACAAAACCAAAGTATCGACTGTCACCGCTGTTGTCACGGTTGTCACCCATCATAAAGTAGTGACCTTGTGGTACCACCCAAGTGGCTGTTGGTTGATCTTTTTGGCGGTAATAATTTGGATCCTCTTGCGATCCTTGTGTAATCAAAATGTCGTGCGGTTTGTCACCTAACGTTTCTTGTTGAATGTTCATATTCAATGTTACAACACTATCTGAGTCAATAATACCTTTATCAGCATATTGCTGTAAGGTGTAAAAGCTTGGCGAAGTTTTAAATTGCTCATAAACCACTTTCCAGTTGCTTGTTTTTGGTTCGCTGTAATGCAAGTCAAGTGGCTGTGATTGCTGGCCTTTACAATCAGTATCCGTTGTTTGGCACGCTGGATAAATTACAATTTTCTTTTCTTTAACTAGATAGACGACTTTGTCACCAGGTAAACCAACCACACGTTTAATCAGATCCATTTGTGGAATATTTGGATGTTTAAACACTGCTACATCACCACGTTTAGGGCGCCCTGTTGGGATGATGACAGTGTTAGTAATAGGATCACGCAAGCCATAAGCGTATTTTTCAACCGCAATAAAATCGCCAATTAGTAACGTTTGCATCATTGAACCAGATGGGATTTGAAACGGTTCATATATGAACGAACGAATGACAAATACGACAAATAAAACAGGGAAAAACGATGCCAAATTTTCAACCCATCCTTTGGGTTTACCCACTTCGGCAAGAATCTTTCCGTCAACCTCGCCATTGCTTTGGGTGCGGATTTCTTCTACTTTACGCTGTCTTGCTGGTTTCCATTTAAATTTTTCTAAAAACCAAAAGATCCCAGTAATGAGTGTTGCTGTTGCTAATATGATGGCAAATGTTCCAGCCATTTTGTTTCCTCTTTAAATAAATCTTTTTATTGATTTGTTTTTAATTAGTTAATCTTTTCCTACATGCAAAATCGCTAAAAATGCTTCTTGTGGTAATTCAACATTACCAACTTGTTTCATGCGTTTTTTACCTTCTTTTTGCTTCTGTAAAAGTTTCTTTTTACGACTTACGTCACCCCCATAACATTTGGCTAATACGTTTTTGCGTAGTTGTTTTACGGTTGATCGAGCTATAACATGATTGCCAATAGCCGCTTGTATAGCAATATCAAACAGTTGACGAGGAATAAGATCTTTCATTTTTTCAACTAATTCCCGTCCACGATATGGTGCGTTGTCTTTGTGGGTAATTAAAGCTAATGCGTCAACACGTTCACCGTTAATTAATACATCCAATCTTACCATGTCGGCAGCTTGGAATCGTTTAAAGCTGTAGTCTAATGAGGCATACCCGCGCGAAGTTGATTTTAGTTTGTCAAAAAAGTCTAATACGACTTCGGTCATTGGTATTTCGTATGTTAAGGCTACTTGGTTTCCATGATAAACCATGTTGGTTTGCACACCACGTTTTTCAACACAGAGTGTGATGACGTTGCCTAAATAAGTTTGCGGAACTAATATGTTACATTCTGCTATTGGTTCGCGTAATTCTTGAATGTTATTTACTGCTGGTAACTTAGCAGGGCTATCAACATAAATAATGTCATTGGATGTGGTTAGCACTTCATAAACAACCGTTGGTGCAGTAGTTATAAGATCGAGGTTGTATTCACGCTCTAAACGCTCTTGGATAATTTCCATATGCAATAAACCAAGAAAACCACAGCGGAATCCAAATCCTAATGCCCCTGAATTTTCAGGTTCATAAAATAACGAGGCATCGTTTAAACTTAATTTGCCAAGCGCATCACGAAAAGCTTCATAATCGTCAGAGCTGGTTGGGAATAACCCTGCATAAACTTGTGGTTTGACCTTTTTAAAGCCTGGTAATGGTTCTTGTGCTGGAGCTTTTGCTAAAGTTAAAGTATCCCCTACTGGCGCACCTAAGATATCTTTGATAGCACAAACAACCCAACCCACTTCACCACAATGCAGGCATTGTTTATCAACTTGTTTAGGCGTAAATATACCAAGTCGATCAACGTTGTATGTCATACCTGTACTCATTACTTTGATCTTATCACCTTTGTTTAATTCACCATTTTTGATGCGAATTAATGAAACTACACCTAAGTAATTATCAAACCATGAATCAATAATAAGTGCTTGTAATGGCGCATTTGAGTCGCCTTCTGGTGGTGGAATGTCGTTGACAAGTTGTTCAAGAACATCAGTCACGCCAACGCCTGTTTTAGCTGAACAGCGAACAGCATTACTTGCATCAATGCCGACAATGTCTTCGATTTCGGCCGCAACGCGCTCTGGTTCAGCTGCGGGTAAATCAATTTTGTTTAGAACTGGTACAACTTCAAGATCCATGTCTAAAGCGGTATAGCAGTTTGCTAGTGTTTGTGCTTCAACGCCTTGCCCTGCATCGACAACTAATAATGCGCCTTCACAAGCGGCAAGCGAGCGCGATACTTCATACGAAAAGTCAACATGACCTGGTGTGTCGATAAAATTGAGCTGATAGGTTTCGCCATTTTTAGCATGATAATCAAGCGTAACACTTTGTGCTTTGATGGTGATACCTCGCTCACGCTCAAGATCCATTGAGTCGAGCACTTGGGCTTCCATTTCACGATCTGAAAGTCCACCACAAATTTGAATTATGCGGTCTGAAAGCGTTGATTTACCATGGTCAATATGGGCAATAATCGAAAAATTGCGGATATTTTTATTCATATTAATAATATTATAATGAGTATCTTGGTTATTAATGGTTAACTATCTAAAATGCTTTTGGTTATTACCAACATTGCTAATAAGTACATAGTCATAAAGGAAACATTTTACACATTTATCACTGCTAAGCATAGCGTTATCGAGAAGTTTGCACTTATTTCTGGATAATATTTTGTGCTATACGTTCAAGCGTGGTATGCGGTAAATTACCAATGATGATAATATTTTTGTGTCCCAAGTTAGTTGAATAAATAGTGCGTCCACCTTGTTGGATAATTTGATGTGATTGTTTAGCTTGTTCAGAAGAAATATTAACTGTAAATGAAAATACACCATCTGAAAACAATTTAGTTGCAATATCAGAGTTGTAAAAATTCAAATTATAAGCAGCTATTTCCTTAAACCCTTTAGGTAACCACGCTAATCGCCATTGATCAAACGCACTATCTTGCTTTTCGATCGATAATAAAACAGGATAGGTTCGATTGTTGATATAATCTAGCTGTTTTTTCTTATCAAAATTTTTATCTAGCTGGATCACTTTTATCTGATTAATAATGTTGTTATTTTGATCTAATAAATCAACTCTGATCGGCAAATAGGTTTGATCATCAATCCAGATCAGGTAGCTATAACGATCCTTTTCTTTAGCGATGATTTTTACCTGTTGTGCACTGCGATTTGCCGTTCTTGCTTTGCCTAATAGAATAAAATCGTAAAATTCGCTTAGATCATTAAAATTATTATAAATCACATCAGGAAAAGCCTCGATGATGCGTGGGCTTGTGATCGAAAACGAGGGGCTATCAGGTTGAAAGTAACTCGTTACACCATTATGCAAGATGATCTCTTTATTTGGACCTTCAAGATAGCGTAGGCAGGCATTAATGTCATTTTTGTTTGCTGCGCCTAAATGGCTATATTCAAATGTAGTTGCATATTGATCTTTATCTTCAAATAAAAAGTGAATATGGTAATTTTGTGTTTGAGCTGCATGATGCATTTTATTTAATAGCGTTAAGGCATCATCAGTATCATTAGCGTAAATGGATGCTGAAAAAAACACAAAAAACAGAGTGAAAATAAAATTTCTACTCTGTTTTATAAAATGTGGTACAAAATAATAAGGTAATTTCATTTCCAATTAGTGAGCATTTAGTCTTTTTTGTAATTCATAATCTTGTACAAGCAATCTGATTTTGTCGTATTGTCGCTCTTCAAGCTGTTGCTGATCATTTTGCTGATGAATTCCACCTACTGGCGCAATATTAACACCGACAGGAACAGTGTTTAATGTAGGGATGCCATTTGCATTATCCGTTTGGCTTTGCTGATATTGAACACCGGCAATAATGCCAAGCGTGACACATGCAGCAAGCCCAACTTGGCTGGCTTTAGCAAAAAAGTCTTTAACGTGAATCCAAATTAAGTTTTCAGTTTTTGGTTGTGTGGTTGTTTTGATATTTGGCTGATCTGTTAGATTATTGTATAAATCTTCACTTGCAATAGCTTGAGCAATTTGCTTAGAGATATCTAACGTTAATGCGCTACTATGCAACTCACCTCGCATTGCTTCTCTTACAATATGATAGCGGTGCCAGCATGATTGTAAACTTTCATTATGCGATACTTCATCAATAATATGATCGTTTGTGAATTCGCCATCCATAAGTAATGAAAGTTGCTCTTTCTGTTCAATTTGCATAGTAGATACCTTAAATTTATGACTACTTTTTATCAATTTGTTTGTAGCCATTAACCGAGTAATGGTTTTAGTTTTTCATCTATTGCTTCACGCGCTCTAAAGATACGTGATCGCACTGTTCCAACGGGTGTATCCATAATGTCAGCGATCTCTTCGTAGCTTAAGCCATCAATTTCACGCAATGTAATTGCAGTTTTTAAATCATCTGGCAGAGCTTCAATCGTTGCAAATACGGTCTTTTTTACTTCGTCTGAAAGTGCTAAATTTTCAGGATTATCAAGATCTCTTAATGAATCGGCACCTTCATAACTTTCTGCTTCGCTAGCGTCAATGTCTGATGCTGGCGGCCTTCGTCCTTGAGAGGTTAAGTAATTTTTAGCCGTATTAACTGCAATACGATACAACCATGTGTAAAAAACACTTTCACCTTTAAAAAGACTTAATGAACGATATGCCTTAATAAAAGTTTCTTGCACAACATCAGGAACTTCAGACGCTAATACATAACGAGAAACTAAATGAGCTAATTTATTTTGATAACGAACCACAAGTAAATTAAATGCGTTTTTGTCACCATTGACAACGCGATCTACGAGTACTTGGTCTGTTACTTGCTCCCCCATTAAAGGCCATTCCTTATTATGTTAATAACTGTCAATCGGCCCAAATTTGTGCACACAAACAGTTAGATTCTTAAATTTAAAAAAAGTTCCCATTATTTTAATAGAAATTTAATTATTTTACTTATTAATTGTAAATTTTTATCTTTTTTATACTAAAACACATGCTTTCCTGAAAGTTTTTGACATAATTCTATTTAAATAAGATCATTTTGATCGTTTAATTGACGGATATGATCTTGCGCTCACCTGAGTCATTATATGTGATTTGATAAAATTGAGGTAGATTAAAATTAACAGCACTGCCCGTTGTAAAAGTAAAACGATCGTCAGATAAAACATAAAAATCGTTGATATCTTTTACCATATTTTCTTTTGAACCGTTACAATTACGGTAAATTTCAACCTGATTATGTTCATTTAAGATGTAAAGATCAAAACCCGATTCGGTATCTTCAAAAATGAACTGGATGATCCCTCTATAAGCAATGCTGTCGATTTCTTTGGGTAGTTCATTGGTTTCGTCTAAAATATTTAACGGTCTACCTTGTATTTTGTTGTTTGATACGGCACCATAAAAATCGATCGCATTTTCAAATTGATGGCTAGAAACACCTAATCGTTCAAAAAATAGATACCAAGAAGATCCCCCCACCCTTAATGGCTTGACTTGTGTTGAATTGTTTTCAGTCGTGGTTAAGCGCAAATCAACACATTCATCCATAAGTTTTTTTATTTGTTGTTTGATTTCGCAACTTAAGTGTTCACTATAACAAAAAATTTCAATTGAATTAGGAAGATCAGCATTTTTGTGCATGCGATTTAATAATGCTTTAATCGCTTCAAGCACGGACAGTGATCCGCTAAAATGAAGCATACGAATTTCATTCCATGAATTTCTATAAAGAAGATCAATTGTTCCAACTAAGCTAAGTTCATCTTTACCGTAATTAAGTACGCTATTAGCCACTTCATTATCTATCTTTATGTTGGTAGTTGGATCATCTTCCAGATTTAAAATGATCGCTAAATGGCGAATTTCACATGGCCCATATAACTGTTCTTCAGTTGCAGCAGGAACATCGATGGGAAAATAATTTTTTAGATCGGCGATCAATTTATTGATTTTTGAGTTATTACGATTTTCACCATTCCGATAATAAAATTGGGTAGTATCAGCAATTAAACCATTAAAATAACACCAACCAACCAGTTTTACTAAATATTTGCTGTATTCCAAATATTGGTGACTAATAATCGAATTGAGGATAGGTTTTTGGTTATAAACATACCATCCTGCTCGATTAATGCGATCTTCTGCCACATGAATAAACGTCAAGGCATCTTCTTGCAAATTGTCGGATATATTAAGTTTTAATGTTGTTATTTTGCCTGGTAATACTTCAAAAGCAGCATAGAGTTTACGCGTTAAGATCGCAAGATCTTGAGGACTAATTAATGAGTCTAAATTATTACGACGACCAAAATTGAGTAAATTTCGATAACCTTTCATCATGGTGTGTAATAGAATTTCATGCATTTCTCGAACTTGTTCTATTTTCCAAGCTTGGCAGGCATCTAATTTGGCAATTTGTTGCTTACTCCATCCCCAATTTTTAACTAAATCACTCAAAATGGCACGACGCCAAGATGGTGATTGTGTAGGGATTGATAGTTTTCCATTCACTTTTAAATAAAAACAGTTACGAATTAGCTCAAGCCGTTCATAGTCATTAATTTCTACAAGATAGTTACTGATTCTGTCTAATAGCATGTAGTATGAATCTAGATTAGCCCCTTTGTGTTTTTGACCTTTTTGAATAAACTCTCTCATCTGATAAGCTATCGGATCATTTTTAGGATAAATCCATGAGTACGCTTCTAGTAATAGGGTTTTAAGTACTGCTTTAAAGGGGGAATCGATGCTTTTATAAAGTTGCCATAGACTTGCGCCAAAATACTCTTGTGCAGATAAGCCAGTTAGTGGCCCAAAATCAATCCAGTCATTTCGTTCAATTAAATTAAGATCAACCATAGCGTTAACGCACTGTTCATAAGTGGGATAAGTGACGTTATTTACGGTATAGTTATAAGGCACAGCAAACCATAACAAAAATTTCCCTGCTAATAAATTAGCGGAACGGTAAAATTCTTCAAGCAATAAGATATGTTGAGCGGTTCCACAGTTTTCACCCATTAAACATTCGTGATGTTGATTGATAAAACGATCTGCATCGACCACAAATAACGTTAATTTGACTTGTAAATTCGCTGCCCATTTTTCGATTAATCGGCATTTTTGCTGTAACGCTTCTTTTTGTTGATCAGTTAAATTGTTTTCAATACATATCCAAATATCAAGATCAGATTTTACTGATTGTCCAAGAGAGCAAGTACTTCCCATCGAATATAAAGCGGAGATTGCCGGTGGTAGTATTTGGGTTTGGGTTGGGTTTGTCGGTGGAATAAAATTGAATTGTTTTTTTAGTCGTTTTTTTGCGTCATTAGATAATTGATAGCAAGCAATACCTGAAAGTATATGACCTTCTATATATCCAGGTAGTTGAGGAGTATGATAATGAAAAAGCGCCGGAAGTAATAAAAATACCTGTTGGAATTCAGATGGCATACCAATAAGCGCACGCTCACGCTTTAAATTGGCAAGATCTTCGAGTTCTTTTTTAAGGTTATTGATATAATATTGCATAGCTTTAATTAGGTAAAACGAGCGTATTAGACTAACGCTTTTGTTAAATCTAGCATGTTATTCGTGTAAGGTAAATAGAACAACAATTTAAATTAAATGCTGAATAAAATTAATTATTATGATCACAATCGAAAAGATAACAAAACAGATTCAAAAAAAACAGATTATAAAATGTGTTGATAATAAAGCTGCTGTGCTATTGCCGATCGTTCATGTTGATGATCAACTCGAGCTATTGTTTCAAGTCAGATCAAAAAAGCTAAAATGGCAACCGGGGGATATCTGCTTTCCTGGTGGTCGTGTTGAATTAACGGATATTAATCCCGAACACACAGCTAAACGTGAAACCGCTGAAGAATTAGGCATTGCCTTTAATCAAATCACAATTTTAGGACAATTACCCAAATTTATTGCTACGTTAGGTATGATGATTTATCCATTTGTAGGCACAATAAATTCATTAGATGATTTGCAACTAAACCATGACGAAGTTGAGCAGATTTTTACAGTTCCTATTAAGTGGTTTATTGACAATCAACCACAATGTGCAACGATGTTTTTAGGACAGAAACCTGCCGATAATTTTCCATTTGATGTTATTACTAATCGTTCAACCAATTGGCAAAAAAGGTCTGAACATGCGGTCTATTATTATCAGTATCAAAATTGGGTTATTTGGGGATTAACAGCACAATTGCTTAAATTTTTTATTGATACAATTGGTGAATAATCATTATCAACAAAATAATTAAAAACGCACATCGAATTAACACCATTTTAAGCAATTAATGCTAGGTGTTCTACTGTTTCATTAAAAGAACTTGAGGATTATTACTGAACGTCTTATAAAGGTAGCTAGTTGTTTTACTATTCATTCCTGCCAAAACAACTATATGTCTTAACGCTTTTAACAAGTAGACAAGGACAAGACATTCTGGAGCTCCACAAGTTAGAATAATCTCGAAGCAATACCATTAAATCTGCAAATTAAATAGGCGTTAAACAATGATTTTCTATTTTAATAATTCAAAAGTGAAGGACTCAATCATGAAACGTTTTACTAAATCTTCTATAGCTTTAGCTGTGTTATTCTCTTTACCTATTGCTAATGTTTATGCAGCTCAACCATTAACTTCTAAAGAAAGCCGCCACTTAATACCATTGAAAGAAATCTCAGTAACTGGCAGCTATTTACAAGCGGATAATGCTGCTGATGATATTTCACGTGCCGCAGATGAAGCAGGTGCCCAATATTATTATATTACAGCAATGGAAACCCCTGCCAATGGGACTTCTTCAGATCGTGCTATTGTTTATGCCAATATTTATAAATCTAATGCACAAATAGCTGTCGAGCAAAATCCAACCACTTATAATGGTATTGTTTCCTATAACCGCTCAAAAGCCCTTTACTATTTACCATTTGAAGTTGTTAAATTTAAAGGCAATTACAACAATACTTCTGAAATTACTGAAGCAGCAAGTAAATTAGCCGCTGAAAAAAATGCCTACGCGTTTTATATCGATTCTATTTCATCAGTTGGTAGTCAAGACCAAGCTCAAGATGTCGATGTTTTATTATATAAACAAGATGCCCCGGTAAGAGATTACATCGTCACAACCGCAATACAAGGCCAAGATGCCTATGAAATCAGTAGTGAAGCATTTAAACGTATGACACCATACAAGACTATTAGCTTCCATGGTGTCTTTAATGATACTTCTGAAATCAGCGAAGCTGCACAAAAACATGCTGTTGCTAATGGTGCACATTTTTATTATGTAAAAGAAGTATCAAACAACCCTGCAAGCACAGCGCAAACTATTTTTGTTAATTTATATAAATAATAACTCGTTATCCATGATTTTCCACGTGCTACATAGACTATGCACGTGGAAAGTTCTTTTTATACTAGCCTTTCCTTAAATAAAAGCACCAACTACTTATTATCTCAAATCATCAAAATAAAAATTTGCATCAATAAAGTTATAACTTATAAAAGTTTTGATGAGCATAAAAGACATTGACTGTTTAAAAAAAACACACATAAAATCAATATCTTTATAGTAGTTTTTGATAATAAACGGGTCTTTTTTGAAAAAAGGCACATTGTCACCCTAGTCACAAGTAACTGGTATGGTTTTAAGATTAAATCCTGCCTCTTTATAATACTTATACCTTACCCTTGCTAATGCTTTTAAATCCTCGCCAACAGGTACAAAATCAATAATATCACGATAGACATTAGCAAATTCAGGAAATTGCTCTTGTAAATTAATTAGTAGCGGCCTACTACCGCTACTGCGTTTTTGTGGCCAGCTGATTTCAACAGG
Source organism: Gilliamella sp. Choc5-1 (assembly GCF_001690595.1). Lineage (GTDB taxonomy): Bacteria > Pseudomonadota > Gammaproteobacteria > Enterobacterales > Orbaceae > Gilliamella > Gilliamella apicola_M. The sequence goes on from NZ_LZHH01000123.1 coordinate 82,170, forward strand.
TGATCCGCCTTTCATACCTTCACCAGCTAAGTTATGTGGCACAAAGCTGTCGGTACTCAGTTGCCATAGATATTCGTCGATTCGCTCAGCTTGTGCTTGATCTTGACAAGCAACTTGTACACGCAAATTAGCTTGCCATGCTTCGGCGATTTTTTGGCATGCAAGTTTTTCATAATATAGCATGCCTGATTCGTTGGCTTCTGTTTGGTTTTCAAGTAGATAAAAGATCACTTTTTTCATAAATGTTGGCTCGATTTATTGATCAAGTAAGTATTGAATCAACATAGCAACAGGACGCCCTGTTGCGCCTTTTTGTGCGCCCGATTTCCATGCAGTGCCTGCAATATCTAAATGCGCCCATTGATATTTTTCAGTAAAACAAGACAGGAAACAAGCAGCAGTAATTGTGCCACCATCACGCCCACCAGCGTTAACAATATCAGCGCATGTCGATTTGATCTGCTCTTGGAATTGATCGTCGATCGGCAGCGCCCATGCTTTGTCTTCCGCTTTTTGTGATGCGCTAACTAATTGTGCGACTAACTTATCGTTGTTACCCATAACTCCTGTATAATGATGACCAAGCGCCACAATACAAGCGCCTGTTAAAGTAGCTATGTCGATAACGGTTTTGGGATTATAACGCTCAACATAGGTTAAAGCGTCACACAATACAAGCCGCCCTTCGGCATCAGTGTTAATCACTTCAACCGTAGTGCCTGACATGGTAGTTAATATATCACCAGGACGGTAGCTATTACCGTCAGGCATGTTTTCACAACCTGCCATAACACCTACAACATTGATCGGTAATTTAAGTTCAGCAACGGCTTGCATAACACCATAAACCGTTGCCGCACCACACATGTCGTATTTCATTTCATCCATGCCAGCAGCAGGTTTGATAGATATACCACCCGAATCAAACGTTAGCCCTTTGCCAACTAAAACATAAGGTTGGGATTTTTTATCTTTGGCGCCTTGGTATTCAATAATTGTCATGATCGATTCGTTTTGCGATCCACGCCCAACGGCTAAATAGGCATTCATGTTTAATTTTTCCAGTTCGCTTTCGCCAAGGCAGGTGACTTTGAGCGATGTATGTAGTTTTCCTAGCTGTTTGCCTTGTTCAGCTAAATATTTTGCATTACAAACATTCGATGGCATGTTAGCAATGGTCTTGGTTGCGGTAATGGCATTAGCAATAATTTCACCTTGTAACAAGTTGCTAGTTAATTCATCAATATTGCTTTTATTACCCGTTAATAATGTCACTTTTGCTAAGCTTGGTGCTGGGGTTTTGGTGGTTTTAAATTCGTCAAACCGATATGTTATGTCACTCACTATTTGTGGCAACTGTTTGGCAATTTGTAGGCTATTGCTTTGATTGACAGCTAGCAAATCCCACGCAATACTTTTAATCTTTTTGGCAAGCAGTTCTTTGATAACGACTTGAATCACTTTTTTGGCTTGCGTTACCCCAAAGTCGTTGGCTTTTCCACAGCCAACAAATAGGAGTTTTTGTTTTATATCGCTATTAGTTTGATACAATAGCGTGGTTTTACCCAATTCATGGCTAATATCGCCTGACTTGATAAGCTGACTTACTAGGCCGTTAGTTAAGTTGTCGATATCTTTAACAATATCTGACTGGCTTTTTCCTGAATCAATTGAAATAACTAAACACTCTGTTTTTTGTTTGGTTATAATAGTGCTGTTTTTTATTTGAAATTCCATGATGTTTCCATTTATGCGTTGATGGGAATAATGAATATTCTATCGGTTCATTATGGGATAGCAACAAAAAGATAACTAAAACTTAGCAAATCAGATTATAATAATCAGATTTTGTACCAACATGTATAGGTAAAATGTGATAATTCGTCGATATTTAGTTAAAGAGACATTGAAAACCCAAGGAGCAATATTATTTATTTTGTTGCTGATTTTCTTTTCTCAAAAATTAATTAGAATTTTATCAAATGCAATTGATGGCTCTATCCCTCGTGATTTGATTATGCCATTGTTGGTGTTGGGCGTGTCGAACATGGCGGATCTGATTTTACCGTTAAGCCTATTTCTTGGCGTACTGGTGACTTTTGGGCGACTTTATGCTGACAGTGAAATGGTGGCAATGCATGCTTGTGGTGTTAAAAAGAGTTTAACTTATCAGGTGGTGCTGTTTCTTTGTATTTTAACTTGCCTATTAACGACGTTAAATTCATTGTGGTTTGGGCCTTGGTCTAGTATTAAGCAAGATCAATTGCTTGCCAATGCAAAAATCAATCCAAGTTTAGCTGGACTGTTAGCGGGGCAATTTCAACAAACGCCCGATGGCAATTCAATGCTTTATATTGGTAATGTAAATGATAATAATTTAGAAAATGTTTTTATCGCGCAAATCAACCCAAAAACCAATCAGCGACCTTCGATTATTATTGCCAATAAAGGTAAGACAGGACACGATAATGAAGGTAATCAAATCATTACTCTTGAAGATGCCAACCGCTATGAAGGCACTGCGCAACTTAAGGATTTTCGAATTTCTAACTTTCATAATTATTTAGGTATTATCAAACCCAAAGCAATAGATACAAATGAAGATACCGATAAAATCGATGTTCAGCAGCTAGGATTACAGGCACTTGCTGATATGGATACGCCTAAAGCCAATGCCGAATTTTATTGGCGATTAACGCTAATTATTTCCGTGCCGTTAATGGCATTTTTGGTTATTCCATTGAGTATATCTAATCCTCGCCAAGGACGTCTTGCACAAGTTTTTCCTGCATTGTTGCTTTATTTGGTTTACTTTTTATCAGCCAGTTCGATTAAAGCTAATGCGGGTAAAGGTCGGTTAGATCCTGAACTTTGGTTTTACGTTTTGAATATCGGGTACTTTTTATTAGCACTAGTGCTAAATTGTTGGGATAGCCTATTTATGCGCAAACTTCGCTTAAAATATTCGGCATCTTAAGGAGATATGCGTGTTTTCGATTTTAGACCGTTACATAGGTAAAACTATTTTAAGCACCATTGGTGTTAGTCTTTTTTTGTTGATTAGCTTATCAGGAATTATCCGTTTTATTGATCAGCTTCGAAAAATCAAAGTGGATTATGATGCGTTTTCTGTCGGTATTTATACCCTGTTGATGGTGCCAAAAGATTTAGAAGTGTTCTTCCCGATGGCGGCATTATTAGGTGCTTTGATTGGGTTAGGAATACTCGCGTCACACAGTGAACTAACCGTGATGGAAACCTCAGGCTTTAGCCGTTTTAAAATTGCCTTTGCGGTAATGAAAACAGCCATACCTTTAGTATTGATTACTATGGCAATTGGTGAATGGATTGCCCCTGTAAGTGAACAAACTGCGCGTAATATGCGTTCTGAAAAACTGTACGGTAATTCGCTAATGGTTGAGCAAGGTAGTCTTTGGGCAAAAGATGGGAATGATTATATCTTTATTGGCCATGTAAATAACGATAATTCAATTTCAAATGTGTATATCTATTCGGTCGATCAAAATAAATTACAATCCATTACCCACGCCGCTTATGGTGTTTATGAAAATAACGCTTGGACTTTGTCACAAATCGAAAAAAATAATTTAACAAACCCCAATAAAGTAGTAGGTATCAATATGGTCTCTATCCTTTGGCAAACCAACATCACACCTGATAAACTCAGCATTGTTGCATTTGATCCTGATTCGTTGTCAGCCTCTGGGCTTTATCAATATTCACAATATCTAAAAAGTTCAGGGCAAGATACCAAGTATTACGATTTACTGTTTTGGAAAAAGCTTATAAAGCCTGTTTCGGTGGCGGTGATGATGCTATTAGCTCTATCGTTTATTTTTGGCCCACTGCGCAGCGTGTCGATGGGGATTCGTGTGGTTATTGGCATTAGCTTTGGTTTCTTGTTTTATATTGCCGATAATTTGTTTGCCCAAGTTAGTATTGTAATGGGCATTTACCCATTGGTTGGATCGCTTATCACAAGTTTTGTGTTTTTATTAATTAGTTATATTTTATTTAAGCGAAAAAACTAAGCTCAAACAAACTAAATTCAAACGAAAAGCTAAGCTAACGGTGTTTTTATCAATCCTATCATCTTTGTTAAGATGATAGGATTTTTATTTATGAATTAAATAATAAGGGGGTTATTTATGATTTATCAAATAGCTTTAAATACTGCCCATACCCAGCATCTTCAAGTTCATCTTTCGGAATAAACCGTAATGCGGCCGAATTGATGCAATAGCGTAATCCACCAAGCTCTTTAGGACCATCATTAAATACATGGCCAAGATGTGAATTTGCGCAAGCCGATCGAACCTCGGTACGGCGCATACCAAAGCTAGTATCTTTTTTTTCAACAATGTTGGCCTTTTCTATCGGTTTTGAAAAACTTGGCCAACCACAGCCTGAATCAAATTTATCTAATGAAGTAAATAGTGGTTCGCCCGATACGATATCAACATAGATACCTTCCCTGTGATTAGCATAAAATTGGTTATCAAAGGGAGGTTCAGTGCCATTTCGTTGCGTAATATGATATTGCATAGGTGTTAATACTGACAGCGCTTTTTCTTTCATTGTATTATCCATAAGCCACCCTATATTATGTTATTTGTTTTAATTATGCTGATTAATTACGTTTTAACATTGACTGTAATACTTTATCTTTAATCCAAACATAATGAAATAAAGCGCCGGCTATATGTACAATAAGTAAAGCTATCAATAAATAGGCACTGACTTGGTGGGTTTGATGAAATAACTGATAAGCTTTATTTGGCATATCAATAGCTGGAATAGAGATGACACCAAAAAAATTCAGTGGACGGCTACTCATTAAATAGCCAGAAAGCGGTACAATAATTAGTAAAATGTAAATAAAACCTTGTACCGATTTTGACAAAATTCGTTGTCGTTTTTGTGATTTTGGCAACACATCAGGCACGCCATCTTGTTTAATGACAATAAAGCGCCAAAGTGTTATGCCAAAAATCAGCACACCAAATGATTTATGGAATAAATAAATATTAAACATACCACCTAAATAGGATGATAAAGTTACTTTAAAAAAAACCAATAAATAAGTGCACACAATCAATACTAATGTTAACCAATGGATCCATTTTTGTTTACTACTGTATTGTGGGTAGTTTTGCATAATTAAGTCATCCTTCTATTTGTTTTTTGACCAATGCTCAGATAAAAAATGAGATCGTCCTGATAATTGGTAATATTGTTGATAATGTTGTGGCTGTTTAAGGTAATAATTTTGATGATAATCTTCAGCTAAATAAAAAGTAGATGCTGGTTCAATAGCCACCTTAATTGGCTTATCAAAATGACCACTGTCTTGTAAAGCTTGTTTAGATGCTAATGCCAATTTATGTTGAAATTCGTTATGGTAAAAAATAGCAGGACGATAAGAATCCCCCCTATCAGCAAATTGACCTTCTGAATCAGTAGGATCAATTTGATGCCAAAAGATATCAAGGAGCTTTTTATAACCAATTATGTTAGGATCGAATGTAATTTGTATCGCTTCGGTATGTCCTGTATTACCGGCACAAACTTGTTGATAAGTCGGATTGACAACATCTCCTCCTGTATATCCCGACACCACATTAATCACCCCCTCATACTGATCAAACGGTTTTACCATACACCAAAAACAACCGCCTGCAAATGTTGCTTGTTCATATTGTTGCATAATAACCTCCTGAGTTTATGAGTTTATAACTTTATGATTTCATAATATTTAAAAATTGCTCCGTCTGTTGCCTAACACATACTTTATGATTCACATTAAAATGTTATGTCGTTAGCTAGCATATTACTTGAAAATGAATAAAAAAACACCATGTTGTTTAACAACTATTTTCATTATAGAGGAATTGATTATGGCTAGTGGATGGGCATCTGACGATGCTGTTAATCAACAAATCGATAGTACCATTGCCGATGCAATTACAAATGCAAGGCGACAACTCCATCACGGCATAGCAAGCGCACATTTTTGCGTTGAATGTGGCGATCTTATTGCCGAAGCACGAAGGCAAGCCTTACCAGGTGTGCAATACTGTTTAAGTTGTCAGCAAGAAATTGATAAGCAAACGGCTAAAGCATTTAGCTTATATAATCGTCGCGGTAGTAAAGATAGCCAACTTCGTTAATAGCGGGTTGTATCTATAAATTGGGTGGTAACTAACCACCCAATTTAAGAATGTTACGTTTAATGTAGAACATAATAACTATTTTTTACCTTCAACAACTGAATCATAAGGGTAAATAATCAATTTATCATCAAACCATTCGGCGCAAAAAATATCTTCTATTTTTTCGTAGCCTTGTTTGCTGATCTCGCGTTTAACCCAATCTTCATCTTTCTCAAGTTGCTCAAGATTATCATGACTAATGCCACCATTTTCGATAATAAGCAAGGCGATATCTTTTTCACCTTTTTTAATAACCGTTAAAGAGCCATTTAGTTCATACCATACTTCTTTTAATTCACCAAATGAAGGAATACCTTGAACATTAACTAACGTTTCAAAATCCCTTACTGGTAAGTTTGCTTTAATAAAATTTTCGGTTATTAAATGACCATTTTTAACTAATTGGATTGGTTTACCATCAATTGTGTCACGCAAACGTGAGTTTTTGGATTTGATAAATCGAATTAAAACAAGCAAACCCGCCCAAATTGCAACTAATCCAGCGGCTTCCCAAGGTGATACTGTCGGGCTAAGTAATGCTCCCCCGACTAGCGCACCAATGACCATACTACCGACCTGATCAAGCTGTGACATTGGTGCAATTTGACTTTTTCCTGATAATTTCACATAAATAAGTAAAATAAATAAAGCTAATAAAAACTTTGGTGCCATTTCTAATAAATACATTTTTTCCTCCAAGCCAAACATCATATGTTGAACGACAAGCGCAAATACAAAGTTCAATAATACTTTTGATTTGCAACGGGTAACAATTTATCTAAAAATCGGTATAACTTTTGTTTTAATTAAGCTTTAACTAAATGTTAATAAAATATAAATTATTTTTAGTATTGCTTAAATATCAATGGTAAGACGAATTAGAAAAGTGAATATCATTATTCTACTCCAAATTTTTGCCAAGAAAATGGGACTTAACAAATTAATTGTAAAATTATTTGCTCCTAAAAGCAGAAAAATTGGCCTATAAATAAAATAGATAATATTTTAAGAATGTATTTTCTGATAAAAAAGTTTGTTAGCAAGTTTGGAATTTTGGGATCTTGTGTGATGTAGAATAACAAAAAGTGTCAAAACTTATCGACTTGAAGCTTTCTGTAAGAAAGCTTCGCTCTTTGATAAATAGTCCACAATTAGAATATAAGTTCTACATGGACTAAGAATTAAGGTGTGACACAAACCCCATAGTCCCTAAAATTCTTTCCGTAGCTGTGCACAGCACCACTATATGAGTATACATTGAACAGTTGGATATCTGTAGCATCACTCGTCAAATAACCAGCGTTAACGTTAGCGAAATTGCTACCTGGATAGCTGCCCATAGCGCCCCACTCAGTGAATAACCCCGCACCTATTTGACGCTGATAATGATTACCCTCCGAGGAAGGTGTAGCTCCAACAGAGCCTTGGCACTGGCGGGTTACATTTGGACCAGAACAGACTGCATTAGTTAAGTCTTTTACCTGTGGAAGACGATAGCCCAAGCCATTGCACCAACTTGCTAGCCCTGAAGGATCATCGATTATAGAACCTCGATTCACAAACCACTTTTGTAACTGAAATCCATATTTTAATACAGCATTACCGCTGTTATCTTTTCCTACTAACTCAAACGTTTGCGGTAAATTTGGTACAGTAATGCCGGCAGGACTAACATCATTCCATCGATCTTTTGCTTCGGGACCGGTTAGAGTAATGCGCACACTAGTACTTGTTGCATTTGTTATAGTAGCAGTTATCCCTCCGGCCGTGACTGGTGACCATATTAATTGACTTGCATCAGTGCCTGCTATGTCTAAATCAAAATATAATCCATTAGCCCCCGTGGTCGGAAAATGATTATCGTATGATGCAGAACCGGTTGACTGTAGGATAAATCCTTTATCTGCATTCCATATAGTATCGGGCCCAGCAAAATCTACTCTCCAATTATTGTCAAATTTACTGCCATATCGTAGGCTTGGTCTTACAAAACAGATAGTAGGCAATACCTTCGGATTGATGTAATAAACTTCCTTACCTCCTGTGAAAGTGCTAATGTTTGGTATACCGTAACGAGTACTTAAACTTCCCCCTAAACTACTTAACTCTACTTTATAAGGTGCATTACAAATACTTAAAGGATCGTTACGCTTTACTGTTTTGTTATTTTTATCTGTGATGGTCAGTGTTACATTTCCTGATGCGGTTATACCACCGACATCCAATCCATCGCCATCGTCATCTCCCCAATAGTTATTACTCGTTATTAAATCATTTAAATTGATTGAGTTGGTTGAGGTGGGTATTATCATTTCAACATTAGCGAAAGTATCGTTTTCATTCGGTAGTTCTATCGGGTTTGAAGGTGATGATTCATTAGTTGTTGGCGTGATAGTGGCGTCATCGGATAATACGATACTTAATAAGCCATCAGTTGTAGTTACTTTAGTTTTACCCCCATCAAACGTTAAATACGGTTCAGTGCCTTGAATAACATTCATGGTACTGGCTGATAATGCTTGTAACCCCAATGAATATGGTAATAGTAACAGTGGCATTAACCTTAACAGAATTTTTGATGATAATTTGAAAGGCGATCTTGAAGATATAAACGGAACTGGTGTAAAAATTTTTCTAATGTGATACTGCATTATATTTAACCTAATAATTAACTTATATTTATATTTATATTTATATTTACTAACTTAGTTTATAAGTTGATTTTTAAAATCCGCGAGAGTGTAACTTTTTATAAACATTTTTGCTACCCTTTAGCTAAAAATATTTTGAATATAAGTAAAATTAATTTCAAGAAAACAGCAAGTTATTTATACTCGATGATTAAAATAATCGGCTAAAAACTCATAAAATGTTTCCCAAAAATGGTTTTGTGGGCGGATTGTATTATAAAAGCATAGAAATAACATAACATTTTGTTTTTTTGTGTTTTTAATAGCTAAATGTTGACTGATTATGCTATATATCCATTAAAGTTCGTATCACACTTTGAGCTTTCCTATTTGTTTGTGCGAGCAAGTCGGTTTTGTAAATTTTTGTTCAATACGATTGAGCAGTAAGTTTTAACAAATAGATACTGCAAAATTTCAATTTATCACCAAACGGTATATAATCCTGAATATTTTTTACAAAAAACAGAATCTGAAAATTAAACAATTTTTTAAATTTCCCATAGATAGTAAGTACACAGCTTACATAAAAAATCATATTGGCTATTTAATATTGTTTTATTATTCAAAGGGTTTTGTGTTATTTGAAGTTTTATCAAGTCTTTCGCTGTTATAAGTAGCTTTTCAAATACTGTAAACAACACTGGCATTTTCTGCATCTCATTATTTTTTTTTAAAGATAGAAACTTCTTTCTACTCATTTTTATAAAAAACCCAATCTACATCACAATTTTTCACATTAGTGATTTACTTTGAGAATATGTGAATATAAATTTAAATGAACATTTGTGATTAACAAAGAGAATTTGTGAGAGGTGTTAAATGAATATTATTTTGGCTGGACACGGAAAATTTGCGTATGAAATGAAAAATAGCATTGAAATGATTGCAGGAAAATACACTAATTTGCATGCAATAACTTTTGAACCAGGGGATAGTATCGATAACCTGAAAGATAAATATCTAAAAATTATTAACCAATCAGAATCGAAACAGTTCATTATTATCACTGACATATTCTCAGGTAGCCCTTATAACGCTGCCACCATTCTAGCTATGCAATTAGGTAATATCGAAGTAATTAGTGGGTTATCTATGCCACTTTGCCTTGAGTTACTAAATCTCGATTTCTCTTTTATCAACACTGAAAACGTATTTGAACAACTCGATGAAGTTAAATTAGATTTTATTAAATCTTTCAAGTTGTTGTCTAAAAATGTCTCTACAGAGGAGGAGTTATAAATGATCATAAATTTAGTTCGCATTGACGATAGATTGATTCATGGACAAGTTACTACCGTTTGGACAAAAGAAGCCAAAGCAGAAAGAATTATTATTGTTAGTGATGAGGTTGCTAATGATGAAATACGTTCAACATTAGTTAAACAAGCAGCACCTCCTGGAATTAAAGTGTCGGTGATTAGTATTGATAAAGCCGCTGCGGTCTATAAAAACCCTAAATATGCCACTGACACTGTTTTTTATCTTTTTACCAATCCAACCGATGTTTTGCGATTAATCAATGCAGGTGTTCCTATTAAAGAAGTCAACATAGGAGGCATGTCATTTAAAGAAGGGAAAAAACAAATTACCAAAGCGGTTTCTGTTGATGAAAACGATATATCTGCATTCAAAAAAATGCATGAAATGGGTATCAACTTATGCTTAAAAGTCGTCATTACTGATCCAAATGTCGATTTTATTAAACTTCTTTAACAAAATTTTCCATATTAACCAACACAACAAAAGAAGAGTAGGAGGAAAACATGGACATTTCAATACTTCAAATCATGTTCATTTTTATTTTCTCGTGTATCGCAGGAATGGGAAGTGTACTTGATGAATTTCAAACACATCGTCCATTAATTGCATGTACCGTAGTAGGCCTAATATTAGGTGACGTAAAAACAGGTATCATTTTAGGCGGTACACTTGAGCTCATAGCATTGGGTTGGATGAATATAGGGGCAGCCCAATCTCCAGATTCCGCATTGGCTAGTGTGATATCGACAATATTGGTTGTTGTAGGAAGACAAGATATCCAAACAGGGATAGCTATAGCTCTTCCTGTTGCAGCAGCAGGACAAATATTAACTGTTTTTGCAAGAACTATTACAGTTATATTTCAGCATGAAGCCGATAAAGCCGCAGAAAAGGTTCAATTTCGAAAAATTGAGTTGCTTCATTTTAGTGCGCTTTTTGTACAAGCATTAAGAGTTTCAATCCCTGCCACGCTTGTTGCAATTTACGTTGACGCAAACACCGTTCAATCTTTATTAAATATGCTACCTGATATTGTCACTGGTGGGCTTTCAGTGGCCGGTGGATTTATTGTTGTTGTCGGTTATGCAATGGTATTAAACATGATGATTGTTAAATACTTAGCGCCATTTTTCTATTTAGGTTTTGTCTTAGGTGGATATCTAAATTTTAGCTTACTTTCATTCGGTATTTTAGGGGTAATTTTGGCCATTATTTATGTTCAATTAAATCCAAAATTCAATGTAATAAAAAACAATGACAAATATGTAAATTCGATGGCAAATACCAATCAAATGATCAGCGATGATGAATTAGAAGACTAATCTATAGGAATTTTATTATGAAAGATATGTTAAAAACTGTTCAAAAAAAAGATGTAATTAGCACCTTTATTCGTTCTAATTTTCAACAAGCTTCTTTTAATTATGAACGTATTCATGCGCTTGCTTTTTGTGTCGATATGATTCCAACAATTAAACGAGTTTATCATACTAAAGATGAACAGCGCCAAGCGTTAAAAAGACATTTATCCTTTTTCAACACAACCCCTGCAATGTGTGGCCCTGTGCTTGGTGTCACCATAGCGATGGAAGAAGCAAAAGCAAATGGCGCGCCCATTAATGATGGAACAATTAATAGCCTAAAAATTGGATTAATGGGTCCTTTAGCTGGAGTAGGCGATCCGCTTGTATGGGGAACATTGCGCCCTATCACTGCGGCACTTGGTGCATCTTTAGCTCTCACTGGCAATGTCGCCGGTCCATTATTATTTTTTATTTTGTTTAATTTAGTTAGACTTGCCATGAAATGGTATGGGTTAACCTATGGGTTATCAAAAGGAATCGGTATTGTTAAAGATCTTTCGGGTAGTATCTTGCCTAAACTGACAGAAGGTGCTTCCATTCTTGGCTTATTTATTATGGGAGTATTGGTGACCAAATGGACCTCAATAAATGTACCTTTAGTGGTATCTAAAACTACCGATACAAATGGTAATGAAATCATTATGACAGTACAAGGTATACTCAACGATCTCGTACCTGGTTTACTCCCGCTAGCATTAACATTGTTAATGATGAAATTACTCAGAAAAAAGGCCAGCCCAATTATCTTAATTTTTGCTTTATTTACTGTAGGTATTATTGGTTATGGGTTAGGTATTCTTGCTTAAAACGCAAACAAAAAACATTAAAACAATTTGTTATAAATATTTCTTCTTACAACTATCAGTATAACTGGGTAAGCAATATTTAGTATAAATTTGTATCAAATTTAATTTATTAAAGAGGAATATATGAAAACTCAAGCCGTTAGATTATATGGGAAAAATGATCTTCAATTAGAATCTTTTGAACTTCCACCAATCACTGACGATGAAGTGTTGGTATCTGTTATTGTTGACAGTATGTGCATGTCTTCACTAAAGCTAGTAAATCAAGGAGAAAACCATAAAAAAACACCACCAGATTTAAAAAACAATCCAATCATTATTGGGCATGAGTGCTGCGGTGATATTTTGCAAGTAGGTAAAAATTGGCAACATAAATTTAAAGAAGGGCAAAAATATGTCATACAAGCTAATTTACAGCTAGCTAATAGCCCTTATTGTGTTGGTTACTCGTATCCTAATACAGGTGGATGTGCAACCTACATGATAGTTAATCACGACGTATTAAAGCAAGATTGTTTAATTCCTTATGATGGAAAAACTTATTTTGAAGGAGCTTTAATCGAACCTTTATCCTGTATCATTGGTGCTTTTAATGCTAACTATCATTTAAAACCAAATAGTTATGATCATATTATGGGGATAAAACCTAATGGAGAATTGCTCATATTAGGGGGAACAGGTCCTATGGGGATGCTTGCAATAGACTATGCTTTAAATGGGCCAATCAAACCGAATAAAGTGGTTGTCACAGGGCGAAATAAAGAAAAAATAGCACATCTGGAAACATTATACCAATCACGCAATGGGGTTGAACTTGAATTTGTTGATATATCTGATAATGAAGATCAATTGCCTCTATTGAAAAGTAAAGCTTCAAAAAATAGTTTTGATGATATCTTTATTTTTTTACCATCAAAAGAGTTAATTCATTTAGCATCACAATTATTGGCATTTGACGGTTGTCTAAATTTCTTTGCAGGCCCACAAGATAAAAATTTTGAAGCCGAAATTAATTTTTATAATGTACATTATAATTTTACACATATTGTAGGAACATCAGGAGGAAATACTGATGACATGCGCTTAGCTGTTAAACTAATTGAATCTGGAAAGGTTGATGTTGCTAAGATTGTTTCACATATAATGGGAATTGATCAAGCCTGCGAAATAACTCAATTACAAGATAAAATTAAAGGTGGAAAAAAACTAGTCTACACTCACAAACGGTTTGGACTTAAAAGTTTAGAATCTCTAACAGATAGTGCTGATGATGTAGCATTGAAGAAAATATTAAATAAAAGTCATGGTATTTGGTCAAAAGAAGCCGAAGATTTAGTATTAAATGATTTTCCTGATATTGAGTCTTAATTTTGATATACTTTAACAACATCAAGATGCCATAATAAGAGTTATTATCAATGGTATCTTGATATTCTTAAAAACAAATAGTAATTTTTAATAACAATGACTGATAAAATAAAATAGCCATGATCAATAATAATGTTGGTAACTACGATTTTGAGCAACACAAATTATTAATAAAAATAGCTCAACTCTATTATGAAGAAAATAAAACTCAATCTGAAATAGCTAAAATCGTCAATATACACAGATCAAGCATTAGTCGAATGCTAAAAGTTATACGTGAACTAGGCATTGTTTCTATCTCAATTAATTACGATTTACTACCTAATATTGCATTAGAAGAAAAAATTGTTAATAAATTTAATTTAAAACAAGTTATTGTTGTACCTGTCAATCAAAATATTAATAATGACAGCAAGAATCAAATTGTCTGTAATGTTGCTGCAAATGTATTAATAAAAAATATTCATGATAACGATGTCATTGGCATTTCATGGGGAAGAACCGTTAATTATATTGTTAGCAATTTAAAAAATGACAATACTAAGTTGAACAATGTTACCGTTGTCCCCATGATTGGTGGGCCGTCTGGCAAAATTGAAACAAAATATCACGTTAATAATATCGCTTATAACCTTTCGAACAAATTAAATAGCCAAGCAATACTAATTGATTATCCTGCTATTGTTGATACCGAACAATTAAAAATAGAAATAGGGAAAACTCAGCACATGAAAGAGCTAGAAAATTGGTGGAGTAAGATCACAGTAGCTTTATTTAGTATCGGTTGCCCAGCTATATCTAAAAGCTCTATTTGGTATGGTTTTTACGGAGAATTATTCCAAACGATTGCCAATAAAAAAATTGTCGGGGATATTCTATCGCACTTTTTTGATAACAAAGGAACTGAGTTAAAGACACCATTTTGTAATCAAATTATTGGCGTCACATTAGATAATCTAAAAAAAATTCCTCTAAAAATATGTGCAAGTGGTGACTTCGAAAAAATAGACAGTTTAAAAGCGGCATTAAATGCAAATTATATCGATATATTAGTAGTTAGTGATGAAATTGCCACTCAATTAATCGACTAAGTTTTAAACAAAATAAATACCTTACCTTTATTGAAAGCATATACAGAAATTCCTCGCGTTGTTTACAGTAATTTAAGAAAATACTGTAATGTGCGCAAATTATACTAGAATTTCTACAGATATATTGAATTTATTAAATTGAATAATTTTATAAAAAAGCAGCTATATTAAAGCTGCCTTAGAATAACAATTTAAACTAATGTATTGTTTTATTAGAAATTAACTTCGGTACCAACAAAATAACGTCGACCTTCTAAGGTTTTACCAAAGTCTTCGTTACTCACATCTTTATCAAATAAATTATAAACACCTGCATAAATCTTAGCTTGTTTATGTAGTTGATAAGATGCACCGATGTCCCAGAAAGTATAGCCCGGATATTCAACTTTTGTACCATTACGGTTGTTTGATGATTCCATACCATAATAAGCCATTTTAACCCATAAATCCCATTGCTGCGAGGCATACCAATCAAGTTGGGTGTTGAATTTTTGTTTAGGTGTACGGTTTAAAGATCGTCCTTTGTATTGACCGCTTTTTTGTTCAGTTTTGGTCCAAGAATAGTTAGATGTGAATAAGAAATCAGTAAATAAAGGCGTTTTGAATGAAAGCTCAAGACCTTTAAGATCGGCTTTACCTACATTTTCACGGCCCTGTATAAAGTCAAACTTTTTACTATAACCATTCAATAAGCACTTGCTTCCTTTTTTACGATTACAAATATAATATGATTGAATTTTGTCTTTATATTTTGTGTAAAATGCAGTTGCAGAAGCATCAATACCATAATCATTGGTATAACCTATACCAATTTCGAAATTATTTGTTTTTTCTGGTTTTAAAGCTGGATTTCCAATGATTAGACCATCAGAATATCCGCCACCAGTGACTTGCCCCCAATCTGTCACAACATAACGTAATTGTGGTGTAGCATAACCAGTAGAATAACCACCTTTTAACGTAAAGTTATCATCAATATTCCACACACTGTAAACCCTTGGGTTCCAGTTGCTGCCATAATTTTCATCTTTGTTATAACGTAATCCTAATGTTAAACTCCAATTTTCTAAAATACGTAACTCATCTTCTCCAAATAACGCATAATTCCAACGATCAATTTTAGATAATGTCGTTTTTAGTTGATTTCCTTTGTCATGCAACTCTTGATAATTGTATTTTCCGCCTAAAGTCAGCATGTTAATACTAAAAGGAATAGTAACACGTGTATCTACATCCGTATTGCGAATTTTCATGTTCCTTTTTGGGTTATTATTTCCTTCATAAGAGACAAATGAAGTTGTAGAAACATCACCAAACAAACCATTATGTGTTAAAGCAAACGTATTTCGTCTATTATCTCTATTAAAATCACTTCTAGATTTATCTCTTGTTTTTCCTGCAGTTGCATTACTATTTTGTAAAGCTCGTCCAAAATCGAGATCAAATTTTTGTGTGTCTGTAGCATTTAAAGATAATTTACCATTTATACTGCGTAATTTTTGTCCTGCATGACCACTTAAAAATTTATCTTCATTGCGCTTAGAATACTGTCCATAAAGCTGAATACCTAAGATATCATCAATCAATGGGCCTAAAGCTGAAAAACTACCAGTATAAGTGTTTTTTTCTGCCGAGCGATATGGTATGACCGATTCTAACCGCAAACCGCCATGCCATTTGTCTGATACTTTTTTGGTGATGATATTAATAACACCACCCATTGCATCAGAACCATATAACGATGACATGGGCCCTCTTACCACTTCAATACGCTCAATAGCGGTTAATGGTGGCAACCAACCCTGCTCAAATCCTGAATTATCGCTATTTGGTCTTGTTTCACGGGTGCTAATTTTTTTACCATCAACTAATATTAAGGTATATTTAGCATCCATCCCGCGAATACTAATATCCGTAGAATCCCCTCCTCCTGTAATATTTACACCGGGGATATCTTTTAACGCATCAGTCACATCACGATAAGGTTTATTTTCTATCTCTTTAGGCGTAATGACCGAAATAGTTGCTGGTGCTTCTTTTACTTGCTGAGAAAAGCCCGATGCAGTCACAACCATGGTGTCAGTATCCGAATTGCTAGCCGCTATAGCAGCACTTGATAATGACAACAAAATGCCCGTATTGATGACATGCTTTGTCAATTTAAACTTCTTTTTTGTTTTCATTTATTATAACCCCATTATTTATAATGATATTTATTGTTTTAAATGCTATAGCACATTACACTATATGAGAATGATTATCAATATCTTTAAAAATTATTTAGTGCTGGACTTTTTTATTTTTTCAAATAATAATGATTATCATTTGTAAATAACATGAGAGAATCAATATGAACAATAAGAAAAAGTTACTTTTGAGTAGTATTGCCGTCATTGTGCTAGGCTTAACCGGATGCCAATCATCAACCATGAATATAACTGCAGATGATCAAACCGTAGTTGTTCCTAAAGCACCTAAAAAAGTAGTGGTAATGAATTATGGTGCATTAGATACGTTAGATGCATTAGGTAAAGGTTCGATCGTTACAGCTATTCCACGATCTGTAACACCCTCTTACTTACAACAATTTAATAAGGCCTCAATTGTCGATACTGGCAATATGAAAGAGCCTGATATTAATGCAATTAAACAAACTAAACCCGATCTGATTATTATTGATGGTCGCCAAGCAAGTAAAACCGAAGATTTATCAAAAATTGCTCCTGTTATTAATTTAAGTGTTGATGCTAAAAATTACGTTGCATCAACCAAAAATCATATTCAAGCACTAGCAAAAATTACAGGAACAGAAAGCAAAGCAGATAATATTATCCAAGCATTAGATAAAAAAATTCAAAGTGCACAAACCTTGGCTCAAGCCAGTGCTAAAAAGGCTATTGTTGCTATTCATAATGATGGAAAGATGATCCTTATCAATTCAAGCTCAAGTGCTGCATTGATTCACGATGTACTAGACGTTAAACGAGCGGTACCAGTCACCGTTATGCCTGCAAATAACTTAATAGGTAAACCAAAACCAATTTTTGTTGATGATAATTACATTAAATCGGTAAAACCTGATATTATTTTTGTTGTTGATCGTAGCAAAGCAATCGGCAATCAAGGTATGGCTGAGCACTTTTTTTCACAAAAAGTATTAAACAAAAGCAAAACACAGGTTGTTTATTTAACCCCTGATCTTTGGTATCTATCAGGTGGTGGTGCTGAAAGCATAAATCGTCAAATAGACGAAGTCACTAATGCATTAAAATAGGATCAGCTTAGTTAATAAGTTTATCTTCCTATTCTTTTTGAAAGGCCTTTATTGCAAATAAAGGCTTTATTTTATGTTGTTCAACAACATTCAACCAATAAGCCTTTTTATTCAAATTTACTCGTTATATCCTAAGTCATTGCTGACATCTAACAGCTACGTTAAAACATTATTAATATAAATTTCAAATTATAAAATCGATGTATCAACTATAATGAAATGTGATAAAATGGCGACTTCATTTTGATTTGTAAATAACAATTAATAACACTATTATAAATACTATGAATATGTCACCCCCTACAATTGGATTTGTGAGCCTTGGCTGTCCTAAAAACTTAGTTGATTCTGAACGAATTTTAACCGAACTGCGCACACAGGGATATCAAGTGGTATCTAGCTATGACAATGCCGATTTGGTTATTGTTAATACTTGTGGATTTATTGACAGTGCCGTGCAAGAATCGCTCGAAGCGATTGGTGAAGCATTGAATGAAAACGGTAAAGTCATTGTCACTGGTTGTCTTGGCGCAAAAGAAGATCAAATTAGAACTGTTCACCCAAAAGTTCTTGAAATATCAGGCCCACATAGCTATGAAGCAGTTTTAAGCCATGTGAATAAATATGCCCCTAAACCCGAATATAATCCTTTTACTAGTTTAGTTCCAAGTCAAGGGGTTAAATTAACACCAAAACATTATGCTTATCTTAAAATTTCGGAAGGCTGTAATCATCGCTGTACCTTTTGTATTATCCCTTCTTTGCGTGGTGATATGGTTAGCCGACCAATCGGCAATGTTTTAGATGAAGCAAAACGACTAGCCGACAGTGGCGTTAAAGAATTATTGGTTATTGCTCAAGATACTTCGGCTTATGGTGTCGATATCAAAAACCGTACTAATTTTTGGAATGGGACACCATTAAAAACCGATATCCAAACCCTTTGCGAACAATTAGCTAACTTAGGTATTTGGGTCAGATTGCATTATATGTACCCTTACCCTAGTGTTGATAATCTTATTCCATTAATGGCCGATGGTAAAATCTTGCCTTATTTAGATGTGCCATTACAGCATGCAAGCCCTGCAGTTTTAAAATCAATGAAACGACCAGGTACTATTGAAAGAACCTTAGAACGCATCCATAAATGGCGAGAAATATGCCCTGATATTACGCTACGTTCAACTTTTATTGTTGGTTACCCTGGCGAAACAGAACAAGATTTTGAATTACTGCTCGACTTTTTATCACAAGCGCAATTAGATCGCGTTGGCTGCTTTCCATACAGTCCTATAGAAGGTGCTGAAGCCAATAAACTTGCTGATCAAATTCCTGAAGCAATCAAACAAGAACGTTTTGATCGCTTTATGCAATTACAACAAAAAATCTCAACGCAAAAATTACAAGCTAAAATAGGCAGAACTTTAGCTGTTATTATTGACGAAGTTGATGATGAAGGTGCAATAGGTCGTAGCATGGCTGATGCCCCTGAAATTGATGGCGTTGTTTATCTAAACGAAGAAAACCAAGTCAAAGTCGGTGATATTGTTCAGGTTAACATTGAGCATTCCGATGAGTACGATCTATGGGGAACGGTTAAACGTTAATTAACACCATGAAACAACATTATAAACATGAAGTAAAAAATCTGGTTAAATTGGCAGTTCCGGTGCTAATTGCGCAAGTATCGCAAACCGCAATCACTTTTGTCGATACCATTATGGCAGGAAATTATAGTAAAACCGCCCTGTCTGGAGTGGCTATTGCGGTTTCAATTTGGTTACCAACAATTTTATTTGGTCAAGGATTACTAACCGTTTTAACCCCCATTATTTCAAATTTAAACGGTGCAGCTAAACGGGATCAAGTCGCTGGGCACACGCGGCAAGGCGTGGTGATAGCGCTATTCTTATCTGTCATTATGATGTTAATTTTGTATAATTCTGACAAAATAATCGGTTTAAGAAGCTCAGCAGATCACCCAATTGATCCTGAAATGTTCGAGGTGGCTGTGTCATTTTTGCGAGCTATTATGTGGGGAATCCCAGCATTTTTATTATTTTTAGTTTATCGTAATCAATGCGAGGGGTTATCTAATACTAAGCCGGCAATGGTTATTATTTTTATTGCCCTACTTGCTAACATTCCAATCAATTATATATTAATTTATGGAAAATTAGGCCTTCCTGCTTTTGGTGGTGTGGGTTGTGGTATTACTGCATCAATTATATTTTGGTTGATGTTTATTTTAATTCGTATATACACATTAACTTCCCCAACCCAACGCGATATTAGACAAACACCAATCACCAAATTAATTGATTTTGCAATAATCAAAAAAGTGATCCTACTAGGTACTCCGCTTGCACTAGCTTATTTTTTTGAAATGAGCCTATTTGCGGTGATCGCTTTATTAATTGCACCACTAGGACCAATAACCGTTGCTGCTCACCAAATTATTTTTACTATCAGCAGTTTAACCTTCGCCATACCGTTATCTCTTGGTGTGGCAACTAGCATTCGCGTTGGTTATTTACTGGGTAACAACAAGCCAGAATTAGCTAAGCAAACCGCATATATCAGTTTGGCTATATCCTTGGCTTTAGCTTTTATTGTCGCCTTAATTTTAGTTATTTTTAAAACGCCAATAATTACGCTATTTACCAGTGAAGCAACCGTTATTACCATTTGTTTACAGCTTATTATCTTATTAGCTATCTATCAAGCATCTGACTATTTGCAAGTGGTGGCAAGTAATGTACTTCGTGGTTACAAAGATACCCAAAGCATCTTTTTTATCACGCTTATTTCATATTGGGTTGTAGGATTACCTGTTGGTTACATACTAGGATTGACTGGTTTTATTACTGAACCAATGGGAGCTGCAGGTTTTTGGATAGGAATTATTTTAGGACTTGCTGTAGCAGCGTTTTTATTAATAGCTAGAATGATCTATATACAAAAACAACCAACGGCGGTAATTTTAAAACGAGCTTCTCGATAATAAAATTTTTAATCTAAATTTCATACAAAATATTTTAGATTAAAAAATCAATCACAACATAAGTGTTAGGTGTATTTCAATTGTGGCTAACACTTTTTATATATGATTTATAATCAAAGTATTACCTTTTGTATTACATTCTCATGTTTGGTCAAATAACAAAAAAAGCCATCAATAGTTCAATATTGATGGCTTTATTTGATTCAAAAATTGGCTATTTTAATAAGCTATTTGCCTGAGCAATAACATTTTCGACAGTAAAGCCAAATTCTTTGAATAGTTGATCAGCTGGACCAGATTCGCCAAAGCTGGTCATACCAATTACTTTGCCATTAAGCCCTACATATTTATACCAGTAATCACCAATACCTGCTTCAATAGCAATTCTTGCTGATACTGATGATGGTAATACTGACTCTTTATAAACTTGATCTTGTTTATCAAACGCATCAGTTGATGGCATTGACACTACGCGTACTTTTTTGCCGGCTTGAGTTAATTGTTGATATGCTTCAACAGCAAGCTCAACTTCTGAACCTGTAGCGATGATAATCAATTCAGGTGTACCTGTGCAATCATTTAAGATATAACCACCACGATATACATCAGCTAATTGATGGGCTGTGCGATCTTGTTGTTTAAGGTTTTGTCTTGAAAAGATCAATGCCGTTGGGCCATCTTTACGTTCAATCGCATATTGCCAAGCAATTGCCGATTCGACTTGGTCGCAAGGACGCCAAGTGCTGACATTTGGTGTCATCCGTAAGCTCGCCATTTGCTCGACGGGTTGATGCGTTGGCCCATCTTCACCCAAACCAATTGAATCGTGTGTGTAGACAAATAATGAACGGATTTTCATTAACGCAGCCATACGAATAGCATTGCGTGCGTACTCCATAAACATTAAGAATGTTGCACCATAAGGAATAAATCCGCCATGTAAGGCAATACCGTTCATGATTGCTGACATACCAAACTCACGCACACCATAATGGATATAGTTACCATCAGCATTAGCTAAAATTTCTTTAGAGCCTGACCACATGGTTAAGTTACTTGGTGCTAAATCTGCTGAACCACCTAAAAACTCAGGTAATGCAGGAGCAAAGGCTTCAATTGAATTTTGTGATGCTTTACGAGTAGCAATTGTTGCTGGATTAGCTTGTAGTTTATTGACCACATCGTTAGCAATGTGTGACCAGTCTGCAGGCAGATCACCATTAACGCGACGTTTAAATTCTTTAGCTAAATCAGGGTAAGCCTTAGCATAAGCGTCAAAACGAGCATTCCATTCATCTTCGCGCTGTTTGCCTTTTGCTTTGGCATCCCAAGCATCATAATAATCTTTAGGAATATCAAACGCTGGGTGATTCCAACCTAGAGCTTTACGGGTTGCTTCGATTTCGGCATCGCCTAATGGTGCGCCGTGGCTTTCATGACTGCCTGCTTTATTTGGTGAGCCAAAACCAATTACCGTTTTACACATTAATAATGATGGTTTGTCACCTACTGCTTGCGCTTGTTCAATCGCTTGTTTTAAGGCTTTAGCGTCATGCCCATCAATACCACGAATAACATGCCAACCATAAGATTCAAAACGTTTTGCGGTATCATCAGTAAACCAACCTTCTACCTCACCGTCGATTGAAATTCCATTATCGTCATAAAATGCAATTAGTTTACCTAGCTTTAGCGTGCCTGCTAATGAACACACTTCGTGTGATATCCCTTCCATCATACAACCATCGCCCATAAACACATAAGTATGGTGATCAACAATAGTATGACCTGCTTTATTAAATTGTGCCGCTAATGTTCTTTCTGCAATTGCCATACCTACAGCATTAGCAATACCTTGCCCAAGTGGACCTGTGGTTGTTTCGACACCTGGCACATAACCATATTCAGGGTGACCTGCAGTTTTTGAATGCAACTGACGAAAATTTTTAAGATCATCAATCGTCACATCATAACCTGTTAAATGCAATAGGCTATAAATCAACATAGAAGCATGACCATTTGATAAAACAAAACGGTCACGATCAGCCCATTTAGGATTGGTTGGATTGTGTTTTAAAAAGCCACGCCAAAGTACTTCGGCCATATCAGCCATACCCATTGGCGCACCAGGATGGCCTGATTTTGCTTTTTGCACGCCATCCATGCTTAATGCCCTTATCGCATTCGCCAGTTCGCGGTGAGATAGTGTGGTTGCATTCATGTCATCATCTCCAAAAAAATTTTGAGTTTAAATTTGTTAATACCTGCAAGGTTAACATCACTTGCAAAATCGTTATTTAAATTAACGAAAGAAAATAGCATAAAAATGGGGAGCATACTCCCCAATTGTTTTATACGATTATAACAATGCGCTAATCATGTCTTCTAATTTGCCTTGGTCAACGGCAAAAGCACGAATCCCTTCGGCTAATTTTTCAACTGCCATAGCATCGCTATTATGTTGCCATCTAAATTCGACCTCAGTCATAGGGGCAGGACGAGCCACCACAGATTGATTTGGGTTAAGTTTTTGTACAACAGGAGCATTTGATTGTTGCATTTCGGCCAGTAAGTTAGGCGAAATTGTCAATCTATCACACCCTGCTAATGCCAAAATTTGATCGACTTTACGGAAGCTTGCCCCCATCACAATGGTTTTATAGCCGTGTTGTTTGTAATAGTTAAAGATATTACGAACTGAAACAACACCAGGGTCTTCATCAGCGACATAAGGATCGATTGGCTTTTTAGCTTGATACCAATCATAAATGCGACCAACAAAAGGAGAAATTAAAAAGGCATTCACTTCAGCACATGCACGAGCCTGAGCGAACGAAAACAATAACGTTAAATTACAATTGATACCTTCTTGTTCAAGCACTTCTGCTGCTTTAATACCTTCCCACGTTGATGCAATTTTAATTAAAATTCGAGACTTATCAATGCCCTTTTCTTTATAAAGCGCAATGATTTTACGGGCTTTTTCAATACAGCCTTGTTTATCAAAAGACATGCGGGCATCAACTTCGGTCGAAATTCGCCCCGGAACACTTTTTAAAATCTCGGCGCCAATATTAACCGCAACCTGATCGCATGCATTAACTAATTGTTCTTCTTTGCTACCACCTAATTTTTTAGCGGTTTGCACGGCAGAATCAATTAAATAACGATATTGAGTGAGTTGTGCTGCTTTTAAAACAAGAGAAGGGTTAGTTGTTGCATCTTCAGGGGAAAACTGCTTAATCGAATCGATATCACCAGTATCAGCTACCACTACGGTTAGTTTTTTAAACTCATCTAATTGACTCATACTATTTGTCCTCATACAGCATTTTATTACAATGGCAGTATAATAACATTTATTCAATAATAAAACGACTTTGTCATTTAGTAAGATCTAACCGTATAGTTAGTAATAAACAAATAGCTAAAAACATGAATAAGGTTAACTAGCATAAGGCTTTTTCGCAATAAAATCGCTCATTGAACGATTTATTACTGCTTTTTTTATTGTGTAAATAAACTCAATTATGTGAACTGAATCACAAAACAAAATTGGTATTGATTGTCTATGAGAAACAGTAAAATAATTAGCACCAAATATATTCAATGTTACGGCTTAAGTCACAACTTGAACAAGAATAACACTGATTTGTTTGGCAAAATAGCGGTTGATTTTGCTCTACTAACTTTATTGTCCCCTTCTTAATCCAAAAAGCCAACATTTGAGTAACAGCACTTTCTGGTAAGTGGAAATGACGTGCAATATCTTGCAAAGATGCACGACCTTTTAACTGCACATAATCACGAATTGATGTTATTAACATGGCTATCATTAAAATCGCAGGCGTTACCTACGTATTTTTCATCTATATGATGTTTTACACATTAACCTAGCAAATTTACTGACAGCATGTTGCTTTTTTATTGTCAGATAAATTAGGCACTATACCTTGATTAAAAGATAAATATCGCCCAAAAGCACGCATGGACAATAAAGCAACAACAATAAATGTACCACATCCCAACAACCACCAAACTGCCACAGGCGAATGCCCAAGCAATGTAAATTGATAATAAACGGTTGCCATTAACCACGCTATACTAAAAGTCCAGATGGCTACAAACACAGTCCATTTAAAACCAGCCTCACGATAAACGGCACCTAATGCTGCAGCACAAGGTGTATAAAGTAAAATAAAAATCAAATAACTCATCGCAGCAGAAGATGAGCCAAATGCATATTTCATTTGTGATACGGTTGTCGAATCCACCGCTAAATCAGACTGTAGTGAATCAACATCTTGCGAAGCAGTTGAAAACCCTAACGGATCTAAAACCGCATCAGGCAAACTAACAAAATTTTTAGGAATTGTGGCTAGTGCATCGTAAATGTCTTGCGACAAACTCCATGGTTTAGCTTGTTCACTATCATCATTCATTGAATAAAGCGAATTCAATGTTGCAATAACCGATTCTTTAGCAAAAATGCCTGTAAAAATTCCCACTGTTGCAGGCCAATTGTCGTGTTTAATGCCCATCGGTGCAAAAGCCGGTGTGATGGTTTGACTGACAACAGAAAGCATAGAATTTTGTGAACTTTCATGCTTAAACGAACCATCACTGCCCCATGAATTAAGCACACTTAACACCGTCACCATTAACACAATAGCCTTACCAGATCTAAAAATAAACGACTTTAAACGCTGCCAAGTCAAACTTAATAAACTACGCAACGTTGGAATACGATAAACAGGCATTTCCATAATAAATGGCGTAAGAGGACCTTTTAATAACGTAAATTTAAGAACAAACCCAGTAACCATTGCCACTGCAATACCCAATAAATATAAAGCAAACACCACGATAGCCGCATTTTTAGGGAAGAATATTGCCGCAAATAAAGCATACACAGGCAACCTTGCCCCACAAGACATAAAAGGGATCATACAAATTGACATAATACGATCGCGTGTACTTTCTAACGTTCGAGTGCCCATAATCGCTGGCACGCCACAGCCAAACCCGACTAACATGGGTACAAATGCCTTACCCGGTAAACCAACACTGCGCATGACACGATCAACCACCATTGCGGCACGCACTAAGTACCCAGAGTCTTCTAAAAATGACAACCCAAAAAACATTGCACCAATAACGGGAATAAAAGTCGAAACTGTTTGAATACCCCGACCAACGCCATTGGCTAAAATTGCTGTAATCCAATTTGGAGCATTGATAGCATGAAGAAGTTCAGCCGTGCCATCAACAAAAATCGAGCCACAAAGCACATCAAAAAAATCAACAAACACAGACCCAACATTAATTGCCAACATAAACATGGCATACATGGCTAATAAAAAGAAGGGAACGCCCGTCAAACGTCCTAATGTTACATTATCCAACCAATCAGAAAACCGTCTATTGAGCTCACGCGGTTTATCGATCACTTTTTTACAAATTGTATCAATGGTGTCATAACGAGCGCTAGCTAGTGCCACATCAATTTCGTTATCACACCATGTTGCGAGCGATAATCGACAATTTGCTAATATATTACGATCCGATTGTGGCAAATTACCACAAGAATCATCCAATAACACATCCATTAACTGCCAGCGATTAAACTGACGCACCACACTCTTTTTTGGCAGTTCTTCAATATAGCGATTAATCACCGCTTGCACTTCATCACCCAGTAAATCTATCGACGGTTTTGCAACTTGTGGATGGTTTGCCAATTTTTCAATATGTTGATAAAAGCTTGCCAATCCTATTTTTTTGCTAGATGATATCGCAACAACCGGACAACCAAGCAACGTTGATAATCGATCAACATTAACCTGTTCCCCCATGGCTTTAAGTGCATCGCACATATTCAAAACCACAATCATTGGCAGTTGTAAGTCAATTAGCTGGCAAGTTAAATATAAACTACGCTGTAAATTCGTAGCATCGATTATATTGATAATAATGCTATCACGTTCAGACAACACAAACTGACGAGCTATAAGCTCATCTTGCGACACGCAAAGGGGATCACGCTCGATCGAATAGGTACCAGGTAAATCAACAACCTCATATTGCTTATGTTGATAAGAAAAAACGCCCGTTTTACGCTCAACCGTTACTCCCGACCAATTCCCCACGCGCTGCTTTGCACCAGTCAACAAATTAAATAGTGTTGTTTTACCACAGTTAGGATTACCAATTAACGCTACCTTCACGCATTCACCTCCATCACTTCAATAGCTTGAGCTTCTTTACGACGTAAACAAAGCGAAAAGCCTCGCATTTTAATTTCAATCGGATCACCAAGTGGTGCTATTCGCACAGCCAAAACCTTGCAGCCGGGTGTAATCCCCATAGCCAGTAACTTTCGACGAAAAGGCAATGATTCGGGTAACAATCGAGTAATCACCGCCTCGTGCCCTAAAGGTAATTGATTAAGAGTAAAAGATGACATTATGCTTCCTAAAAATGACGATAATATTGATAAAAGCAATCGTATAAAATTAAATATGCTTATTTTAAAAAATATCAACGTCATTTTTAGTTTAAAAATGCGAATTATTCTCAATAACAATAAATAATAAGTAAAAAAATCGCAAAAATGATTAAACCTTAGATATGCTGTAGAAATTTCTCTCGTTGTTTACAATAATTTGAGAAACACTGTAATAAATATCCATAAAAAAACAAAACTAAAGCCCTATCACAGACAAGCGATAGAGTGCTGATATCAAAAAGAAAAATAACCGTTACTAATTAGGTAAAATGCTTTATAGCCAGTCGCTAGACCTCTTAGAACGTGCTAAAAAGCCAGATTGAAGCTGTCTGTTCTTTTAACCTGCTAGAATGAAAGCTATAAAAAACTGCCTGTCAAAATGCGATGTCTATCTAGAGCATGCTATTTATAACCTAAAAAAACTCATTTAACATTAAATAACATCACTCCTCTGAATATAAAACACTAATAAAAGTGTAATTTTTTAGGTAAACGGTGTAATCACTATTAGATATTTACTCGACTGTTCTTTTTTTAGGTTAAATTTTTGTAAAAAATATTCCGGAGTCTATACCGTCTGGAGATTAAAAAATGAAAAGAGTTATATGAACTTTGAATTGCGATGTGGCATAATTGTAAATACCCCATTTTTAGCAATACAACAAGCATCTAAAAAATGGACAATGCCGATTAAAAATTGGAAAAGTGCGATGAATCGATTTATGATAGAATTTGGTAATTGGGTTCACGGTCACCTTTAACGGGTAAATACACAAAATTTGGGATGGGATTGTTTTTTTTATTAATTTAGATTTATATTTAAAAAAATACGCATTATTATTTGATATCTGTTGGATTATTATATCTATTTCCATTGGAACAATACTCTTTCTTTACCAGCTCCAATACTTTTTCTTGAAATCTTTATCAAAGGTATTTCCCCTGTATTTTTCGTATGTGTTCCTCCGCACGGTATTTTATAATCACCACATATCCAATATCTTACATCAGGATATTTGGGATCTACCTCAATTGGAGTGGGAATATTATCAAGGATAATTGAATTAGCTTTTTCTTCTATTATTTTTATCTCTTCCTGGGAAAATCTATAATCCGTAAGAAAATCAAGACGACCACCCTGTGGTTTTATATGGCATCCGAGTATATGGGTCACAATATCGCTCTTAAGCAAGTCTATAGCCATATACATAACATGAGTAGCTGAATGACTTTGAGTTAATAAATTTCTTCTGTCTGTATTTATTGTAATGATTACTTCATCTCCAGTAGTAAATTTATTTAATAAATATAAATCTTCAGAAAATATTTTATGAATTATTTTACCTCCAATTTTACAATCAGGATAATTAATGTTGGAATGGCAACACATTTTCAAACAAAAAAATTAAGGGGTAAGTGTTTTTTAAATTCAACGGGAGGCAAGTAGCCTAACGAAGAATGTAATCGTTTATGATTATACCAATAAGCATAAGCCGAAAAAGCGCGTTGTAACTCAGCCGTTGAGTTGAAACGTTGGCCTTTTACAAATTCCGTTTTAATTGTTTTAAATGTCGCTTCCGCTACCGCATTGTCATAAGGACATCCTTTCTTGCTTAATGAATGCGTGATATTAAATGTCTTAAAACAATCCGCTAATAACCGATTATCAAACTCTTTACCTCGGTCTGAATGAAATAAATCTAATTTCGATAATGGCAGTTTAATTTGGCTTAATGCCGACATAACAAGCTCTGCTGTTTTATGTTGACCAACATGGTAACCGACAATCTGCCTATCGGATAAGTTCACTAAAACACATAAATAGTTCCAACGTTGCTTAACTT
>NZ_LZHH01000124.1 GCF_001690595.1 Gilliamella sp. Choc5-1
ATTAAACCTAAATTAGGACTTTTAGAATTAGCTAATCAACTCGGTAACGTTCAACAAGCTTGCAAAGTCATGGGATACAGTCGAGATAGTTATTATCGCTTTAAAAAACTGTATGAGCAAGGGGGGTGAGTTTGCACTTCAAGAAATCAGTCGTAAAAAGCCTATCGAAAAAAATCGGGTAGAGCCACATATAGAACAAGCCGTTGTCAATATGACCTATGAATATCCAGCTTATGGGCAACATCGAGTTGCCAATCAACTTCGTCAAGAAGGCATCATGGTGTCAGGGAGTGGGGTACGCTCTATTTGGCTACGTCACGATTTAGAAAGTTTTAAAAAACGCTTAATAGCCCTAGAAACCAAAGTGGCACTAGAAGGATGTGTGCTCACTGAAAATCAATTACAAGCCTTTGAAAAAGCCAAAGCATCAAAAGAAGCGCATGGTGAAATTGAGACACATCATCCAGGTTATTTATGTGCACAAGATACCTATTATGTAGGGCACATTAAAGGCATAGGGAAAATATACCAACAAACATTTATTGATACCTATTCCAGACTCGCTTTTGCTAAAGTCTATACCGAGAAAAACAGCCTGATTGCTGCCGATATGCTCAATGATAAAGTGCTTCCTTTCTTTGACAGCGAACAAGTGCCGCTGTTACGCATTCTTAGAGACCGAGGTACGGAATATAATGGCCATAAGGAGAGCCATGCTTATGAGCTTTATCTTAATCTAGAAGATATTGAACACACCAAGACCAAAGCCTACAGCCCACAAACTAACGGTATTTGTGAGCGATTCCATAAGACGATGAAAACAGAATGTTATGATATTTTATTTCGACGTAAGATTTACACGCAATTGAGTGAAATACAAAACGATATTGAGCAATGGTTTGAATTTTACAATCGAGAAAGAGCGCATTCAGGAAAATATTGTTATGGGAAGACACCATGGAAAACATGGAATGATGCAAAAGGGTTGGTTAAGGAAAAGCAATTGGAGAATTTATTTTGCTCATCGGACACGCATTTTGTTAAAATGAAAGCCGATGAGTAATATGTGTCTGTCAGATTAAGTTTGATCTACTAAACTTAAAGTTGATCTAAAGTTGATCTTTTTCTAATTTAAAAATAATTAATTTAAGCTAGTAGGATTATCAACATTACTTTTTAACTTCTTTATAGATTTTTTAGTTGGTCGTTTTAATGTCATTTTTTCACTTATTGGTTCAATACCAAATGGATTGTTTTGTAACGCAACTGTAAGCACATCATCAATCCATTTCACTGGATGTATATCAATTTCAGATTTGACGTTATCTGGAATTTCCTCTAAGTCTTTAACATTATCCATTGGAATTAATACCGTTTTAATTCCACCTCGATGTGCTGCTAATAACTTCTCTTTTAATCCACCAATAGGTAAGACTTCGCCACGTAATGTTATTTCACCTGTCATTGCAACATCAGAACGAACAGGATTACCCGTTAATGTTGAAATTAATGAAGTACACATTGCAATACCTGCACTAGGCCCATCTTTGGGCGTTGCACCATCTGGTACATGCACATGAATATCACGTTTTTCATAAAAATCACTATTAATACCCAATTTTTCAGCACGAGATCGAACAACTGTCAATGCCGTTTGAATTGATTCTTGCATAACATCACCTAATGAACCTGTATAGGTTAATTTTCCTTTACCTAATACACTTACTGATTCAATAGTAAGTAAGTCTCCACCAACTTCTGTCCAAGCAAGGCCAACAACTTGACCAATTCGATTTTCGTTATCTGTTTTTCCATAATCAAAACGCTGCACTCCCAAGAAATCTTTTAAGTTATCTTGTGTCACAGTGACTTTTTTCAATTTGCTATCTAACACTAATTTTTTAACAACTTTACGGCAAATTTTTGCAATCTCTCGTTCTAAACTTCGTACACCTGCTTCTCGAGTATAGTAACGAATGATACCAATAATAGCTGAATCATCAATACTAATTTCTTTTGACTTTAAACCATTATTTTCCATCTGCTTAGTAATCAAATGTTGCTTAGCTATATTCACCTTTTCATCTTCGGTATAACCAGAAAGACGAATAACTTCCATTCTATCTAATAATGGAGCAGGAATATTCATAGAGTTAGCAGTTGCAACAAACATTACATCTGATAAATCATAATCAACTTCTAAATAATGGTCGCTAAAAGAATTATTTTGTTCTGGATCAAGTACTTCTAATAATGCCGATGCGGGGTCTCCTCGCATATCCGATGCCATCTTATCAATTTCATCTAATAAAAATAATGGGTTTTTAACACCTACTTTTGTCATTCGTTGAATTAATTTCCCCGGCATTGAACCAATATAAGTCCGTCTATGTCCACGAATCTCAGCCTCATCACGCACTCCACCTAAAGCCATTCGAATATACTGCCGTCCTGTTGCTTTAGCTATGGATTGGCCTAGCGACGTTTTACCCACTCCAGGAGGTCCAACTAAACATAAAATAGGACCTTTAACTTTATTAACACGGCCTTGAACCGCTAAATATTCTAAAATTCTATCTTTTACACGTTCAAGGCCATAATGATCTTTATCTAAAACTTTTTGTGCGTCTTCAATATTGTTTTTAACTTTACTACGTTTATGCCAAGGAACTTGAATCATCCAATCGATATAACTTCGAACAACAGTCGCTTCAGCTGACATTGCTGGCATCATTTTTAGTTTATTCAGTTCAGATAATGCTTTGTCTGTAGCCTCTTTTGACATTTTAGCTTTGGAAATCTTTTCTTTTAACTCTTCATATTCATCAGGTTTATTATCTATATCACCTAACTCTTTATGAATAGCTTTAATTTGCTCGTTGAGATAATACTCTTTTTGAGCTTTTTCCATTTGCTGTTTAACACGTTGCCGTATATTTTTCTCGACTTGTAGTAAATCAATTTCAGATTCCATCAAGGAAATAAGCAACTCAAACCGTTTTACAAGATTAGCTGTTACTAAAATATCTTGTTTTTGTTCGACTTTTAAAAATAGTGTAGCCGCAATAGAATCAGCTATATGAGATGGTTCCTTTAGTAAATGGATAGAATCGACAACTTCCTGAGTTACTTTTTTGTTAAGCTTTGAGTATTCATCAAAATTAGATAAAGTTAAGCGAATCATAGCTTCACTTATATTATTAGTTTTTTTTACTTCGTTTAATGGTCTAACTTCGGCGATAAAAAATTCATCGCTATCTTGTTCAACTACATCAACCATTTCAGCTCGTTCAACCCCTTCAACTAGGACCTTTACTGTTCCATCAGGTAATTGAAGTAGCTGTAAAACATTAGCCACTGTTCCAACTTCATATAAATCATCTATATCAGGATCATCTAAAGAAGGATTTTTTTGAGTTACAAGAAGAACCAGCTTATCCATTTCCATTGCTTTTTCTAGGCAACGTATTGATTTACTTCTACCCACAAAGAGAGGGATTACCATATGTGGAAATACAACAACATCACGCAATGGTAAAATAGGCATAGTCATGTGTTTAGTTTGTTTCATTTTCATTTCATTCTCTCTTATGTAGCATAAATCCATTTGTTCAATATTGGGGTTATTTTTAGATATTCAAGCCTATCTTTTGGATTTTAAAATATATTATTTCAAGAACAGATTGGCAATATTTATGAGAACTTTACTCTAATAATAGTTGGGATTATCGTTGTTGCCATCATGTTTATGATGGCAAGCTTGTATTTAAGCAGAAAGTTCAGTATTTTCAAGAGATACTAATTTAGGCGATTGAGATCGTTCAACTGTTTCTTTATCTACAATCACTTTTTTAATAGTGGTCATTGATGGTAAATCATACATGGTGTCTAATAATATATTTTCCACAATTGAACGTAACCCTCGCGCTCCTGTTTTTCTTTGCATTGCTTTTACAGCAATAGCATCCAATGCCTCTTTAGTAAACTCAAGTTCAACATTATCTAACTTAATTAAAGTTTGAAATTGTTTAGTCAACGCATTTTTAGGCTCAGTTAAAATACTAATTAAGGCATTTTTATCTAGTTCAGACAATGTACCAATAACGGGTAATCTACCTATAAATTCAGGAATTAAACCGAACTTGACTAAGTCTTCGACCTCAATTTGTGCTAATAATTCAGATTCGGAAACTTTATTTTTGGTACTTTTTACATCAGCACCAAAGCCTATTCCCGTGTTAGTTGATACGCGATTTTCGATAACTTTATCCAAACCACTAAATGCACCGCCACAAATAAACAGTATTTTTGATGTATCAACTTGTAAAAATTCTTGTTGAGGATGTTTACGTCCACCTTTTGGCGGAACTGAAGTAATAGTCCCTTCAATAATTTTCAATAAAGCCTGTTGCACTCCTTCACCTGATACATCTCTAGTGATAGATGGATTATCTGATTTTCGTGAAATTTTATCAATTTCATCAACGTAAATAATGCCTCTTTGTGCTTTTTCAATATCATAATCACAATTCTGTAATAGCTTTTGAATAATATTTTCAACATCTTCACCGACATAACCAGCTTCAGTTAATGTTGTAGCGTCTGCCATTGCAAAAGGCACATCTAAAAAACGAGCTAATGTTTCAGCTAATAATGTTTTACCGCTACCTGTAGGTCCTATAAGCAAAATATTACTTTTGCTCAATTCAACATCACTGTGGCTCGCATAACTCCGTAATCGTTTGTAATGATTATAAACAGCCACAGACAAAACTTTTTTTGCTCGTTCTTGACCAATTACATATTCATCAAGATGCTCTCTAATTTCGTGTGGAGTCGGTAACGGTTTACTAATAAACTCTTCATGAGAGCGAAAACTTTTTGTCTCTTCTTTTAAGATGTCATTACATAGTCTTATACATTCATTACAAATATAAATAGATGACGGGCCAGCAATAAGTTTACGAATTTCATGCTCACTTTTACCACAAAAAGTACAATAGAGTAATTTTTCTGAACTTTTTTTATTCACTTTTACCACCTATCCAAAATTAAGATCGTTTACTATATATGGCATCGACTAAACCATATTCAACCGCTTTATCAGCTGACATAAAATTATCACGGTCGGTATCTTTTTCAATCACACTGATATCTTGACCGGTGTGCATTGCTAAAATATTATTTAAACGATGTTTTACCTGCAAAATTTCTTGTGCATGTATTTGGATATCTGAAGCCTGACCTTGGAAACCACCTAACGGTTGATGAATCATTACTCGCGCATTAGGTAAGCAATAACGTTTACCTTTAGCACCAGCTGTTAAAAGCAATGAACCCATTGAACACGCTTGACCTAAACAAATTGTACTAACATCAGGTTTTATAAATTGCATTGTGTCATAAATAGCCATGCCTGCTGTCACAACACCACCAGGTGAATTAATATACAAATAGATATCTTTATCAGGATTTTCCGCTTCTAGAAATAGCATTTGAGCAATAATAAGATTTGCCATATTATCTTCAACTTGACCAGTCAAAAATATAACTCGTTCTTTTAATAATCGTGAGTAAATATCGTAAGCTCGTTCACCACGAGAGCTTTGCTCAACAACCATTGGAATAACACCCATATATGATTCTAAAGGCATTTTTATCTCCTAATTAAATAAAATAGCCCAAACAGACAATCCTTATTTGGGCTTTAAAGTAATTTTTTAAAATTAAATAGAAAAGCAAATGAATTAGGCTATTTGCTGGTTCATTAATTCAGAAAATAAATAATTCTTTTCTGTTACTTTTGCGTTAGCTAATAATAGATCGACAACTTGATCTTCTAATGCAACAGCTCGAATATTCTCCATCGCTTTTTTATCTTTATGATAATATTCTGAAACTTCTTTTGGATCTTCATATGCAGTCGCAATTTCATCAATTAATGCTTGAACACGCGATTCGTCTGCAGTTAATTTATTACTTTTAATTATTTCACTAAATAATAAGCCTGTAGCAACACGTTTTTTAGCTTCAGCTTCAAATAATTCTTTTGGCAACGCTATATTTTGTTTTACATTACCGCCAAAACGAGATACTGCTTGTTGGCGTAATACGTCAACTTCACGGTCAATTAGTGCATTAGGTATATCAATTTGATTATTTTTAACTAAACCATCAATTGCTTGTACTTTAATTTTATTACGGATTGTTGCATTAAGCTCTCTTGCCATATTCTTACGGACTTCAGTTCGTAGACTTTCAATCGTACCATCAGCAATACCAAAACGTTTAATAACTTCTTCAGTAAGCTCTGGCAATTGAAGCTCTTCGACTTTTTTAAGTGTTGCCGCAAATATAGCTGGTTTACCTTTTAAATTTTCAGCATGATAATCTTCTGGGAAAGTCACATTAATATCAAATTGATCACCTACTTTATGACCAATAATTGCATCTTCAAATCCCGGAATCATTCGACCCTGGCCTAACACTAGTGCAAAATCGTCTGCTTTACCGCCTTCAAATTCAACACCATCAACTTTTCCTAAAAAATCTAATGTTACACGATTTTGTTCTTTCGCAGCTTGATCAACGATTTTCCAAATACCTTGTTGTTTACGTAAAGTCTCGATCATTGTTTCAACATCAGCATCTGTAACTTCGGCAACAGGTTTTTCAACTTCAATTTTATCTAAATTTTCAACTTTGATTTCTGGATAGACTTCAAATTCAACAGTAAAAGTATAATCTTCACCATTTTTATATTCTTGAGGAATATAAGTTGGGGCACCCGCTGGGTTTAACTTTTCTTGAATAATTGCTTCAATAAAATTCCGCTGCATTAAGTCACTTAATGCATCTTGCAAAATAGAAGCACCATAACGTTGCTCAACAATTTTTAAAGGAACTTTTCCTTTACGAAAACCATCAATACGCACTTTTTTGGCAGTATTAATAAGCTCTTTATCAACCGCTTTTTGAATGCTTTCTGATTCAATTGTAATTGATAAACGTCGACCTAACCCTTGTGTTGTTTCTACCGAAACTTGCATCTTTATACCTCGAAATTATTGTATATTATCTGCCCATAATTATATAAAAACGATAACTGAGCTAAAAAATTAAAAAATAGGCATGCATTATACCGACCACAATCCTTTACGTCGAGACATTTAATTGTTTCTTCTCAAGTGCCTTTAAACGTTTATTCATTTCATCAATATGTAAAACTAATGACGCTGTTTTTCGCCATACTTTATTTTCCTGCAATGGAATACCTGATGAATAAACGCCTGGCTGTGTAATTGGACGCATCACCATTCCCATACCAGTTACAGTAACTTTATCACATATTTCCATATGCCCATTTATAACACTAGCACCACCAATTAAGCAATGACGGCCAATAGTTAAGCTTCCCGCCATAATAACGCCACCAGCAACAGCGGTATGATCACCAATAATATCGTTATGAGCAATCTGACATTGATTATCAATAATAACGCCATTCCCAATAATAGTATCATCAAGAGCACCACGATCAATTGTTGTTGATGCCCCAATTTCGACATTATTACCTATAACAACACGACCTAATTGAGGAATTTTAATCCACTTACCTTTATCATTAGCATAACCAAATCCATCTGCACCAATTACGGTTCCAGATTGAATTAAACAATTTTCACCAATAATACAATTATGGTAAATAGAGACATTAGCCCATAATTTTGTACCGGCACCAATTGTTGTATTTTTACCAACAAAACAACCAGCGCCAATAATACAATTATCGCCTAATACGACGCCACTTTCGATAACTGCATTAGCACCTACTGAAACATTTTCACCCAATTGTGCTGTTGGATCAATTACTGATGAAGGAGCTATATCTTTAGCTGGATTTGGTGTGCTATCAAGAAACTGGGCTAATTTTGCGTAGGCAAGATATGGATCCTTTACAATAAGTGCCGCACCATGCCAATGTTTAAGGCTCTCTTCTGTTAAAACTACAGCAGATGCTTTGCATTCTAATAAATGATTTTGTAATTTTTTGTCAGACAAAAAAGTAACTTGCCCTGATACTGCACTTTTCATCGATGCTATACCTGTGATGGTTAAATCACCATCACCATGTAACTTAGCATCTAGTTGCTTAGCCAACTGCTCTAAACGAAAGGAAAACATTATTTTTTAACCTGTTCCAGTACGTTATCTGAAATATTAACTGCATCTGAAGCAGATAGTACTGTTTCAGCATTTAAGATAATATCGTATTTTTCTGTTTCAACAATATCTTTTACAGCTTCTTGGATTTTAGTTAATAATTTGCCAAATTCTTCTTTTTGGCGTTTCTGATAATCTGCAGAAAATGCCTTAGCTTTATTTTCAAAATCAGAAATTGTCTTATTTAATTTACTTTTTTCAGAAGAAGATAATGTTAAACCATCTTTTTTTAGACGGGCAGCCGCTTCACTAGCCCTTTTTTCATCAGCTTGTAACGACTTAGCTCTCGCTTCAAATTCACTATCTAATGCTTTAGCGACAGATTCTCGTTGAGGCATGCGTTGTAATACTGACATAACATCAACTACTCCAATTTTCACTTCAGCATTTGCAAAACTTGAAAAAAGCAATGCTAGACTAACGCCAAGAACAGATATAATTTTTTTCACTTTAATCACCTATTTATTTTTATTTATAACATGGAATTACCATGTAGAGCCTATATTAAATTGGAATTGTTGCGCTGAATCACCATTATACTTTTTAAGTGGTTGAGCGTAAGAAAAGACCAAAGGACCTAATGGCGACATCCATTGTACAGCAAGCCCAGTGGACATTCTAATATCTGATGGAGAACTATAATCAGGAATATTATTACCTTTCAAATTCCATTTAGTATCCCATACAGTACCTGCATCAAAAAACAGTGATGTTCTGATATTATCAGCATATTTCTCACTAGCAAATGGCGTTGGAACAATCAGCTCTGTACTTGCAAAGGCTATTGCATTACCACCTACCGCATCTTTTGATTTTGTACATCCTAATGTGTTATCTAAGCTATCACAAACGCCTCTTTTATTAAGGTATACAGCTTTAGGACCAACAGTATTTGATTTAAACCCACGTAACACTGATGCCCCACCCGCATAAAAGTTTTCGTAAAAAGGCAACTCTTTACCACCGAAACCACCTCCATAACCTAATCGAGCACGAGTTAAGAAAACCCAGTTATGGTCATTATCAATAGGATAATAGTAAGATAGATCTGAAACTAATTTATAGAATCGATTATCAAACACAGGAACTGAAACTTTAGCACTCGTAGTCATTTTAAGTCCATCAGTAGGAAAAAATCCACGGTCTAAAGAGTTATATGTCCAATAAGCATTTAATAATAAATCATCCGTCTTAAAAGAAACAGAATTTTTATCTTTAAGGTTTTCACCCATAGAGTTAAAATAACGCCACATGCCGTATTGCGCTTGCATATCGGATAACTTATGGTTGGCATATTCAGTTCCAAAACGAACAAAATTATTTTCACTAATTGGGAATCCTAAATTAGCCGATGCCCCCCAAGTTTTACTTGAATATTCTGACTCATCATCTTTATCGTCATTTTTATAGGTATTATAATAAATACTGCCACCTAGACTTACACCATCAACGGTAAAATAAGGATCAACGATAGAAACAGATGCAGTTTTATCAGTATCTGTAGTGTTAACATCAAATGAAACACTATTGCCTGTACCTAACCAGTTGTCTTGAGAAATACCTGCATTAAAACTAACACCACTATCAGAGCCTATACCAACACCAAATTTGATACTACCTGTATTACGTTCAGCAACTTTATAAATAATATCAACTTGATCATCAAATCCAGCTACTCGTTCAGTATTTGCTTCAACTGTATCAAAAAAACCTAGTCGACTTAAACGTTCTTTACCTAACTCAACTAATCCATTACTTAACCAAGATCCCTCCATTTGTCGAAGTTCACGGCGGATTACGCTTTCGCTTGTTACGGTATTACCGACTATTTTAATATTACGAACATAAAAGCGTTCACCAGCATCAACAAAAACAACTAACTTAACAGTATGTTCTGTATCATCCATTTCAGGTTGAATTGATACTCTAGGATATGCATAACCAAAATTAGCTAGCAAGCGCTTAACATTATCTTCAATTTCGGTAATTTTTTTACCGTTATAAAGCTCACCAATTGATACTTTTTCATTAGCAATTTTGGCTATCGCATCTTTATGACCTGCAAAATTACCCATCAATTCAAGTTGAGATAATTTATACTGTTCGCCTTCATGAATATTGATTGTAACATAAATACCTTTTTTATCTGGCGTTAAGCTAACTTGTGTTGACTCTATATTAAAACGAGCATAACCACGGTTTAAATAAAAGCTTTGTAATTCATCTAGATCAGAAGCTAATTTTTGTTTTTGGTATTTACGATCGCCAAGTATGTTCCACCAAGGTACCTCATCACGCAAAGTAAAGCGCGAAATAAGTTCTTCCGACGAATAAGCTTTAGCGCCAACAATATTAATTTGATCAATTAATGCCGATTTCCCTTCTGCCACAACTAATTTTAAATCAACACGATTACGGGATAAAGGAGTTACAACAGCTTTAATTTGAGCGTTGTATTTACCAACACTATAATAAAAATCTTCTAAGCCCTTTTCTATGCCTGAAAGCATAGTGCGATCTAACGCTTCGCCTTCACGAATACCAGAACTATCTAAATTTTTCTTAAGCATGTCATCTTTAACTGATTTATTACCAGAAAACGTTATACTTGCAATAGTGGGGCGTTCTTCAACATGAATAATTAGCCTATTCCCATCACGAGAAACGGTAATATTATCAAAATTACCGCTAGAATAAAGTGATTTGATGATACGGCCTAAATCAGCTTCATTAACATAGTCACCAACTTGGATTGGCATTTCAAGTAATGCAGCTCCAAGAGTGACACGCTGTAAACCTTCAAATTCAATATCTTTTACTACAAAATCATCAATACAAAATGCATTGGAACTATATACAGCTGTAGCACTGAACAGCAAAGATGCTATTAGTAATTTATTTATTTTCATCGTAAATGTTTTATAACCTCATCCCATCACAATCGTAAAATATCATTAAATAGCGCAATTCCCATTATTACCATTAATAAAACAAATCCAATACGAAAAAAACGCTCTTGTGATTTATTTGATAAAGCTTCACCTCTTATCTTTTCAAATAATAAAAAAGCAAGGTGTCCTCCGTCTAATATAGGTAATGGAACAAGATTGATAACACCTAAACTTATACTAATAAAAGCTAAAAAGTATAAGTAAGGGGTAATACCATAACTTGCCGTTTGTCCTGCGCTTTTTGCTATTGTTATTGGCCCTGATAAATGTTGTAAGCCAATAACACCTGTTACTAGTTGATAAAGCGAACGAACAGTTAACTTTGTGGTTAACACTGTTTGCGCCATACCTTTATTAAAACCTTCTAAAAAACCATACTGCACAACTTTTGTATCGGTTGTGGGATACAAACCAGCAACGCCTTTTCCATCTATACCAATAGTTGGCACAAGTTTAAGATAAATATCTTTATTTTCTCGATTAATCTGTAACGTCATTGTTTGAGCTTTTTTAATGGTATTGGAAAAATCGTTCCAATCTACATATGGTTGCTCATTATAACCAATAATTTTATCGCCAACACGTAAACCAGCTTGCTCTGCAGCCGATTTTGATACAATTTTACTCACAATTGGATAAATTTCCTGCTCCTTAGGCACAAATCCAAATGCAGTAATAGCCGATTTTTTTTCTATATCAAAATGCCAACTGTTAATATCGATACTTTTTTTAACTTCTTTTTGAACACTACTATCTATATTATCAATATAAGATAAAGTTACATTAGATTTCCCCATTGCTGTAATTAAAGCTAAATTAACATCATTCCATGTTTCTATTTTGATATTATCAATAGTTTTCAATTCAGCACCTGCTGGAATTATTGCTGTAGCAGCTGGCGTGTTAGGTATTACATCTTTTATTTTTACTGGGTAAACCGCTACCCCCATTAAAAAAATAATCCAATAGGCAATTAAGGCTAATACAAAATTAGCAAATGGACCTGCAACAATAATTACAGCTTTTTGCCAAATCTTTTTTCTATCAAATGCAAACTTTTCATTATGACT
The DNA here is from genome assembly GCF_001690595.1 of Gilliamella sp. Choc5-1. GTDB lineage: Bacteria > Pseudomonadota > Gammaproteobacteria > Enterobacterales > Orbaceae > Gilliamella > Gilliamella apicola_M. Next base: position 12,245 of record NZ_LZHH01000124.1, read on the forward strand.
TGATAATTCTGTTGCCCTACCGTCGAGCATTTTAACATAACCACCAAGTGGAATTATAGCAATTACCAATTCAGTTCCACTTGAAAATTTATGAGACCACAGTTTTTTACCAAACCCTATTGAAAAACATTCGACATGGACCTTACATAAGCGAGCAGCACAAAAATGTCCAAGCTCATGAATGGTAACTAATATACCCATGGTAACAATAAATAATAACAGTGACCACAACAAAATCTATTACCTTTTATAATAAGTAAAAAGACAAAGCAACAAAAACAGGAACAGCTGCAGTTAAACTATCAATACGATCTAAAATACCGCCATGTCCTGGAATTAAATGACCGCTATCTTTAATACCAGCTTCACGCTTAAACATACTTTCAGTTAAATCACCTAATACTGAAACTAAAATTGCTAACAAAGAGCTAATAAAAAATACGCTAAATGCGATATCAAACTGGTTTATCATATAAACTATTACACTAAGCCCTATTGCAAAAATAAACCCACCAATAAAGCCTTCTAACGTTTTACCTGGTGAGACCTTTGCAGCTAATTTGCGCTTACCAAACGCTCTCCCTACAAAATAAGCCCCCGTATCTGTTGCCCATACTAGCATAAAGACATAAAGCAACCAAATTGCGCCTGTATAAAAATTAGAATTATAGTTAATTGATCTTAATTTAACCATACCAATAAAAAATGGCACTAGTGTAAAAAAAGCAAACAATAATTTAATAACAACTGAATTACCCCAATATTTAGCCGTAACTGGATAACTAACCACTAAAAACAGAGCAATTAACCACCATATGACTGATAAAAATAAAATAACTGTATATAGCTTTATTTTTAATTCAACTGAATTTGGAATAAAATAAAGTAAACTTAATAAAATAACGATTGAAAGAGCAAATATTGACTTTAAATACTTGTTACTAATATTCAAAAACTGGGTCCACTCCCACGCTGCTAATCCACAAACTAAAATAACTGTTAAAGAAAATACAGATAATGGAACAAAAAAAAGCACCACTATTACAAGAGGAATTAGTACTATTGCTGCAAGTATACGATGGATTAACATGAGAGTTCCTTATTATGAATACCACCAAAACGTCGTTCTCTAGTATTAAATATATTAATTGCTTCATCAAATAAATTTTGGTCGAAATCAGGCCATAAAGTATCAGTAAAATAGAGTTCAGAATAAGCAATTTGCCACAACAAAAAATTACTGATTCGGTATTCACCACCAGTACGAATAACTAAATCAACTTCAGGAAATTCGCTCATACTCATTGCCGAGCTAAAATGTTCTTCTGTCATTTCATCTAAAGTGATTTCTCCGTTTTTAAATTGCATAGCCATTTTTTTGGCAGATTGTAAAATATCCCAACGACCACCATAATTAGCGGCTATATTAAGTACAAGACCAGAATTATTCTTAGTTAAATTTTGAGCGCAAACAATCAAGTTTTGCAAATGCTCACTAAAGTAAGAAATATCACCTATAATATTCAAACGAACATTATTTTTATGCAATTTTTTTATTTCTCGATTTAACGCATAAATAAACAGAGAAATTAAGGCTGAAACCTCGTTAGGTGGGCGTTTCCAGTTTTCGCTACTAAAAGCGTATAAAGTAAGAACTTTTATTTTTAAACTTGCAGCATAAGCAACAATTTTTCGCACAGCTTTTAAGCCTGCTTGATGACCGATAGCACGCAATTGATTACGTTTCTGCGCCCAACGACCATTGCCATCCATAATTATAGCAACATGACTTGGAATACATCTTTTTTCTTGAGTCATGCAATATCTCGTATTGTATCAATCATTTTATCAATTTATTATTCAGTCAATTAACGTGTGCCATAAACAACAATCGTTTTACCATGTGCAGAAATCAAATGTTGATCTTCAAGCATTTTTAAAATTCGTCCAACGGTTTCACGTGAACAGCCAACAATCTGCCCTATTTCTTGACGTGTAATTTTAATTTGCATACCATCTGGGTGTGTCATTGCATCAGGTTGTTTAGCAAGGTTTAAAAGCGTTTGCGCAATGCGCCCTGCTACGTCTAAAAATGCCAAATTACTCACCTTTTCAGATGTTACTTGTAATCGGCTTGCCATTTGGCTAGCAAGACGCATTAAAATATCGGGATTGACTTGGATAAGTTGTTTAAATTTTTTGTATGAAATCTCGGCCACTTCACAACTTGTTTTTGCTTTAACCCAAGCGCTTCGCTCGGTATTTTCTTCAAAAAGACCTAATTCACCCAAAAACTGATTTTGATTTAAATATGACAAAATCATTTCATTACCTTCATCGTCTTTAATCAATACCGCTACGGAACCTTTTAAAATATAATAGAGAGTTTCTGCTTTTTCACCTTGATGTATAAGGGTACTCTTAGCTGGATATTTATGAATATGACAATGAGATAAAAACCATTCTAACGTTGTATCCGATTGTTGTTTACCAATCATTACGCTTACCTCTCCATTTTATTTACAACAATAACACTATAACAAAGTTACGCAATAAATCATATATAAACAATCATTTTAGCTATCATTTAATTTGCTTAATATCAATTGTTTCATGTAATTGGGACCAAAATATGGCTACCGTTCCATTTGCTAATTGAAATTTAACATTGTTAACCTTTTCTTGTAGTGATATTTCTTGTAAACCATAATCAGTCCCTTCGCGCAATACAAAGTATTCAATTAGATTATTTAATGTTTGTGGATCAAGATCTTGCCAAGGAATAATCATATTTATAAAGGTAAAATAAAGATTGTGATTATTTTATAATAAAGCTGAAATAATATGAAGCATAACAGGTGATAGTTTATATTTAATAAAAAAACCACTCCGAAGAGTGGTTTATACTACGTATAAAAAATTAAAATTATGGGTTTTTTGCAGTAATCTTAAGTTTATAACCTTGACCACCAGCTTTGTAAGTTACACTTGGATGTTGGTACATACTAGCTGCATTATTATTCGCAAGCGTAATTGTAAGCCCACGTGCTATACCATTAACTTTATCTTGAGCTGTAACAGTTCCATATGTACCATCTAGATTCCATTCATAGATAGCAAAATCGCCAGTTATGTTAATTCCATGTTCTGGGTCGGCGGCATCACCAGCCCAGGCATAAGCCTCATAGGTTTGGCCATATTTAGGATACACATCAGGGTCTGTGGTATTAGCGTAGTTTATCGTTAAATCTAAATCACCATTACGGTCATATCCAAAAATACCAACGAATCTCGAACTTGGCGTAATAGGTCCCACGATATTTGGATTTGGTGTAACTCCTGGACCATGATCGCCCGTTGGTGTCGGTTCGCTATCAGAGCCGGCAGGGGATGTAGAAGAAAAAATATCACTTACCATTAAAAATTGACCATAATCTGGTAAACCGTAACTAGTTTTCTCTTGAAGAGTATAACCAATTGTTTTAGCACCTGCAAACGCATCTGTTATTTTAAAAGAAAGGTGCCCTTGTGACGCAGTACTATCATCTTGCACCTGAACTGTTGTCACTTGAGTAGGTGTTCCATCTTGCGCAATTTTATAAACTTTTAAAGTACTTTTGATCGCCCCAGTAGAATCTGTATCACCATCATTATCCACTAAATCATAAGTTATGTGAATATAATCACCAACTTGAACTCTTTGACGACCATTATCTGAAGAAATAGGACTATTGCCAGTAGGATCAGTTGTAACAGTAAGGGTCATGGTATGTTCATTCGCCCCGCTATTAGCTTTTATAGCTGGTGCGTTACCCTTGATAACATTTACAGAACTTGCTTCTAATGCTGCAAACGCACTACTTGCTGCATAACCAGCTAAAAACAAACCTAATGCAACCTTTTTAATTGTAAGATTTTTCACGTTTAACTTCCTAATTTTTTTACAAACTAACGTTTTGTATTTTACATAAACACAACATCAAGTTGTGTATCCCTTTTAGATTACCGATACTAATCGGTAATCACCCCCTTTATTTATTATAAACTGCAACTTGTAATTTAAATCCTTGATCCCCTGCACATGCAGGAACAGAAACTGACTGTGGAGTTAAATCCAAATGGCTTGGTGCATCTGCAACTGCTGCAATACTACTGCCTGATGTTGCATAACTGTAGTTACCTGTCTTTTTACCTTTTATGGTATAGTGAGCATTCTCACCCATAGCGACGTTAAACCATGGCCCATTAGGATGATTAATAGCATCATTTGGTAATGAAGTGACTACACCATGGCAAGCCTCTGTATTTGAACCGACTAATGACCAAATCACAAATGGATTAGCAATTGGTGTGCCGTCTACAGAAAACGCCTTGACATAATATTCATTATCTCCCCGCCATTCATTTGGACCGCCAGGCACAAATTGAAGTAAAGAGCCAGAACTTTGCGCAACTAATACTCCATTAGCATTCCAAACCTCGATATTACCTGCACTACCACCAACAAAATCAATTGATGCTTCATTAAATGATTTTCCTAAACCATATTTATCTAACGAGATTGAAAAATTAATCATCCCTGAAACATTTGAAGCAACATCAAGTACGTAACTGTCACCAATCATATCTAGACCTGCAGCAGTTGAAGCATTTGAGGAAACGGTTTGGCCTTGAGCAACTTTTTCGAATGATCTCACAATAACGCAAGGCTGTTGCCCAGGGCATTGATTAACCGAACCAGAAGTACCATCAATTAATGGTATATTTCTACCATTACTCGTTGCTGTCCATAGCGCAGCAAAACCTTCAAATGAGTCAGGTACACTATTCATTACCTCACTATCACTAAAGCCGTGTACATCTTGAGCGGTGTTGATTGCACCATTATAAATCTTAGGTTTAACAAGGCTTGCTAATACAGTTATTCGACTCAAACCATCTGCTTGTTGTGTTGCCATTGTGGTTTTATTACCTGAAGCATCAACTGCCCATACCCCCACTTTACGCATAGCAGGATCTGGCAATACTTCAAAAATAATTGCATTAGACGTTGCTGATTTACCACGCGAATCTGTAACCGATACTGATAAAGAATATTTACCATTTGTGCTAACTGGATGGCGTTGGCCATTTTGGTCAACATAACTAGGTGCAACAATTTGCCAATTACTTGTATTAACAGGAGGATTAAGCCATGATGAAGCATTACATACCCCAGCTGTTACACATAAAAAACCGCCATTAGCATCAATTTCTAACATGTCACCTGACCATACTAAACTTGATAATTTTTTAGCGTTATGAACACTAATAGTTAATGGGTAAGCTTGTCCTTCAATTAATTGGGGTTGTTCAAGCCCTAAGTCGACAGACATTTTTTTCTCTTTATATTCAAGAACAATATAGTTATTACGGTCGACTAAGTCATAACGGCTACCTTTTAAAGAGCGCGCAGCTTGAACCATATCTGGATCTAACTGATCTTTTAATGGCGTGCCTATACGATAGTTCATCGTTAATTCAGCTTTACTTGATCTTTTATTATCTTGACCTAGTTTATACTCGCCTTTAATAGTGAAAAGAGGAACAGGTGTATAATCAAGACCTACCGTAATGGCCTTAGGATCTCTTTGTAGATTGTCTTTACCAAATAAAGCAACTTTATCACCAAAGTATTGTTCATACATAAGAGATCCACCTAAATGCGGATATTGTGGTAAATAACCTTGGAATCGAATATCAAATCCTCTTGCTGCTCGCTCTAGATAATCTTCAAAATCCTTAGAATCTTTCCAATCAGATAAAGGGTGATAGTAGTTAGCCGCAAACTTCATATAATCAGTCCATGCTTCAACACCAATACCTAAACGATTGTGTGAACGTTGGAAATCATGATCAAGAAATACGTTATAACCAATTAACCATTTTTTATCGGCAACATCCCAACGCTGACCAATACCAAAGTTACCTATTCGGCGATTATGTTCATATTCTTGAAATGATATTTGACTAAATATTAATGTGTTTTCAGTATCATACCATGGGCTAAATAACTTCAAATTAACATTATTAAATTCGCCTTTATCAGTTATATCAAATTGCACCTGAGCTGTACCAAAACGCCCTAAAAAGTCTTGCACAAGATTACGAGCCGGTTCAACAACTTGGTTTTTTACACTATCACGTACATAATTTTCTGCGTAATCTTTACCTCTATTTTTTAATTGCCCAGATAAACCACCATTATCTGACGAGGTTAATTGCTTCCAATCTTGGCTAGCTAAGGTTTGTAATGTTGAAGCAATTTGACTTGCAAGTGCATCTTTGTCTTTTTTTACATCATAGTTATCATCTGACCCTAACTGAGGCAAACTAGCATGTTTATCATTTTTGTCATCTTGCATCTTAATTACAGGCAATAAAGGGGAGTTTTCTGGCAAAACTATACGCTCACCAACATCAACAAAATCCTTTTTATCAAAACGCCCTACATTTATTGCCCGTAATTCAGAAACAGAGATACCACTTAAAAGTGCAACTTGATAAAGACTACGCTGTTGGTTGTTAATCATCTCGCATACTTTTAAACCATCTTTTAATTCAATTACCTTTTTACTATTTACAGAGCTTTGCGATACCTGAGATTCGCTAGCATAGGCAGATTGCAATCCTAACGTAGCGATTACAAATGTGCAGATAATTGTTAAATTAAGATCCTTTCTCATCTTAATATTCCTTATATTTCACCAATCAAAGTACATAACATAAAATTTATAGCTAATGTCAATTAATCTTTATTTAATATCAATATGACTACTTATTTTAAAAAATCCATTTATTCTTAACCTTTAATTTTCTTTAACTTTCTTTACAAAGTATTTTGATTTTTGTGATTCTATTACAAAAAAGTAATATATCAAAATAATTTATTACTTTTTTTTGACCTTTTTTATTTTTAATAATGTTTTTTTTATATTATTCAATAATTTAATAAAATTAAAATAAATGTCATTTTTTTAATTTTATATTGTGGTGAATGAATTTGAATGGTATTTCTATTTGTGTTGGTAAGTGATACAGACAATGAGCTAAAGAAACTTACTTTATATTAGTAAAAAAGGCCTAAATTTGGTATTTTAGGCCTCTATATTTTTATTTTTTCTTTAATTATAGCAGGTTATTGACCTTCATTGTAAATTTCTAAATTTTCTGACTCTTTAGAAGCCAAGAATTTTTTACTTTCCCCTCTTTTTTTTTCCAATGATGATAAATAGTTATCATCAATTTCACCAGTAATATATATTCCATCAAAAACAGAACACTCCAAATGGTGAATATTTGGATTTTGTTCTGTGATTGAATCAATTAAATCAGATAAATCTTGAAAAATAAGTTTATCCGCGCCAATAGCTTGGGCAATTTCATCAACTGTTCGGTTATAAGCAATAAGCTCATCGACAACAGGCATATCAATACCATAAACATTTGGATATCTAATTTCTGGTGCAGCTGACGCTAAGTAAACTTTTTTGGCACCAACTGAACGCACCATTTCAAGAATTTCTTTTGAAGTTGTACCTCTTACAATGGAATCATCGACTAAAAGTACATTTTTACCCTCAAATTCAATACGATTAGCATTAAGTTTTCTTCTTACTGATAATCTACGAATACTTTGTCCTGGCATAATAAATGTACGACCAATGTAACGGTTTTTAACAAACCCTTGTCGATAAGGCTTGTTTAAAATACGTGCAATTTCAAGAGCTGCATCACAAGATGTTTCAGGAATAGGGATAACTACATCAATATCAACATTCCGCCATTCTTTAGCTATTTTTTCTCCTAGTTTTTTGCCCATTTCAATACGTGATTGATAAACCGATACACCATTAATTAACGAATCGGGTCTTGCAAAATAAACATATTCAAAAATACATGGATAATATTTATAATTATCAGAGCATTGCTTAGAATGTAATTGCCCATCTTGAGTAATATAGATTGCTTCACCCGGTTCAACATCACGTATCAGCTCAAAATCAAGAATATCTAAGGCAACACTTTCAGATGCAACCATGTATTCAACTTTCTGGTTTTCAAGTACTCGTTTACCTATTACCAAAGGGCGAATTCCATAAGGATCTCGAAAAGCAACAAGGCCATGACCAATAATCATTGCAACACAAGCATATGCGCCTTTAATGATGCTATGAACATTATGTATTGCGCTAAAAATATTGTCAGCAGTCAATGGAAAAGTAGGAAACTTATCTAGTTCATTAGCAAAAATATTGAGTAAAACCTCTGAGTCAGAATTTGTATTAACATGACGTTTTGCAAGCTGAAACACTTTATTTCTAAGTTGATCAGTATTAGTTAAGTTTCCATTATGAGCAAGCGTAATGCCGTAAGGCGAATTGACATAAAAAGGTTGTGCTTCAGACGGGCTAGAACTTCCTGCGGTTGGGTACCTAACATGCCCTATCCCCAAATTGCCTTGCAACCGCTGCATATGGTGCTCTTGAAATACATCTTTCACTAAACCATTTGCCTTACGTAAACGAAAGCGATTTTGATTATCAATAGTTACAATACCTGCAGCATCTTGACCTCGATGTTGCAAAACCGTCAATGCATCATAAATAGATTGATTAACAGCACTACATCCTACAATACCAACAACACCACACATACTATGGTTACCTCAAATCTACTGACCTAAAAACGAAGAAGAATGTTGTATAAAATCAAAAAACCAACAGATAATAAAATGAAAATGCGGAATTAGCAAAGATTGAATCCAATACGGTGATTGAGATAACGGCGTAAAGGTATCAAGCAAAAAAAGAACTGCCGCAATAATTAAAATTCCTCGTAGCACACCAAAACAAGTGCCCAATACACGATCAATACCGGATAAGCCTGTTTTTTGAATTAATTGACCAATAACATAAGACATAACAGTACATACTAATAATGTAGCAACAAAAAGAATAACAATTGCTACTGCAATACGCATCATCTCGCTATCAAAATAAGTTAAATAATCAGTTACATATCTATAAAATTGGCTAGAAATAAAAAAAGCTAAAATCCAACTAATGAGCGATAATGCTTCGCGTACAAAGCCTCGTATAAGACTAATTAATGCAGAAAACGCAATCACACCAATAATTGTAAAATCAACCCAATTCATCATAATAGCTCATAATTTTATATAAAAATATTTTATCTTAATTATCGTTTGTGACACGAAAAATAAAATAGCGATTAATTAGCAACAACAATACCTTTTAATTTTGTTAGGTTATTTAAGTCAATAAGCACTTGTTCTACTTGCTCTTTTTTAGCATAAGGACCAACCTGTAACTTGATTAATTGATTAGGATCTGGATTTTGAGGTAATGTTCTAACGCTATAATTATTTAACTTTAACAAAGCAACCAACTCTTCTATTTTTTGTCTATTTTTTAAAGCAGTAAGTTGGATCATATAAGATTTAGTCTCTTGTCCAGATGCAGCTGGCTTCATTATTGTATCAACATCATCAATAATATCAGGTAAAACTGATATACTTGTGTTTTGATTTGAATCAGGTACATAAGGAACTTCCGATACATTGCTGGAAATATTATTATCATCAACATCATTAGGTGATATTACAGCTTGCTCTTGATGAGTGGCATCCTCTGGTTGGAATATGGGCGTTGTTGGTATTCGTGAATTTGGTTTATCGGTTATGATCCATGGTGCAATTACTGCGATAATAAGCAATAATGTAGCAAAACCGACAAGACGATTTCTTACTTTATTTTGATTTATTGAATTAATTTTTTGTTTGCCCGTCATGATTAATTCCACTTAAATGCTGAGTTTCAGCTAAAACATCAGATACCGTATGAAATGAACCACATATCACGATAATATCATCCTTATTAGCATCGTGCATTGCTTGCCGATAAGCTTTAGAAACCGTATCAAATGCTGATACATTAAGTTCACCTTTATTTAATAAGTGTTGTTTTAACACTTCAGCGCTACAACCTCGTTCACCATAAAGTGAAGCACAATACCATTTATCACCTTTTAAGATGGCTAAGGTACTTTTAATATCTTTATCTTTAAGCATACCAACAACAAATCTAACTTTACCTATATGTAAATATTCTGCCTTTAGCTTTTCTAATTGTTGTGTTAAATAGGCTGCTGCATGTGGGTTATGTGCTACATCAAGAATAACTAGTGGTGAAGTATTAACGATTTGAAAACGCCCTGTTAAATTAGACTTTTTTAATCCATTAACTATTTGCTGTTGTGTTATTTTAATTGATGAATAACCTAATGCAGCAACTGCAGTTGCTGCATTAGCTAAAGGAACATGGGCAATAGGTAGGTTTTTATACTGTTTTTTAGGCGATTGAAATATCCATGAATCGTTATTAACTTGTTGATAATGCCAATTACAATTTACCAAATAGATCGGACAATTAACTAATTTTGCCACATTTAAAATGGATTCAGGCATATTGGGTTCACCTACAACAGCAATACTTTTAGATTTAAATATACCTGCTTTTTCTCGCCCGATACTTTCACGGGTATCACCTAAATAATCAACATGATCAATACCAATAGTTGTAATGATTGCCACATCAGCATCAACAATATTGGTTGCATCTAGCCGTCCACCAAGACCGACTTCTAATATAACTACATCTAATTTTGCTTGTCTGAATTGATAAAGCGCGGCAAGCGTTGCATATTCAAAATAAGTAAGTGATATATCAGTTCTAGCTTTTTCTATTTCAACAAAGGCTTTTACGGTTTCTTGTTCGCTTGACTCTTGATTATTAATTCGTACTCGCTCAGTAAAACGGAGTAAATGCGGGGAGCTATAAACACCAACTCGTAAACCTGCCTCAAGCAATATCATTTCAAGCGTTCGGCAAGTAGTTCCTTTGCCATTGGTGCCAGCAACAGTAAAGATATAAGGCGCTGGTTGCAATAAATTAAGGCGTTGAGCAACTGCTGTTACTCGCTCTAAACCTAAATCGATAGTTGTCGGGTGTAATTGCTCTAAATAACAAAGCCATGTATTTAAATCTGACACGGCATCTGGTTGTTTATTTTGCATACTCGATTAAACTGTCTCGTTAAGAGCAACATTATTAAATGGATCGGGTAAGTTCATTAGTTTAGCTATTAAACTCGCAATTTTAGGTCGCATTTCTTTGCGATGAATGATCATATCAATTGCGCCTTTTTCGAGTAAAAACTCACTGCGTTGAAACCCTTCTGGCAACGTTTCACGAACAGTTTGCTGAATCACTCGTGGGCCTGCAAAACCAATTAACGCTTTAGGTTCAGCTATATTAATATCACCTAACATTGCTAAACTTGCTGATACTCCCCCCATTGTGGGATCGGTCATGACAGAAATATACGGTAAACCCTCATCTTGCATTTTAGCTAAAATAGCACTGGTTTTTGCCATTTGCATTAATGAAAATAATGCTTCTTGCATTCGCGCACCACCGCTTGTTGAAAAACAGATTAAAGGGCATTTATCCTCAATAGCTTGCTCTGCTGCTCGTGTAAATAAAGCTCCAACAACAGAAGACATTGAACCACCAATAAACGCAAATTCAAAACAAGCTACAACAACAGGTACGCCAAGCAATGTCCCTTTCATGACAACCATTGCTTCTTTTTCATGGGTATCTTTTTGTGCCGCGGTTAAGCGATCTTTATATTTTTTAGTATCTTTAAATTTTAAGATATCTTTAGGCATAAGGTCTGTGCCAATTTCGACATCTGAACCTTCATCTAAAAAACGGTATAAACGCACACGGGCAGGAATATGCATGTGATGGTCACATTTTGGACAAACCTCTAAATTAAGATCAAGTTCAGCTTGATAGATAACTTGTTCACAATTACTACATTTTGTCCAAACACCACCAGGAATATTCGCCTTTTTATGATCTGACGATATATTATTTTTACTAAGAATTTTTTCAATCCAGCTCATTATGATTCTCTCATTCTGGCACTCTTTACAAATTTGGAGCTATTGTACAATACTTTGAATCAATTCTTAATAGTTGTTTTTATTTTTATCTTATTTTGTAAATCAACTTTGCAAAAATCTATAATACCTAAATAAAAAATTTCAAGTAAAGGGCTGTGTTTAAAATCCAATTTTAAACAGTTAACACAAAATGCCGGATACGAGAAATATCATCTATAGTTTAAAAATATAATTAATATGACCTAAAAAAATTATTAGTATATAATTGGTAAAAGTTTATTTTTCCATTTTTTAAGATAAGGGGTTATAGATGGACAAGGAAAAAGCAAGCGCATCATCATTTCAAGATGTATTAGAATATATTCGTCTATCACGTCGTTTAAATAAATTAAAGCGTGAAATATCAGACAACGAGAAAAAAATTCGTGATAACCAAAAACGCGTACTTTTACTTGAAAACTTAAGTGAATATATTAAACCAGATATGACTTATGAAGAACTTCAAGCCATTATTGCTAATATGAAAAGTGATTATGATGATCGTGTTGATGATTATATTATCAAAAATGCTGAAATCTCTAAAGAACGCCGTGAAATTAGCAAAAAAATGCGTAGTTATCGATCTAGTTAAAATCTATTGTATTATAAATAGCGTCTAGTTTATTAAGGACGCTATTTTTATGAAATAATATTATCCGCCAGCTAGTTTTACTTTAAATCCTTTACTTTCTAGCAAGGATTTTAATAACTCACGTTTATCCCCCTGAATTTCAATAGCACCATCTTTAACCGCTCCACCACAACCACAACGTTTTTTTAATTCGGTAGCTAGCTGTAATAATTGAGCATCATTCATATCAAATCCCGTAATAACACAAACGCCTTTACCTTTACGACCTGAGGTTTGTCGTTGGATTCGAATAATTCCGTCCCCTTTAGGGCGTGGTACCACTGATTGACTAGGTTTTATGCGACCTTTATCGGTTGAATAGACAAGTAAATTTTCTGACATCATGTCTTTAACTCTTACTTGGTTCAAGTGTTGCTAAAATTGTTTGTAGCGCTTTAGCGGGATCTTCTGCTTGAGTTACTGGACGTCCAATAACTAAATAATCAGAGCCTGCAGCTTGAGCTCGCTGAGGAGTCATAATTCGACGCTGATCATCTGGATTAGTACCAGCAGGTCTAATGCCTGGTGTCACTAATTTAAAATCACTGCCTAACCGTATTTTAAAACTTTGTACTTCTTTAGCTGAACAAACCACTCCATCAAGCCCACAGTTTTTAGCTAGTATTGCTAATCTAGTGGCTTGTTCTAAGGGCGATACATTAATACCAATTTCTTGAAGATCTGTTGATTCCATGCTAGTTAATACAGTTACTGCAATTAAAATTGGCGCATCTTTACCATATGAATAAAGCGCATCTTTAGCTGCTGTCATCATTCGCGAACCACCACTAGCATGTACATTGGTCATCCAAACACCCAGATCGGCTGTAGCTGCAATTGCTTTTGCAACGGTATTAGGTATATCATGGAATTTAAGATCTAAAAAGACATCAAATCCTTTTTGCATAATCTGCTTGATAAAACCAGGGCCAGCATGTGTAAAAAGCTCTTTACCGATTTTAAGTCGACAATCTTTAGGATCGACTCGATCAATAAAATTCCATGCTAATTTAAGATCCGCAAAATCAACTGCAACAATAATTGGTGATACCATGACTTATGTATTCCTTTTAATCAAAAGTTTTAGCTATTTTTTCTAATAAATTCGTTCAAATCAGCATAAAAAATACGAGCACTTTCTTTATAACCTTTTATGGTTTGATGAACTAAATCTGGACGGGCAAACCCTTGTTGTTGCCACTGTTTAATTGAAAACTTACCCCCCATCGCTACTTGCCAATCCCAAAATAGGGTTTTTTCAGATTTAGCGACTTGTTTTTGAATATTCATTATTTTTGCAAAAGATTTGGGTATATCATTTCCATTTACCATAGTGTCTGGAGGCGTCATTATTAAAATGGTAGCATTAGGTAATGTTTTGCGAATCAGTCTGATATTATTCACTAAGTTTTTTTTATATTGACTAGCGTCTAATGTTTCATCAAAACTTTCATTTGTTCCATATTCAAGAATGACAAGATCACTTTGCGATAAGGCTAGTTCTTTAAACCAATTTTTCCCCCATTTCTGCCAAATTGTCTGTTTAGCACCATTAGTGGCAATCGATGAAACAATAACGCCTGATTGTTTATAGCGAGTTAACCAAATTCCTCCTAGCTCTATATCTTTTTGACTTTTTATTACAAAAGGCATTTTCGACACAATCGAAGCTGTTTGCCAAACATTTGGAGTTGATTTGTAATTAAAACTAATTTTTTTATCACTGTTATCATAAATTGCGAGCGAACTTGAGTTATTTTTAAGTGTTTTAAAAGTTAACGTAACTTGCCAATATTTACTATTAGATGTCCTTGGAATAATTTGGATAGTGGCCAAATCTTTACTTGGTTTAGCAATGAAGCCACCCATAGGAAAATCTAAATTACTTAAAGTCCGGCTACTTAATACATCCCAGTTTTTAGTTCGCCATGTAACAGCGGCATGGTTTTGCCCTTTTATTGCTACAGGTGTTACCCAACCAATGCCTGCATTACCGTATTTTTGTTGCATTAATGTTCTAAATTCGCCAGTAAAAAAATCAGCTGCAGAATGTGAATCACCAAATTGAGTAATATTAATCACTTGATTAGCCTTTTTTTTATCCGCTAATGATTTTAAACGTGTTGCAAATTGTTTTGCATTAGGATCACCAAAATCAACTATCGCTGATGCAGTAGTAGTTTTACTTTCAGCTACATTACATCCAACAGTAATTGTTATTACTATTATGACTGCAATATATTTTAAAAATTTAATCACTATGGGTATCCTCTAATTCTTTATAAATTATTTGCTCCATAATGGCCTTTGCCAAAATCTTCTGGCCAATTGGTGTAAAATGAATCCCATCATCAACCCTTACTTTAATTTTTGCTTTATCACTTTTTGTAAAATTGCTAAATTTTTCGTAGGTACAACCCAATAATTCGTTTGTTGATAAAAAATGTTGTTGGACTTTTTCTATTTCAGATTCATATAAATTATTTAAGTAAACCATTCCATCGTTTAATTTTGATTTACGCATACAAGGGGCTGCAAGCCAAAGCACTTGAACCTCATGTTCTATAGCACTATTTAAAATAGATTCAATACGCAAACGATAGTGTTCTTCCCACAATGCAGATTTAAATTTAGCGTATTTAGCATAGCCTTTAATAGGAAAATCCCAAGGATCATTAGCGCCAATAAAAATAACAAGTAGTTTAATTGAAGGGTCAGCAATTAAATTTTCATTAATTGTTTTTGGCCAATTAAAAGCATTTGGATAAGCAAGCCCTGTGCTCTGTTTGCTTAAATCAAGGCTTTCTATTTTATATTGCTTGAAAAGCATTTTTTTAACATATGGGGCTACACCTTGCATTAAAGAATCACCAGCAAATAACACTTTATCATTACTTGTTAATATAATAGGTAGTAGCTCATGGGGTTGCTCAGTATCCTCTTGTATTTTTTTAGGATCATCTTGTAATATTAACTCAGTTTTGGACTTATTATAATTAGTAGGTTCAGAATGTGGTTTAAGATCAGAGGTTATTTCGCCACTTTCTATATTTACCCTTTGAGTGATTTGTAATTCGGAACCTGTTACTACTTCTATTTTTTTATTTGGTTTTATCTCTTCAGTTTCAGTTACTACTGAGTTAGATGTTATCTTTTCAGTAACGGGTAGTGCAACATCAATTGGTTGTGCCAATGAAGATAGTATTTGTACATTTACATCTTCTTGAGTATCTTGCTCATATTTTTTGCTTTCTTCAAGTTCTTGTATTGAAAGTTCTTCTACTGCAAGTGTGTTACTATTAAACAAATCAGTATGATATGCTTGCTCGCAATAAACCAATATTGACTTGTAATATATCGCTATTAATGTAGTGGCAGTAACAAAAAATATTACAAATATATAACAAGCGGATAAAGGAGCATTAGCAATAACATGAGCTCTTTTTGTTTTCTTTTTTTTTATAAGCTCTTTTTTAATCGTATTTTTATTGAATTCTTTATAGCGTTGCTGTTTCAAATTCAATTTATTTTTTTTATGATTTTTTGACAACGTTTTGTTAGATATCATCATATTAAGTATTATTAAAAATTAGCATAAATAAAGTTTGGCACACCTGATGGTGCTGTATAAATTACTAACCACAAAATGAAGATAAATACCAATGGTAAATATGAATGAGGTATTTTGCTTAGCTGCATAATAAACCACGCAGTAAAATTTTTAAATATTGGATAGGCAAAGTAGATGAAAGCAATAACCAAAAAAGCTCCTGCATATTGAGGCTCTATCCAAAAGCTATTCAATAATGCTGTCAAATAATCCAATGCATCAGACATACTGTCACAATAAAAAAAGAGCCATGTAAAACAAACATAATGCCATGTTAATAACCGAGCAACTATTGGTGAACGTAGCGTTATCCAATTTTTACCCAAATAGCGATCACCTATATTAAGTGCCACAATACCAATACCGTGACATGCCCCCCAAATAATAAAATTAAGGCCTGCACCATGCCATAATCCTGATAATAACATAGCTAAAATGACATTAATTTGAGTTCGAGTAAAACCTCGGCGATTACCACCAAGAGGGATATAAATATAGTCGCGAATCCAACTTGATAAACTAATATGCCAACGTGACCAAAAGTCTCTTAAATTCAACGCTAAATATGGTAAATTAAAATTAATTGGTAGACGAAACCCTAACAATAAAGCCATGCCTGTAACTAAATCAGTGTAACCTGAAAAATTTAAATAAATTTGTATTGCATAAGCATAAAGTCCAACTAATAAATCGATTACACTAAATTCTAATGGATTGGCAAATATGGGGGTTACCCAATATTCACTAATTAAACCACCTAAACAATAAACCTTAGTCACTGCTAAAATAATTAATGTAAATGCACGAAATGGTTCTAAAATTTGACGAGGCTGAATCACATTAATTTGCGGTAAAAAGTCTTTAGCACGATTAATTGGACCTGCAATAACACTAGGAAAAAACGACAAAAATAGCGCAAAATCCCAAAATTTAGCAACCGTAAGCTCTTTCTTTTTTACTGAAACTAAGTAACTTACCGAATGAAATGTATAAAATGAAATGCCAATAGGAATTAATACGGTCATAACTGGTAATGAAACAGACACATTCAATAAATCAAGAAGAGCTTGCAACTCGTAACGAAAGAAATCAAAATATTTAAACAATGCAAGATTTAAGACCGATACACATATCCCAAAAGCTAGCCATCGTTTTGCATGATATTCCGATGCAACAATCATCACCGAAAACAAATAAATCATACAGGTATAAATAAAAAGAATAAGCGAAAACTGCCAGCTATAACTACCAACAACCAGATAGCTTGCTACTAAAAGTAGGATATTTTGTATTTTAGGTGATCGGTAGCATCCCCAATACAAGGCAAAAAAAGCAATAAAGAGTAAACCAAATTCAATAGATAAATAACTCACAGCAATCCTTTTTACTTAACGGTATACTTTCCTGAAAGTTTTTAACAAAACCCATTATAAATTTTTTAACTTTTCGTTTCGCTAATTAATTCAGATTGAGCAAGCACATTATAAATAATAAGTTCCTTATTCAATCCAGTAACAGTTAATAACTGATTTCTTGCTTGCAACCATAAATTATAAAGTGCACAAAGTTTTTCATTACTTTTAGTTGCGAGTAATCGAACTAAAGAAACTTGATCACGATTAACAATAAAGCGGCCTACTTTCTGCTTTGCTTTTAGCGCATCGCTTAGTAATGCACAAAACCAAACGATTCGTTCAATGAAGTCTTCATTATTAAAGGTTTTAGCCAACTGCCAATAATTATTTTGTGGTATAGCATCTAATAGATGATCACAAAATGCTTTTCGCTCTTGCCACTTTTCTGGTGCTAATAATACAGCTGCTCTTAATGGTGCATTTTCGCTCAATAATAACGCCGAAGCAAGCTCATTATCACTGCATTGCTGATTGTGTATTTTTTTTAACCACTTAATGGACTGCTCCAATTTCGGAACAGGTAAAAAATAAGAAAAACAACGACTATAAATTGTTGGCAATAATTGACTATTATGTTCATCGCTTAAAATAAAATAGGTATTTTGTGGCGGCTCTTCTAACGTTTTAAGCAATGCATTGGCCGCAGCCTCGGTCATTAAACCAGCATGTTTTATCCAAATGACTTTATTACCGCCTTGTTGGGATTTTTCGTAAACTTTGCTAGATATATTACGGATTTGATTAATCCCGATTGACAATTTATCTTGTTCATTAGTTATTACATAATAATCGGGATGATGATGAGCTAAAAACAATTGACAGCTATGACAGCTTAAGCACGCCTCTAATTGCTGTGAACATTGGCATAATAAACGATTTGCGAGCTTTGAAATAAATTTGTTTTCACCACTACCTTGAACATAATTAATTAGCAAAGCATGATGAGAACGCTTGTTTATAATTCCTGATGCTAATTGCTGATAAGGTTGTGAAAGCCAAGGATAGTCATTTAAGATCATTGAATATTAAACCTATTTTGTTAACCATTTTGTTAAAATTTGTTCAATTTGTTTGGTTACATTGCCAATTGATTGAGCTGCATCAATGGTTATAATAGTCTTATCTTGCTTGGCAAGTTCCAAATAGTGCTGCCGAGTTCGTTCAAAAAATGGCAGTGATTGTTGTTCAATACGATCAAGCTTTCCTCTAGCTTTTGCGCGCATTAAGCCAATTTCAGGATCTACATCTAAATATAACGTAAGATCAGGTTTAAAATCACCCAATACTTGTTGTTTTAATGTCGTTATAAAAGTTGTATCTAACCGACGCCCACCGCCTTGATAAGCCTGTGTTGATAGGTCATGACGGTCACCAATCACCCATTTACCGGCTTTAAGTGCAGGTTTTATGATATTATCAATCAGTTGAATACGTGCTGCATATAGCATTAACAATTCGGCCTTATCCGTCAACGGTTCGTTATCTAAACCATTTTTAATTATATTGCGTAATGCTTCAGCAATCGGTGTGCCTCCTGGCTCTCTAGTAAATTGCAAATCGTTAATATTGTGTTGATTTAAAATTTGGGCAGCGGCATTAATCGCAGTCGTTTTACCCGCCCCTTCAAGTCCTTCGATGACAATAAATTTGCCTGCCATACTAAATTCCCAAGCTATTTATCATATAATTAATATTGCACCATTGTACGCTATTTTTTCTGATTTTATTAACATATATCACAATTATCTACCTAATTAGGAATAGGAAAAAATTTAAAAATGAGGCTTTTTTATCCTATTTAACTAAGTAAATTTAATTATACCTATAGATAATATACCCAAAACCTGTATCATATTCGATACTAAAAAATAGTTAAGTACTTACGCTTAACTAATTATGAACAATTCTATCAAAATTTAGTATTTATACATTTTGTACAGATTTAAAAATCATTAAGGTTTAATTTAATGAAAGATTTTATCCATTTTTATGATTTATTAGCAATAATTTTAAGTCCATTTTTATTTATTGCTTTACTTAAATTGTTATTACCCAAAAGTATAAAAGATAATTTAAGCACAGATGATAATAAATACACTTCTATCGACGGTTTGCGTGGAATCTCTGCTATTTTTGTATTTATATCCCATTCATTATTATCATGGCGATATTTTTTTGTGGATGGAGGTTGGATTAATAATACCCCACTTTTAATTTTTGATAAAAACTTAAATGAACAAATTGCAATCGGTTTTTTATCTTTAGGTGGAATAGGTGTAAGTTTTTTCTTCATGATAACCGGATTCTTATTTTTTGATCAATTGCTTCGAAATAAAGGAAAAATAAATATAATCCAATTTTTTATTAAACGTTTTTTTAGAATCGCTCCTTTATATTACTCAGTAATAACTCTCGTTTTTATCACGGTTTTTTTAACAGGGATTCCAGAGTTTCCCACACTTAAAAAAGCAATCCAGGCTTTTTTATCATGGACAACATTTGGGCTATCAAATATAAAAACCATATCGGCATTAATACCTACATCATTAGTTGTTGCTGGCGTATTATGGACATTAGCCATTGAATGGAAATTTTACGCATGTGTACCTATCTTAAGTATATTCACCCGAACACGATTAACAGCAATTTTATTTGTTTTTTTGGGAATAACTATCACAATTATTTTATTTAATTTCGGCAAAATAAAAGATATTAGATTATTTTTGCCCTTCTTCTTTGGAATGCTAGCAAGCCTATTTGTTAATAACTATTTAATTCCATTAAAATCAAGTATTATCAAATCACCTATTACCTCACTATTTATATTTATTTTTTTCCTCTTTACTGTATTTAAATTACAATTTGGATATACAGGATTAATATTTCAAAGTGCATTAGGATTAATATTTATTCTTATTGCAAACAACAACAGTGTATTTGGCTTACTCAAATCAAAAATTTTCATAGCATTAGGAAAATTAAGTTACAGTTTATACTTAATACATGGCCTTGTTTTATTCTTAATAAATGGTGTAATAATGAAAAGTGGAAACTTTTTATTAAATAGCCTTGTATCGATGTTGATAACATTGTTAATTAGCATTTTTACCTACTACTTCATTGAAAGAATAGGAATTAATTTTGGTCATAAAATAACTAAAAAATAAATGGATAATTTTCTTTTACATACAACTTTGTAATAACTATGGAATATTTACTCCCCAAAAAATGTAACAATAATTAGCTTACTTAGGAAATAGGCTTAAACTTTTAGGTGACTTACTGGTTTTGATGGTATTTATCCAAGATTTGTCGCTTTTTTCGGTGAGTATCTGTTAACATTGTTTTAGGTATAATGCATTGTTATTATTATTTTTATCACAATTATATTATAATAACATCTTTATACCTTCTATTATTGCTTTTCTATTAAAAAGAACAATAGAACCTAGTGGAAACTTTAATTTTAGATACACACCATATTTACATGCTGTATCTTGCTAACATTTGGGTATATACTAATAATATTATAAATATACATTGGATTATTTAATGATCGCTGTTTTTTATATTGCGTCAATTATTGCTGTCGTTGCCAGTGTAAAAGCGATTAGCAGCTTACGAATTGATAAAGCAATTTTATACCTTATTATTTCACTTTTTGCATCAGCATTAATATTTATTTTACTCAACACATATTTTTCTGCTGTTTTATATATCTTATTATTTGTTGGTGGTTCAATAACTCTATTTTTACTTATCGCATCAATTTTGAAAATTAGTGTAGATAATGTAGAAAACAAAACTCGTGGTATTAGTCCTAAAATCTGGTTAGGCCCACTAATTTTAGCTTTTATTTTACTAGTCGCCCTTATCTATGGTGTAGTAAATACTAACTATTTAGAACTGAAAGAGTCTCATGAACTAATGCATGAAATGTCTATATACGCATATTTTTTGATAGCAGAATTAGCTATATTTTTATTATTGGGTGCAGCCGTGATTGCTTATCATTTTATGCACAGGCTTATATCGGAGAAATAATATGATTCCACTCATGCATTATCTCATTTTATCTTCTATTTTATTTGTAATTGGCCTGTTAGGAGTAATGATCCGACGACATTTCTATTTTTTATTACTTAGTCTTATTATTATGAATAATGGTGCAATAGTCGCATTATTTGCTGCCAGTAACTATTGGCAGCAATCTGATGGGCAAGTCCTTGCAATATTAGCGGTAATAACTGCTTTAGCAGAGGTTTGTGTAGGTCTTGCATTAATGATGAAACTATTTTATCGTCGAAAAATCTTTAATATTGATTCATTGAGCGAAATGAAAGGATGAATTTACTTTATTTAACTATTATTGTTCCTATAATCTCTTTTTTAATATTGGTTTGCTTTGGGAGGTATATCCGCTCAATTAACGTGATGATTATTGGCGTTACTACTATGCTAATCATTGCATTAATTGCAGTATTTTGTTGTGTTGATTTTAGTTCAAACACAGTACCAGATACCACTTTAATTTACACTAGACAATTATGGAATTGGTTTTCTGTAGATAATTTTACTGTGCCAATTTCTTTAACCTTAGATGGATTATCACTAATATTTTTAGTTTTAATCTCATTCTTTGGTTTTCTAATCTACTTTTTTGCCGCCTGCTATTTAACATTAAGAAACGATATTTACACATTTTACGCTTACAGTAATTTATTAATTGCTAGCATCTTAACTATAATATTAGTTGATAATTTATTTGTAATGTTAATTGGTTGGGAGGGTATAAGTATAAGCACTTACTTGCTTATCGGTATTTACTATAAACAGGCTCGTAATGGTTATGCAGCAGTAAAGGCATTTATCATTATGCATTTAACTGATATCTTTTTAATTATTGGTATATTTTTACTGTATCAAACCGCCGAAACGTTAAGCATTGGTGATATTTTGACTAGGGCGCATGATAACTTGGCGGTAGATTCAGACATTATATTTTGGATAACGTTAATGTTATTCCTTGGAGCAATGAGCAAGTCAGCACTATTCCCTATGCATTCATGGTTTTCAGAAACAACATTAGCACCAATGCCTGCAGTAGCTTTAATGCAATCATCTACAGTCATATTTGCAGGTGTATATTTGATATTAAGGCTAAGCAATTTATTTATGATGTCTAACGATACATTATCCATAATGACTGTCATTTCATCATTAACTGTACTATTTGCCAGCTCAATAGCCTTAGTACAAAATGATATAAAAAGAATAGTCACTTATATCAATTTGGCACAAATTAGTTATTTATTTTATGCCTTTTCCTGTCAAAATTGGAATTTATCACTTAATTGTTTAATTAATTATACTGTAACAAGTACTTTACTCATTTTTGCATCTGCAATTTTAATCAGAAATTGTCAAGGTGAAAGAAATATCAATAGACTTGGTGGCTTAATAAAATCATTCCCAAAACTGTATATAATATTTTTGTTTATTATGTTATCCCTAAGTGCTATGCCATGGATTTCAGCATCATTTTATATCAAAGGGGATATTATTTGGGGATTAATGGCGAAAGAGCGATTAATGGCAGGAACTATAGGATTATTAGGTATTTTGCTATCTAGTTTAAGTATTTGGCGCTTAATTTTTATAGTATTTCATCACAAACCAAAAATTTTTGATTTCGCTAAAACTAAACCGATAAGTTATTACCCAATCTTTATATTAGTGGTTTTTACAACAGCCATATTTATTTATTTCCCTTTACCTGTTCAAGGTATTATTCCTATTGCTGAACTTGAAACTAACGGTCAACCGTATTTTCGCTTATTATTAGCTGCGGTAATATTATTGAGCTTTCTTATCTCCTATATTTTATATGCTCATCCAAATAGCGAGGTACAAGAGGTTCTAAAGGCACCAATGTTTAAGTTTTTTTTACGTTTATGTAATAGTGATTGGCATTATAACTATTTATTGCATACGCTATTTGTTAATCCTTATATCTATTTAGCCCGTTTATTGAAAAAAGATCCTCTTGCTTTATGGGATGATTGGATAATGAGAGGAATCAAAAAAGTGAACTCATTTATCGTTAACCTAGAAAATGGGCAAATTCGATGGTATTTGGTTTCAATGGTAATAGGTAGTATTATCATATTAATGTTACTGATTTTTATTTAATAAAGGTGTAATCATTCATGTTATTATGGCTTGTTTTTTTACCTGTAATAGGCGGATTTATTGGTTGGTTATGCCATGTATGTTTTCAACGAGGAGTCATTTCCGTTAATGTACAAGCTAGTTGGTCAAAATTACCAATCATTGTGGCATTTATTACTATTTGTCTTACATTATTAATGACCATAATATTATGGATAGATGCCGTAAATGCATTAAGTCGAGGGGAAAATTGGATAAAAGAAGTGAATCTAGAATGGATTCCTTTACTAGGTATTCATTTTCATCTTGTTTTAGATGGTCTATCTATGGTTGTTATCATCTCAACCCTATTTATTGTGCTATTGACGATTGTCTATTCTAGTAAAGAAAACCTAAATAATCTTGGCTTATTTTACCTATGCTTATTATTTATGACATCAGCCATCATAATGCTGTTTGTCATTACTGACTTATTTTTAATGTTCTTATTTTGGGAAGCAGTGGCAATTCCCATCTATTTTTTAATCTCTTTATGGGGGCGACGGGACTCAAGCTCACAATTGCGTTTTAATGGTGCTAGTAAATTTTTAATTTACACCCAACTAAGTAGTTTACTCATGCTAATCTCAATTGTTTCATTAGCCTTGATTAATTGGAACTTAACAGGACATTGGACGTTTGATTATCAAATATTAACTAAAACACCTATCTCAAGTAATACTGAATTTTTACTTATGTTAGGTTTTTTAGCAGCCTTTATTGTACGCATACCTTTTGTGCCTTTTCATAGTTGGCTTATTCAAGCTCATATTGAATCCTCAACAACTGGGTCAATGATGATTAGTGGATTATTACTTAACACAGCTGCATTTGGTTTATTACGTTTTGTAATACCGCTATTTCCTAATGCATCAATCATAATTATGCCAGTTATGTTAGTTTTTGCAGTACTTACTATTGTTTATGCAGCTTTACTGGCATTTAATCAAACTGATATTAAAAAACTTATTGCTTATATTCATATTGCATTAATGAGCTTTGTTACAGCAATTATTTATAGTGGCTCAATGATTGCTTATCAAGGTGTTGTTATTCAAATGATAGCTATCAATTTAGCAATAGTTGGTATGTTTATAATTAGTGGATTATTAGTTGAATGTTATTCAACACGAAATATAAACCAATTTGTAGGGCTTAAAGAGCGAGTACCTTACCTATCTTCGTTTACTTTATATTTTATTTTGGCTGTATTAGGTATTCCTGGTACGGCAAATTTTGTTGGCAATTATATGATGTTACTTGGTAGTTATAATACTTTCTCTTTTTATACTATTTTATTAGTCATTGGCTTATTATTGGTATCTATTTCATTTATTGTTCGTATGCAGCCAATTTTTTATGGCTCTATTGATAAAGAAAATACAACAAAACATAAGCTTAGAAAAAAAGATCTCTTACTATTATCAAGCATTTTTGTTGTCCTTATTTTTATTGGTTTGTATCCTCAACTGGTCTTAGATATGTCTTATTCTGTCGTGAATCAAACCCAACAATATATAGCCACAGAGCGAGTGGAGAATAATCAATTATGATAGCTTTATCACCAATCTTTGTATTAAGTTTTGCCATCATTGCTTTGTTATTCTCATTGTTTATTCTAAAAATAAATACCAAATATTGTACTATTTTAACCATATGTGGATTAACCTGTGCCTTGATCTGCGCTGTAACAGTAGGTTATAAAATTTCATTTAGTACTCAAGTTATTACTGATATCAGTAATGATAATATGCAAATATCGGTGCCAGCTTTAGATCCTACAAAAAATACTGATCCATCAAGCGAAAAAACAATAGCTGTTGATACTGTGCCTACTGAATCAGTTGAGTCACCAAATGAGAACGAAAACATAGGTATTGATAATAATAACAGCAATAATGCAAATGAGACCCAAAATACAGATGTAAGCATAAACACAGGTACAACAAGTATCACAGATAATTTTAATTCTAATATTGATGATAATTCAAACATAGATGCATCTTCAATGGATGAATGGAAAGCTCGACATATCACAGCGCTATTTACCTGTGATGGCTACGGATTACTTTATACCAGCTTAATTTTAATAATATCCATTGCTGTTGCATGTTTTTCTTTTCGTTGGTTTAAACAAGAACAAACTCATCACGGGTTATTTTATTTAATTCTACTTTTTATGGCATTAGGCGGTGTAACACTCGTATACTCAAGCCATTTGATTGCATTTTTTATTGGAATTGAATTGTTATCAATTCCATTTGTAGGATTAATTGGTTATCAATATACGCAAACACATTCATTAGAAGCAGCCGTTAAGTATATGATATTATCTGCTGTTGCTAGTGTATTTTTATTGATGGGGATTGCCTTTTATTATGCAACCACAGGAGAGCTAACTTTTAGTGGGCTAAGTTATCAACTTTCAACAATGTCTTATCCAAGCACATTATTATTGATAGGTGTTTGCTTAATGCTAGTGGGTATTGGTTTTAAGTTGTCACTCGTTCCATTTCAACTTTGGTTGCCTGATGTTTATCAAGGTGCGCCAACAGTTGTTGCTTTGTTATTATCAACAGTCGGAAAAGTTGCCGTTTTTTGTGCTATAGCAAGGCTATTTTTATTAGCGCCTATAGTTAACAATGAAACCATCCGTATTATTTTAGTCATTGTTGCTTTTTGCTCTATTTTGTGGGGTAATTTATTAGCGCTAATACAAAGCAGCTTAAAGCGATTACTTGCTTATTCATCAATAGCACATTTTGGTTATTTATTAACAGCTCTCATTGCTGTGCAATATCAAGTACTTGCATTAGAAACCATTGGCGTTTACCTAATTGGATATATTTTAGCTAATATCTGTATTTTAGGAGCAATCAGCTTAGATTCTCATTCTAATGAGCTTCAAGATCATGAAAATGAAATCGACCTATCAGGGCTATTTTGGCGAAAGCCAATTCTAGCATTAGCTATGGGGGTAGGTTTTTTATCTTTAGCTGGTGTTCCACTAACTGCAGGATTCATTGGGCGATTTTTACTGGTGTTATTAGGTGTAACAGCTGAATTGTGGTGGTTAGTTGCTGCTATTGTTATTGGCAGCTCATTAGGACTTTACTTTTATGCTCGTTTAATTATCAATCTTTATATCAGGCCAATCAGTCGTGATGATCAAGTGATAATTGGCTCTTCAATTAAATTGAAATGGACTAATATTAGAATTAGTGAATTAATTATCGTACTATGTGCATTACTAACGATGCTTTGCGGAGTTTATCCAAAATGGTTATTTAACTTAGTTAGTATGGCGCAATATTTAACTACATAATTAATATTTATTCACCTTTATTAGGTTATTAACAGATAGATATTAATTAAAATGCTAAAACCTTTACTTTATGCTAAATATGATTTTTTCTAAAACTTTTTGATAAGAAATAGTTAATAATAGACTTATTTATTGTGTTATAATTCCAAACTTTAATATTTTATTTAAATCAAGAGGACCTATATGGACTTTTTAATCTCTAATGCTTATGCCGCAGATGGTAATCAACTAGGTGGTGATTACTTTCCGATGATTATGCTGATTGTGTTTGGTTTATTTTTCTATTTTATGATTATGCGTCCACAACAAAAACGTGCCAAAGCACATCGTGATTTAATGGCGTCAATTTCAAAAGGTGATGAAGTATTAACCAGTGGTGGAATTGTTGGTCGTGTGTCAAAAGTTAACGACAATGGTTACATCGCTTTAGAATTAAATGATACAACTGAAATTGTAATCAAACGTGACTTTATCACATCAGTTTTACCAAAAGGAACAATGAAATCACTATAATAGAGTTTTATCTATTATATTCATTGTATTAATTACCTAATCCTACAAGAGAATATGTCGTGTTAAACCGCTATCCTTTGTGGAAATACATTATGTTGGTCGTTGTCATTTGCCTCGGCCTACTTTATGCACTTCCAAATATTTATGGTGAAGATCCTGCTATACAAATTTCAGGCTCAACTACTGCTGAAATCAATGTCACTACACAAGATAAAGTCAAAGAAATTTTGATTGATAATGATATCAAATTTAAATCAATAGTTTATGAAAATAAATCGATTTTAATTCGTGTGAGTGATAACGATACACAGCTTAAAGCAAAAGAGCTTATATCTGAAGCGTTAGGTGAAGAATATATTGTTGCATTAAATTTAGCACCTGCAACACCCGCATGGCTTACAATGTTAGGTGCTGAACCTATGAAACTAGGGCTTGATTTACGTGGTGGTGTTCATTTCTTAATGGAAGTTGATATGACAACAGCATTAAGTAAGCTCACTGAACAATCTATTGAAAACATAAAATCTGAATTTACAACTAGTAAATTAAATTATAAAACAATCAACAAAGACCGTCATGATCAAATTATAATACAATTTGACAATACTGAAGATCGCAATAAAGCCATCACTAAGATCAACGGTATACAAGATTTCAAAGTTGTTTCTCAAAGTGACAATGCTATTGTAATTAATGTTAGTGAACAACGGTTACAACAAGCCAAAAATGATGCTGTACAACAAAACACGACAATTTTACGCAATCGTGTTAATCAGTTGGGTGTTGCTGAACCAATAGTTCAACGCCAAGGTGCTGATCGCATAGTTGTTGAATTACCGGGTATACAAGACACCGCATTAGCTAAACGTATTTTAGGAGCAACAGCAACACTTGAATTTAGACAAGTTAATGAAGAAAGTACGCCTAACTTGCCTGCCATCCTAAATGGTGACATGCGTGTTCCTTATGGTTCTGAAATCCAATATATGGAAAGTGGCCGCCCAGTACTACTTTATAAGCGTATTGTATTAACAGGAGATCATATAACTGATTCTTCATATCGTGCTAATCAATATGGTCAACCCGAAGTTGCAATTACGCTTGATGGCTCTGGCGGTCAAAAAATGTTGAATTTTACCCAAAAGAATCTTAATAAAGCGATGGCAACCTTATTTGTTGAATATAAAGACACGGGTAAACGTGATGAAAACGACAAACCAATTCTTGAAAAGCAAGAACGTGTTATCAACGTAGCAACAATTCAAGGTATTTTTAGTGACCGTTTTCAGGTAACGGGTATTGGCAGTATTGATGAAGCTAAAAATTTATCGTTATTATTGCGAGCAGGAGCTCTAATTGCGCCGATTCAAATTATTGAAGAACGCACTGTTGGGCCATCAATGGGACTAGAAAACATAACCCAAGGGTTAGAATCTTGCGCTTGGGGATTAGCGGTTTCAGTTATCTTTATGTTAGTGATGTATCGCCTATTTGGTCTATTTGCAAGCCTTGCGCTGGTTGCTAATTTAATTTTAATTGTTGGTGTTATGTCCTTACTTCCTGGCGCAACGCTCAGCATGCCAGGTATTGCAGGTATTGTATTAACCGTTGGTATGGCTGTTGATGCTAATGTACTTATCAATGAACGGATAAAAGAAGAGCTCAGCAACGGTCGAGGAGTACAACATGCGATTAATGAAGGGTATGCAGGGGCGTGGAGCAGTATTTTTGACGCCAACCTAACCACATTAATTACAGCGGTTATTCTTTATGCTGTTGGTACAGGCTCAATTAAAGGCTTTGCCATTACATTAGGCATCGGTATTGTAACATCAATGTTTACATCAATTGTTGGTACTCGTGCATTAGCCAATCTTATTTATGGCGGACGCCGTGTTAATAAGTTATCAATTTAGAGGTTTATTGTGATTATTAATAAAAAAGAAAATCATGATGTTAGAGAACTTAATCATGGTCGCAGAGTCCTCGACTTTTTAAAATTTGGCTTTATTGCTTTTGTTATTTCAATGTTATTAGTGGTAGCCTCTTTTGTGGTTATTTTTGTTAAAGGTTTTAACCTAGGACAAGACTTCACTGGCGGTACGACAGTAGAACTCACCGTAACAAAAGTGGTTAACCTTGATGACCTTCGTAACAGCTTACGCAATGCAGGCTATCATGAACCGATAGTACAGTATTACGGCAGCAGTAAAGATATCATCATTAGATTACCTTCAGATAAGCAAGAAGATGGTAGTATTTCATCTACGATTGATAATGCATTAGGTGCAAAAATTTCTAACTTAATACATAAAGATATTGATGCCAATGCACAAATTAAACGTATTGAGTTTGTTGGTCCAACGGTAGGCGCTGAACTTGCTCAAGATGGTATATTGGCAATTTGTGCCGCATTAGTGTGTATTTTAATCTATATTGCCTTTCGTTTTGAATGGCGATTTGGTACGGGTGCCGTTGTTGCCCTAGCGCATGATGTCATCATTACAGCAGGTTACTTATCACTATTTGAGCGAGAATTAGACTTAACAATCATCGCTGCAATGTTATCAATTATTGGTTATTCACTTAACGATACTATTGTCGTCTTCGACCGAATTCGTGAGAATTTTAGAAAGATTCGACGCGCAGACCCTTATGATGTTATCAACATCTCGTTAACACAAACATTGCATCGAACATTAATGACATCAGGCACAACACTTGTTGTTGTTATTATCCTGTATATCTTTGGTGGTTCAATGTTAAAAGGCTTTTCTGAAACACTAGGTGTTGGTATTGTGCTTGGAACAATTTCATCAATTTATGTGGCTGCGTATATGTCACTTAAATTGGGCGTAAAACGTGAACACTTTATGCCACCTAAAATTGAAGCAGAAGGCGCAGATCAACCTTCAATATTGCGTTAATGATATTAACTCTGCCATTGATTGGCAGAGTTTTATTAGGCTATTTTTCAAACAAATAGTACTGAACTGATTGACACTTATTGTTTAGTTGCATATTATTAGTCACGGTTTTATCCCATTCTATTTGGGGCCATAGCTCAGCTGGGAGAGCGCAACGCTGGCAGCGTTGAGGTCAGGGGTTCGATCCCCCTTGGCTCCACCAATTCAATAATCAGTAACATTCTTTTAAACCCTATAAAGTACACCAAACCCAGTAATAACAAGCCTTAAAGTCTATTTTATTGCCCATTAAGTATCAGTAAGGTACATTTACAACCATAATTTTTAGGTATATGCTTAGGTATACAGACGCAATATACCTATATATCGTATACCTAAAATAATTATGGCAAGGAAAACACATCCATTAACAGACACCCAAATAAAAGCCGCCAAACCAAGAGATAAAGATTACTCTTTATTTGATGGCGGTGGTATGTATCTCTTAGTTAAATCGAATAATTCTAAAATCTGGCGTTTTAAGTATACGCGTCCATATACCAAAAAGGGCGCATTAATTAGCTTCGGTAGTTATCCTGAAGTTTCACTACAGCAAGCGCGAAAACAACGAGATGAAGCGCGAGAATTAATAAAGCAAGGTGAGATCCTCAAGAGCACAAAGCAGAACAAGAACAACGTAAGCATGACGAAATTACTAGCACCTTTAAAAAGGTAGCCGCTGATTGGTTTAAAGTTAAAAGTGGCAAAGGACTAACTGAAAGCACCTTAAAAAGAACGTGGGAATCGTTAGAGTTACATTTATTTCCTTATATTGGTGATAAATCAATCTGGAATGGCAACACATTTTCAAACAAAAAAATTAAGGGGTAAGTGTTTTTTAAATTCAACGGGAGGCAAGTAGCCTAACGAAGAATGTAATCGTTTATGATTATACCAATAAGCATAAGCCGAAAAAGCGCGTTGTAACTCAGCCGTTGAGTTGAAACGTTGGCCTTTTACAAATTCCGTTTTAATTGTTTTAAATGTCGCTTCCGCTACCGCATTGTCATATGGACACCCTTTCTTGCTTAATGAATGCGTGATATTAAATGTCTTAAAACAATCCGCT
>NZ_LZHH01000125.1 GCF_001690595.1 Gilliamella sp. Choc5-1
CCCAACGGTAACAGCTCCCACTGATTGTACGTACACGGTTTCAGGGTCTATTTCACTCCCCTCCCGGGGTTCTTTTCGCCTTTCCCTCACGGTACTAGTTCACTATCGGTCAATCAGGAGTATTTAGCCTTGGAGGATGGTCCCCCCTTCTTCAGACAGGATATCACGTGTCCCGCCCTACTCTATAAGCTTCCACATATCACACCTTCGTGTACGGGACTTTCACCCTCTATCGTGCGACTTTCCAGACGCTTCCACTAATACGATATGCTACCCGCTTGGGCTCCTCCCCTTTCGCTCGCCGCTACTCAGGGAATCTCGGTTGATTTCTTTTCCTCGGGGTACTTAGATGTTTCAGTTCTCCCGGTTCGCCTCATCTAACTATGAATTCATTAGATGATAGTGTAGTTTCCTACACTGGGTTTCCCCATTCGGACATCGACGGCTATTACGCTTTTTATCAGCTTACCGTCGCTTTTCGCAGATTAACACGTCCTTCTTCGCCTCTGATTGCCTAGGCATCCACCGTGTACGCTTAATTTCTTAACCTTACAACTCACAGTTGTCTTGGTTTTAATTACGCTTTCTTCTCTTTCTTACTTCCAGTCGCCTATATCTATATATCGCTTCCTTCCGTAAAAACGAGAACTCGTTTCTTTCAGCTTGTTCCTAATTGTTAAAGAGCTTTATCTTTCTATTCACTTAACCACTAAATCAAGTAAATACAAAAATAATTTATTTTAAAAGAGACTTCTTTAATGGTGGAGCTAAGCGGGATCGAACCGCTGGCCTCCTGCGTGCAAGGCAGGCGCTCTCCCAGCTGAGCTATAGCCCCATTGTGTTCACTTCTTCAACGACTCAAACTCGTAAGCTCAATTCCATTGAATTGGTGGGTCTGAGTGGACTTGAACCACCGACCTCACCCTTATCAGGGGTGCGCTCTAACCACCTGAGCTACAGACCCAATAAAGTGACTCTTTCTTCTAAACAAACAATCTGTGTGAACACTTACGAGCACTTCGTAAGGAGGTGATCCAACCGCAGGTTCCCCTACGGTTACCTTGTTACGACTTCACCCCAGTCATGAACCACACCGTGGTAAACGCCCTCCCGAAGGTTAAGCTATCTACTTCTGGTGCAACCCACTCCCATGGTGTGACGGGCGGTGTGTACAAGGCCCGGGAACGTATTCACCGTGACATTCTGATTCACGATTACTAGCGATTCCGACTTCATGGAGTCGAGTTGCAGACTCCAATCCGGACTTAGACGTATTTTATGAGGTCCGCTTACTCTCGCGAGGTCGCCTCCCTTTGTATACGCCATTGTAGCACGTGTGTAGCCCTGGTCGTAAGGGCCATGATGACTTGACGTCGTCCCCACCTTCCTCCGCTTTATCAACGGCAGTCTCCTTTGAGTTCCCGACCGAATCGATGGCAACAAAGGATAAGGGTTGCGCTCGTTGCGGGACTTAACCCAACATTTCACAACACGAGCTGACGACAGCCATGCAGCACCTGTCTCACAGTTCCCGAAGGCACTCTCATATCTCTACAAGATTCTGTGGATGTCAAGACCAGGTAAGGTTCTTCGCGTTGCATCGAATTAAACCACATGCTCCACCGCTTGTGCGGGCCCCCGTCAATTCATTTGAGTTTTAACCTTGCGGCCGTACTCCCCAGGCGGTCGATTTATCGCGTTAGCTTCGGAGCCCATCACTCTAGGCAACAAACTCCAAATCGACATCGTTTACAGCGTGGACTACCAGGGTATCTAATCCTGTTTGCTCCCCACGCTTTCGCATCTCAGCGTCAGTATCTGTCCAGAAGGCCGCCTTCGCCACCGGTATTCCTCCACATCTCTACGCATTTCACCGCTACACGTGGAATTCTACCTTCCTCTACAATACTCCAGATAACCAGTTTTAAATGCAATTCCTAGGTTGAGCCCAGGGATTTCACACCTAACTTAATTATCCGCCTACATGCCCTTTACGCCCAGTCATTCCGATTAACGCTCGCACCCTCCGTATTACCGCGGCTGCTGGCACGGAGTTAGCCGGTGCTTCTTCTGTAACTAACGTCAATTCTAGGCACTTTTCATACCCAAAACTTCCTCACTACCGAAAGTACTTTACAACCCGAAGGCCTTCTTCATACACGCGGCATGGCTGCATCAGGGTTCCCCCCATTGTGCAATATTCCCCACTGCTGCCTCCCGTAGGAGTCTGGACCGTGTCTCAGTTCCAGTGTGGCTGGTCATCCTCTCAGACCAGCTAGAGATCGTCGCCTTGGTAAGCCTTTACCCTACCAACTAGCTAATCCCATATGGGTTCATCAAATGGCGTACGTCCTCGCGGAACCGTACTTTGGTTTCTCAACTTTATGCGGTATTAGCAGTCGTTTCCAACTGTTGTCCCCCACCATTCGGCAGATCCCCATACATTACTC